>SFDX01000071.1 GCA_004557455.1 Akkermansia muciniphila | reverse complement strand
GCGGAGCTGAGCAAGGCGGGAGCGGAAGCTGTGGTCTTTGACCGTGTGGAGCCCAACCCGCTGAAGGACACGGTGATGGCCGGCGGTGCGGTTGCCCGTGAGCACGGTTGCGACTTCATCGTTGCCCTGGGCGGCGGTAGCTGCATGGATGCCGCCAAGGCCATCGCGCTGGTAGCCACCAACGACGGCGACCTGTGGGACTACGTTCTCTTCGGCACCGGCAAACGCAAGTCCCCGGCGCACGCTCCGCTGCCTCTGGTGGCCATTACCACCACAGCCGGTACGGGGTCCGAGACGGATGCCGGCGGCGTAATCACCAACCCGGAGACAAAGGAGAAGACCGCTGTGTTCGGCTACGGACTCTTCCCCAAGCTGGCCGTGGTTGACCCGGAGCTGATGTGCTCCGTGCCGCCGAAGTTCACGGCTTTCCAGGGCTTCGATGCCCTCTTCCACAGCACGGAGGGCTACATTGCCTCCACGCGCAATTTGGTGAGCGAGATGTTCAGCATTACGGCCATTGAGAACGTGGGCCGCAGTCTGGCTGCCACGGTGCGGGACGGCGCCGACCTGCCGAACCGCGAGCGCATGGCCTTCGCCAACTGGCTCTCCGGGGTGCAGATGGTGGTGGGCTGCTGTACGAGTGAGCACTCCCTGGAGCATGCGCTCTCTGCCTACCACCAGGAGCTGCCGCACGGGGCGGGGCTCATCATGATCAGCTTGGCTTATTACACGCACTTCATCCGCCGCGGTTGCTGCCCGGAGCGCTTCGTTCGCATGGCGCAGGCGCTCGGTAAGCAGGACGCCGCGCAGCCTATGGACTTCATCACGGCCCTGCACGACCTGCAGCAGGCCTGTGGTGTGGCGGACTTGCGCATGAGCGACTACGGCATCACGCCCGATGAGTTCCCGTCCATGGCGCAGAATGCCATGGATGCCATGGGCTTCCTCTTTGTGAATGACCCCGCGCCCCTGAGCTTGGAGGACTGCGTGCAGATTTACCGCGATTCCTACAGATAAGACGCCATGAAAACGGCTTGGATGTGCTTGTGTCTGCTGCCGGCTGCGGCGGCAACGGCGGCGGAGGAGCGGGTGCAGCTTCAGCCCCGGGAGGGCGTGCGCCTGACGCTGGTGGCGGAGACCTGCGAGACCGAGGATGAACCCGCCCCGGCAGAGGGTTTGTGCTCTTACCGCGGGGCGCTGTGGTTCGGTACGCGTACCTGCCCGCCGGCGCGCGTGCTCACCGGCGCCTACCTGGAGGTGGATGGCGTGAACATTCCCCTGGATGTGGCCGGGTTGGCCAATCCCTGGAATGACCCGGAGGAGATGACGGAGCGCTCCTGCCGCTTGCAGGAGTCGGAGATGGAGGACGGCAGCCGCAGCTATGAGCTGAGCCTCGGTTTCTTCAAGGGCGAGCCGGAGGATTATCTGGCGGTGTGGCGCGTGTTCGGGGGCGCTTCTCTGCGCACGGGTGTGAGTTATGTGGGGGAGCACTACCCGGAGTGGTACAGTGCGGAGGCGGATATCGAGGCCGTCTGCACGGATGCTGTGCAGACGGAGTTGCGCCACCGAAAGGCTTGGCAGTTCCGGGTTAGCCTGAAGAATAAGACCGGGCAGACTCTGCGCTTGGCGCCGCCCATGCAGCCGGGGGCGGGGTGCGGGGCTCTCTCTTTCTATGTGCTGGACCCCTCGGGGGCGGAGTTGCGTTTTGTGTACAATGGCCCTGCGTCCGCTGCCCCTGCTGCCGAGCCGCGTACCCTGGCCCCGGGGAAGTCGGTCTCCTGCGAGGTGAATCTGGCGGATGGTAACTGGATCTGGCCGCGGTCTCTGCCTCTGTATGCGCCTTACGAGGTGTATGCCGAGTATAATTGCCCCACGGTTGACCCCGATCGCCACTGGGGCGGCAGGTCTGTTTCCTTCCCCGCGCTGGTCGAGCCGAAGGCAGGCGAAACGCCGCAGGAGTGTCTGCAATGGGCCGGTAAGGCGGCGAACCCTGCCGTACAGCCGTGAAAAGCGCTTGCATTCGTGCTGCTCTTTCGTTACAATGCCTGCCATGAAGTTCGAGATCCCTCTTTTGTTGGCCGGTGCCTTGGTGCTCTCATCCTGCAGGGATGAGAAGCCGGCCCCGGCTGTTCCCGCTCCCGCAGAGGAGACGACGGTTCCGGTCGCGCCGGTAACACAGGCCGCCGCGCCTGCCGCCGAGCCCGCTCCCGCGCAGGAGACTCCTGCCGAGCCCGCAGAGCCTGCCGAGACCGCCCCCGAGGCGCCGGAAGCTGCGGAGGCTCCCGCCGAGCCCGGCCCTGCGCCGGAGGAGAAGCCGGAGACTCCGGATGAGCCGGCCGTCTGCACGGCTGCGGTGCCGGATTTGGAGACCCCCCTGCCGGCTGCGCCTGCGCCCGCTGCGGAGCCCATGCCCGCCGAGGAGGCTGCCCCGGCTCCCGCGCCGACCTCCGTCGACCTGACGGCTGCTTTGTCCGCGGAGTTGGAGCGTATGCTGCGGGAGAATGATGAGGACTTTTACAACGTGGCCGTTCTGTTGACCAAGAGTACGGGTAACTGGATTAGCATGGACGGCGTGCTTGCCGCTGCTGCGGAGAAGGGGGAGCCTGTCTCGCAGTACTGGACGGCTAGGCGCGAGCTTGATAAACGCGAGTTGAAGGGGGAGGTGTCCCTCCCCGGCCCGGATTTTGCCAAGGCGCTCAAGCTTCTGCGGGCATCGGCTTCCCGTGGCTATTTGCCTGCCTGTATCGCGTGTGCCAACCTCATCGGCTCCGGGATAGGTTGCGAGGCTAACCGTGAGGAGGCTCTGCGCTACCTGCAGGAGGCCTGCAAGAAGGGCAGTGCCCGAGCCCGCGCTATCTACATGATGGTCAGCGGTCGCATCGATGCGGGGAAGTTCGATACGCCGGAGATGAAGTATGAGCTGGATCGCGGCCGCAGTGGCAGTGCCTCGGCGGCTTTCCGTTTGGCGGTTCTCTATTCTTCGGAGGAGAGTGGGGACCTCTCGGAGGACCCTGCGCCCTATCTGAAGTTAGCGACGGAGCGCCATTGGCCGGAGGCTCTGTGCATGTCCGGTAAGGTGGCCGCAGGGCAGGGGGATGCCGTGCGTACCGTGGATCTGCTGGCCGCTGCGGCGCAGTTGGGCTCCGGGGATGCTTGCCGTGTGTTGGCGGAAATCTGCGGCGAGAGCGGTGGCACGGGGATTACGCCGGAGCTGATTACGGGGCTGATGCAGCGCTCGTTTGAGTTGGGGGATCTGAATGGCACCGCGGGTTATGCCTATTGCCGGGTGCTTGCCTCGTCGTCTCCGGAGGAGGCGGCCAAGTGGCTGGCTCTGCTGAAGCAGTCGGCGGATTCTATGTCGGTTTCGGCCTACAAGGCCTTGGCGTCGCTCAATTTCAACGGCGCGCCCGGGGTGGCACCGGATATGCGCCGTGCGGTGTATTACTTGGGGGAGGCGCGCTCCCTGGGCTATGTTCAGGCGGATGCTCTCATTGCGGCGCTGGCGGCCTTGGGCTGCGAGGGAACGCCCCCGGATGCGAGCCGTGCGGAGGCGTACCTCAAGATCGCGGTCGATAGCCTGCCTATTTCGCAGCAGTGGTATGACCAGCTTTTGAAGGAGAAGGGGTGGACCTTCCTCCGCTATGCCAAAAAGAATTGAGTCGGTGCTTGCATATCGTTCTCTCCTCTGTTATAATGCGCCCTGTTATGGAACTGAATTTCATTAAGATGACCGGTGCCGGCAATGATTTCGTGATGGTCGACAACCGGGATTTGTCTCTCAGCGAGCTCCTGACTCGCGAGATGATCGCTGCCTTTTGTGACCGTCGCTTCGGTATCGGTGCCGATGGCTTGATTGCCGCAGAGCCTGCTCAGGCGGGCGGTGATGTGCGCATGCGCTATTATAATTCCGATGGCGGGGAGGCCGAGATGTGCGGTAACGGTGCCCGCTGCTTTACGGCCTTCTACAGCCTGCTGTCGGAGGGGGAGGTGTCGGAGGTGACCTTTGAGACGATGGCCGGTTTGGTGAAGGGTGTCATTAATGATGACAGTTCGGTTACCATTCAGCTTACCGCTCCCAAGGATATGAAGCTCAATGCTTTGGCCGCTTCCGAGACGGTTCCCGCTCCCGTGCATTTTATCAACACCGGTGTGCCGCACGCCGTGGCTTTCCTTCCCTCGGTGAAGGATATCGACATCCGCCGCTGCGGGGCGTTCCTGCGCTATCACGAGGCTTTCGCTCCCGCCGGTACGAATGCTAATTTTGCGACCGTGCTTGCGCCGCAGCACTTGCAGTTGCGCACGTATGAGCGCGGGGTGGAGGATGAGACCTTGGCCTGCGGTACCGGGATGACGGCGACGGCTCTGCTGCACGCTGCTCTCACCGGCGCGCCTTCGCCCATCAGCCTCGATGTCGCGGGCGGTGATACCCTGTCCGTTGCGTTCACCCGTACCCCGGACGGTGGTTTTACCGATGTGACCCTCACCGGGCCGGCTGCGGTTGTCTTCTACGGCTGCATCCCCTTCGGTGACGACGAGGAGGAAGCTTGAGCCCATGGCTGCTCTCTCTCCCGTATCCCGGATTAAGCGCCCCATCATCCTCATCGGGTTGATGGGGTGCGGTAAGTCTACCATCGGCCGTGAGCTCAGTAAGCAAACGGGAATGCCGTTGTTGGATACGGACCTTGTTATCGAGGAGCAGATCGGTAAGTCGATACCGGATATCTTTGCCGAATTCGGCGAGGCTCGCTTCCGTGCTCTGGAGACGGCTCTGCTGCGTTACCTAGCGGATCACCATGCTTCCCCGGAGAAGCGGAACTGCATCATCTCCACCGGCGGCGGTATTGTCCTGAAACCGGAGAACCGTGCCATCCTCCGCTCCCTGGGCTTCGTTGTCTGGCTGAATGTCGATGTCCCTGCCCTCCTTGCCCGCACGGCTCGCGCTAACAACCGTCCCCTCCTCCAAAACTCCGACCGCGCCGCTACCCTCACCTCACTCCTTCTCCGCCGCCGCCCCCTCTACGAGGCTACCGCTCACATGCGTCTCAACACCACCGACACCGACATCCCCACCATTGTACGCGACATCCTCCAAGCCGCCGTGCTCTTTTATGACTAGCCGCCCGGGGGAGAAAAATGCGGCTTGGCAGAGATACGGCTTGACAGTGGGGGAGGGTGGTGTATGATGTGGGCATGTACATTGCTGTTCTAGTCGGGCATTTGG
>SFDX01000014.1 GCA_004557455.1 Akkermansia muciniphila | reverse complement strand
AGGCTTGACACAGACGATAGAAAATGCAACAATACATTCAGCCCCGTTAGTCTGACCAAGAAAGGACTACTCGGTGTCGAGAAGGGGATACCACCTTAGCTGTAAATGCCATATTTCATAAGGGTAAAAGCATATCATCCGCAGCGCGAGAATCAATGTTGAATTGATAGAGAATAAAATGAACGCTACGTTCAGCGTTATGTTGAACGCCACGTTGAACAGAGATAGAGATAGAGAAGAGTAAGAGATAGAAATAGAGAAGAGAAAGATAAGATTAAGAGTGCGTGCCCCTTCTCTCTCTTCTAAGGAAAACATAAGAAGTCTGATTCTAATGCGGTATGTTATATCGCGCGCGCACGCCACGAGCGCCCGTCGGATAGCGAACAGACGAAATAACGCGAACGCGTTACCGAATGCGTTATCGAAAAGCGGGCAAGGCAGGGGCGGGTGTGCCCGCCCCTTTGACCCCACCCCGCCGCGGGCAGCGGCGGCACTATGCAGCGACGAAAGGAGCGACACGAGACAGCGATAATGAGTGAGGCAAGCCGCCACGGCGTGAGCGTGGCGAGGAGGTGGGAGGCATGGAGGAGGTATGGTGGCATGAATGCGGGAGGTGGTGTGCAGGGGTAGAAGCGGGTGGGTATCGCGGAGCAAGCATGCAGGCGCGGCGTGTCGCGCGCGTGCATGCGGGGTGGCGGCATGGAGGAGGTGGAGCATGCGCCGGCGGTGGTGTGGTGCTTGCGGATTGCGCGGGGTGCAGGAGGGCGCAGGAGGGCCGTGGCGGGGCTTGCGTGGGTGTGGGGGTGAGTGTATCGGGAGGAGGTGGTGAGGCGGTACAGGGGCCGCCGGAGGGGCCGGCGGGGTGGTGGTGGAGGTGTGCAGGAGTGGGTGGTGCAGTCGGGCGGGGTGTGGTGTGGTGGTGTAGGTGCTTGAGGGTGAGGGTGTGCGCGTGGTGGAGGAGAAGGTGCTTGCAGGTGGTGCAGCGGGGAGTGTGGGGGATATGTCTTGGTGGGCGGTAGTGGTGTATTGCGGGCAGGAGTGGGTGCAGGAGGGGCTACACGGGGCTTGCGGTGGCTTTTGGCTTAGGTGTGCGGGGTGTGGGGTGAAGGTGGCAGGAAGGGGCATTCTGCGCTTTTCTGCGGGCAAGGTGGAGGATTGCCGGCGGTGTGTGGGGGCGCAGGAGGTGCAGGAAGGGGTGCAGGTGGGGCTTTTGGTCCTTGCGGGGTATGTTGTGCGGGTGGGGTTGCCGGCGACGCTGTAGACGATGTGGGGGCGTCGTAGAGTCAGACGCGGGGGAGTCATAGCAGGTGGTGGTGGCATTCGGGCGGTGGGGCCGCGCGCATGGTGTGGGTGTGGTGGTTACGGTGGAAGCGTAACTATGGTGACGGTGGGAGCGTTAGTGCCGGCAGTGGTGGGTCACGCTTTTGTCTCTTTCTTGTGGGACATTTGTCTCGCTTTTGTGTGACATGGAGGGTGAGGCGGGGTGGTGCTTCTTGACGTGTCGGGAGGTGGAGGGGTGCATGCGGGAGGATGTGGGGTTATCAGAAGCATTCTTAGTGTTGACAGCGAGGGGCGGAGGGTGGTATAGTGGGGCCATGGAGGACCCGGAGAAAGAAGAAACGGATTTCAGGAGATATGCGCATGACGTACATGTTCTTTTGAGGTTCTTGATCCGCGACGGGATATCGGTGCAGCAGGTGGCGGTGATGTGCTTGCTGTACCGAAGCGCGTTCGGCATGAGTGCGGGAGGTATGAAGGAGGAGTTGGGCATAGGGAAGAGTGCGTTCTATTCTTTGCTTGCCAAGCTGAAGGAGGAGGGTTATATCTGCCTTGACAATGAGTTGGGGAGAGCGTTCTCATTGACGGAGCGCGGAAAGAATGTCGTGGATTCTTGGCGGGTTAAGCACTGGGGGCGAGATGTGCTTGATATGTTTGTGCTTCCGAGGTTATTGTCCAGAGGCGGAAGATCAGTGCATCAGGTGGTGGTGATGTGCTTGCTGTATCGAAGCAAGGGCGGGATGAATGTGCGAGAGATCCACAAGAAGGTGCATATGAGTAGGGAGTCGTGCTATTACTTGCTTGCCAAGCTGGAGGAGGCGGGGGATGTGGAGTATCGGTATGCCGACCCGAAGGAGAAGAAGGAGGGCCGGCTGTATGGGCTGACGGAGCAAGGAAGGAGCATGGTGCATGCGAGGTGCAATGAATACCGGAGGGGTGTGGAGATGAGGTTCGCGCAGATGATGAGGATCTTTGGTATTGGGCAAGGTTGGGTTTAGGGAAGGTGTGACGCGTTGTGACGCTTTTTCGGGGTTATGCGACGTTGCCATGACGGAGGAGAAGACTAGTTTTGCCGAGCTGGTACGGGGCGGGGTGAGCCTTGCGGAGGCGTACCGCAGGACGCATAAGCGGGCCGAGGGCATGAAGGCGGGTGCTTTGCGCATGGCGGCGAAGCGGCTTGCGGATAGGTTGGGGGTGGTGGTGGTGAAGGGTAAGGCGGGGGTGAGTGAAGCGGACAGGGCGAAGATCCGAGCGGCATCCGAGGTGCTGGAGGAGATACGGGCGGAGGTGCGGGGAGATATGCGGGGGCGGATTGCGGATGATCGGGAGTTGCAGGAGGGGCTTACGGGGCTATTCCGGAAGGCGGTGCGGGAGGTGGACCGTATGGGGGCGGTGAGGCTTGCGGCGGAGTTGAGGGCATGGAGGGGTATGCTGACGGGTGAGAAGCGGGAGGTGGAGGGCTTGCCCGTGGGTGAGGTGGTGCAGGAGATCTTGGGGGGATATGAGGGTTGAGGGGGAGGCGGGAGAAGGTGCAGATCCACGGTGAAGTGCACCTCCGAGATCTCCGGCTGGAGGAGGTGAAGGGCGAGCAGGATCTCCGCTTGCTACACCTCCGGCGTTAGTGCAGGGTGGAGGTATAGGCAAGTGAGGAGGGCCGGCATCAGGTGCAGGCGGTGAAGGTGGAGAAGGAGGAGGCGAGGTGTGCGTCAAGGCATGGATCCGAGCGGCAGCACGCAGTGCCGCGCAGTGCATGCAAGGGCGGCATTGACTGCGAGGCGGTGCATGCGGCGTATAGTATGACACAAAAAGAGAAAAAGGGGGAGATGTGTGTACGTTTTCAGTGTACGTTCTTGCGTAAGTCGTTGAGTATCAACACTTTTGCACACTGTCGCCCCGACACACAGTTATCAAACGAGGTCGTATGAAACGATGCAAAAAAGCCCCCAATTCCGGGGCTTTTTGAATTTTGGCTTGTAGAGCGTACGAAAGGCGAGTATAAGGGATGTGCACATGTTTTGTGCATATGGGTTGAGTACCGACAAAAAGAAAAGGAAGCAGGATGGCAGGGATGGCTTCATGAATGTCCGGCCCTACGGATACGGCGAACAGTCGCAATCAGTGTCTCCTGTCTACATTCGTGCACTCAGACACCCCCACAACGCTTCCATGCGCGCCATTTCCAATTCATCCCCCCCCCACTACCCTTGCGTTACAAAGTCCTCGCGAGCACTCTGTACACAACACCTCCACCCGAGCCTGACACCCACATCATTCCGGGCAGAAGAAAGAAAAACCTGGGGAGCTCGGGACGCGGGGCGATCATGTTTACCCTCGCTGATACGTCCTAGACGAGCCGCGTTTCCTCCCGAGCTCCCCCCAACGAGGAGAGTATAGCACCGGGTGGGTCATATGTCAACACAAATCACGAAAAAAGTGAAAAGATGTATTCTCCGAACAACCCTACGGCAAACGGAGACTAATCAAACCAGCTTCTTCACACCCGGAATGAGTTTAAGGATAGCTCCCGCAGCGGCGGCCATGAGGTACGCACCGACCACATAGACCAAGCAACGCAGCGCGCCGGTGAGCTCAAGGTGCGGGAAAAAACACTCGCGCATGATGGCGCGGGCGTTTTCCTCCAGCAGCATGACGCAGAAGGAGAGTCCACCCAGATAGATGAAGAGCCGCCCCGGGAAGGCATCCGAACGCATACCGGCCATTGTTTTTCGGCAGAGTAAAAAGAGGAAACAGGTGGGCAGAATCACGAGACAATTGTGAAATACCTGTACCCTCGCTTCCTCAACACTCGGCTCAACGGCCAAGTGGTAGCGTGTGATGAGCATCGTGACAGCAATAGCAGCTACGGCAACAGCCCCTAAACTCCCCGACACAGCCACACATCCGATGTCGAAGAGGAGGAACAGAAAGGCTTGATTCCTCAAGAAAAAAGAGATTAGACTTGACTACAGCATTTGGAATGCAGAGGGCGCCCTACGATGCGGGGGCGGTGAGAATACGAAGCATGGTGTCGATATCGGTGGCGCGGCGGAGGATGTATTCCTGCTCCGGGGTAAAGTCCGGGTAGCAGAAGGCGAGGTATTTTTTGAGACGGTTGCAGTGCCCGGCGGGGGTACGGCGTGTGTGCAGGGTGCGGGCAATTTCCTCGGAGAGCGAGAGGAAGTAGGATGCCATCTCGACGCGGGAGGGTGCGGGGCCACCGCGGAGCATGCGGAAGATGAAAGGATTGCGAACGGCCCCGCGACCGATGAGGATGCCGGCAGGGGTGATGCGCAGCCAGTCGGCGGCCTGCTGCGGTGTCGTAATATCACCGTTACCGAGAACCGGACAGGAAAGGATGCGGACAGCTTGGGCGGCGGCATCCGCATTCGGACAGCCACCGTACAGTTGGCGACGCGTGCGGGCATGCACCATCAACGCATCAGGTGCGGCATCGGCCAGCAACTCCAGCAGACGGGGAAACTCCCCCGGGGAATCCCAGCCGAGGCGGCACTTGACGCTGAACATCCCCCGCGGCACCACCCGACGCAGGGCTGCCAAGCAGCGGGAAAAGCGCGGCAGGTCACGCAACAAACCCGCCCCTGCGTGGTGGCGATTCACCAGCGGGGAAGGACAACCGGCATTCAGGTTAATGCCGGCGATGGGCAGAGAGAGAAGCCGCTCGGCATCGCGGGCCAAGGCGTCGGGATCGCTGCCCGCCAACTGGGCGAAGATGGGCACACCGGTCTCATTCTCACGAATGCAGCGCAGATTCTCCTCACCCATGGCACAGGTGGTCGGGGTGCTGCGAAAGTACGGAGTAACAAAGAAATCCGGCAGTGAACCGAGGCGTTGAAGAGTCCGCATGAACGCGAGGTCCGTCACATCCTGCATGGGAGCGAGGCCTATGCGCGCAAGCGGGCCTTCCCTGTCACAGGTGCATAAAGTCATCGGCGGGAGCGCGGTAAGGGTGCTCGGGATCCTCGCGCCACACGCGCAGTCGAATGAGAGGCAGCGGGGCGCCTTCCGGCACGGGTTGAACGGCGAAAGCAGAGGGCAAACGAGCCTCCCCACCGAGCACGCTGATCTGATTACCGAGACGCAGAGCAAGCAGGCGGCTGCCTTCCCCGGCCCGCTCGGCCGCCGCGCCTTCCACCTCCCCGGGGATGGAGAAAGACCATGCCGAGCCTGTCGGCACCTGTGCCGCGACCTCCTGAATGCTCCGGGGCAGGTCCTCGAAACGCAGGGGGAGGGTGCGGCGCGTGTAGTAGGCAACACCCAGCTCCACAGTCACTCGGTTAGCTTGTGAAAAAAGCGTATTACCGGACTCCGTTTGCAACAGCACCCCGTTAGGGAAAACGCTCACCCCCGGGGCCGAGGCCTGCCGGCGCAACAGCTCCTTCTCCCGCTCCTGCTCGCGTCGTAGCGAGAGGGAGCGGTACTGCTGCATGAGCAGAGCATCGCAGCGCTCGCACTCGCGCCGCATGGCCGGGGCATCCGCCGCAGCACGCGCCAGATTGGCCCGCAGCAACTGCATGGCCGCAGCGGGGTTGAAATCCCCCTCGGCAAAACGCAGATATTTTTTTGCGCAATCCACCGCAGCCGGGTGCGCCCCTGCCGGTGCCTCGCCTGTTTCGAGAGTCTGCTGCATCTGCTGTACAAATTCCTCCGCCGAAAAAGCCAAGCCCTGCCGATGGCTTCTCTCCTGCCATTCGTGCAGCACCGGGGCCAAACTGTTGCCGATGTAGCTCTCCAAGCAGCGCGCCACCTCCGGCGACTTCTCCTGCGCCGGGCATACGAGCACCGTCGCGCCGGCCATCATGATGGTGAGGATTCTTTGCATAGCTGCCTCATTGTACACCCTGCCCCACCCCGGTGCAAGTTCAATCTGCGGGAATGACGGAGAAGCCGCCCCGCGCGAGGTGTCGCACAAAAGAAAAGCGGCATGCTGCATTTGCTGCTTGACCGTATAGAGACTGTGTGGTAGGATGTGGGGGATGAAGAGGTTTTTGGCCGGAATGGTGATGCTTGTCACGGTTGCGCTGCTGTTAGCAGGTTGCAACCGGGAGGATGTGCACAGCAAGGTGATCCGTATGGGGAGTTTCCCTAATATCACCCACGTGCAGGCCTTGGTGGCGCGCAACATGGCACGCCACGGGGAGGGCTGGTTCGAGCGCTACCTGCCGGGTTTCCACTTCGAGTGGTATACGTATAACGCAGGTCCCTCTGCCATGGAGGCCATTTTCGGGCGCACGGTGGACCTGACCTATGTCGGCCCCAGCCCGGCCATCAACGCCTATGCGGTGTCCGCCGGGCGCGAGGTGCGGCTGCTGGCGGGGGCCGTGAACGGCGGGGCAGCCCTGATGGTGCGGCCGGGCTTTGAGCCCAAGGCACCGGCTGATTTCCGCGGCAAGCGGGTGGCAACCCCTCAGTTAGGTAATACCCAAGATGTCTCATGCCGAGCTTGGTTGGCAAAGAATGGCCTACATTGCACGCTGGAGGGCAGCGGGGATTGCCGCGTGATGCCGACCCCGAATGCCATGCAGCTTCAACTGATGAAACAAGGCGAGCTGGATGCCTGCTGGACCGTAGAGCCCTGGGTCTCTCGCCTGGAGGAAAAAGCGGGGGCGCGCGTCTTCGTGCAGGAGCCCGGCGTAGTGACAACCGTGCTGGCGGGGCGCGTGGCTTGGCTGCGGGCTCATCCCGCGGAGGCCAAGGCGCTGCAAAAGGCCCACCGGGAGCTGACGCAGTGGATTATCGAGCACCCCGCGGAGGCCAAGGACCGAGTACTGGAGGAGCTCAACGCCCTCACGCAGTCTAACTTGGATCGCTCCATCGTGGAGTCCGCTTGGCAGCGCCTGACCCTGACGGATCAGGTGGATGTGCCGGGACTGGAGCAGTTTGTACGCGATGCTCAGGCAGCAGATTTGTTGGATCGCGTGCCGCCTATTGCCGATATCCTTTACAAAGAGAATCCCTGATTTATGGAGAAAATACATAACGAGATACACGCCTTCCCCACGGCCAAATTGAGCGTGGAACACGTGTGCAAGAGCTTCGAGACAAGCCGAGGCCGCGTTCAGGCCTTGGATGATGTATCGCTGACCATCAGCGAGGGTGAATTCGTGTGCCTGCTGGGGCCCAGCGGTTGCGGTAAATCAACCCTGCTTAATATCATCGCCGGGCTGGAGAAGCCGGACAGCGGCATGGCCCTCATCGACGGTACACCCGTTACCGGTCCCGGGCGGGATCGTATGGTGATGTTTCAGGAGCATGCGCTCTTCCCGTGGTTGGATGTCATCGGTAATGTGATGTTCGGCTTGCGGCAGAAGCCGAATCTGACGAATAAAGAGCGGCTGGAGGTGGCTAAATATTACCTCTTCCTGGTGAAGATGGATAAATTCTCCCACAGTAACATCCATGAGCTCTCCGGCGGCATGCGTCAGCGCGTGGCCCTGGCACGCTCACTGGCGCCGAATCCCAAGGTGTTGCTGATGGATGAGCCCTTCTCTGCCCTGGATGCCATGACGCGCGAGCGGCTGTATGGAGATATTCAGGAAATTTGGGAGAAACGGCGTAAGACAATCGTATTTGTCACCCACAACGTGCGAGAGGCCGTCTGCCTGGGTAATCGGGTTGTGCTGCTGTCGCCGCATCCCGGTCGCCTTCGCGAGATTTTCGACATCGCCCTGCCGCATCCGCGCAATGTAAATGATACAGAGCTGGCCGAGCAGGCCACGCTCATCACCGCGGCTTTGAAGCATTACAGTTCACCCCAAGATACCTGATACTCATGAGAACATTTCTGACAACGCTGATCTTCTTCCTCCTTCTGCTGGGCGTATGGGCCGCCCTGACGGGAGACCTGAGCTGCCTGGTCCTGCAGGATGCCCTGTGGTCGCCCTATGTGCTGCCGCCGCCGAGCACGGTGCTCCATTATCTTTGGGATAACAGTGTCAACGGTAAGATTCCGCTGGCGATGCTGGTGACGCTCCGCCGCCTGCTCATCGGCTATTGCATAGGCCTGCTCATCGGGGTGCCGCTGGGTATGCTGGCGGCACGGTTCAAGGTACTGAATGACACGCTGGGCATGCTGGCCATGGGCTTACAAGCTCTGCCGAGTGTATGCTGGGTGCCGCTGGCCTGCATCTGGTTCGGGCAGACGGAGGCGGCTCTGCTGTTCGTTGTTATCATGGGCACGCTCTGGAGTGTGCTGCTCTCTACCGAAAACGGCATGAAGAGCGTCCCGCCCATCTACGCGCGCGCGGCGCGTACCATGGGGGCCTCCCGTCTGTACACGCTCACGTTTGTCACGCTGCCGGCATCGGCTCCCTTTGTGGTGAGCGGCATGAAGCAGGGCTGGGCCTTCGCCTGGCGCTCGCTGATGGCGGCGGAAATTTATGTATCCGTGGTGTCGGGTTTCGGTATCGGGCAGTACCTGCACTACGGGCGTGAGTTGCAGCGCATGTACCAGGTGATCGGTATCATGCTGATTATCATTCTCATCGGTCTCTTGGCGGATAAAATTCTCTTCTCGCCGGTGGAGGCTTGGCTGCACCGCAAGTGGGGTACCGGTAAGGACTGATCAAGGAGGCATATGCAGACAGATTGGATAGATGAACTGCGACGGCTGCTGCCGGAGAGCACCTTTACGGATGCGGAAACGCTGGCGGCGCACAGTGGGGATAAGTGGCACGCCGCCGCCCTGCCGCAGGCGGTATTGAAGGCGCGCTGTACGGAGGAGGTGGCTGCGGCCATGCGCTTGGCTTCCCGCTATGGGGTGCCTGTTACACCGCGCGGTGCCGGAGTGGGTTATGTGGGGGGCTGCGTACCGAGTCGGGGCGGCTTGGTTATCAGTACGATGAGCATGAATCGCATTCTCGAGGTGAACCCGGCGGACGGCGTCGCAGTGGTGCAACCGGGGGTGCTGACGGCGGATTTGCAGGCGGCGGCGGCAGCGGTGGGCTGGTTCTACCCGCCGGACCCCGCCTCGCGCAAGGAGAGCAGCATCGGCGGGAATATCGCGACGAATGCGGGCGGGCCGCGATGCCTTAAATACGGTGTTACGCGTTCCTATGTGCTGGGCTTGGAGGTGGTGCTGGCGGATGGGCGGGTGCTCTCCTGCGGCGGGCGTACGCATAAGAATAAGCAGGGCTTTGATTTGGTAGGTCTTTTCTGCGGCAGTGAGGGGATGCTCGGTATCATCACCGCTGCCACACTGCGTCTCATTCCGGCCCCGCAGGCTCGGGCTGCCCTGAGGGCGTGTTTTCCGCGCTTTGCCTACGCCGCGCAGGCGGTGCAGGATGTCTTGCAGGCGGGTCACCTGCCCTGCGCTATCGAGATAACCGATGCTTTCACTCTGCGGGCCGCGCGGGCCTATCTGGGCGCGGATGCCCTGCCCGCGGCGGCGGAGGGGCACATCATCATCGAGGTGGACGGGCGCGCGGACGCCGTGGCTCGGGAGCAAGAGGAAATTGCCGAGCTACTGCGTGCCGCGGGGGGCGTGGATGTCGTCTCCGCTACCACCGAGGACGAGGTGGAGCAAATCTGGCAGCTCCGGCGGGAGTTCTCGTACAGCTTGAAAGCCACCGGGCTCACCAAGCTGAATGAGGATATCGTTATTCCCCGTTCCCGACTGGTAGATTTGGTAGAGTTCTGCGCCTCTCTGGAGCGCGAGACGGGGATTCCCGTGGCCTGCTTCGGGCACTCCGGAGATGGGAATATCCACACGAATATCATGGTTCCCAAGGACGCGCAGGGGCAGGACATCCGCCCCCCCGCCGACGCCCTCGTCCACCGCCTCTTCGACTGGGTCCTCGCCCACGGCGGCAGCATCACGGGTGAGCACGGCATAGGTTTGGCCAAGGCCCCTTGGTTCCCCACCGCCATCGGCCCCGTCGCCCTCTCCGTCCACCGCGCCCTCAAACAAGCCCTCGACCCCCAAGGCCTCCTCAACCCCGGTAAAATGGGGCTGTAATCCCCCTGTCCCCAAGCGCCAATGGACTCCGGGCCGCAATCCCGGATTAATGGACGAGTTTCATTGAAATAAAGTTATAGGAAGGGGGTATGAGAGACTGCCTGTACAATCCGAGCACCCTTTGCAGCTCTGCTCATCAGAGACGGCATCCGGAGGTTAGCAACACAGAGGACGCGCCGACAAAAGGAGCGAAGCTAAACCCCGAGCCCCCGTTGAGGACACTCGGGCATGCGAGAAGAGGAGGCGGAGTTCAGGAACAGGCGGAGTCGACGATGGCTTGGAGGGGCTCGAGGGGGTAGGAGTCGGCCCACTGGCGGAGTTCCTTACCGGTGTATGAGGAGAGCCCGGCAGCGGTGAGGGCACGGGCAAGGATGGGAGCGGGAATAAGCATGCAGAGGAAATCGGGGTCGGAGGAATCACCGACCTTGACGAGACCGTCGCGGGACATGATGATACCCTCACAGGGGGACATGGAGTTCAGCTCGATGATGGCGGCAGAAAGAGGCTCTCGGGAGACGACGAAAGGAGTGGGAGAGGGCTGGGGAGGATTCTCGCTCATGCGGGGAGTATACACATTTTCTTCCGAAACGGCAAGTGTTTTCCGAAAAATACTGTTGGCAAGCGGCGGAAAATCTGCTACAATGGAGGGCGGAACATGAAGACACTGGATCGATACATCCTGCGGCAGCTTTTAGCCGTCACCTGCATGGGGGTACTGGCCCTGACGACGCTGATGCTGCTGGGCCAACTTTTCAAGGAGCTCCACGCCCTGCTGGTAGAGAGCGGAGCCTCCCCGAGCATCGTGGTGGACTTCATCTTGCAGGTGATCCCCTTCTCTCTCTCCTTCTCCGTACCGTGGGGATTTCTGACCGCCGTGCTGTTGGTGTACGGTCGGCTGGCGGCCGATAACGAGTTGACCTCCATGCGCATGGCGGGGCTGAGCCTGTGGCGCCTGAGCCTGCCCGCCATCGGGCTGGGACTCGTCTTTTCCGCGCTGTGCTACCACATCAACACGGAGATTGCCCCGAAAGGACGTCAAGCGATGTCCGACCTGGTCGTTCAAGCCGCCATGGAGAACCCGCGCAACCTCCTTAAGGCCTCGCAGGACGCCGTGAAAATGGACAAGGTGAAGATCTACATCGAAGGCCGCAGCGGCGACACCCTGCAGGGGGTGCACATCTACCCCATCAGCAATGATGAAGATGCCAACCCGCTGGGCACGGGGGCCAAGTTCAGTTCCATTCACGCGCAGAAGGCCGATATCGGTGAGTTCGATGAAAAGACGCGCCAGTTGTCACTGACGCTGCGGCATTGCGTTCTGGAACACAACAGCGGCGGCCAAACGGATATGCCCTTCATCGAGGAATTGCCCATGCGCGTGCACATCCCCATCGACCGCGATGAGTGGCGCATCAAGACCTCCTACATGACGAATGCGGAGATGACCGACGCCTTGCAGCGCAAGAGCATCACCGCACGAGTAGACATGGAAGCCATCAACGACTATGCACGGGCAGCCGATGCCGCCCCGGCCTTCCCCTGCGCGGCTCAGTTGTGGGCGGCGGCCAAGCACGATACCGAGCTGGTGGAAGATAACCTGACCGAGAGCAAGCAGCTTGCCCTGGAGACAGAGTACACCAAGCGAGCCTCCTTTGCCTGCGCCTGCCTGGTGTTCTCCATCATCGGCGTGCCGCTGGCCATCACTGCGCGGCGGCGAGACACCTCGACCGGTTTCGCCATCGGCATTCTCGTGGCTGCGGTGTACTTCCTGGCGCTGGTCTTCTGCGACTTGTCGCGCAAGGTGCCGGGCATTCTGCCCTACATCGTGCTGTGGATTCCCAACGTGGCGGGCCTGGCCTTCGGCATCTGGCAGCATCAACGCGCTAAGTATCGCGGGTAAAGCCCCCGCGCAACAACGGCAGGGAGAACATCAGACCTCCGCCAAACCTCAGGACTCCTCCTCGGTCTCTGACACCAAGCTAGCCTCTGCGCGCTCGATTTCCACGGAAAGCTCCTCCCAGCGAGTGAAGAGGCTCTCCGATTCGCGCTCCAGATTTTGATACTCGAGCGTCAGTTCCATGAGCTTTTGGTTATCACTCATATTCTCCGGCTTCTCCAGCTCCGCAGAGATGGCGGCCTTCCGCTCATCCCGCACCGCGATGTCCGCCTCCACCTGCTCCATCTCCCGTTGCAGAGGCTTGATGAGGCGGTCTCGCAGCTCCCGCTCGCGGGCACGGCGACGGCGCTGGTCACGCCGATTGGTGGAAGAAGCGACCCCGGATTCCGACCCGCCGGCGGGAGCCCCCGAAGCAGACTCCGCCGCGCGACGCTCCTCCGCCTCCACTGTCTCGAGGTATTGGCTCACATTCCCATGGAAGAGACGCGGCGGCAGCCCGGGACGGAACTCCAGCACCTTGTTCACGATGGGATCCAGGAATTGCCTGTTATGCGAAACAATGCAGAACGAACCCGGATACTCCTGCAAAGCCGCCTGCAACACATCCTGGCTCTGAAAGTCCAAGTGGTTGGTCGGCTCATCCATAATCAGGAAATTCGCCGGCCGCAGCAACATACAAACCAGGGCCACTCGCGAACGCTCGCCGCCCGAAAGCACCCCGATTTTCTTGAACACATCATCCCCTCGGAACAGGAAACAGCCCAGAATATTGCGCACCAGCGGACGCGTCTCGCGGGAGGCCGCAGCCTCCACACACTCCAGCACCGTCTGCTCGTTATCCAGCACATCCGCATGCGTCTGAGAGAAGAACGCCACCTGCGTATGGTAGCCCGGCGTACACAACCCGGAATCCGGCGGCTCCGTGCCCGAAATCAGGCGCGTGAAGGTCGACTTACCGGAGCCGTTCACCCCCACGATAGCAATGCGATCCCCCTTCGCCATCCTGAAATCGAAATCCTTCAGCAGCGTGATGGGCCCATAGGCCTTGCACACCTTCTCCATCTCCACCACCGTATTGCCACCCGGCGGCGGGGGCGGAAAATGAAAACTCATCACCGCATCATCCGCCTCCACCTCAATGAGCTCCACCTTCTCCATCTGCTTGATGCGGCTCTGCACCTGCGTGGCCTTCGTTGCCTTGTAGCGGAAGCGGTCGATGAAAGCCTGCGTCTTGGCCAGCTCCCGCTGCTGAGCCTTCGCCCGGCGTTGCAGAATCTCCTTGCGCTGCTTACTCTCCTTGAGATAGTAGGAAAAATTGCCCGCATACTCCTCCGCCCTCCCGTGGTGGAAAGCAATGGTACGCGTGACCAAGCTATCCAGCAGCGCCACATCATGGCTGATGATGCAGATAGCACCGCGATACGTCCGCAGGCTCTGCTCCAGCCAACGCTGACTGGAAATGTCCAAGTGATTGGTCGGCTCGTCCAGCAGCAACACCTCCGGCTCCTGCAGCAGCAGCTTGGCCAAGGCAATACGCATCTGCCAGCCACCGGAAAACTCCCCGCAATCGCGCTCGAAATCCGCCGGACTGAAGCCCAAGCCGCGCAGGATGGACTCCGTGCGCGGACGCAGCGACGCCGCATCCCGGTCATGCAGGATAAGCTCCAGCCGCCCGATCTCCTCCAGCGTCTCGCGATACTCCGGGGACTCCGCCGGCAGGGCCGCCAGCTCTGCGGATAGCTCATCCACCGTCTGCTGCAACTCCACAATGTTACCGACACTACCGAGCACCTCCTGCAGCAAAGGAGTGCCCGAGATGTGGATACCATCCTGAGGCAGATACCCCACCTTCGTGTGCTTGGGCAGCAGCACGCAACCGCTGTCCGGCTGCATGGCCCCCACAATGCACTTCATGAGGGTGGATTTACCGGCACCGTTATGCCCCGCAAAGGCCACGCGCGCGCCCTGCTCCACCACAAAGGAGAGCGAATCAAACAGCACGCGCGGCCCGAAGGAGATGGACAGCTCCTGGACGGCGAAAACCAATTACTTGCGGAGTTTGTTGTTCCAGCGCTCGATGTTCGCCTTCTGCTCCTCGAAGAGGTCGGCGCAGTCATCGTGAATCTCGATGCCGAGGATGCGATCCCCCTGGCGAATAGCATTCACCACGGCCTGGTCCTCGCAGCCCAGCACCTCCCCGAAAATCGTGTGCTTGCCGTTCAGCCAATCCGTGGGCACATGCGTGATGAAGAACTGGGAGCCGTTGGTCCCCTGCCCCGTCCACGTCTTGCCCGCATTGGCCATCGCCAGCAGGCCGGGCTTGGTGAACTTGAGGTCCGGCCGGCACTCGTCATCGAACTGATAGCCGGGGCCGCCGCAGCCCGTTCCCTGCGGGTCACCGCCCTGGATCATGAAATTCGCAATCACGCGGTGAAAGCTCAGCCCATCGTAAAAACCCTTGGAAGCCAGGTTGAGGAAACTTGCTGCCGTCATCGGCGTCTTGGAGGCAAACACCGTCAGGTGAATATCCCCCTTGCTCGTCTTCATCGTAATCTTCTTATCCGTTGCCATGCGGGGGTTATACCAGCGACGGGCCGCTTTTTCAAGCGAAAAGCGTGGCAGCATGCCAATAATAGGCTTGACGCCCCCCTTTTTTTCCGATAGAATGAGCCCGCTATGGAAAATCACCAGCCAAACGAATATCATACGCACACCATCTCTGTACTTGTGGAAAACAAGTTCGGCGTGCTATCCCGTGTGGCCGGGCTTTTCTCCGGGCGCGGATACAACATCCACTCTCTCAACGTCGCACCGTGCGAAGACCCCCGGTTCTCCCGCATGTCCATTGACGTGAATGAGCACGGGGATAAGCTGGACCAGGTCATCAAGCAACTCAGCAAGCTGGTGAATGTGGTGGAGGTGACCGATTTCCGGAATTACCCGACCGTGTACCGCGAGATTGTTCTGCTGCGCGTCCGTTTTGCGGAGAAGAAGGGAGAGATTCTCGAGCTCTGCCAGATGTTCGGTGCGAAGGTGCTGGATGCGACCCGCGAGACGATGACCATCGAGATCTCCGGCGGCGAGTTCCGCTTGGCCCGCTTCCTGGATCTGATGAGCGATTACGACGTCGAGATGCTGACGCGCTCCGGCAAGATTGCCGTCGTGAAGAAGAAGTAAGTTTTCCCCGCAAGGGCCCACAGGAGACCTCGTCTGCCGACATCACCCGGCGGGCGAGGTCGCTTGACGATGCGCTCGGGGTGCATTTTTGGCTCGCCAAGCGGGCGGAAAAGGAGTATAATGCCCACAACCATGAGGACACGACACAAACTGATGAGCGCCGCGACCGCTCTGGCAGCCGTCGCCATGCTGTGCCAATGCCAGGAGCAGCCCTACCCCGTCTACTTCCTGACCGAGGCAGACAACTCTGCGGAGGGCTCGCGCTTTTTGGTGTACCACAACGGGCGCTACTATGTGCGCCAGCCCATCATCACCCACAACGAGATCGCCAAGTTCCAGTCCAACATCGCCCCGGACGGCTCGTACGGCGTCTCCTTCAAGCTGAAGGATGACTACAAACTGCGGCTCTACCAACACACCCAGGCCAACATCGGTAAACGCATGCTCCCCATGGTGAACGCCATGGCCTTCTCCCCCATGCTCATCAATGCACCGGTTACGGACGGTGTGCTCTGCATCTGGAACGGCTTGAACGGGTATGACCTTCGCCGCCTCAGTAACGAGATTGAACCTGTCAACGAGAAGATGGAAAAGGGCCGTTACCTCAAGGAAAATCCGCGTCGGGCCCCATTCTTGCCCTCGGACACAACCAAGGAGAAGGACAGCCAGGGCCGCACATTCCGCAGCATTTGAGATGATTCGCCTCTTCCGCACGCTCTGCCTTTTACCGGCCCTGATTCCCCTTCTTGCCTCGGCCGTAGAGGACTTGGTCTACACCCTGCCCACGGAAAATGACGCCCTGTACAGGGGGGACAACGAGGGGTACTTCATGTACTGCGACCGGACCTTCGAGGGAGAAAAGAGCAAACCCTGGGAAGCCGGTAGCTTCGGCATGGTGCGCAATCCCTTCCGCACCACGGCCGGGCAACTTTTCTTCAGCCGCCTGCACGAGGGCATCGATGTGAAACCCATGCGGCGTGACGCGGCGGGAGAGCCGCTGGACCCCGTGCACCCCATTGCCCCCGGGCGGGTGGAGCACGTAAACGAATCCCCGGGAGCAAGCAACTACGGCCGCTATGTGGTGGTATCTCATGTAGTACCCGAGGGTATTATCTACACACTCTATGCGCACCTGGCAAAGGTCAGCTGCCGACCGGGCGATGAGGTACAGCGCACGAGCGAGCTGGGCATCCTGGGGCACAGCGGCACGGGGCTGAACCGGGAGCGCGCGCACTGCCATGTGGAAATCGCGCTGATGGTGAACTCCGCCTATGATCGCATGACGGGGGACTACAAACACGGGCTTTTCCACGGCTTCAACCTCATCGGCTTCAATACCGCCGACATCTTACTGCAAAGCAAGGGCAACAAGCCCGTCTCCATCGCGCAATATCTGGAGAGCCTGCCGGAGCACTACCGCGTACGGGTTCCCTGCGTGGGCACCATGGATATACTGCGCCGCCATCCCTTCCTGTACAAAGGCAGCTTCGCGACCCGCCCGGCTTCATTGGAGATGAGCTTCACTCAGGAGGGCATTCCCCGCGCGGTCTACCCCTCGGACATCCCGGTTACCGAACCCGTTGTAGTGGCCTGTAAGCCCGTGGCTACTCTGCAACAAAACGTCACGATGAACCGCCTCAAGGGCTCCAGCAAGGATGCGGCCCTCACCGCCACGGGACGCGCGTTTATCAACCGTTTTCTGTGGATAGAGGGCAAGTATCCCCCCGGTGCCAAGGCGGTTCCGCCCAAAGATGCCGCCGTGGGGTTGAAAGCCGCCGCACGCCGTCCGCGCTCCGTCAAAACTACGAAACGCCGTCCATGAAGTTTCTCGCCACCACCGCATTTCTGTTATCCTGCGTGTCTGCCGTCTGCGCGGATGAAGCCACGCAGCAGGCCGAACGGCTCCTGCGCGCGGGGGATGCCGCCGGGGCTTTGGCTGCACTGCCCGGCCCCCCGCAAAGCCCGGAGGCCGCCTTTTGGAAAGGGCGCGCCTTGGTGGCCCTGCAGCGGTACGCCGAAGCTGATGCCTGCTTGGCTGCCGTCCCCCCGGAGCACAAGCTGGCCGACTACGCCCGCCGCGCCCGCATTTACTGCGCCCACAGCTCCCCGAACATCAGCCGGGCCTTCCTGGCAGACATGCCGACGGACACCCCGGAGTATGAGCTGACTCGACTGGAATATGAGCTGGGCAACGGCCCCTTCTCTGCTGCACAGCTCGCGCGGCTGGATCAGCTGGCCGCACAGAACCCGGGCAGTGCCGCCCCCCTGCTCCTGCGCGCGGCGCACCACATGCGCTGCGGGGAGTTTGACAAAGCCGGGGAGATTTGTCGCAGCATCGAGACCTCGGCCCGCTGCACACGCTCCGACCGCGAGAAAGCCCGGCTGCTGACCGGGGAGATCTACTATGCCGAGGAGGCGGCCCTGCACGCCGCACAACAAGACGGGGGAGACGAGCCGAACGAAGCCTTGGATAACATCGAGGGCAAGGGCGAGGAAACCGTCCTGCAATTCATCGCGGCCAATGCGGAATCCCCGCTGCTGGAGAATGCTTTTCGCAAGCTGATGACCTACCGCAGCACCTGCCGCCTGAGCCCCGTGGCCGAGGCGCGTCTGCGGGAGTGGAGCGAGGATATGACGGCCCCGCGCCGCGCGGCTGCCGCCCTGCTCTGCCTGCGCCACATCCGTGAGAGTCGCCGGGATGCCGTCCCCACGAGCTTGTCTGCCATGGGCACCGCCCGCCCGTCTCGGAGCAGTGCCGCAACGGAGTTGGTCGTGGAGCAGGTGCGCAGTCTGATGGATTCCGGCCGATATGATGAGGTTGACGACCTGTTGGCCCTCCTGCCGGAGGATTCTCCCTACCGCCGTTTTTATGCCCTGGCGGCGGAGTGCCAACAAATACGCGAGCATCAGATGACCGGTCACGATGCAGAGGGAAGCAGCCTGCCGCTGGAGGAATCCCTGGCTTTTCTGCAGACCGCCCCGGAGACGCTGCAGCCCTATGCGGTGCAGAATGCCTACCTCTGTGCGCTGTATAATCAAGCCCCTAAAGAAACGAAGGATTACCTGCGTTCCCTGGCGGCGGAGCACCCGGAGACGGAGGCAGAGCTGCGCTTGTTGGAGTCCGGCTATCTGCTGGCGAATATGGATGAGGGCGGAAGCCCGGCGGAGGAGATAGCACCCACCGTTGAGGAGAACACGCGGGAGGTACTGCGCATCTCCGCCCGCCCGCATACCAAGGCTCGGGCCCGGTTGCAGCAGGCAGCTTGCTGTCTGGCCCTGCACCGTCCGCAGGAGGCCTTGGCAGCTCTGCGAAACATACGCAACACCGGGCTCAAGAGCCTGACACACCAAGAGGAGCTGCGCCTCTGCGCTCTGTCCTCCCAAGCCATCGGCGCACAGTCTGAGAACAACGAGGCAGAGCGCGCGGCCCAAGCCCTGCGCCATGCCGACACAGCACGGAACGCTTCTCTGCGTAACATGCTGTTGGAGCATGCGGCATGTCTGTTTTCCGAGGCCGGTAACCATGCCGAGGCCGCATCCTGCCTGCGGCGCCTCATCAAACACAATCCCCGGTCCGCCATGGCCATGCGCATGCGCCTGTTCCTGGCCCGGGAGCTGGAGCTGTGCGGCAATCTGCCGGCGCTGAAAGCAGCCGCGCGTCAGTACAAGGAATGCAGCTCGCCGGGCCTGCCCTACAGCACGGATGCTGCTATCTGCGCCGCCTCGGTCATGGCGCGTATCAACCGCTGCAAGGAGGCCATTGCGCTGCTCACCCCCTTGGTGGAAACCAAGCCCGGGGAGGGTATTTCTCAGGAGAATTACATTACGGCCAACAGTGTTTTGGCGGATATCTATGTCCTCTCGAGTGAACCGGATGCCTATGCCCGTGCGCTGCAATACGCCGAGCAGGCCAAGAGCTGCGCCGATGCTGCGGGGGACCGCGCCGCTTCTTGTTTCCAAAGCATCCAGCTGGCTACTATCTGCTCCTATTTCGGGCATACAGAGGAGGCTTTGCAGCACTACCGCCGTGCCATGATGGGCATTCTGTCTCGCAAAAGTGAGACACCCCCCACGGAGCAGGAGTGGCGGTTATTATACACCGCCGGATCGGGTGCCACGACCATGGCCTACCGCTTGGGGCAGTTCGATGAGGCTGCCGCCCTCGCCTCGCGCATTGCCCACGCCTTCCCGGAGCACGGTAATGCAGGCGGGCCGCGCGCAGATGTGTTCCTGCAGGTGGCGGCCTCCATCCGGCAGAAGCACTACATCCCGGGCCAAGACGAAGAGAGCCTGCGGCGGGCGGTGGAGGAGGCTCTTCGGGAGAATAATTAGCGCAGCTCGCACCACACGGCGCGGTGGTCGCTGGCCTTCGCAGCAGCCGGTATATCCACTACACCGCAGCGCAGGCTGCTGCCCAGGCGTTTGCCGAGCACCTTGTTGACATAAATGTGATCGTAGGTGCAGTATTCATTGCCGCCCCGGTAGTAGAGGGTCCATCCTTCTCCCCGGCTGTCGGTGGGGCGCAGCAGGGTAAGGGCACTCGCGGCGGAAAGTCCTTGGCGCAGCACCTGCAGGCTCGGTGCATCCGGGTTATCATTCCAATCTCCGAACACGGCGATGGGTATGCGCGGCTGCTCTTTCATGGCACGTTGCAGGTAGCCGGCCAGGGTGGCGGCTTCCTTGGCGCGCAGACTGTCCGCCGCACGGGCATCGTCCGCCACATGGGATTTGAGGTGCGCGCCGATCAGGCGGAACAGGCGTCCGTCTGCGGGGCGCACGGTCACATCCAAGATACCGCGCAGCATCTTGCGGCGGTGGGTGTTGTCATATAATCCGTAGTCCGCGCGCGAGTAATCCCGCACCAGCGGCAGGGCGGACAGAACAGCCACGGCCCGTGCCTCACCGTCGCGCACCAAAATGCGGAAGTAGGGGTACTCCAGCCCTCGTTTTTTCAGACGCGTTTGCAAATCCTGCAGCGCAAGCGGTCCACCCATCTCCAGCAGACCCACCACCGCCGGGCGGCGGCTGGCAATTACCTCGGCCAGTGCCTCCCGGGCCCCTTCTTTCTTGAGGGTCAACTTGTAGGGAGCCCGCTGTTTTTCCCCCTCAACGAAATAGTTGTTAGCATTCACCATCAGGAAGCAGAAGGGCTCTCCCTTGGCGGGAATACGGCTTTCATCCAACTCGCCGATCGGCTCCAGGTGCCGCAGTTCCGACTGCGAAACAGGCAGGCTCTCCGTCCCCAGTGCCCCGCCGCTTGTGTTATAGCGCAAATGCAGCAGGACGCTGATGACAAGTACCAGTATCAGGAGCAGCATATCCCGCCGACGCAGCAGGCGAGGCAGGCGAAAGAGGGATCGGAGCAGGCGCAGCATATCGGCTTACCCTTCCCGCAGCCACTGCGCTACCTGCGGCGCAGCGTAGGTGAGGATCATGTCCGCCCCGGCGCGGCGTATGCAGGTCAGCGCCTCCAGGGTGCTCTGTTTCTCGTCCAGCCAGCCGGAGGCCGCCGCCGCTTTCAGCATCAGGTATTCGCCGCTCACATGGTAGGCCGCAATGGGCAACTGTGTCTCGCGTTTCAGGTCTGCCACCACATCTAAATACATGGTAGCCGGTTTTACCATCAGCATGTCCGCTCCCTCAGCGGCATCCAGCAGGGCCTCGCGCAGAGCCTCGCGGCGGTTGGCAGGGTCCATTTGGTAGGTTTTCTTGTCCCCGAACTTGGGGGCACTGCCCAGCGCGCCGCGGAAGGGGCCGTAGAAGGCGGAGGCATACTTGGCCGTGTAACTCAGCAGGGATACCCCGGTGAAGCCCTCGGCATCCAGGGCAGCACGCAGGGCGGCTATGCGTCCGTCCATCATATCGCTGGGGGAGATGATATCCGCGCCCGCCCGTGCATGACACAGGGCCTGGCGGCACAGGGCTTCCACGGTCTCATCGTTCAGGATTTCATAGCTGCCGTCCGGGTATTCTTTCACAATGCCGTCCTGCCCGTAGGTATTGAAGGGATCCAGGGCCACATCGGTCATCACCGCCATCTGCGGCACTGCCGCTTTAACGGCAGCAATGGCGCGGGGCACGATGCCGTCCGGGTTATACGCCTCGCTGCCCTGCGGGTCTTTGCGTTCCTCCGGCACCACGGCAAACAAATCCACACAGGGAATGCCCAAATCGGCCAGCCGCCGGCATTCCTCCACCAGCCCGCGCACACTCCACCGCTTGCAGCCCGGCAGGGACTCAATGGGGGTGTCCTCCTCCCCTTCCTGCACAAACATGGGGAAAATGAGGTGCGCCGGGCTCAATTCTGTCTCGCATACCAAGCCCCGCACAGCAGCGGATTTGCGGTTCCGGCGGGGGCGTATCGGTAAATTCATCATAACGCATTCACATTAGCACCTTCGTCCTCCTTTGTCAAGCCGCGATTGTGCCCGCCCGCGGCTTTTGAGTTGACAGCCCGCCCGCGGCATGCGATAATCCCGGCATGACGAATCTTCGCCCTGTCCTGCTCGTGCTCCTTGCTGCGTTAGGCGTAGCCGGGTTGAATTCCTGCCAAATACAGCGCATGGAGTCGGAACTGACGCAAAGAGATCCCGATTTCGATGCGAAAGCTCTCTACGTCAAATATAGGGAGCAGCATGGTCAGAGAGCCCGCAAAGTGCGTCAGGCAGCCTCAAGCGCGGTGTCCATGCGTGTTCATATAGAGGGATGTCTCATGAAGGGAATAAATGAATATATACCCCTGACAAAAAAAGAGGTATGTGTTGCGCGGAAAATTCTGAGTGAAATAGAAGAGGTACCACCCCGCGATTACCGAATGTGGCTCAAGGAAAAATACGATTCCGTGTTCGGACCTCAACCATCGCCACCCATGTTCGGCACTCCACTCGAATTTGTCTCAAGTAACGGAAAGGTATCGTATTATTTATATCTATCCGACGGACTCATGGGAGATGCGGCGAAAGCGGAGGAGTACCGCACCGCCGAGTACCGCCCCGTATTCATGCTGCCTACTGCAAGCCTGGCCCGATGGAATGCTCTGCCATTCCACAAAAAACTTAAACGGAGAGAATATCAGCTATACCGGAGAGTTAAATAACCCGGACCCTTATATCCCGTGAACGCACGCAAGCTCATCTTACGTTGGATTCTTCTCAGGACATTGCGAAGACGCTTTGTTGTCCATGATAACCGCCTGAGTATTCTTCAGCATGACAACCCGGCCTCGCGCGCGCTTTCTTTTCTCTACAATCTCAAAACAGATATTGAAACGCCCATGGAGACCCGTCATCTCACCCCCCGCTGCATATTGCTCAATCTCCTTTGTGTCGCCGTGGGAACAGCCTTGGCAGCGGTGTGTGCCGATGCAGCTCCGATGGCAACGGCGGTATTCATTTTGCTGCTCATCTGGCTCTGCAATGAGCTATGGTATCGGGTGATGGCTTTTGTCGGCATTGCGGCATACATCCGGCAGATTTGTAAACAGAACGATGTCAATCAGGACTTTCCGCGGAGGCTCGTCGCCCTCACCTCTTTTATCCTTCTTTTAGCGCCGCATCTGCTATTCATGATTCTTTACGGGGTCAATATCCTGTTGGGGAATCAATTATCGGAGGCGATCGGACTGCCCTTTTCACACGCCTTCTTTGCATGCGCCTATGCGGCGGTAGTCCTGCTGTGGATGATGGCCCTGTTCGGTGTCGTGTACCCGCTTTCCTTGGAGATACTTTTCTCGTACTTCTTCGAGGCGGAAGAATCCTCGCAGCCCTCGGACGAGCAGATAGCGAAGAAGGCCGCAGCCGCCCCGGGGAGTCCCGAAGCGAAGAACGGATGGGAGCCGGTACACCCCAAGCTCCGGGAATTGCTGCCGGAGCTCCTCTATTACGGCCGGCCCAATCTGACGGTTACCAACACCTACGCGAGGAGGGACCGCAACTTCGGCCTTATCATCATGCTCTTTGCCGTTCCGTTTTTCTCTGCGGCATCGTATTTGGTTTTCCTGCACTTCCCGCTGTTGACACCCGTGCCTGTTATCCTGCTGCTGTTCTTCAGCAGCTTTGCGTGGCGCTTCATCCGCATGCCGCGCCTGTGGAGAAAACAGCTCAGCCGCGCGGAGTTTGCCTTCACGAAAACACAGATCTACATCACCGACGGAGATGAGCTTCTCACCTTTGATTTGAACCCCGGTCTCCACATGCTATACGAGGAGGTCGAGGGCGATGTGGCCACCATCCTGTTCGACCACATCAACCGCCACAAAAATCCCCTGATCCGCCGCTTGATGCAATTCTTCATGAAGTACGGTGAAACGGTGAATACGACAAGCAAATACTCTGTTTCCCGCGGCCCCCTGCATGGATTCTATCAGATTGACAATGCCGCACAAGTATACATGCAACTGAAACAACTACGCGGGAGAGACTAACCGCCGGTGGCGTCATCTCCTCCTCCTATCCGGGTATTCTTCCCTGCCGTAAAGATCCAATTCCAGACCTATCAGTGCCATGATTTGCAGAAGCATGTTGATGCTCACCCCTCGCTTCCCGCGCTCCAGCTCGCTCAAAAGGCGCGGACTGCACGGCACCACCGAGGCCAGCTCCTCGATCGTGAGGCCCTGACTCTTCCGCCGACGCCGTATCAGCGCCCCCACTTCCTCTGCTGTTTGGACAATCATCTTCCTTTTTGGGAATAATACGCCCTTTTTCGAGCAAAATCAAGACTAATTTTCCTAAAAGGGAAGATTTTTATCAGCTCCGGCAGTCCAAAACCCGCCCCTCCTCCGGTCGGCAGACTGATTCAATCAAGGCTGTTTATTCAGGATGTCATGAAAATCGGCCTCACCTTACTTTTGACGGAGGGTCATAGATTCTTGCCAAGCGGGGCGAGGTGTGGTAGAATAGCGCGCATGAAGATAAAATCGGCCGCCGGGTTGCTTGCTGCGCTGCTGCTTGCTGCCTGCGGGGAGAAAAAGGAGGAGATTGTGCCGTACAGCGGGCCGAGCGACCACTGGAACGCGCAGCGTGTGCCCCGCTCGCTGCAATGCGCGGCCTGCCACCCCGAGCAGTTCCGTGCCTGGTCCGGCAGCGACCATGCCTGGGCTTGGCGTGAGACGAGTCCGGAGCTGGACGGGCAGCCCTTCCACGGCCAGCAGAAGCAGGCGCACGGCTCCGGGGTCACCTTCCGCACTGCGCGGAACGGCACTCTTCAAATAACAGACAGCGAGAGCGGCAGGGTATTCGATGTACATTCCGTGCTGGGTCGCACGCCCCTGGTGCAGTATCTGGTGAAGGGCGAGGACGGCGGTCTGCACACCCCCAGCGCGGCCTGGGATACCCTGCGGCGCGAGTGGTTCGATGTGTTCGAGGACGATGCTCGGCTGGCGAAGGAAGGCAACGCGCGGCGCAAGGTCGGGGAGTGGGGGCACTGGCTGGGCCGTGGCATGAACTGGAACTCCCAGTGCGCTTGGTGCCACATGACCCGCTTCCGCAAGAACTACGACGAGAAGAGCGACCGCTTTGCCTCCACCCGGGAGGAGCCGGGGGTCACCTGCCTGCAGTGCCACAAGGCCGCCGACACTCCCGCCGAGGACGGCTGCCTCGTGGCCAAGGCAGACCGCAAGCTGAGCGCAACGCAGAACCACGATAACTGCGCCACCTGCCACGCACGGCGCGAGGAGATGGACGGCGACTTTACCGTGGGCGACAGCTTCGATGAGCACTTCCGCCTCGAGCTTCCGACACTCGCCGGTATTTTCTACCCCAACGGCATGCAGCAGGACGAAGACTACTGCGAGACAGGCCTGCGCCTCAGCAAAATGGGCGCGGCGGGGGTCACCTGCCTGGACTGCCACGACCCGCACACGGCCAAGCTGAAACTGCCGCAGGAGGACAACAGCCTCTGCCTGCGCTGCCACGCCGACGGCACCCCCGTGAACGGCAAGCCCACCCCCATCATTGATCCCGCCGCGCACGGCCCCTGCCCCGCCGGCTCCAAGGGCGCGCGCTGCGTGGAGTGCCACATGCCGGAGAGCCCCTACATGGCCCGCGACCCCCGGCGCGACCACTCCTTCAACTCCCCGGACCCGCAGATGAGCTTGGAGCTGGGCATCCCGAACGCCTGCACCATGTGCCACAAGGACATAGATGACAAGCGTGCGGCAGAGTTGGTGCAGCAGGCCTTCCCCGCACAGAAAACGGCCGCGCAGCGCGCCCGCACCCGCGCCGTGGCAGCCGCACAGCAGGGTCGGGGCAAGGCAGAGGATTTGTTAGCGGCCTACAGGGCGGAAACCATCCCCGCCTGGCGCGCAACCCTGCTGGAGCTGCTCGCATGCGTTCCCCCCGCGGACGAGACCCGCGCCGCTGCTGCGGAGGCCGCACGCGATGCCTCCCCCATGGTGCGCGCCGCAGCGGCCCGTCTGCTGGGCGAGGAAGCCCTGCCCCTCGTGGACGACCCCTGCAAGCTCGTGCGGCGCGCGGCAGGCTGGCCCTTGGTGGACAGACTGGTGCGCAGCGGCAGCCACCCGCGCACGCTCAGTGAGCTGCGCGCCACGGCCCACTTCCAAGCAGACCAGCCCACGGGGGCCATGCAGCTCGCCATTCTGGCCGCCGCCGAGGGTAAGCAGGACGAGGCTATCGCGCAGTACGAGCGCGCCGTTCGTCTGGACCCCGCAAGCCTCGTCGCGCGCATGGACTATGCCGTGTACCTCGACTCCCTGGGCCGCCCCGCGCAGGCTCTCGGGCCCATGTTGCAATGCGCCGAGCTGGCCCCGGACAACGCGGAGGTGAAGTACCGCATCGGCCTGCTGCTGGCTGAGCTGCAACGCTGGGATGCCGCTCTGGCCGCCTACGCCCAAGCCCTGAAGCAGCAGCCGAACCACCTGCCCACCCGCACGCAGCGCATCGAAATCCTGCGTTACCTGGGCCGCACGGAGGAGGCGCAGAAGGAGATGCAGGAGTACCGCGCCCTGCTGCAGGCAGAAAAACAATTTCCCGTCACGCAACCATGAACCTCGACCCCCTCACCGTCGGCATCGCTGCCATTCTGCTCGTTATCTTGGTGTTTTCCATCATCAAGGGCTTCCTCAAGATGTTCCTGCTCGCGCTGGCCATCAGTGCCTCCATCTTCGTGTGGCTGGCCCTGCAGCGCCATGGTTTCACCTACCTCGCGTTCATCACGTCCTCCCCCCGGCCCTGGATGGTGCAGGCTCTCTCTTGGGCGGCGGCTCTCTTTACGTTCCTGGTGCTGCACCACGGCCTGCGCTGGTTCTCCATGCTCTTCTCCTTCCGCAAGGCAAGCCCGGGCATGGTTGTCACCTCCGTGCTCATGTCCGGTGTCATGCTCTGGGCCCTCTCCATCGGTATTTCGTACTATGCGGACATCCAACGCATCGCCTACTGCCGGGACTGCGCGGCGGCGGCCATGGCAGGCCAAGCGGCACCGGAGCTCCCCACCGTGGTCTCGCTGAAGGATACCCTGCGCAGCACGCCCTTCACGGCGCACCTCTCCGACATCGATCCGCTGGAGAACCCCGCGCAGGCCAACCTCGCCTGCCTGGTGGCCTATGGCTGCACACTGGATGAGGCGCACTACACGGCCTTTTACAACGAGCAGATTGCCCCCCTGGGCTTCCCGCAGCCCACGCGCTTTCTGGATCTCTTCGGCGACCCGGGGCTGCGCACGCTGGTGCAGGAGGGGCGGTTCGTGACGCTGCTGGAGAACGAGCGACTGACCACCTTCGCCGGCTTCTGCAACACGGCGGAGCTGCTCATCAAATATCCCTTCCGCTGAAACCGGCGGGCTTACTCCTCCTCATCAAAATGCTTGCCGTAGCGGCGTTCCCGCGCGGCAAAGCTCGCCAGAGCCGCGTCCAGCTCCTTCTCCCCGAAGTCCGGCCACAACACATCCGTCACCCACAGCTCCGCATAGGAGATCTGCCACAGCAGGTAGTTTGAGATGCGCATCTCCCCGGAGGTGCGGATGAGCAGATCCGGGTCCGGCATGCCGGCGGTGTACAGGCTGGCAGAGAGAAGCTCCGGGGTAATCTCCTGCGGCTGCAACTCGCCGCGCTGCACGCGCTCGGCCAGCTTGCGGGCGGCGGCGGTTATCTCTTGGCGGGAGCCGTAGGAGAGGGCCAGCACCATGTTGATGGCACTGTTACCGCTCGTGGCGGCAATGCAGCGGTCCAGCTCCTCCCGAGCGTCCTTGGGCAGCATATCCAGCTCCCCGATGGCATGCAGGCGCACCCCTTTCTGCTGCATCTCCGGCAGGCGTTCGCGCAGGTACTTGCGCAGCATGCGCATCAGGAAGGCTACCTCCAGCTTGGGGCGGCCCCAGTTCTCCGTGGAGAAAGCGTAGAGGGTCACCCACTTGATGCCGCGGGCCAGGCACAGGTCCAGCACGCGCTGCACGGTCTTGCCGCCGTGCTCATGACCCTTGGAGCGGATCATGTGGTGCTGCTTGGCCCAGCGGCCGTTGCCATCCATGATGAAGGCGATATGCCGGGGAATCTGCATAGGCGGTATCGGGCCGGGGTTACAGGGCATATTCGCCGTATTCCGCCAAGATGGCCTCCACGCGCGCCACGTCCTCCGGGGAGTCGACGCCGCTCGTGGTCTTGCGGCCGCGGTAGGTTACTTCCACCATCTTCACCTTCAGCCCGTTGTAAAGGAAGCGCATCTGCTCCAAGCCCTCCACGCTGCTCATCTCGTACTCGCCCTCCGGCAGCTCAAAATAGGCCTTCAGCGCGGCGTGCGTGTAGGCATAGAGGCCCACGTGGCGGCGCACCGGGCTCTTGGCCAAAGCGGCGCGGGCTTTCTCCGGCTTGCGAATGGCGGGGATGGTGCTCTTGGAGAAAGCCATGGCGTAGCCCTCGCGGTCTACCAGCACGGTCGTGCCGCTGTACGGGGTGGTCTTCTTGGCCTCCACCAAGCGGTCGTATTCCTCCCAGTCCAGGTGAATGCAGGGGGTGAACACGTCCGCGGGGCTCGCTTTCCACGCATCAATCAGGTCTTGAATCACCCACGGCGGGCACAGCGGGTTGTCACCTTGCAGGTTGACGATGAAGTCCGGGGCCTCCGGCATCTGCCCCACGGCGTCCCAGCAGCGTTCCGTACCGCTCCGACAGGTCTCCGCCGTCATCACGCAGGGCACATCCACACCCCGGCAGAAGTCGACGATGCGTTGGTCATCGGTCGCTACCACATAGCGGCAGTTCTCATTGTGCCGGCAGACGGAGGCGGCTATGTCCGCCACGCGCTTGATCATTTCGACTCCGGCAATTTTTACCAAGGGCTTGCCCGGCAGTCGGGTGGACGCATAGCGGGCGGGAATAACGATAAGGATGCTCTGGGACATAGTCTGTGCTGCGTTTACCTGCCCCTACTCTACCGCACATCGACGACTTTGACAAGTAAAAAATGCGCGGCACTCCATTTTGCTGTCCCTCTGCGCTTTGGGCTTGACACCCCGCCCCCGGCTGTGGCAGAATGCCGGGCGTTCCCTGACATGTCCTTTCTGCGCCGCATCGCCCGATTTTATCTGGAGGGCTTCCGCAGCATGCGCCTCGGGCGTAAGCTGTGGGCTCTCATCATCATCAAGCTCATCATCATCTTCGCGGTGCTGCGCTTCTTCTTCACCCCCACCCTGAGCGGCTCTGCAGAGCAGAAGAGCAACACCGTTTCCGAGCGTCTCACCGCGCCCCTGCCTGCACGCAGCGTCGACAGACAACAAACGCACCCGGGTATTCCGCAGAAATCCTGACAAGGCCCGTGTGTTCGTCCCTCGGAGGGATGCTGCAAGACCCCGAACCCCCGGCCGCTCTGCTTTTTTCCGGGGTGCAGCCATTTTGTGCTTTTCTCGGCGGAGGGGCTGTGGTAGACTAAGCAGCGTGCACCTCGTGTGCTCCGCAAGCTCATCAATCATCACATTCACCTCCACACATGGAAATAGATACCTCCCTCGTCGACTGGTCGCGCGCGCAGTTTGCGCTCACGGCCATGTATCATTGGGTCTTCGTGCCGCTCACCCTCGGTCTGGGCGTGCTCGTTGCCATCATGGAAACGCTCTCCTATGCCAAGCGCAGCGAGTTCTGGAAGGATACCTCGCGCTTCTGGGCCAAGCTCTTCGGCATCAATTTCGCTGTCGGTGTGGCTACGGGTATCATTCTGGAGTTCCAGTTCGGCACCAACTGGAGCAATTACAGCTGGTTCGTGGGGGACATCTTCGGCGCCCCTCTGGCCATCGAGGGTATCGTGGCGTTCTTCATGGAGTCTACCTTCCTGGCGGTCATGTTCTTCGGGTGGAACAAGGTGAGCCGCGGCGCGCACCTGGCGGCGACTTGGCTCACGGTCATCGGCGCGACCATGTCCGCTTGGTGGATTTTGGTGGCGAACGCTTGGATGCAGTGTCCCGTGGGCATGGAGTTCAACCCGGACACGGTTCGCAATGAGATGATGAGCTTTGCTGCCGTGGCTTTCTCCCCCATGGCGGTCAATAAGTTCTGCCACGTTGTCACGTCCTCCTGGACGCTCGGGAGCGTGTTTGTCGTGGGCATCAGTTGCCTGTACCTGCTGCTGCGCCGCCACACCAACGTGGCTCTCGCCAGTCTTCGGGTAGCCGCCGGTTTCGGTCTGGCGGCGGCTCTGCTCACGGCCATGACCGGCCACAAGAGCGGTGCCATCATCGCCCAATTGCAGCCCATGAAGCTGGCCGCAGCGGAGGGGCTGGCGGAGGGCGGTACGCAGGTTCCCTTGGTGGCGGCGGGGCTCATTCGCCCGGGGTCGGAGGAGCACTGGGCGACCGAGCAATCCGAGGGTGAGGACCCTTGGTTGCTGCGCTTGGATGTGCCCCTGCCCGGCGCGCTCTCTGTTCTGGCCACCGGTAAGGCGGATGGCTATGTGCCCGGCACGCGGGACATTCTGCGCGGCGGTTATCGCCTGCCGGACGGCTCCGTTGCGCTCTCGGCAGAGGAGATGATTGCGCGGGGCAAAAACGCTATCCGCGCCTTGGCGGACTACCGCGCCGCCAAGAAGGTCGGCGACTCCGCTGCCATGCAGACGGCCCGCACCGCCCTGGAGCGGGATTTCCCCTACTTCGGCTACGGCTACCTGAACAGCCCGAAGGACCTCGTGCCGCCCGTGCAGCCCACATTCTACAGCTTCCACATCATGGTCGCGCTGGGCGGTTATTTCATCCTGCTCTTTGCAGGCCTGCTCGCGCTCGGCAAACGCTTGCCGGGCCTGCGCTGCGTGCAGTGGGCCGCGCTGCTCACCATCCCCTTGGCTTGGCTGGCCAGCGAGGCGGGCTGGGTGGTGGCGGAGGTGGGTCGCCAGCCTTGGTCCATCCAGGGACTGCTGCCTAACTGTGCCGCTGTTTCCTCGCTGAGCACGGGCAACGTGCAGACCACTTTCTTCCTCTTCCTGGGCCTGTTCACCATCCTCCTCATCGCGGAGGTCGGTATCATGGTCAAGGCCATTGCGGACGGCCCGGAGTCCTGATGTTCACCCCCAACCTCAATCACGCATATGTCTTACCTCTTCCTGCAGCAATACTGGTGGTTCCTCATCTCCCTGCTGGGGGCCCTGCTCGTTTTCCTCATGTTCGTGCAGGGCGGACAATCCCTCCTGTGGCAGCTCGGCAAAACAGAGGAGCAACGCCGCATGCTCCTGCTGGCCACGGGGCGCAAGTGGGAGCTCACGTTCACCACGCTCGTCGTCTTCGGCGGGGCTTTCTTCGCGGCTTTCCCGCTCTTCTACTCCACCAGCTTCGGCGGGGCCTACTGGGTGTGGATGCTGCTGCTGTTCAGCTTTGTGCTGCAAGCCGTTTCCTACGAGTTCCAACTCAAGCGCGGCAACCTGCTCGGGTCCTCGGCCTACCGCTGGTTCCTGTTTGCTAACGGCGTGCTCGCACCGGTGCTCGTCGGCACGGCGGTGAGCACCTTCTTCCATGGTGCGGAGTTCACGGTGAACAAGGCGGCCATCGCGGATCCCGCCTCCCCGGTCATCTCGGCCTGGGCATCCCCCTGGCATGGGCTGGAGGCCGTGGCGAACCCTTGGAATGTCTGCCTCGGGCTCGCGGTGCTCTTCCTCTCGCGCACCCTTGCCTGCCTCTACTTCCTCAATAACATAGGGGACGGCACTCTGCGGCTCAACTGCCGCCGCAGGCTCCCCGTGGAGTCCGGGTTGTTCTTGGTCTTCTTCCTGGCCTATGTGTGGCACTGGCTCACCATGCCGGGTTTTGCCGTGCAGCCGGAGACCGGGCTCGTCTTCACGGAGCCCTGCAAGTACCTCAATAACCTGCTGGCCATGCCCGCCGTCTTCACGCTCCTCGGCACCGGCGTGCTGCTCGTGCTCACCGGGCTCATCACTCCCCTGCTCACCGTGCGCCACGGCGGCATCTGGTTCGCAGGCTCCGGTACCGTGCTCACCGTGCTCGCCCTCCTCCTCTGCGCAGGCCTCAACAATACCGCCTACTACCCCTCCAACGCCGACCTCCAGAGCTCCCTCACCCTCGCCAACAGCTGCTCCGGCCTCTTCACCATGCGCACCATGGCCATCGTCTCCCTCCTCATCCCCTTCGTCCTCGCCTACATCATCTGGGCCTGGCGCGCCCTGGAGTCCTCCCCCATCACCCCCCAGGAAACCCACTCCTCCCACTGATCTCCCAACCCCCACCACCCTTCACCCCGCAGCCCTCCCCGGACGGCGGGGTGTTTTTTTGTAGGATGTAATACACATGTTGATCTACAAAATAGGGATGGGGAGATTTTTTGACAAAATACTCCCTATTGCCTTGACAGGCACATAATATAGTTGTATTCTATTTCGTGGTAACATAATCGACCTCGATTTTATGAAGAACACAAATTTGACTGAATGCAGCGCAGCAATGAGGGAATCTCGGATTCACCTTAATCGACGGCCCGGGAACAAACTGGTTATCTCCCGCATCATCACTCTCATTCTTGCAGGTCTCATACTCCCGGTAGGGAGCCTCACCTTCTCCGGGTGCGGTAAGAAAGAGCAGGCAGACAAGGGAATGAAGGAGGCTGTCGCCGAGGAGATGGCAAAACCTATTCAGCATCGCAGAATGATGCCGGACGACATGACGCTTGACGAAATCATCAAGCAGCTCAAAAAATATACCCCTGTGGAGAATGTGAGTGTGAGAGAAAACAGTACGTTCTATCGCTATAGTGTGGGGCTCTTGGAACACTATAAGCTCCTCTGCGCTGGCTTAGAGACCATTGAAGACTACACCTATTTGAAAGCAATTGAGTGGATAGCGAGAAATCGAGGCCCCGCAGCTCTGCCCCGAGAACGATATATAAAATCGCTCATTCACTTGGGTGCAGAGTTTTCCACACGCTCTCCGTGGGAAACAAAAACGATCAAATTGTTACTCAAAGATTTTAAGAAGAGACCGGATCTCTACCCGAAAGACTTCATCAATCTCTTTCTGTTTGATATTGCAAAGGCGTCCTGTGAAGAGGATGGAGGAGAGCTTATCCTGAAAGCCGGCACAAATATCAATGCTAAGGACGCCGACGGGATGACTGCTCTGATGCATGCCGCCAACTTTGCACGGGATAAAGTCACAAAACTGCTTCTGAAACATGGCGCAGATGCCAAGATCCGGGATTCCTCCGGAAAGACAGCTCTGATGTATGCAGCCGACCATGAAGAGGATGACGTAGCAAGACTCCTTCTGGAACATGGCGCAGATGTCAATGCTAAGGACAAATCAGGAAACACGGCTCTGATGTTTGCTGCCGACCATCAAGAGGATAACGTAGCAAGACTCCTTCTGGGACATGGCGCAGATGTCAATGCTAAGGACAAATTCGGAAACACGGCTCTGATGTTTGCTGCCGCCCATCAAGAGGATGATGTAGCAAGACTCCTTCTGGGACATGGCGCAGATGTCAATGCTAAGGACAAATCAGGAAACACGGCTCTGATGTTTGCTGCCGACCATCAAGAGGATGACGTAGCAAGACTCCTTCTGGAACATGGCGCAGATGTCAATGCTAAGGACAAATCAGGAAACACGGCTCTGATGTTTGCTGCCGGACAGGAGGAACAGTACATAAAAATCGAGAATGATAAGGTCGTTAGGCTCCTTCTGGAACACGGCGCGGAGGTCGATGCTAAGAACGAGTCGGGTGAGACTGCTCTGATGGTTGCTGCCTCTAATGGGTATGAAAAAAACGTAACCTTGCTACTGGAACATGGAGCAGATGCTGATCTCCGGAACGCAGATGGCAAGACAGCAAGGGAACTTGCTGCCCGTGAGTCGATTACCAATCTTCTCATGAGGCATGAAAAGAAGGACTAAGCTTGGATGAAACAATGAGGCCCACCCCCCAAAAGCCCCACTCATCCCTCTAACCTCCCTCCACCACCCTTCCCCACCCCCGAATGGCGCGTTTCTTGTAGCCGTTGCGGTAGTCGATGCAATCGTCCGGGCGGTCGTGCTTCTGACAGCCGAGGTAGTCATCCCGCTGAGCTCGGAGGCAATGTTCGACAATGAGCCGGAAGGCATCGAGCAGGACGGCGCCTGCATTTTCTCGGGCATCATCGGAGGTGAGGCGCTCAAAAAGCTTGAAAATGTCGGCGAATGTGGTATGCTTGGTGTGTTCAGTCATGATGGTGTCTTTTTGTTTTGGTTTTTGAAAAAAATACAGCTAGTGGCTGAACACTTCAAGCTTATTTTCCCGGGCATGGCAGCCGCGCGCCGGCGCGCGGCTGCCATGCCTCCGAGGGAGAACGCAAGCTCCTTAAAAAAAGAAAGCGCGCGAGTAGCAAAGAGGTGCTCAGATTTTACAGACAAGATCTTACACCCTCGGAAAACAACGAGCGGGACTCCGCATCACGCCTGTAACTGAAACGGCAGGGTCGTCGACTCGAACTTTATCTTATGAGCGATCTGCGCGTTGAAATCATAAATCACCACGACATCCTTCGGTATCAGACTCAGCAGATCGTCGTCGATAACATTCCTTGCAACATAGATACATTTCAAGGCTTTCCTTTTTTTGGCAGCACAGAGCAGTGCGCTGATCTCCTCAAGAACAAGGGCTGCATTGGCTTGTATTTTTACCGGGACGGGGTAGCCCCGGAAATAGTTTTTCAGGATTCCATCGATCCCCTTATTTCTCTGAACAACGATACAATCCAACTGGTTCAGCAAAGAAAGATCATGCGTATTCTTGGTTCTGAACGAGTCAGCACCCAGAGTCAACAATGACGATTCGGACTCACACAGTGTATTCAGCCGCTCCTTCGTGATCTTGACGGCATCGGAACTGATGTCTATCCCGATATATCTTCTGTTAAGTAATTTTGCAGCGACCAAGGTACTACCGCTTCCGCAAAACGGATCCAGAACGACATCGCCCTCGTCGGATGCAAGGCGGATAATGCGCTTCAGCAACGCAACCGGTTTTTGCGTGGGATACCCAACACGTTCCTTCGCCTTGGGATTCAGAAAAGGAATATCCCACACATCGGATAACGGCACCCCCTTCTTTTCCTTGCCGATGACAGCCTCCCCATCAGAGTCCTTTTTGTATTCACATTTTCCGGATTTGTTTCTGACACGATCCTGCAAGATCTGATCAACATTGGTCGTGGGGGAGTAATCCTGATATATCGTATGATACTTATAACGCTGCGTTTTTGTGTAATACAGAATCGTTTGATGATTGGGGATCAACCCTTTTTGAGAATTAGACCACCTCTTGTAACTCCAAATAATTTCACTCCGGAAGTTTTCCTCGGAAAAAATCTCATCCAACAGTATCCTCAAATAATGAACGGCGTCATGATTACAGTGAACAAAAATGCTACCATCGGACTTCAATACCCTGCGCATCTCGGTCAGACGAGCCTTCATAAAGGAAAGATACTCTTCTCTTGTATTCCATATATCATCGAACTCATACACGCATCCCTCCGCATTGAGCAGGCGGTGTTTTTTTTGAGAGAAAAAAGGAGGATCCAGATAAATTAAATCCACTGACTCCGCCGACATTCCGGACAGCGCGGACAGACAATCTTCGTTATATAACATTCTTTCTTTCCTCGGCTATCGTTTGCAAGATTTCCAACAAATTAATACCGGTAATCTCCCTTATACAGTCCCAAGCTCTGTCGCCGTATATATATTGACCACCGATGCCCTTGTAAAGAGTTTCCAAGGTTTTCTGTATTCGAATGGCCTGTTCCCGTTGGGGATAATAGAACATGATACGGCATGGCTGATAACCGGCTTCGCTTATAGATTTGACACGGTTATGCTCCTTTGTAATATGGTCACCATCCGTGGTCGCATCCCTCCACTTAATCTCATACGCAATATTGCCCACAAGGCAATCGATCTCGTACTTCTTCGGCCGAGCTCCGTTCCTATTGGGAATCAGGCACTTAGCGGCATCCGGGAATCTGTGTCTGAAACATAAGATTGCGGCCTCCTCAAGAAAAGAACCGGCATACTTATACAAAAAACGTCCCTTATTCTGGTACAAATCTATAAGATTACCCTCCTCATCGGAAACGCCCAAAACTCTATAAATGAGTCTGTGAGATGTATCATCATCCTTCATCTCCGTTATCCGTTCAGACACCTGCTTTTTGAGCTTGGACATATAGGCATCTGCCAATGTCCTTACAACCGGGAGAATCTCTTTAGTCATATTCATATCGAAGGCCACGCACTGAAGCCCCTCCAACGCATGTGACATCAGACGGGCTTTGACCGGAAGCCGCAGGAGTTCGGCCCCGGGACCAAGGGATTACGAGATCCCGGTTTTAGCCACTGAGCTCCAGCCCTAGGGAAGGGTAGCACAAAAAAGTGCGGTATGCAAGCCAAAACATGAAAAATCGAACCGTCCTGCGGGGCCGGTGACAGAGAACGCAACCTACTCGGTGTCGAAAAGAGGGTACCTTCTCAAGGTGGTGGGGGGTGCGCTCAGGCGAGGCGGCGGAGGGAGGCGCGGATGAGTTCGTCGGTGGAGGCGGAGGGATTTTCTTTGAGATGGGCGGCGAGGGCTTTGCGAGCGTCTGCTTGTTTGAAACCGAGGGCGACGAGGGCGAGCTCGGCATCAGCGGCGGCGGGGGAGGTGGTACCCTGTTGCTGGGCCTGCCAGGTAGCGGCGAGGCCCACCTTATCCTTGAGCTCGAGAACGATGCGCTCGGCGGTCTTTTTGCCGACCCCCTTGGCGCGGGCGATGGCTTGCACATCCCCGCCGACGACGGCGGACTTGAATGCCGCCACATTCAGCCCACTGAGGATGGCGATGGCCGTTGCGGGTCCGATACCCGATACATGCTCAATGAGCAGGCGGAAGATATCGCGCTCCGCATCAGTAGCAAAACCATAGAGCACCTGCATATTTTCACGGATATGCAGATGCGTTCTGAGCGTCACCGTCTGCCCCTCGACGGGGTTGAGCGCATCGAAAGTCGAGAGCGGGATATTCACCTCATACCCTACGCCGTTTACATCCAGAACCAAGCAACGAGGCAGAGCCTCGGCCACCGTACCGCGTAAGAAAGCAATCATAGCAGAAAAAGAGACATCACGGAGCGGGGGCTGAACGCTGCGGGAGAAGCTCCGGCATTTCACAGAACTGCGCCTGCTCCCCCAGACCGCCCAGGGACTCCAAGAGCTCGCGCACACGGGCATTGAGACGCGCGTAATCAATGGGCCCCGACTCCGGCTCCCGCGAGCCCGGGAAGATGATATACGACACCCCCAACGACGACACGGGGCGGCGGTAGGCAGACGCCTGCGGATTGAGCGCCTTCGCGAGACGCAGCGATGCCTCCCCACTCTTGCGCTTGGGCCCGAAATCGCCCACGATCGCAGGGAAGACACGGTTACCGTACACCACCGCGACATAATCCCCCATGGAAGGACGGAACGGAGACGCCCCACCCTCCCGAAATGCCCCGGGCAGCACGATGAAGGGGTCGTACTCCGAAAGCAGGTAACTGTAAATCTTCAGCTCCCCCACCGTCTTACGCAGAGCCGCAATCTCCGCCGCATGATTTCCCTTGGCCTTGGAGAGCTTGTTAATCTTGGCCTCCAACACAGGCACAACCGGATTCTGGAACTTCGTACGCTTCTTCCAACGGTAGGACGTCATGGGCTGGAAGTTATCGCTGTTCAGGATACGCTCCGGCATCTTCTCCAAGCGATCACCGTCCGATCCGTCGGAAACGACATCCATATCCGCCTGAAGCCAGAGCACCTTAGCCCCGTTATCCGGTCCCTGCAGCTCCAGCACGGTATCCGTATCATAATAGTTATGACTGTCCAGAAAAGGCTGCAACTTAGCAGCGCTGTAGCGCAGGCTGTTCTGCTTGTGCGCATAGAGCGCGGAGAACCATGGCGACACGGTAGCGGAAGCCATAAGCTGCTCATAGTTACGCAACACCTGCGGCAGCTTGGGATTAGCATGCAGCAACTCCTTACCGTTCGCGGCATGCGGCAGAAATACCTCCATCTGCAACTTGAGCAGGAACGGCGACTTACGCACGCGATCCTGCGAAGCGGTAGTCCCCTTCTTGAAATGCACCATACTCTGCAAATGCGTTTGGTAGGTACCGCGGCGGAAAAACTCACTGAGGTGGGTGAAGAGCCCGGCCTCCACACGCTCCGGGAGCGGCGGCGGGAAAGGCGGCAGCACAATCTCCGGCATGGAGAAATTATCCTCCGGCCGCCAAGGGGTCGTCTGCCCTATCTCCGGCACGGGAGCAGACGACTGCGAGGTCTCCGGAGGAGCGGAAGGGACATCACGAGTCACCTCACGCACCACGACCTTCACCCGCGGCGGCCCGAACAGACGATTGTACAGACGCTCCGGGTACGGCGTGCAGAGAGCCCCCGCCAGGCCGAAAAGCCCCAGCAGGATGCCTAATTTGAACCAAGTGATGAAGCGGGGTTTGCGTCTCATGACTTCTGCGAAACGGTAGCGGAAGGAACGGAAGAAACCCTACGCGGGCGCAGGGACAACACAGTACGCAGCAGCCACAACGGCATGCAACGCAGCAACAGAGCCGCAAAGCGCACCTTCAGCGACGGGTAGCAACGCGCCCGCCCCGCGTCCAAAGCCCGCAGCGAACACCGCACCACCGTATGCACCGGCGTATAAAACCAACGGCGCAAGGGCATGGTATTTCCCGTGCAACCCGCCCGCCGAGCCACCTCACCGAAGCCCGTATGCACCGGCCCCGGGCACACCGCCAACACCGGCACCCCCGCCTGCCGCAGCTCCAAGCGCAGCCCCTCGCTGAAAGACGCCAAGCAAGCCTTGGTAGCAGCGTAAAGTGCAAAATCCGGTATCGGCAAATCCGCCGCGAGCGACGCCAGGTTGATGACCCCGCCCCCCTGCTCCGTCAAACGCGGCAAAAGCCCGTGCGTCAGCCGCAGCGGCGCCTGCACATTCACCTGCACCATGCAACGGTCACGCTCCCAAGCACTGCCGGCGTAGTCCCCGTAATCCCCGAGCCCGGCATTGTTAATCAGCAGCGTCGGCCCCGGCGGCAACGCCTGCCAGGCAGCCAGCAGCCGCTCCGTATCCGCCTCCTGAGACAAATCACAGACATGCACCGCCACCTCGGCCCCCGGGCAATTACGGCGGATGCGCTCCGCCAGCTCCTCCATGGGCTGCTGCCGCCGCGCCGCCAGGTGCAGACAGGTACCCTCCGCCGCCAATGCCTCCGCAAAAGCGGCACCCAAACCGGAGGAAGCCCCCGTGATGAGCACGTAACGATACTTCACGCCGCGCATGATAGCACAAAAACCCCGCCGGCGCGAGCTTTTTTTGCGTCGGTAAGATACTTGCCAAGCGCGCGCGCCTGTGGTAGACTGGGGACGTGACCTTTTATGCACCGAGCTTCGCCGTCTTTTTTGCTGCCGTGTATGCGGCCGTGGCGGTACTGAACGCCCGGCACCGCACCGGCCTGCGCAACGGCGTGTTGACGGCCGCCTCCTGGTGTTTTTACGGCACCCTGCACTACCTCTTCCCCCTGCTGTTGCTGTACAGCGCCTGCATCTGCCACCTGTTCGGACGCGCCGCCGCGGCAGGCAGCAAACGCGCAGTAGCCGGCGCCATCGTCCTCTGCCTGCTGCCCCTGCTCTTCTTCAAGTACGCCCCCGGCTATATACCCGGCATCTGGTTACCCGCCGGGCTCTCCTTCTTCACCTTCCAAGCCGTCAGCTACATAGTTGACTTATACCGCAAGCGCCTTTCCCCCGCCGGGTGGGGAGAAATAGCCCTCTGCCTCTCCTTCTTCCCCACCCTCACGGCAGGCCCCATCGAGCGCCTTCGCCGCCTGCTGCCGCAACTGCGCGGCCCGCTGCCCCTCAGCTACTCCGCCTTCGTCTCCGGCGGCGGACTCTTCCTGTGGGGCCTCTTCCAAAAAACCGTGGTAGCGGACCGACTGCGCCTATACGTCGACCTCATCTACGGTGCCCCGGAAGCCAACGCAGGCAGCAGCCTGGCCCTGGCCGCTCTGCTCTACAGCCTCTGCATCTACGCCGACTTCAGCGGCTACACGGACATGGCGCGCGGCCTGGCCCGCACACTCGGGGTGGAGCTGATGCCCAACTTCCGCTTCCCCTACCTTGCCGGCAGCTTCCGCGAGTTCTGGCGGCGCTGGCACATCAGCCTCACCTCCTGGTTTGCGGACTACGTCTACCGCCCCCTGGGGGGAAACCGCGCGGGACGCGCACGCTGGCTTGCGGCCGTAGCCGCCGTCTTCATCCTGAGCGCCCTCTGGCACGGCACCGCCGCCGGCTTTGTGATCTGGGGGGGCCTGCACGCCTGTTTCTACGCCGCAGAGCAATGGATAGGCCCCCCGCGCGGGCGCCTGCGCCTCCTGTATGCCCCCGCGGTGTTCCTCTGTATCACCCTCGCCTGGGTCTTCTTCCGCCTACCGACGGACGGGCAAGCCCTCACGGTCATCGGGCGCATCATCAGCGGCCCGTGGCTTCCCTTCCAACCCGGCGCCAGCATGTTCACCACAGCGCTCACCCTCAGCATGGCCGGACTGTTCATCGCCGCAGAATTTTTGCAAAGCCACGGTCGCCTGCCGCGGAGCGCGTGGTTCCGCCTGCCTGCCGCCGCGGTCCTCATCATCCTCATCCTGCTCCTCTCCCCCCCTGCCGCACCTTTCATCTACTATAAATTCTGATGCGCCGCCGTCTCCTGCAAATTCTGCTGTTTCTGTTGCTGCTGTTCGCCCTGGACCGCGGCACGGCGGCCCTGCTGCTCCGGGGGCTGGAACGCTACTTCGGCCTGGGCAGCCCGGCGGAGGTGCTGCTGGTGGGCCACTCGCACATGATGCAGGGGATAGACGCCGCCCGCCTGCAAACCGGCCTGCACCGCCCCGTGGCCAAATACTGCCGCGAGGGCGTAACCCTCGATGACCGACGCGCGATGATCGAGCATTTTCTGCACACCCACCCACACGGCAACCCCGACTGGGTGGTGCTGGCCGTGGACCCCTTCATGCCCGGCATCGAGGTACTGGGCCGCAACTCCTACAAGCTCTTCTATCCCTTCTTGGATGACCCCGCCATGCGCGACCACGTGCGCAAACAATCGAGCCGCAGCGACTTCCTGCTGCACCTAGCCGTGCACACCGCTCGCTACGACGACGAGATGCTCAACCGCGCCCTGCACGGCCTGCTGGGCCTGCACCGCAACCACCGCACCGGCACCATACCCGACGACCTGCTGCCGCAGGGCATCTACACCACCGTCCCGGCCCCGCAACCCATGCAAACCCTGCGCGACACCGTCCGCAGCCTCACCGCCCGCGGCATGCACGTGTTGCTCCTCAACCTGCCCGTCTACCGCTGCTACCGAGACTCCGCCCCCGCCGCCTTCGATGCTAACAACGCCCTCTTCGCCGAACTCGCGCGGGAAGAACCCGGCGTGTCCTACCTAGACTATAACCCCCTCTACAGCCACCGCCGCGAGCTCTTCTACGACCTCATTCACCTGAACGCACAGGGCCAACAGCTCATCACCGAACGCCTGGCCCGGGACCTGGCGGAGCTGATGCAGCGCGGCAAACGATAATCTACCCGACCTACTCCCGGTGCTCGAGGACGAGACGGAAACCGATGTGCGAACTGCGGGTATCCGCGGGGTGAGGGGTACGGCTGCTACTGCTGAGCTGCGCGGGGCGGAAGGACGAGTAATCCCCCCCGCGTGCCACGGCATACGACCGGAAAGGCAGCGACGGCGGGCCGCCGTATTCACCGCTCACCCACTCCTGCACATTGCCCGCCACATCCCGTAGGCCCAGGGCATTCGGCGGGAAAGACCCCACCGGCGCCGTGAACGGCACGCCATCTTCATACCCGGAAATGATGCGGTTGGCACGGATAAAAGGCAGACAACTGACATCTGCAAAGTTACCCGAACCCGACTGCGGCGGCCACTTCATCCCCCAGGGGAACACGGGGGAAGCATTCCCGGCAGCCTGCCGCCGCTCGTAGGGCGTCTCCCCCCGCTCACTCGACACACCGGCCAGACGGCTCCACTCCTCATCGGACGGCAGACGGTAGGAATCCGTGGGCTGAATAAGCCCCCGCTCCCGCTCCTCCACCGTAAGCCAGTGCGCGAACGCCTCGGCATCCGCCCGCGAAACGAGTACGACGGGGTGGTGCTCATTCTGCTCGAAATCCGGCTGACGCGGCGCGGGGTGTCCGGTAGCAGCGCAGAAGGCACGATAATCCCCCACACGCGTCTCCGTACCGCAAGCCATGAGCCCCGGCGCGATGGGCACCATCCGCATCCCGAGGCTATTGGTCCACTCCCGCCCGTAGGTAACGGAGTTATTCGGCACCAGATTCAGGTTGAGACTCAGCCCCTTGGGCGACAGCCCACTGCGCCGCACCGCAGCATACCCCGGCATACGCACCTCCAAATAAAAAGGCCCAAGAGGAACGGAGACCGCCTGCAGCGGCGTAACCCCGAGCGGCACCCCGTTATACGACACCATTGCTCCGGCCGGATTCGTGAAGACACGGATGGGCACCTTCCGCGCCGGCACGGCACGCAGACGGTAGCCGCACACATCCGCCCCGCGGGCCGTCCCCACCTCCGCCACCGGCACCAGCACACCGCCCGGCAGCAACAGGCCGCGTTCCTCGCAAAGGCGGCTCAGCCACAGCGCAAAGTCATTCACAGCCGCCTGAGAGGTGAGGGCGCAACCCGTGCGCGGGCAACGCTCCGCACGGTAGCCACCGCCGGGATTCTCCGCAGAGAAGCGCTCGAAAGCCTCCGCCGACACGGGGCGGACGGAGAGGTGCCCCTCTTCCTCCGGCGCATACGCCATCCCCAGGGCATCCACCCACTCCCGACCGGGCACGGGGGGACGGAGCGGATTCAGCCGCCCCTCCAGCGTCAGCACACCGGCAGGGGGCACACGCCCCGTCAAGACTAGGTCCGCATAGCCCTCCTTATGCAAACGCAGGCGCGCCTGCTCCCCGGGGCGAGCCGGCAAAGGGCCGCAGGGTGTATCATCCGCGTAGCTGCCATCCTCGCGGTAAACACCGGCCCCGGCAGGCACACTGGTCACCAGCAGACCGGACTTCTCCGCCGCAACGGGAGACGGCGCCGGCACGGGAGGCTGCACAGCGGCTTTCTCCTCCCCCCCCAGCGCACGCCACGCTGCCTGCACACGCCCTTGCCAGGCTGCGGGAAGCAAAAAATACCCCACCACCGGCAGCAGCACCCCCACCGCGGCCACCACCGCAAGCCGCCGCAGCGGGTGGGCATGGCGGTGCCCCCGCCCCGGCTCAAAATGGCGCAGGGCATCCAAGCGCTCCGAGAACTCGTAGGCCGAAGCAATCGTTCGCTTATCCCCCCGCGGTCCCGCCGCCGCACAGATGATATCATTGAGCAACTGCCAACGCTTGCGGGTAGTGCCCTCCGGCAACTCCAGCGGCAGCTCCGGAAAGTCCAAGCGGTCGCGCCCCGTGGCCATCTCATAAAGCACCATCGCCAGGGCATAGACATCCGCCCGCGGACTGCCCGCACCCTCCGGCGGCATGTAGCCCTGCGTGCCCATATCCGAGCGTAACCCACCCCGCCCCACCAGACCCACATCCGCCAGCTTGGCACGCCCGTGGACAAAGAGGATGTTCTCCGGCTTCACGTCGCGGTGCGTCAGGTCATGAGCATGCAGCCCCTCCAAGGCCCGGGAGATCTGGATACCTACCTCCACCACATAATCCGCCGGCATGGGGCGGTTACCGTACAGGCGCATATCACTGCGCAGGGTGCGCGGCTCGTAGTCATCCGGCTCGATGTGGATGCCCGTGTAGGCGTCATCCGCCAGTTCCATCACATAGTAATAGTAGGGGAAATCCCCCTCCCGGCGGCCGATGTGCAGGATGTGCACCAAGCCCGGCAGGCTGCGCGCGATCGGCTCATAGGCCAGCACGCCCTCAAACTCGCGCACAAACTGCGCCTCATCCTCGTAATCCGACCTCCACACCACCTTCACCGCCCGCAGCGCCCCCGTCACGGAGCGCGCCATCCACACTTCCCCATAGGCCCCGCGCCCCAAAAGACGCAGAATCTCGTGGTCCGGCACCTGCGGCACACGGCGTGCCTCCCCCCTGCCCGCTTCTTGCTCCATACGCCGCCATTATACCCCGCCCCGCGTCCCGAATCAAGCCGCTTTTGCCCCCATTCTCCCCGATTCGTGCCTTTTTTGCAGAAAAAATGAAGATTTTTCAAAATAAAGCTTGCAATCATCCGCAAAATGTGGTTTAATGTCCCCGCACCAATAAGGCGCACGTGGCGGAATTGGTAGACGCGCTAGTTTCAGGTTCTAGTGGGTAACTCCGTGATGGTTCGAGTCCATTCGTGCGTATCTTTAAGGCCCCGAGGGCGGTTTGCCGGAATGAGCAAGCCGCCCTCGTTCTGTACCCGCTCGGCGACAAAGATGAAACCCCGCCGCCTGCGAGAGACGATGGGGGGATGGTCCGACAGAAGGGTGAAATCAGCCGCAGCAGCATCAATCCGGTAAGGGGGCTTTCGCTGCGCTCCGAAATCGCGAAAAAAAGTTGACAAGCCCTACCCGAATATGATATGATTAGGCTCGCACGTGAATCCGGAAGCGGCCCGGGTGAACATGCCTGCGCCTTCTTGAGGCCGGCACTCGGCAGCACCGGCAGGAAATGTGACCTACCGCACGCCCCCTGTGACGTCGGTTTGCAAGACAAACAGAGCGATTTGACATACCGGACGGGCCTTTTCGCATACCGAACGGGCCTCTTCACATACCGATTTCGGCCCCGCACTTTTCAGTGTCATCGGCAAAAAAGCCTTATTCTGTAAGATCTGCCGCTTTCGGAGCATCTAACAGCAGTATCTTCTCTCCCCGTTTTTGCCCCTATGCCTTCACGCGTGCACGCACATATGCACGCAAGGCATATTTTTACCGCAATGCGCTGCTTCCGTTTATTTCCTATATCCCGAAAACCCTTGATTTTATTATGAATTCTCCTTATTTATAATAATATTTTTATATAAAAAAGGTATGTAAGAATAGGGGGGCGGTATGTCAGAGGAGGTAGTCGGTATGTCAGAGGAGGGGTTCGGTATGTGAGAGGAGGCGGTCGGTATGTGAGAGGAGGCGGTCGGTATGTCGGAATGAGACTTCACGCCGCCGAGATGAGAGGGAGCGGGAAGGAGCGGACCGCGGAATGAAAGGAATTTCGGGAAAGTCAGAGGTGTGCTTAGCCCGGCGCAGACTGCAATCCGCCGGGGGAGTAGGCTTATTTTTTTGCCAAAATCCCAAAGCCACCTACTATGAGCTCGTCCTGAACTCTTGTCGAAGTTCCGAAGGCCGACACGGAAAAGAACACAGACGGTGGTTGAATGCCTCCGGATGCCGAACCTCACCGAGGTGGCGCGAGCTCATTGAAAAACGAATAGCGCGCGAAGGTCAAAGAGGGGCTCAGATTTTACACTATCATCCTCACCCTCAACGACGGATCACGCCTTAACAATGCCTTCCGTACCGCCATTGCCGAGATGTATCTCCAAGGTGTCTCCACACGAAAAGTCACCGAGATCATCCAAGAACTCTTCCCCGGACAGACTATCTCTGCTGCCACGGTGAGCAAATGCGCACAGGAGTTGGACGGGGATTTTAACGAGTGGAGAAACCGTAAAATCGACCCCATCAGTATCCTTTACCTCGATGCCACATATATCAAGGTTCGCGGATCCGGTATTGTTCACGATTGGGCCGTTCTCATCGCGGTCGGCGTCGACAGCGAGACAGGCAGAAAACGCATTATCGGCGTCTCAGCTTCCCTCTCTGAGGCGGAAGAACATTGGTCTAACTTCTTCAAGAGCCTGATGGCAAGAGGAATGAATCGGCCCACCCTTGTTGTGAGTGACAGCTACGTCGGTATTCGCGGGGCCGTCGCCAAGACCCTCACCGGGGTGCCGTGGCAACGCTGCCAGTTCCACTTTCAACAGAACGCGCAGAGTTATGTTACGAGCAAGCGACTCAAGAGTTTCATCGCGGGAGAGATCCGCGCTATTTTCAATTCCGGCAATCGGGAAGCGGCCGAGAAGAGAACCGCGATGGCGGTATCCCTCTTCCGAGAAAAGAAGCAGGATAAGCTCGCGGATTGGCTCGAGGAGAATATCGAGCAATGCCTCACCATCATCGATTGCCCGGCGGAGGTTCAGCGGTACATCAGGACCTCCAATATCATGGAGTGCGTCAACAGCCAACTCAAGAGGCGCACACGACTCATTTCTGTCTTCCCCTCCGAAGCATCTCTGCTTAGATTGATGACGGCCCGGCTTATGGACCTCTCCGATGAATGGGAGGGTAACAGCGGCAGGGCCTACATATCTCCGGAGAAGCTTGCAGTCATAGCCGAGGTGCTTAAGTCAGCGGCACCTCAGCCGACTCCGAACATAGCTGAGTAACCCACAAAAACACAGGTTTAGCAAAAAGAATTTTTCTGATGGCAGAGATTTTCCAGAAAAAAGGCTTGCATCACCGTCTCTGGTTTGTAGTTCAAAGGGCGGTGAGTTCGAACCTCATGACGAATTACCTCATTTTCGGCCGTCCTAGACAGAAAAAGAGAGATTAGGAGGGAGAGAGTGTGTGTGCTCTCTCCCTCCGCCTCTGTTTCCCCGATTGAACTTAAGGCCTCAGTCTTCTGTGGCACCGGCGGCAATCAGGAGCTTAACGATCTCCGTGTGACCATAGTCCGAAGCCTCCATCAGGGCCGTCCAGCCGTTCATATCTCGGGCGTTGACGTCTGCGCCTGCCGCCAGCAGCAGCTTGACAGCCTCTGTGTGGCCCTCTGCCGCAGCCATCTTCAGAGCCGTTTCCCTATATGTGTTGACGTCTGCGCCCGCTGCCAGCAGCAGCTTGATGACCTCTGTGTGACCCCCGGCCGCAGCGTTTATCAGAGCCGTCCAGCCGTATTCATCTTCTTCCTCGTAGATGACGTCTGCGCCTGCCGCCAGCAGCAGCCTAACGATCTCTGCGTGGCCCTTGGCCGCAGCCACCCTTAGAGCCGAGTCCCCATACGTGTTGTTGACGTCTGCACCTGCCGCCAGCAGCAGCTTGACGACCTCTGTGTGCCCCCCGGCCGCAGCACTCATCACAGCCGTATAGCCGTCTCCATCCACCTCGTTGACTGCCGCACCTGCCGCCAGCAGCAGCTTGATGGCCTCTGTGTGGCCCTCTGCCGCAGCCTTCATCAAAGGCGTTTCTCCGTCTTCGTTCTCGTCGTTGACATCTGCACCCTCGCGAAGCAGTTTCTTGAGTCCTTCAATATCGCCGATTTCTGCGGCATCATGTAATGTCATTTTCATAGTGTATTTATATTATCGCTCCGCCTCATATATGCGAGAAGCCGTTGGGGTGATCTCCTTGCAGAAGGCGCTCTCTGCTTGCTGCCCCGCCATAGGCAGAGCAGGCAAGCAGGGAACACAAGCCAAACGTTCCTGATTTGACGGAGTGTTCACAAATCATGATTCGTCAGGCCTCGGAGTCCCAGAAATCAAGCCCCTTCTTACGCGTCGCCACAGCAAAGCCATTGGAGAAATATTTAATTTCACCGAACTCGAAGGGAATGACTTCATTACAATTAAGATCTATACAGCCGGCACGCAGATAGGACTTTTTCCTCATCATAACGGAACATAAATTATCATCGGAAAAGAAACCTACACCGTTCGTTTCCTCCGGCCCGTCCCAATCCATGGCCATAGAATATATGTAATCTGTCATTAATTCCGCATTTTCATTCGCAATGGCAAATTTCTTTCCCTTTTTGACAGCGTAGCGATCTGCGCCCAAGCTGTATATATTGCGAGGGCATTTTCCCGGAGGTAATAGGATATTACCCTCCCTGTCCAGCATATAACTCTGCCAGCTCTCATCTTTTCCCCAACGGAGTGCAATGATTTTCCCATTGCAGCAAATATATTTTCTAATCCCGTATTCTATACCACGGATACGCTCCGGGAATCGAAGCCTATCCGGACGCTTCTGTCCCAAATCAAATACCTTTTCGAGATTTTGATTAACGAAACACTCGGAACCATCCGGGCGCACCATGTAGCGCAGTCCCTCCTGTAACGGCCCGATAATGATAAACGGCTCGCCACACTCTTTACCGCTTACCGGATCAAAAGGTACATAAAACTTCTTACCGTTTGCCTCTCTACATATAAAAGAACGACAGTATACATCTCGGGAGTACCAAATATTCACATGATCACAAAATCCATCGGGAACTCCGAAGTCATTGATTATTTCATTATCAAGATTACGGAGCTGCATATGATCGTCTCGTGTGGACAGGCAGACCAGATTGCGATCGGGATCATAAAAATGTATACTCCCTACACCGCCTATCAACCTTCTGTCTTCGGATATGGACCAGAGTTCTACGCCCCTGTCTTTATCCCGGGCAACACCTACGCATAGATCCGACGCGATTATACGCAGGATGCGATAAAATCCATGATCAAAGTGAATCACTTTTTGCATGTCAGACAAGTGAATCAAATCATTGGCGTTGTCCACATCCGGTCCGGCAATAACCCAACCATTCGGTTGCATCCGCACGTGATTATATACTCCCAAGTACGGCCAATCACGGCCGCTGGTATCTATAATGGTCTTCCTCGAGTATTTCTCTTTAGCACACATATAATTAGATGATTAGAAAATCAAACCACGTACATCTTAATACGGCAATTCAGGCACTCTGCGTCCCTTACGGGGGTCATTTTACACCTTTTCTCCGTCCTGTCAACACCAAAATTATGACAATTTTATGAGAACAAGGCATGATGTTAGGGAGTCAGTGGGCATCTGTTGTTCAGGATTTAATAAACGAAGCAAGTATTCGTACTCCAGGATCCTAACAGGTGTGTCTCCGAGCGACCGGGGCTGTTTGCACCGTCTATTCTCCTTGAGAGGAACGCTTCGGCAGCGAGCGAGCCCCAATTTCGGGGGGCTGATTTACCGGAGCACCTTTTTGGGCGGACGCTTTTCGGTGCTGCTCTGCTGCGTGCTGCAGGGCCTCCACCCGGCGGCGGAAGTCCTGTGACTTCGGCCCCTTGTACAGCTCCACCTGCTGCAGGAGGGAGGCCGGCACCGCCGACGGGGTTCGGGCGTTCTCGCAACGCTGCACCTGCAAGCTCGATGATCTCCTCCCGCACCGCGAGCGGGGTTTGAGGGGCATGGAAAAGCAGCTACGGCATCCCCAACATGCGATCCGAACGGCGGAGAGCCGACACCTCGTTACCCGTGCGCAGTGTGGCGCGGTTGAAGGCTCGCAGCATCAGCACCACCGCGACACCACACCGGGCGTGTTCGGAAAGCGACCGACCAACTGCACGGCCTGCCCCCGCCGCGGCTCCGTAGACAGCCAATCCTTCACCACATCCTCCGCCCCCATCAGGCGACGCAACATGGGGGAAAGCCTCCGCTCCGCCAGACGCATCAACTGCGGGCGCTACTCCTCCGGCTCCGGGTTCTCCTGCTCGTTCATCTCATGATGGGAGAACGGATTAACCGCCCCCGGTATTTCAACTTTTCGGAAAAAAACGACCCCCCTCCCCGCAGATACGCAGGGAGGGAGGCGAACCGAGCCGATCAGCGCGGCTTGACGGTGAACTTCTGCGGGACGGAGAGCCCGTAGACGCGCGGGTTGTACATGAGCTCCGCCTTCGCCGCAGGGGCCGTCACCGTACCGCTGCGCACCACGCGGGCCACATACGAGGCGAAGTCCCCGTTGAGCGAGAGCCCGGACTGCGTGAAGAAGCGGGCACGGTCCTTCAGGAACTCGCGGTGATTGATGAAGCCGGCGGAGTGCCAGCCGGAGCTCGGCACATCGGCACATTGGGACGGGATGCTCGGGTCGATAGCCTCGAAGGTTGCGGGCAAGCGATCCTCCACAGCCATGTAACCCGCAGAACCCTGACGGCAGGTGCAGGAGAGCGTGATGCGCACGATGTCCCCCACCGCGAAGCTGCCCGTGGGCTTCCAAGAGCCATCCGGCATCAGGCGCTCATAGCGACGCGAGATGCGCAGCCCCTTATCCACGGCACGGGGTTCCTGAGCCTTGGCCAAGTAGCCCTCCACATCCGCGAACACATACACGGGATCGCCGCTCACCTGCATGGGCGCCGCATCCCCACAGGGCAACTGCTTGCGCAGCACCGGCGAGAACGGCACGGGGGTACCGTTCAGCACAGCGGACTTGGAAGCGGGGTTCACGCGCTTGAAGTACTCATGCAGGATAATAGCACACCAGCCGTTATCCCAGCTGTTGGTCCACGGCCCGTGCACACGCACCATTTCGCGTGCATACTCGGCCATCTGCTGCCCCACATAGGGAGAGGAAGCCGCGCGCAGGATGTCATCCCAGCGGTAGAGAACGGTGAGCGGGATGTCGTGAGACATGTGATTGTAGCGCTCCTGCGGCAGGGATTTCCAGATCTCCTCCGCCGAGGGCAGGTTCAGCATGCGCGCCACCAAGCCGAACACGGCCAAGTCGTGCTTGCTCGGCTTCTTACAGGCTGCCCGGATCTGCTCGAACTCCTGCGGCGTGAGACGACCCGCCACCGCGAGGGTGACCAGGGCGTTCATGTCGTACGGCCCGGCCTGCGGGGCGTGAGCAACGACGGTCGTTCCATTCTCGTTCCCGATCATAGCCCCCAACGCCCCTGCCAGCGATGGCCGGGAGTTCTCGCCGGCAAGCGTGCGCTTCATGTTCTTAAACACATTCTCCAAACGCGACTGCGGCACCGTCGAGCAGCCGGACTGCGCGGCCAAGTGCAGCACCAAGGCCGCATAGTAGGAGAAATTCGTGGGCTGCGAGTCCCCCGCCCAATAGGTGAACCAATAGTCACCGCTGCACAGGCAATCGACGATCTTGCTGACCTCAGTATTGACGGCGGCACGGCGGTCGGCTTCATCCGGCTTCGGCATGTCCAGCACCTCCGCAAACAGCGGGGCGAAGAGCCAGGGCAACACGCGGCCGGAGCGCTGTTCCACGCAGCCGAAGGGGTACTTCCGCAGGTTCTGCATGTTGATGGTGCAGCCTGCCAACGCATTCGTGCTGAAGGAGAACTGCGCCGTTGTGCCGGCCCGGTACTCGTTCTTGAGCAGGGACGCGACGGAGTCCCCGGACTTGAGCGTGGAGTAGACCGTCTCCCGCAGGTTCGGCGTGGGCGGCACCACATCAAAGCGGCACTGCACGGCATCCCGCAGCTTGGAGGAAAGGGAGGCGTCCTCCGGCTGCACGGACCAGGTGAGCGAGGCCGCGCCCGCCTGCCCCACCGTGACGGGGAAGCTGATGGTAACGGGGCGGTTGCCCTGCAGCTCCACCGTCTGCGCGGGCATCGCCGGGGCAGCGTTATCCCCGCAGGCGGAGACCACCCAGCGCACGGTGCTCGGCATGCCGGCGGGCAACTGCTCCGGCAGCATGCTGAGGGTGACGGGCACATCCACCACATCCCCCTCCGCCGCAGCCATGGGAGCAGCGGGCTCCAGCATCACGGGCTTGGTGACGGTATAATCTCCCTTGGCCGTACCGAAACAATCCGCCCCGGCGGCAGCCACGGCCATCACGCGGTAGCGGGTGAGCAGGTCGCTGTTCTTGTAAGTGGCGGTGAATCGCCCCTCGGCGTCCGTGCGAACATTGGCCAGCCACACCGCCGTGGGGTTCATGTTCGTGCGGATCGGCGCGGCCGTAGCCTCGGCATCCTCGTCCTCCTCATCGCCACCGCCGATGAAGACACCCTTGTTCCCGAAGCTGCGATTCCGCAGATCCGTTTCCAACAACCCGCCGGCGGAGGAGAAGGTATTGACCAGCAGATCACGGCGGTCGTAGAAGGTGCCGATGGGGTCCGGCATCTTGTAGTTGCGCAGTTGCAGGGTTCCCTCGTCAACGGCGTACAGCGTCACCTCCGCATCGGCGGCGGGCTTGCCGTCCGCGCCCGTCACCACACCGCTCACCGTGCAATCCTCCGTGGGGTTGAGGTTGCTCGGGGTGTCCAGTTTCAGGCTCAGCACCTTCTCCGTAGGAATCACGCGCAGGTAGGTGCTGCCCGTGCGAATGATCGGCAGGCCGGTATCGCCTTCGTTCGCGCCCTGAATCAGGTTCACCGTCACATGCACGCCCGGTGCATCCTCGGCGGTGATGGGCAGCTCCACCACGGGATTGTCCGCCTTCACTCGGGTGCGGATGGTGCGAAGAATGCCCTCGCGCTCCAGCGAGATGAGAGCCTCGGCATCCACCGGGGTGTTCACCAGAAGTCGGGCGGTCTCGCCGGGGTTGTACACCTCCTTCTCCGTCTCGATGTTCAGATAGCGGTCTTCGCAATAGGCCCACGCCGACTCATCCGGCCCCAACACGCGGAAGGTGTAGGCGGTGCGGAAGTCATGTCCGGCGGCGTCCTTGCCGGTCAGGTTCACGGTGTACTCGCCGGGCTCAAGGGCGGGCAGCTCCTGTTCGGCAGCCACGGCGGAGAGCTGTACGGGAGCGGAGAACACGCATTGCTCCGCAGCGGATTTCTGCACGCTGTTCCGCACCTCCGTGCCGTAGCGGAAGGGCGTCTGCTCCGCGCGGGTCACCGTGAGCTGCGCGGAGAGGGGCTGCCCTTCGTAGCGCGTACCGGCGGCGTTCACCACCAGGGCCTGCACCGGAATGGGCGCGCCGCTCTTCACAAAGCGACCGGGCAGGCGCAGGCCGGCGTATTGCTCGCAGAGGTGCAGCTTGCTGCTCTGCACATCGCGCACGCTTTGCTCCTTGGCGTTGGTCACATAGGCCACCGCGCGAAGGCTCATCGGCAGGGGGAAACTCTGCTCCGGCAGGCGGAATTCATGGCTGCCGTTACCCTCCGCATCCAGTTTGGACGAGTCGCGCAGGTATTTGCTCGAGACACTGCTGACACCGCCGCCGAAGTAGCTCATCCAGCGGCTGAAGTCAGACTCCCGCTCGCGATAATCGCCGAAGCAGTAGCTCTCCCACCCCTTGGGGCAGAAATTCTCGGTTCTGACGTGCAGCAGCCAATTCACCTCGGCACCGGACAGCGGGGTGGTGGTGAAGTTGCGAGCCGTAGCCTGCAGCTTCGCCGTGCCCGTGGAGGTATCTGCCGCCAGCGTGCTCTTCACCTCGAACTCATTGCGGCGGTAGTCCTGCACCGAGACAACACAGGTTGCCTCGCGGTCCAAGACGCGGTACATGGCGAAGCGCAGGCCCTCCTTCAGCTCCGGAATGGCATTGATGCGGCGCTCCATGGCCTTGTCCGGGGAGGAACCGGTGGCGTCGCCCTCGAACTCCGGCTCGGTGTAGATGTTGAGAGCACCGACACGAGCGGCGGGCAGGTCCAAGCTGAAGGAGCCGGCGCTGTCCGGTTGGACGGTGTAGGTGCTATCATCCCGCCAGTTGACCTGCGCACGCACCTTGACGCTCTTGAGCTTGGGTGTCTCCAGCTTGTTACCGCGCAACACGCGGCAGATGCCCTTCAGATGCACGGTGTCCCCGGGGCGGTACATGTCGCGGTCCGTGAATAAGAGGGTAATGGTCTGCGGCAGCTCAGCGGGGTCGATGCCGGCCTTCTGCAGGGCCAGCACTTGGGAGGCGGAGAAGGGAGACGAGTCGTCCTCGATGACGGGGTCCTGCATGCGGACGGTGTACACATCGTCATCAGCGGTGAGTTGCAGGAAGGCGGCACCGGCGGGCAGCGGGCAGCGCGCCATGCCGGTTTCATCAAGGGTAACGGATGCCAGCTCCCTGCCGTTATCATCCATCACATGCAGCACGCCGCCTTTCACCGGGGCAGCGGTGGTGAGGCTGTAGCCATATGCCACCAACTCGGTGCGGCTCACCTTCCAGACCAAGCCCAGGTCGGTTATCTGCACCAAGCCCTGGTTCACCACACGGGCAGCCTCCGGCTTGCGCACGCAGTCATCCGAGACCTCGCCGAGGGCCTCCACCAGGTACATGCCCTTGGCGGCCTTACCCCCCGACACGGCATCCAAATCCAACACCGCCGTGGGTTTGTCCGTGGGCAGAGACACGTCTTTGCGGTCGGAGCATTGGGCCAGCATGCCGACGGGCGCGCAGCCGTCCTGTATTTTTTTATCAGCCTTTGAGCCGTCGAGGAGGTATTCCGCACGGTTCCTCGCAGCGGGGGAGTAAAGGTCTTGGTAGGTACGCAGCGAGCGCACCGCATCCGCGCCCGTGGATTTGAGGGAGTAGACGGTGGCGTTCAGCTTTTTGAGACCGCGCTGGGAGAGTTGCAGCCGGTGCGCCGAGCCGCTGAGCATGCCGTTCTCCATCACATCGCAGGAGAGGTAAGGGGAGGGCGGAGTCAGCTCCACCGCAGACGCGCGGTAGTTCAACTTGCCATCCTTGTCCGTGCTCACGGGTGTTACATACTCGCCTTGCAGAACGGTCGGGTAGCAGGTGCTGTCGAAAAGGGCGCAGTGCTCTCCCTGAGTATCTACCAGATAATAGATACGCATGTAGGCTTCCACGGTCTCCCCGTTCCAGAGCTTGATGCTCTTGCGCTCGCGCTTGGTGCGCTCCGTGTCGACACGCACGGAAATCTCTGCTTTACCGCTCACGGGGGCGGCGGTGCGGGCCTTTCGATCCACGGTCACGCGGGCTACCATATCATCGCCCACCGTCATCAGCTCGCAGTTGTTATCGTCCGTCACCAGACAGAAGGCCGTCAGCAGTGAGGCGGGGTCAAGGTTCTGCAACACAGGGGTGTCAAAGTCCGTGCAGATGCTGTAGCGCCCATTGCCCAAGTACTCGACATCGCGGCCGCACCCCGCACTGTACCCGCCCGCACCGAATAGCGTCTCAGGCTTAAAATTAACATTTTCTGCACAGTCGGCATTCGGGGTCACCACGCGTTTGGGATACGCACCGGGAAGCCGAAGCTCGGACCGGAGATCCGCGGGATGATACCCTGCGGCGGGGGCAACCCACATGCCGGTCAGTTCGGCGGCAGGGTCCATCTTCTCCAGCTCCTTTTTGGCCGCCGAACGATCCCACATCGCGGCAGCCCAGCAGAAACTGTCGAAGTACTTGAGGGCCTCGCCTGCTGTGGCGGGACGAATGCCGGCGGGGCGGCGGGATACCACTTCCTGCGTTCTCTTGTTGAGCACGACATACTCAGCTTGGGAGATCAGCTCCTTGAACTTGGCCGTACATGCTTGGTCCGCCTCGTCATTGAGGGTCAGGAAGGTCGGCATCACCTCCTCACTCCCGCTGCATCCCTCTTCCACCCTAATTCTGCGGGCGCAGAAGCGGATGAAAAGCGGGGCCACCCGGTTACCGCGGAGGCTGCGCAGACCGTTGCCCACCCGGATAGTCGTGACCGTCAGCGGTGCAATCGCGGAGGGGTCAAGGGTCACTCGCAGGGTGTCGGTGGAAATCCAGCGGGTCTCGGCGTTGCCGGCGTTTTCCAGGCTCACCGTGCCGGGAGCGGCGGGCTGTCCCACGGTCTCCGGAGAAACCATTTCCTCCGGGAAGGTGATGTCGCGGAAGCGGTTTTTTCCGGCATACCCGATGTCGCTGAACTGCGGGCGCAGCATCTGCTGCGGCGTGTTCTGCGCTTGCTTGGCGGTGTTGCCCTTGCGGGCCGTTTTGGTGCGCGCGGCATCCGCCTGCGGCAGCATCAGGGCAGCAAGACCGAGCGCGATTAAAGTGTTTCGTTTCACGAGCGTTTCTTTCGTTAGAGTTTCTTATAGCCCCTTACAGTGCTTTCTGCGGGTCGGGGCATCCTGTGTTCAGTCTAGCGGTTTGCTCTCCCTCTGTAAAGCAAAAAAGAAGCGGCTGTCGCACTTTTCCGCCTTTCGGGTCCGTGATGAACAGCAGGTGCCGCAGCATAGGGCCTCCCTCCCCGCAGCAAGGCAAGGAGAGAGGCGAACCGAGCCGTTCAGCGCGGCTTGACGGTGAACTTCTGCGGAACGGAAAGCCCGTAGACGCTCGGGTTGTACATGAGCTCTGCCTTTTCCGCCGGGGCCGTCACCGTACCGCTGCGCACCACGCGGGCCACATACGAGGCGATCTCGCCGTTGAAGGAATAGCCGGCAAGGGCGAAGAGGCGGACACGGTCCTTCAGGAACTCGCTGTGGTAGCTGTTGTAGCGGGGGGAGCGCCAGCCGGATTCCGGCACATCGGCGCATTGGGACGGAATGCTCGGGTCGAGCAGCTCGAAGGTCGCGGGCAGGCGGTCCTCCACAGCCATGTAGCCGGAGGTACCCACCCGGCAGATGCAGGAGATCGTGATGCGCACGATGTCCCCCACCGCGAAGCTACCCGTGGGCTTCCAGCTACCATCCGGCATCAGGCACTCATAGCGGCGGGTGATGCGCAGCCCCTTATCTTCCACGGCGCGGGGTTCCTGTTCCTTGGCCAGGTAGCCCGCCACATCCGCATACACATACACGGGGTCACCGCTCACCTGCACGGGTGTCGTATCCGTACAGGACAACTGCTTGCGCAGCACCGGGGAGAACGGCACGGGTGCCCCGTTCAGCACCGCGGACTTGGCAGCGGGGTTCACGCGCTTGAAGTACTCATGCAGGAGGATGGCGCACCAGCCGTTGTCCCAGCTGTTGGTGCACGGCCCGTGCTCATTCACCATCGTGCGGGTGTACGCGGCCATCTTCTCCGCCACACAGGGCGAGGAGGCCTCGCGCAGGATGTCATCCCAGAGGCAGAGAACCTTAAACGGAATGTCATATAACCGGTGTTTATAGTACTCCTGCGGCAGGGATTTCCAGATCTCATCCGCGGAGGGCAGGTTCAGCATACGCGCCACCAGACCGAAGACCGCCAGGTCGTGCTTGCTCGGATTCTTCCACACCGAGCGGATTCGGTCGAACTCCTCCGGCGTGAGGTGACCCGCCACCGCGAGGGTAACCAGCGCGTTCAAATCGTGCGGCCCGACCGGGCTGTAATGCATATCGGCGAGCGTTCCCTTGATGTTGGCAAACACCTTCTCCAGCCGCGACTGAGGCACCGTCGAGAAGCCGGACTGCGCGGCCAGGTGCAGCACCAGTGCCGTATAGTAAGAGAAGTCCGAGGCACGAGCTTCCCCGGGCCAATAAGTGAACCCGGTGCCGTTCTCGCACATGCAGTCGACGATTCCGGCGATCTCGGCATTGACGGCGGCACGGCAGGCGGCTTCATCCGGCTTCGACATGTCCGCCATATCCGCAAATTGCGGAGCGAAGAGCCAGGACAACAGGCGGCCGGAGCGCTGCTCCACGCAGTCGAAGGGGTACTTCCGCAGGTTCTGCATGTTGATGGTGCAGCCTGCCAGCGCATTCGTGCTGAAGGAGAACTGCGCCGTTGTGCCGGCCCGGTACTCGTTCCTGAGCAGGGACGCAACAGTATCCCCGGACTTGAGCGTAGTGCAGACGGTCTCCCGCAAGTTCGGCGTGGGCGGTACCACATCAAAGCGGCACTGCACGGCATCCCGCAGCTTGGGGGAAAACGAGGCGTCCTCCGGTTGCACCGACCAGGTGAGCGAGGCCGCACCCGCCTTCCCCACCGTGACGGGGAAGCTGACGGTAACGGGGCGGTTGCCCTGCAGCTCCACCGTCTGCGCGGGCACAGACGGGGCGGCGTTATCCCCGCGGGCGGAGACCACCCAGCGCACGGTGCTCGGCATGCCGGCGGGCAACTGATCCGGCAGCATGCTGAGAGTGACGGGCACATCCACCACATCCCCCTCCGCCGCAGCCATGGGGGCAGCGGGCTCCAGCATCACGGGCTTGGTGACGGTGTAGTCCCCCTTCCCTGTTCCGAAGCAATCCGCCCCGGCGGCAGCCACGGCCATCACGCGGTAGCGGGTGAGCAGGCCGCTGTTTTTGTAGGTAGCGGAGAAGCGTCCCTCGGCATCCGTGCGGACCTTGGCCAGCCACACCGCCGTGGGGTTCATGTCCGTGCGAATCGGCATGGACACAGCATCGGCGTCCTCATCCTCCTCATCATCGCCGCCACCGCCGATGAAGATACCCTTGTTCCCGAAGCTGCGATAGAGCAGGTCCGTTTCCAGCAGACCTCCATTCGAAGAGAAGGTATTGACCAGCAGATTGCGGCAGCCGTAGAAGGTGCCGATGGGGTCCGGCATCTCGTAGTCGCGCAGTTGCAGGGTTCCCTCGTCAACGGCGTACAGCGTCACCTCGGCATCGGCGGCGGGTTTGCCGTCCGCGCCCGTCACCACACCGCTCACCGTGCAGTCATCCGTGGGGTTGAGGTTGCTCGGGGTGTCCAGTTTCAGGCTCAGCACCTTCTCCTCCGGTATCACGCGCAGGTAGGTTTGGGCCGTGCGAATATTCGGCAGCCCGAACTGGGATTTGACATCGTCCGCCCCCTGAACCAGGGTCACCGTCACATGCGCGCCCGGAGCCTCCTCGGCGGTGATGGGCAGCTCCACCACAGGGTAATCCGCCTTCACCCGGGTGCGGATGGTGCGCAGAATACCCTCGCGCTCCAAAGAGATGAGGGCCTCGGCATCCACCGAGGTATCAATCAAAATATGGGCCGTCTCTCCGGGGGTGTACACTTCTTTATCTGTTTCGACATGCAGGAAGCAGCCCGGGCAATGGGACCACTTGGAGTCATTCGGCCCCAACACGAAGAAGGTGTAGGCGGTGCGGAAATCATGTCCGCCCGCGTCCTTGCCGGTCAGGTCCGCGGTGTACTTGCCGGGCTCAAGGGCGGGCAGTTTCTGTTCGGCAGCCTCGGCGGAGAGCTGCATGGGTGCGGAGAACACGCATTGTTCCGCGTCGGATTCCTGCACGCTGTTCCGCGTCTCCGTGCCGTAGCGGAAGTATATCGTCTCTTCGCGGGTTACCGTGAGCTTCGCGGGGAGGGGCGGCCCCTCGTAGCGTGTGCCTTCGGCGTTCACCACCAAGGCCTGCACCGGGATGCTCTCACCGCTCTTCAGAAGGCGACCGGGCAGGCGCAGTCCGGCGTACTGCTCGCAGGGGTGCAGCTTGCTGCTCTGCACATCGCGCACGCTTTGCTCCTTGTCGTTGGTCACATCAGCCACTGCGCGAAGGCTCATCGGCAGGGGGAATTTCAGCTCCGGCAGGCGGAATTCATGGCTGCCGTTGCCCTCCTCATCCAGCTTGGACGAGGCGCGCAGGTAGTCACTCGTCATGCAGACGGGGCCTCCTCCGAAATAACACTTCCACCGGCGGAAGTCAGCATCCTTACTGCAATAGCAACCGAAGCAGTAGTTCTCCCACCCCTTGGGGCAGAAGTTTTCGGCGCGAACATGCAGCAGCCAGTCCGCCCCGGCTCCGGACAGCGGGGTGGAGGTGAAGTTGCGGGCCGTGGCCTGCAGTTTCGCAATGCCCGTGGAGGCATCTGCCGTCAGCGTGCTCTTGACCTCGAACTCATTGCGTCGGTAGTCCTTCACGGAGACGGCGCAGGACGCCCCGCGGTCCGTAATGCGTCGCACGGAGAAACCCAGGCCCTCTTTCAACTCCGGGTCAGCATTGATGCGGCGCTCCATGGCTTTATCCGGGGAGGAGCCGGTGTCATCGCCCTCGAACTCCGGCTCGGTATAGATGCGGAGAGAGCCGACGCGTGCGACGGGCAGGTCCAGGCTGAAGGAGCCGGCGCCGTCCGGTTCGACGGTGTAGGTGCCGGCGTCTTGCCGGTCATACGTCGTGCGCACCTTCACGCTCTTGAGTTTCGGTATCTCTAACTTGTTGCCGCGCAGCATACGGCAGATGCCTTTCACATGCACGGTGTCCCCGGGGCGGTACATGTCGCGGTCTGTGAATAAGAGGGTGAGGGTCTGCGGCAGCTCGCCGGGGTCGATGCCGGCCTTTTGCATGGCCAGAACCTGGGCGGAGGAAAAGGGGGAATCCCCTTTTTCAACGATGGGGTCCTGAATGCGGACGGTGTACACGTCATCATCGGTGGTGAGCTGCAGGAAGGCGGCACCGGTGGGAAGAGGGCAGCGCGCCGTGCCGGCGTCATCGAGGGTGACTGCGGCGAGCTCCTTTCCGTTATCATCCATCACATGCAGCACGCCTCCCTTTGTCGGGGCGGCGGTGGAGAGTCTGTAGCCATACGCCACCAGCTCGGTGCGGCTCACCTTCCAGACCAAGCCCAGGTCGGTTATCTGCACCAGGCCTTGGTTCACCGCACGGGTGGCTTTCGGATGGCGCACGCAGTCATCCGAGACCTCACCGATGATCTCCACCAAGTACATGCCCTTGGCGGCTTTGCCCCCAAACGCAGCGTCCAAATCCAGGACCACCCTGCTCTTGTCCGTGGGCAGAGACACATCTTTGCGGTCGGCGCATTGGGCTAACATGTCGGCGGAAGAGAGGCTGTCCTTGATTTTTTTATCAACCGTTTCGGGATCGAGGAGGCATTCCGCTCGGGTCCTCGCGGCGGGGGAATAACGGTCCTGGTAGATGCGCAGAGAGCGCACCGCATCCGCACCGGAGGATTTGAGGGAGTAGATGGTGGCGTTCAGCTTCTTGAGCCCGACCTGGAGAAGCAGGAAACGATGCGCCGCGGCGCTGATCATGCCGTTATCCAACACATCGCTGATGAGTAAAGGCTCGGGCGGGATCAGCTCCACCGCTATCGACCGGCCGTCCGACTTGCCGTTCCTGTCCTTGGGCATGGGTGTTACATAATCACCGTTCAGAACAGTGGGGTAGCAGGTGCTGTCGAAGAGAGTGCAATGCTCTCCCTGAGTATCGACAAGATAATAAATACGCATGCAGGCCTCTACGGTCTCCCCGTTCCAGAGCTTGACTTTCTCGCGCTCGCGCTTGGTGCGCTCGGTGTCGACGCGTACGGAGATCTCTGCTTTACCGGTCACGGTGTCGGAGAGTCGGGGTTTTCGGTCCACGGTCATGCGGGCAACCCCGTCATCGCCCACCGTCAGAGGTACCCATTTGTCCTCATCCGTCAGCAGACTGAAGTTCGGCAGCAGAGAGGAGGGATCCGGATTCTGCAGCACGGGGGTGAAAAAGTCTGCGCAAATGCTGTAGCACCCGTTGCCCAGATAATAGGCATCACGGTGGCAATCTATACTATACTCAAACTCGCTGACGATCCCGCAGGGTTCAAAGACTACATACTCCGCGCAGTCGGAATTCGCGGAGCGAACGCTTTTAACGTTCATGTCCGGAAGCCGAAGAGCGGTGCTCATCCCCACCGGATGATACCCCATGGCGGGGACAATCCACATGCCCTTCAACTCGGCGGCAGGGTTCATCTTCTCCAGCTCTTTCTTGGCCTCAATGCTCTCCGAGGTCCACAGCTTGGCAGCTATGCAGAAACTTTCGAAGTTCTTGAGGGCCTCACCGGCCGTGGCGAGGCGTATGTCGGCGGGGCGGCGGGACACCACTTCATTTGTTTTATCGTTGGTCACGACATATTCGGCCTTGGAGAGTAGCTCCTTTAACTTATCCATACAGGCTCGGTCGTCCTTATTGCCGTCAAGGGTCAGGAATGTCGGTTGGTATGTCGGACTCACCTGGCATCCCGTTTTCACGCGGATTCGTCGGGCGCAGAAGCGTATGGAAAGCGGGGCCACCGGGTCGCCGTGCAGGCTGCGCAGGCCGTCGCCGACTTGGATGGTCGTGACTGTCAGCGGGGCAATCGTGGCGGGATCAAGGGTCACTCGCAGGGTGTCGGTGGCAATCCAACGTGCCTCTGCGTTGCCGGCGTTCTCCAGCTTCACCACGCCGGGCTCAGCGGGCTGTCCCACGCTTTCCGGAGGTACCATTTCATCCGGGAAGATGATGTCGCGAAAGCTCTCGTCCTCATCGTAACGGGAGGCGCTGAACTGCGGACGCAGCACCGGCTGCGTGTTCTGCGCTTGCTCGGCAGTGTTGTCCTTGCCGGCGGTTTCGGTGCGCGCGGCATCCGCCTGCGGCAGCATCAGGGCAGCCAGTCCGAGCGCGATTAAAGTGTTGTGTTTCACGAGTGTTTGTTTCGTTAGTGTTGCTTACGTTCCCCGCACGGGCATCCTGCGGGTCGGGGCATCCTGTGTTCAGTCTAGCGGTTTGCTCTCCCCCTGTAAAGTGAAAAAGTCGCTGCTGCCGCATTTTTTTCGCTTTCCGGCTTTACATGGGCCGCCGGGTGGAATATGATAGGGGCATGAGCAACACTAAAGTGTCGGACAACGTGCAGGAGCTCATCAAGCTGGCTCTTGCGGAGGACTTCGGGGACGGGGACGTGACGTCGCTGTATTTTGTGCCGGAGGGCTTGCAGGCCCGCGCGCTGATGCGCCCGCGCTCCCGCGGCGTGCTCTCCGGTGTGCGCGTGGCGGAGGCTGTCTTCAAGGCGGTGGACCCCACCCTGCGGGTGGAGGTGTACTTGGGTGACGGCGAGGAGGTGCTGCCCGGCGCGGCGGTGATGATGATTGAGGGCTCCGCCCGCAGCATTTTGGGTGCGGAGAGAACGGCGCTCAACTTCATCCAGAGGCTCTCCGGTGTGGCCAGCATGACGCACCGCTATGTGCAGGCCATTGCCCACACTCCCTGCAAGTTACTCGATACCCGCAAGACCACCCCGGGCTATCGTCTGTTGGAGAAGGCGGCGGTGAAGCACGGCGGCGGTAACAATCATCGTCTCGGACTTTACGACCGGGCTATGGTGAAGGATAACCACCTGATGACGGACGGGGACATCGGCCACCTGCAGCACTGCATTGACAAGCTCAAACAGGAGCGTCCCGGTGTGGAGGTGGAGCTGGAGGCTGATAATCTGAAACAGGTGGAGGGCTTCCTGGGCCTCTCCGGGGTGGATTACATCCTGCTGGATAACATGAGCTGCGAGGATATGCGCCGCGCCGTGGAGATGCGCGGAAACCGCACGAAGCCTTACTTCGAGGCCTCCGGAGGGCTGACTCTGGAGACGGCTCCCGCTGCGGCGGAAACCGGGGTGGATTTCATGAGCTTCGGCTGCCTGACCCATTCCGTGCCCTCCCTGGACTTGGGCTTGGACTTCACGGTTGACCGCTGAGGAGGATGTACACGCCGCGCGAGGCTCTCATCACGCTGAACCTGATACCCGGGCTTGGGTCGATGCGCATCCAAGCCCTGCTGGAGTTTTTCGGTTCGGCGGAGCTGGTGCTGGAGGCCCCTGCCCCGCTTCTGGAGCAGGTTCCCCGTGTCGGGCCTAGGCTGGCGCAGGCGATTTCACGCTGGCAGGAGTGCACAAACACGGAGGCGGAGCTGGCCTGTGCGGCACAATACGGGGCGCGCATTGTTACACTGTTAGATGATGACTATCCGCAGGCGCTGCGCCGTATGGCGGACCCGCCCGTGGTGCTTTATGTTCGGGGGCAGATGACACAGGGGGACATGCAGCATGCGGTGTCTATCGTGGGCTCCCGAATGGCCTCGCCTTACGGCATGACGGTCGCGCGGCGCTTCGCCCGCGAGCTCGCCGATGCCGGTTGTACTGTTATCTCCGGTTTGGCACACGGCATTGACAGTGCGGCGCATCTGGGGGCGCTGGATTCCGGAGGGCGCACCGTGGCCGTGCTGGGGAATGGCTTGGCGAACGTGTTCCCTGCGGAGAATGCCGCGCTCGCCGAGCGTATCGAAAATGGGCACGGGGCGGTGCTCAGTGAGTTTCCCATGGGCGTTCGCCCGGCAAAGACCACGTTTCCTCAGCGCAACCGCATCGTGGCCGCGTGGGGTATGGCCACGCTCGTGGTGGAGGCGCCGCAACACAGTGGGGCTCTGCACACGGCGCGCTTGGCGGCGGAGAATTACGGCAGAAGCGTCTTCGCTGTCCCGGGGCCGGTGGACCGCCCGACTTCGGTGGGCTGTCATGCGCTCATTCGGGATGGGGCGATTCTCTGCACGTCGCCTCACGAATTGCTGGAGGACTTGCGGAGGACGTCGGTGCCCAGACAGCTCGATCTCTTCGGCGGGGAAGGTGTTGCGGAACAGCCGCCGAGTATCCCCGAGCCGCCGCCCATGCCGCCGGACCCCGTGCTCAAGGCCTTGGCAAGCGGGGTAGATACCTTGGATGCCCTGTGTGCTGCTACCGGTATGGCGGCTCGGGAGCTCACCCCTCGTCTCATGCGTTTGCAGGTAGAGCACCGCATTAAGGCCCTTCCGGGGGCTCGCTACGCTCTTTATGGTGGTGCCAATTTTCAAGACATTTCGAGCAAACAGTCTTGATTGAGTCAGTCTGATGGGCTAAAATACACCGAAGTTACCATCATGAGTAAGA
>SFDX01000070.1 GCA_004557455.1 Akkermansia muciniphila | reverse complement strand
GGTGGTCACCCAGTTTTTCGGGTAGCGGGCAGAGGCGTTAATACCTTCGCGCTGTGCGTCCGCATCCTGAATACAGCCATAGGTGCGCAGACCGCGTGCATGAGTGTTACCCAGCACCATCGTGTTGTCCGGCAGGAAATTCTTTTTGACGCCGTTTTCCACGTACTGTCCGGAATACACGACGATGGCCACATCGCCATACATTCCCTTATAAGACACCGCTTTGCCCAGGTCTCTTACCGCTGTCTCCAGTTCGGAATGAGAGCCGCGACGGGTATCCAGCTTCTCCCTGACGGCTTTGAAGGAACGGAACAGCGCCCAGCCTTTCGGGTCAAACACGATGATATTCACCACGCCGCTGGCGTTCAGCGCGTAGGCTTCGATATCGTCGGTCGGGTCATACGTGGACTTGTCACGCTTGCTCCACTCCGTGCCGCCGGACTGCGTGATGTTGTTCGCCGCACTGCGGCCCATATCCACCTCAACCGGATCGAAGGCTTCACCGGTCATGGTGTATTTGCCCTTGAGCACGGCAGAAACTGCCTGCATCTCTTCGACCTGAGCAATGGCCAGCTCTTCGTCACGCATGTTCTGCATGATGATGCGACGGCGGCGGTAAGCCGGGTCCGCCAGATTCTGCGGATCTTCATCCGGCAGGCGACGCAGGGTCATCTGCGGATTCACTTCATGCTTGGGTTTGACATATCCCGGCGTAAATTCAGAGGTGGAGCCGCCACGGGAACGGATAACCTCACCGGAAACAATCGGCGAAACGTACAGCGCCATGTTTACCAGTCCCGGAATTTGTGAGAGATAGACTTTCTCCGTAGTGAAGGGATAGCTCTCACGGAAAAAGAGACGCAGAAACAACGGATCAAACTTAAATTTCTGCTCATTTGCCGCCAGCAGCTGGGCGGTTGTGTACATCGACATAAAAAAATCCCGTAAAAAAAGCCGCACAGGCGGCCTTTAGTGATGAAGGGTAAAGTTAAACGATGCTGATTGCCGTTCCGGCAAACGCGGTCCGTTTTTTCGTCTCGTCGCTGGCAGCCTCCGGCCAGAGCACATCCTCATAACGGAACGTGCCGGACTTGTAGAACGTCAGTGTGGTGCTGGTCTGGTCAGCAGCAACTGCAAGAATGCCAACGGCAGCACCGTCGGTGGTGCCATCCCACGCAACCAGCTTACGGGTGGAGGTGTCCAGCATCAGCGGGGTCATTGCAGGCGCTTTCGCACTCAATCCGCCGGGCGCGGTTGCGGTATGAGCCGGGTCACTGTTGCCCAGCGGCTGGTAATGGGTAAAGGTTTCTTTGCTCGTCATAAACATCCCTTACACTGGTGTGTTCAGCAAATCGTTAACGGCATCAGATGCCGGGTTACCTGCAGCCAGCGGTGCCGGTGCCCCCTGCATCAGACGATCCAGCGCAGTGTCACTGCGCGCCTGTGCACTCTGTGGTGCTGCGGCCAGAATGCGGCGGGCCGTTTCCACGGTCATACCGGGGGTTTCTGCCAGCACGCGGGCCTGTTCTTCGCGTCCGTGAGCCTCCTCACAGTTGAGGATCCCCATAATGCGGCTGTTTTCTGCCGCAACCGCAGCGGTGATCTGCGCGTTCACGTCCGGCTGCGCCGCGCTGGCGTTTTCGCCCTCCGTCGCTGGCACCACGTCAGTAACGTCAGCCTGCGAAGCAGTGGCTGAAACAGTTGTTGATTGAGTCTCTTTGGTCATTCGCCCTCCTGAGAGACGGGATTTACGTGCATCCAGTGCATCACGCATGACGGTGATCGCATCGGTGCTGTTAACAAGTTCATCAGCCAGTCCGGCATCAATGGCCTCCTGACCGCTGTACACTGCAGCCTCGGTATCCAGCACAGCCTGCACGGACAGGCCGGTATATGCCGACACCTTCTGCGCAAACATCTGGCGGGTTGCATCCATCCGGAACTGCAGTGTCTCCCGGACGTCATCCGGAAGATGGCTGTAGGGGTTGCCATCCACCTTATGGCTGCCGCTGTAAATCAGCGTGATTTCCACACCCTGTTTCTCCAGCGCAGCACCGTAATTACTGTGAGCCATCATGACGCCGATGGAGCCTGTCCGGGCGGTCTGCGTGACCAGACGCCGGGAGGCGGCACTGGCAAGCAACTGACCTGCACTGCAGTTCATGTCGTTGGCAAGCGCCCATACCGGTTTTATGTCACGCACACGGGCGATGATGTCAGCGCAGTCAAATGCCCCCGCCACCATCCCGCCGGGCGTGTCCATATCGAGCAGAATGCCGTCCACCATCGGATCGCTGGCAGCCTGTTGCAGACGGGCGATAATGCCGTTGTAACCGGTCATCCCCGAGTACGGCTGCAGCGCCCGCGTCCGGCTGACCAGCGTGCCGGACACCGGCAGCACGGCGATGCCGTTCATGACCTGATAACTGCGGGCCTGTCGTGGTCCGTCATCATCACCGGATAATGCCAGCGTCGCGAGTGCCTCCTGGGCAGTCAGGCTGTCGCCGGACACCGCATCCGTCAGGCGGCTGATCCCAAGCTGGCCTGCAAGCGCACAAAAGAAAACCCGCGCATAGGCGGGTTCAAGCATCAGCGGCTCATTAAAAGCCATGCTGGCAATATGCGGGAGATTACGCAGCTCTGCTGTCACTCTTCTCCTCCTCTGTTGATTGTCGCAGTCCGGATTCAAATGCCGCAGCCGCCCAGGCGGGCGGTTTAAGACCGGCTGCACGGCGCTCCATCGTTTCACGGACCTGCTGGGCAAAAATTTCCTGATAGTCGTCACCGCGTTTTGCGCACTCTTTCTCGTAGGTACTCAGTCCGGCTTCTATCAGCATCACCGCTTCCTGTACTTCTTTCAGACCATCGATGGCCATACGACCGGAGCCTATCCAGTCACAGTTCCCCCAGGCGCTGCGGGCTTCCTGAAAGCTGAAACGCGCTTTTGAAGGTAACGTCACCACGCGGCGAACGATGGCCTCTTCCAGCCAGCACAGAAACATCTGGCTCGCCTGACGGGATGCGACGAATTTTCGCCGCCCCATAAAGTACGCCCACGACTCGTTCGCACTGGCCCGTGCCGTGGAGTAGCTCATCTGGGCGTAATTCCGGGAAAGCTGCTCATACGAGACACCCAG
>SFDX01000069.1 GCA_004557455.1 Akkermansia muciniphila | reverse complement strand
ATTTTTAGCGAAGGAAGACGGAAGAACAATATGGTCAAGTGAATATGGGTCCATGAGTGGATGCCTAGGAGCTGCCAGGCGAAGAAGGACGCGGATAGCTGCGAAAAGCCCGGGGGAGCCGCCAACAGGCTATGATCCCGGGGTGTCCGAATGGGGTAACCCGATTGTCTGGAATGGCAGTCGTCCGTACGTGAATCAATAGCGTGCGGACGGTAGACGCCGGGAAGTGAACCATCTAAGTACCGGCAGGAGAAGAAATCAAACGAGATTCCCTCAGTAGCGGCGAGCGAAAGGGGATTAGCCCAAACCGCAGGCGGCGACGTCGGCGGGGTTGTAGGGCGCACGGCGAGGCTGGAGAAAGCCGTAGGACAGCGGAACGGTCTGGGACGGCCGGCGAGACAGGGTGAAGGCCCCGTACGCGAAGTCCGATGGACAGCCGAGTGCGTACCTGAGTACGTCGGGACACGTGGAATCCTGACGGAATCCGGGGGGACCACCCTCCAAGGCTGAATACTCGGCAGCTACCGATAGCGCATAGTACCGTGAGGGAAAGGTGAAAAGCACCCCGGGAGGGGAGTGAAAGAGAACCTGAAACCATGGACCCGCAAGCGGTCGCAGCCCGGAAGGGTGGCGGCGTGCCTTTTGTAGAATGAGCCTGCGAGTCATGACGTGCAGCGAGGTTAAGGGATGGAAGTCCCGGAGCCGTAGGGAAACCGAGTCTGAAGAGGGCGCTGAGTTGCACGGCATGGACCCGAAGCCAAGTGATCTATCCATGGCCAGGCTGAAGCACCGGTGAGACGGTGTGGAGGGCCGAACCTAAATCCGCTGAAAAGGGTTGGGATGAGCTGTGGATCGGAGCGAAAGACTAAACAAACTTGGAGATAGCTGGTACTCCCCGAAATAGCTTTAGGGCTAGCGTCATGCGGACTGTCGCGGAGGTAAAGCACTGGATAGATGCGGGCCCGTCGCTGGGTACCAAGTTTAACCAAACTCAGAATGCCGCGATATAGTGCATGGCAGTCAGGCTGCGACTGATAAGGGCCGTGGCCGAGAGGGAAACAGCCCGGAACGACAGCTAAGGTCCCCAATGCGCGCCAAGTGGGAAAGGAAGTCCGAATGCATAGACAGCCAGGAGGTTGGCTCAGAAGCAGCCACACCTTCAAAGAGTGCGTAACAGCTCACTGGTCGAGTACTCGGGCACCGACAATTCAACGGGGCTAAGCGCGCAACCGAAGCTTCGTCACAGTCCTTGAGGACGTGTGGGTAGGGGAGCATTCCATGTGGCGACGAAGCGGGGGCGGGAGCCTCCGTGGAGCGGATGGAAGAGAGAATGCAGGCATGAGTAACGGAAAGACGGGTGGGATCCCCGTCCGCCGAAAGCCTAAGGTTTCCAGGGTAAAGGTAATCTACCCGGGGGTCAGCCGGCCCCTAAGGCGAGGACGAAGGTCGTAGCCGATGGGAAACGGGTCAACATTCCCGTGCCTCGCAGCGGAACGATGGAGGGAAGCATAGGGTGAAAGGTCGCCGGGCGTCGGTAGTCCCGGTCGAATGGGCGAGCCAGTGAGGGCGCGAGTCAAACGCCGCGCCTGAGGTGAGCCCGGAGGGAGCCCCTTCACGGAGGGGTGAAGGACGCGTAGCCGTCGTGCCAGGAAACACCTTCTAAGTATATGCGCTGCGGGACCGTACTACAAACCGACACAGGTGGGCAAGCTGAGAAAGCAGAGGCGCTCGGAAGAACTCGCGTTAAGGAACTCGGCAAAATGCATACGTAACTTCGGGAGAAGTATGGCCCACGGGGAGGCCCGTGGGCTGCAGAGAAATGGCCCAAGCAACTGTTTACCAAAAACACAGGTCCATGCGAACCAGCAATGGGAAGTATATGGGCTGACACCTGCCCGGTGCTGGAAGGTCAAGGGGAGCCGTCAGAGCAATCGAAGCGGCGAACTCAAGCCCCAGTAAACGGCGGCCGTAACTATAACGGTCCTAAGGTAGCGAAATTCCTTGTCGGGTAAGTTCCGACCCGCACGAATGGTGTAATGATTTGGGCACTGTCTCAACGCGAGATCCGGTGAAATTGAAGTCCAGGTGAAGATGCCTGGTGACTGCAGTTAGACGGAAAGACCCCGTGAACCTTTACTCCAACTTGGTGCTGAGGATTGGACCGGCATGTGTAGGATAGGTGGGAGGCTGTGATGCGTGCCCGTCAGGGTGCGCGGAGCCGTCGGTGAAATACCACCCTTGCCGATTCAATTCTCTAACGGCCGCCGTGATCCGGCGTCCGGACAGCGCCAGGCGGGGAGTTTGACTGGGGCGGTCGCCTCCCAAAGTGTAACGGAGGCGCGCGAAGGTCACCTTAGGGCGGTTGGGAATCGCCCGTCAAGTGTAAAGGCACAAGGTGGCTTGACTGCGAGGCGGACAGGCCGAGCAGGTACGAAAGTAGGTCTTAGTGATCTGGCGGTGTGCGTGTGGAAGCGCCGTCACTTAACGGATAAAAGGTACTCCGGGGATAACAGGCTGATCTTGCCCAAGAGTTCACATCGACGGCAAGGTTTGGCACCTCGATGTCGGCTCATCGCATCCTGGGGCTGGAGCAGGTCCCAAGGGTTTGGCTGTTCGCCAATCAAAGCGGTACGCGAGCTGGGTTCAGAACGTCGTGAGACAGTTCGGTCCCTATCTGCTGCAGTCGTTGGACGCTTGAGGGGTCCTGCCTTTAGTACGAGAGGACCGAGGTGGACGGACCTCTGGTGTACCTGTTGTCGCGCCAGCGGCATTCGCAGGGTAGCCACGTCCGGAAGGGATAACCGCTGAAAGCATCTAAGCGGGAAGCCCGCCCCAAGATTAGGCGTCCCATGGAGCTCGACTCCACTGAAGGAACCAGCCAGAACAGCTGGTCGATAGGACGGCGGTGCAAGCGCGGCGACGCGTTCAGCCGACCGTTACTAATCATCCGTGAGGCTTGGCCATATTGTCCTTCCCTCTTCCTCCCGACCATAGGATGCACCCAAGGTGCCTCTTCTTGGTCTGCTGGTGGCCATGGCAGAGTGGAAATACCCGTTCCCATCCCGAACACGGAAGTAAAACGCTCTCGCGCCGATGGTACTGCGGCTCGTCCGCGGGAGAGTAGGTCGCTGCCAGCTTTTTTTATTGACTTT
>SFDX01000068.1 GCA_004557455.1 Akkermansia muciniphila | reverse complement strand
TCATGGTGGTCGGCGTCCTCCCGGTGCTCAAACAAATAGCCGAGCGCATAGAGGATGGCGACCTTCATGGTCTCCCGGACGTGGCGGAGCTCCGCATCGGTATAGCGTGTGGAGCGGACCTTGCCGGAATCAATATCGGCCCACTGGTCAGCAGTCAGCCGTGCAACATCCGCGCAGAGATTGCAGGATGCGGAGAGAAGGCTGCTGATCACAGCGTCCTCATCCGCAGAATCCACCCGGAGGTACATCTTGGCTTCATCAAGCGAAATCAGTGCCATGCAGCAGCCTCCTTCCTGTCATTAGTTGCCGGAAGCGGCAGTGCTTTTCTGCTGCAGAACCTTGATGGCCTCCGGCAGGACAGTCTTTCCGTCCAGACGCTTGGAGGCAAGGAAGCCGACCTGACCGTTACCGGCGAACAGCTCGTTCAAGCGCTTGAAGGTGATGCCCTGACGGTCGCCGATCCAGTAGTAGTTCAGATCACCGAAGATGACGGTCTTGGCACCGGCAGCAGCTTCCGGCATATATGCGGAAGTGAAGTAGGGCCTGCCGAGGATCGTGGGCACATCGCCGTCGCGGAGGGCGGGCTGCCACAGGTACTGGCCGCTGCTGTCCTTCAGCTTGCGGATGAGCTTGACGGTCGTATCATTCAGCACCCAGACAGCGTTCTTGCGGTACGGAGCCTTGAGGCTGAAGTACAGGTCGATCAGCTCATCAGCGGTGATGGCAGTTGCGCTTGCAGCGGTAACGCCGACCTCGCCGCCACCCGTGGCATTAAGGATGCCGGTGGGCTTGGAGGAGCCGTTGCCGTTCAGGAAGGCCTCTTCCTCCTTGTCACCGATTCGACGGGCAAATTCAGAAGAAATGTAGCCTTCCAGATCAAAGGCGGCGTCGTTCAGGAGCTCCTCGGAGATCTTGATGATGGTGCCAACCTTGTGGGCATCCAGCTGCACCTGACCAAAGACATCATCGCTCTCGGTGTAGGCACCTTCCTCATCGATCCACGCGGCAGAGCCATGAGAGGCGACAACGGGGATCTTGTGCAGGCCGCTGGAGGTCGTGATAACATGCGCGTTGGCGCGGATCACGGTGGCAGCGTTCAGGCCCTGCACCAGGGTGCGCTCGAACTCGTCAGGGACGAGATAGCCGCCCTCAGAATCCACGCCTTCCTGCAGAGCGTTTTTCATCTCCGGGGTCATGGAATCCTTATGGCGGGTGACGTTCCAGAACGCCTTTTTATAGGCGTCAGAGGCACGGCCGGTCTTGGTGTCCATTGGCTTGGTAGCCGCAGGCTTCTCCGTGATGGGGGTGTTCACCGGACGGGACAGCTCGGCGTCCATCGTCTCCAGACGCTCCATGCGGCTGATCTCCTTGCCGAGGTTGGTAATGTCGTTTTCCATGCCAGTGTAAACGGCATCGTCCTCCTCGGACAGGAAGCCGTCGGCATTGCGGTTGGACTCCAGAAACGCCTTGGCAGCCGCCAGCTTCTGGGCACGCTTGTTGCGAAGCTCGATAATAGTCATGGTATTGATCCTCCTCAGTTCTTCAAAAGATTGAGCCGCTCCATCAGCTCAGCGACGGAACGGCCATGTTTGGGTGCGGGTTCCTGCTGCGGGACCGCTTGGGGCTCCGGCTGCAGTTCTTGCTTATCTACCTGGGTGTTCTTCTTGGTCTTGGCGGTGATTTTGTTGATCAGCGCAGCTTCTACGGCCCGGTCCGAAAACTCGAAGGCGGGCATTTCTGCCGTTACCTTCTCGTCTGTGAGCATGCCGTCCGCAAAGCCGAGCTCGATGGCCCGTTTCGCGTTCATCCATGTCTCACTGTCCATGAGGTGCGAGATCCGTGCGCGGGACAGCCCGGTCCGGAGCTCGTAGGCGTTGACGATGCTTTCCTTGACCTCCTCCAGCATCTCAATGGCCTTTTCCATCTCGACCTTGCTGCCGAAGGCTGAGGTCATGGGATTGTGGATCATCATGAGGCTGGTGGGGGCCATCAGGACGGACGTGCCCGCCATCGCAATGACGGACGCAGCGGAGGCCGCAATGCCGTCAATCTTGATGGTGACGCTGCCGGTGTAGTCCATGAGCATCGTATAGATCTGGCTGGCTGCAATGCAGTCGCCGCCGGGGCTGTTCAGATAGATGACCACGTCGCCCTCGCCGGAGAACAACTCGTCTCGGAACATCTGGGGCGTGACGTCATCGTCAAACCAGCTCTCGGAAGCGATGGTGCCGTACAGCTCAAGAACCCTTACTTCCGGTTCTCCGTCGGCCTGATTTCTCCACTTCCAAAACTTCATCGGATTGTTCATCGGGTTCTGCCTCGCGGTGGCGTAACCGTTCATGCGGCTCTGATAATCGCCGCGCAGCAGACCTTCCACATTGAATTTGAAGAAGTACTTTTTCTTTTCTTCCGGCGTGAAAAGGGCACGGGACAGGGACTGTTCCCAGCGCACCACCCACGGGTCCAGCGTGTACTTCACAAACTCCAGCGACTGCTGCTCAATATTAGAAAAGCTCGACTTCTCCAGATCGCCGACCATGTGGGGCGGCACCCGGAAAATTCGAGCGATTTCATTGATTTGGAACTTGCGCGTCTCTAAAAACTGCGCCTGCTCCGGTGCGATGGAGATCGGCGTGTATTTCATGCCTTCCTCCAAAATGGCGACCTTCCCGGCATTCTGGCTGCCGGAGAAGCCCTTGTTCCAGCTCTCGCGCACGCGGTCTGGGTCCTTCACTGTGCCGGGGTATTCCAGCAGGCCGCCCGGTGTCGCGCCGTTGGCGAAGAACTTTGCACCGTATTCCTCGGTGGCAATAGCAAGCCCTATAGCGTTTTTTGCCATCGCAATCGGGCTATAGCCGACGAGCCCGTCAAAGCCGAGGCCGGGGATGTGCAGCACGTCCGAGGGCTTCAGGATCACGGTGCCGGTCTTCATAGTCGGCGCGTCGGAATTGTTCATCTGGTAGCTGTAGAAGAGCTGCCCGGAAGAATCCCGGTCTACCGTCATGCGGTTGGGCATGAGGGGGTAGAGTGCCACGACCTCGCCCTTGCCGTTGCGGATGATCTGCGCGTAGGCGTTTCCCCACAGAAGCAGGTGCGTCATGAGCGTTTCTCGGAAGACGAAGGAGCTCATCTCCGGATTCGGCTCGTCGTGTAGCAGCAGGTACAGCGGATGTCCGATGGCTTTCTCCTTGCCGCCGTCCTCCTTATAGGTGTATAGATGAAGCGGGAGCCCTGCGATGGCCTCCGCCAAAATCCGGACGCAGGAGTACACGGCGGTCATCTGCATGGCAGAGCGCTCTGTCACGGTCTTACCGGAGGTGCTGCCGCCAAGGAAGAAGCGGTAGCTGCTGCCGGAGGTTGCGTTGGTAGGCTTATCGCGGGAATGGAACAGGCCACTCAAAATCCCCATATTCATCACCATCCTTTCAGATAAACAAAATGCCTCTGTCATCATAAACAGAGGCAGTGGATACATTGCCGCAGCGAATCGCCCGGTCCAGCGCCATGATGGTGGCGACCGCGCCGTCGATCTTCTCGGTGGAGCGTTCCTTGTCAGCTTTGATGTTGCCAGCAGGGTCTGTCCGAATATAAATGTTGTCCATCATCCAGCGCAGGACCGGATGCCCGCCGTGGGCGATCCGCTTTTCCAGTACCAGCTTCATGAGCTCCTTCGTCGGCGGGGACATGTCCTTGAAGCCCTGACCGAATGGCACGACGGTAAAGCCCATGCCCTCCAAATTCTGGACCATCTGGATCGCGCCCCAGCGGTCGAAGGCGATCTCCCGGATGTTGAATTTTTCGCCCAGACGCTCGATGAACTTTTCGATATAGCCGTAATGGACCACGTTGCCCTCGGTGGTCATCAGGTACCCTTGGCGCTCCCAGACCTCATAGGGAACATGATCGCGCCGGACGCGCAGGTCCATCGAATCCTCCGGAATCCAGAAGTACGGGAGAACCACATACCGGTCATCCTCGTCGGTGGGCGGGAACACGAGCACGAACGCCGTGATGTCAGTGGTGGACGAGAGGTCGAGGCCACCGTAGCAGACCCGACCCTCCAAATCATCCTCATTCACCGCGAAGGCGCAGGCGTCCCATTTCTCCATCGGCATCCAGCGCACCGCCTGCTTGACCCATTGGTTCAGGCGGAGCTGCCGAAAGGCATTCTCTTCGCCGGGATTTTGTCTGGCCGATTCGCAGGCGGCCCGGACCTTGTCGATCCCGACCGTGATACCCAGCGACGGGTTGGCTTTCCTCCAGACCTTCGGGTCCGTCCAGTCCTCGGATTCATCCGCGCCATAGATCACCGGGTAGAAGGTCGGGTCGATCTTCCGGCCCTCAAGGATGTCCTTGGCCTTCTGGTGCGTCTCGTAGCAAATGGAGTGGGTGTCGGTCCCGGCGGTAGTAATCAGGAAGTACAGCGGCTGCATTCGGGCATCGCCAGAGCCCTTGGTCATGACATCAAATAGCTTCCGGTTGGGCTGCGTGTGCAACTCGTCGAACACGACGCCGTGGATGTTGAAGCCATGCTTCGAGTAGGCCTCCGCCGATAGCACCTGGTAGAAGCTGTTGGTGGGCTTGTAGATGATCCGCTTTTGGGAAGCGAGGATCTTCACGCGGCGAGAGAGCGCCGGACACATTCGCACCATGTCAGCGGCCACGTCGAATACGATGGCGGCCTGCTGGCGGTCGGCAGCGCAGCCATACACCTCGGCACGTTCCTCTCCATCGCCGCAGGTAAGCAGTAGCGCCACCGCAGCGGCCAACTCGCTCTTGCCCATTTTCTTCGGTATCTCCACATAAGCCGTGTTGAACTGCCGGTACCCGTTAGGCTTCAGAATGCCGAACAGGTCGCGGATGATCTGCTCCTGCCAGTCGATCAGTTCAAAGGGCTTTCCGGCCCAGGTGCCTTTGGTATGGCAGAGGGACTCGATGAACATGACCGCATAATCGGCGGCATCCTTGTCATAGTTGGAGTCCTTCGCCTTGAACTTCGTAGGCTTGTATTTCTTCAGTTTTCTTATTGCCATGCGCGTCACCACCTCCCTAATGGCATAAAAAATAGCCGCCGCCATTCCCGGCGCGACCTTCGTCATATACGAGGAACAGAGCCTGTCGGCTCCACTCCTTCTCGGTTTCTGTTTTCTGTTTCTCAGCCAATCTCGATGCCGCCGTAAAGGCCGCCCTCGCTCTTGTACCAGTCCTTGCCGCTGCTCAGCGTCTTCACAAATCGGAAGGTCTTCTCGGTGTTGAGGTTCTCCCAATGGCTGGTGGTCTTGCTGCCGAACTTGCTGGTGCTTTCGGTCAGGCGAACCCGGATGCTCTTCTTGTTGACCTTGATGATCTCGCCCTCCCAGGTCGTGCTCTGGATCAGTATTCCAACGCAGCGTCCCGTGTAAGCCTTGACCTTCATTCCAACCTGCGCCTTTTTCATATTCTTGCCCTCCGTTTAGTGTGTTTTCCCT
>SFDX01000013.1 GCA_004557455.1 Akkermansia muciniphila | reverse complement strand
GCTACCTACCATGAGCTTGCTTCGTAATCTTGCCGAAGCTCCGAAGGCCAATCAGTTTCCGAAAATTCCTTTCATTCCGCGGTCTTTATCCTCTCGGGTTCTTTTGTCACAGCGGTGTGAAGTCTGATAATGCCGCCGTTTGTTGTTAAAAATGCGGACTGAAAAAGCCCCGCGGGGGTTAATCCGCGGGGCTTCAAGTACACGGGAGGAGATGCAAAAGTGTTGATACTCAACGGGTTACGCGGTTATGTGCGCCCAAATTGTGCGCCTTGCTCCCCCGTTTTGGCTTTTTGTGTCATAATTCGCGCTTACGCATGCTTGCGCACTTGCGGAGGCGCAGAATATGCCGTGCGGGGTGCTTGCGTCTCATGGTGTGCGGCTCGTGAGCCTTGCTTGCGGTGCGGATGTCCTGCCGGCGGTAGCTGTGTGCGGTGGAGGTGCTGCGGCTTCATGGTGGGCTTCTCGGTGCAGGCGGTGCACCTCCAGCGGGTGCAGGTGGTGCAGGGGAAGCTCTACAGGGGCGCAAGGGAGGCGCGGTGGATAAACTACCCGCCAGACGTCAGACAAGGCCGCCAAGGCCATACAGCTTTGCAGCAAGCGGGGCATATGGTCCATGAGGTCGGCATGATGAAGGGCAGGCGGTGAACCTTGCGCGGCGGGGTGCTTCCTGCGCCTCCGATGTGCAGCGGGTGCAGGCGGTCAATCTATCGGTGGCAGATGTGCAGTGGGTCACGGTGCAATCATGCAAGCGGCGTGACATGGCACTTGCCGATTGAGTGGGGAGGCTTGCAATCATGCGCGCGGCTCGGCGGCGGGGAAAGAAGGTGGGTGGGGGTGCTCGCGGATTGACCATGGCCACGGGGTAAGGGAGGCTCTGAATATGGAAGGCTCTCTCTGAAAATGGCCCTATTTGAGCCAAGAATGAGAATAAAATGACCATATGGGCGCATTTTGAGCACCTGCCGGCGGTGCAGTGCATGCGGCGGGGGAAAAGCTCACCAGATGCCCTACACGGGCCTTGCATGGCGCAGGCGGTAAGTGTTCAACAGACGCAAGAAAGGCCCTTTCTAGGGCCTCCTGTGAGCCAAGAAAGGGAAAAAATGCGATGTAACGCAAGAATTTTCGCTCTCTCTTTTTTTCGCCGCGGCTCGGACCGCAAGGAAGGGCCGGGGGGTCTCAAAAAGATTCCTTATACCACCCCCTCCACGGCCCTACACGGCCCTTGCAGCGTGCGGGTGGTGTAGTTGGTGCGGATGGCCGGCAAAAGCCCGTCTATGGGTCTCCAGACGCGCGCAAGGGGGCAAGGCTTCACTTCACCCTTGATTTTTCTGCACCCGCTTACTTTTGCCGCGGCTCGGACCGCAGGGAAGGCCCTTTCTGTCAATGTAAAGCATGAATTTTTGCCTCCCTCTCTTTCTTGCGGGGGCTCGGACCGCGTGGGGGCTATGTGCTCGCCGCGTTCGCTGCCCCGCTGCGCCTCTCTCATTCGGCCTGCCATATCGCCGGCAAAGTCTCTTTTTTTTGGGGTAGAGTTTTTTTTCGCCGCTCTCTACAGTGCACTCTTATGTGAGTATATGTGTGTAAGGGGGCGCGGTTTTTGAAAAATGCGCTTTGCTAGATTTTTGAGAAGCTATTTCCCTTAGAAAATAAAGGGGACTTGCGGCTTTTTCTCAATGAAGTAAAGCAATTCGCCGCTTTTTTGCTGTGTTAGTCACTTTAGCATTGCATATTCCCCATTCTCTACGCGTTCTCGCATGTATTAAAAGCGCGAGTGAATTGTAGTAGAGAATTCGCGCTTTTGTAGTAAAATGGGCGAGTTTGTAGTATTTCTTCGGGGGTGTAGTCTGTTTTTTTTGCAGGCATTTTCGGGCACTTGGTGAGCTTCATCAGCCTGCCAAGTGCCCTTTTCCTTCTCAATCTTCTGTTCTGTCTAGCACGTATTCCCCGGGGATCTGTAATGCATTCTTGATCGGCCCTTTACTGATGGCGGGGATGCGCGCCGGCCCTTCGCATATACCTATGCCGTCATCGTCATTCTTCAGGATACGCCGTACATTATTCTTCGGTATGGGGCTATTCGCAAATATCTTTTGCAGCCCCGAATATGAAGCATGAACGGAAAGCCAAGGATTCCCCTTCTGATCATGTCTCCACCGTAGCCCGCAGGTTTCAATGGCGGACTTTGCAAGCTCCCTCTTCTCTGCATCTGTTTCCTCCTCTACAATGCGGCATAATCTTTCAACGGTGACGCCCTTGCCCTGTAGCTGTATGGTGTGCGTTAGCAGAAGATTCAGGGCTTGCTCTGTTTCGCTCATCCGTTCGATCTCGCCGTTTCGGTCCTCATCTATGAGCACGGCGGCGGCGGCGTAGTCATCAATAGCCTCTTGGCTCATGGCCCCGCGGTGGGTGAGGGCGTAGGCTCCTGCCATGATGTGAGCGAGCATGCCGGCGGAGCGGTCATCGGTTCTACAGCCTGCGGCGGAGAGCGTCTTCTTCATTGCATCGGCCAAGGTGCCGGCGTTTCGGATGACGTCACGGGCACTTTCCAGCACGCGGCGCAGAAGGCGCGGGGTGAAGTCTTTTTGCCGTATCAGCTCGCGGAGCGGCTCTTGCTTGGCGTAGATCCGATCTTTCTCGGCCCGCTTGGCTTTACCATTCACGCGCAGGATGAAGAAGCGGGAAACGTCTGTATCCTTCTCCAAAGCGTTATTGACGGAGAAAAGCGCGGAACAGAATCGGGGTATGAAGTTGACCACTTCACCATCCTTACCGCACTGCGTAATGCAAGGATTTTCTGAAGTTGCCACCGTACGGATCAGCTCCAGAATGTTTCCGATGTTTTCCTTTCTTCTTTTGTCTTCGTTGGGTTCTAATTCATCGAAGAGCACCGGCACGGCCTCGCGGTCAAGGGTTCGGCGCAGTCCTGCTTCTGTAGTTTTGCCTCCGTTCACCGAACAGACGTAGCCCGCATCCACTCCACCGAATGCGGCCGCCATGTCATCCCGAAGGTGGGTTTTTCCGGAGCCTGCGGGCGCGTTAATCCAGAGCTGCGGGCGGACGGTGAGAAGCCCGGAGAGCATGGCGCAGACCATCCAGCCCGCCAGCATCTCGCCGGCGCGGTAGGATTTCCACGGGCGAAGGTTCAGGAAGTCAATCAGCTTTTGCCCCTCTGCATCTGTGAGCGGCTCGGCGGCGGGCAATATGTTGCGGTTGTCTGATGTGTAGATTTTGCCGCGCCATACGCAGGTATTCAGCTCCTTGAATTCCCCGGAGGCGGTGACCATATAGCACCGCTTGCCTGCGCTGTAGATGATTTCCTTCTTCTCTTGGTCTGCGTACCAGACGCCGCGGCCCAGAATATTCTTCTCGCTATAGGTCAGCGGCGCGCTCTCATCTTCCAGCCTGCGCGCTGCGGTGCTGATCAGCTCCTTTTCCGCCTCGCGGTCCATGCCCAGCCAATCGGCGAAGTCATCCAAAGGGGCCAAGCGTACCATGCTGCCGTAGGATCTTTTCACCTGCTGAAGCTGAATAATCTTCCTGTAGGCATGAGACCAAAAGCGTACCCTGTCCCCGTTCCCGTTCCAGCCCAGCGGCACAACAGGGCATTGGCCCGAAGGTATCGGCCAAGTGCGTGCTTTCTTGGCCTTCTCCTCGGCCGCCTCCTCGGCTTGTCTGTTCATCTCGGCGCGCTCGGCGTCGGCTTGCTTCTTTGCGGTGATGGCCTCCATGGGGTCCCCGTCTGTCATTGTTTCATTGTTCATTGATTGATTTCCTTTCTGTTGGTTAAGATGTTTTCTGCAAGTTTCATCGGGCAAGCGGGGTCAAGCGCCGCCCTTGCGTCTTTTGCGTCGCCCGTCGGGGCCCAGTGATAGACCCGGCGCACGCCTGCGGAGAAGAGTATGCCGGCGGTTTTCTGCGCCCCGTCTTGCCCTGGTTTATCTTTGTCGGTAATCAGAGTGACATCTGATCCGACAAGCGGGGCGGCCCATTCGGCGCGGAAGGTGCCTGCGTCAGGCTTCGCGACCACGGCGGGCAGGTCTGCGGCGTCGGGGTAGTCATCGGGGGCATTATGTGCCACGAAGTCCAGCCACTGCCAGAAGGCGGCACGCACGGCCAGCGCGTCACTTTCCCCCTCGGTGATGTAGACATCCCCGGCCCCGATGGCGGAGTCTGCCCCGAACAGGGCTTGCTTGCTGCCTCGGCAAAGAAAGCGGGGCTTGTTGCGCGCGACCTCCTCGGGGGTGCTGCGGGTCTTCACCATCAGCACGCGCACGCCGTCCGCCTCCCTGTGCGTGTAGACGTAGAGAAGGCGGCCCGCGTTATCCAGACCAAGCAGACCCTGCGCGGCGGCCTCGGCGGCGTCTGTGTGAAAGAGAAACTCCACGGCGGGCAGGTTCAGAGCCTCGGCATGCGCCCGCATGGCTTGCGGGTGGCTGTGGGCGTAGGCTACGGCACGCAGTGCCTTCTCCTGCTCCTCCTGTGGTAGCTCCTGCGGCTTTTCGGGCTGCGGGGCGGTAAGATGTATCTTTCGCGGGGTAGGGCGCTTCCTGCTCTTTCCTGTGCCCTTTTTTGCGCCTTCCTCGTGCAGGACGTAGCCCACCTTCTCGGCGACCTCGCGGGCGCATTCGGCGAAGTGGTGGCGAATATCCACCCCCAGAACGGCGGCGGCTACATCCAGCACGGTGCCGCCGGCGTTGCAGGAGCGGCAAATGGTAATGCCGGCCCCGTTAAGGTCGGCGAGCTCCAAATGCGGGCGAGTATGCGCCCCGAACGGGCAAGGGAACATCAGCACGCGCCCCCGGCGCACGGGTTGGCCTAGTGCGGCCTCGCAATAGGCGCGGGTGAGGTCGTAGCCCTTCAAGGCTTCGATGTCGGTATTCAGAATCCCCATTAGCTTCTTTTTCGGCTCAAAGGTTGCATTTTCGGGCTTGCGGTGTACTACAAAAGGCGGTTTCTTACTACAAATCGGCCCTTCTTTACTACAATATAAGCCCTTTTATATTTATTTCTCTTCTATTCTACTACACTCTACTACATAAGAATTCATAATAAAATCAAGGGAAAAATGGATTTTACGGTATGAAAAATCTGTAGTAATTTCGGGAATGCGCTACGCGAGGGAGCTTTTCCCCGCTGCGGGCATTCGCTGAAGTGTCTCAATAGGTTCTTGGCGTTATGGCTTTTCGGTCTCTTTCCCCCCGTTGCCTTCCTTGCCGTCGGGGAGGTAATCCCAGCGCGCCACGGTGGCAAGATTGTATGCTGATCTTGTCCACCGGGATACCAGATGGAGGGCCTTTCTGCGGGTGCTCTGCGTGATTACCTTGTAATTTTCAAGGCATGCCACGGCGGCGAGGATGTCGCGGCATTGGGAAAGCAAATCTGCGGCAAAGTTGAGGCCGCCTTGCGCCTCCGGGGCTTTTACCAGCTCGCGCACGGTTTCCACCTCGGCAGAATAAAGCGTGTATTCTTTCAACACCTCTTCGGGGTCAAGGCCCCGCCTTCTGTTCCAGGGCTTGCTCTGCGTGGCATTCTCTGCCGCCTGCATGGCTGCGGGGTCTACGGGCGGCAGGTTGCCGGCCCCCACTGCCGCCGGCGGTGCCGGCGTGTGGGGGTCTGCGGTGGTGTGTGTGGTGCTCATTAGCGGCGAGCCTCCTTTCTATCGTTGGCGGCGTCAAGGCCCATCAGCACGGCCTCCACGTCCCCGATGTGGTAGCGGGGGCGCATGGGGCGTCCGGGGATAGCGTCTTCCTTTGTGCGGCGTATCTTGCCGACGGCGGCAAGCTCACTCAACATACCGCTGACGTGGCTTGCATCCATGCCCAAGCGGTCGGCAATCTGCTTAGTAGTGCCCCATACCTGCCCACCGCCTGCGGCGGCTTTCTCGGTCCACTTGCGCTGAGCTTCGATGGCCTCCACGAAGAAAAGGCAGATTGCTTCCCCCTGCTTGGGGGAGAAGATGACGGAAGCGGGGTCTGCGGCGTGGATGACTTCTGCGGCGCGCTCGCGGAGGGTGTCAAGCTCTGTCTTCATCGCTCAACTCCTTTCTGCTCGGCGGTGGTGGCGGTGACGGTCTCGGCGGTGGTGAGCGCGGGGCGGTTCACCTTGCGCGTCTCCATCCACTCGCGCACTTCTTCCAGATCGTAGCGGTAGCGGCGGAGCTTCGGGTGAGGCGTGTTCGGGTTGAGACATACAAACGGCATGCCTTCATTCATGAGCTCCCGAAGCCACGTGCGGCCGATGCCGAGTTCTGCCATGAGCTCCTGCGCGGAAATGAGTTTCCCGCGCCCTGTCTGCGTGTCTGTTTTTGTGTTCATATGTACTTGGGCTTTTTTTTACTGTGTCGCCCGTCAACGCGTATTCTACAGCTTCCCAAATGCAATGTCTGCGGGATGCAGTACCCCCTTGCGGCCAAAAAAATTCATTTTCATGAAAAAAATGACGTCAAGCCGGCAAAAATGCTCCTTCTGCCGCCGATTGCAGGGGGATACAGCACAAAAAAAGCCCCGGGGCACTACCTCGGGGGCTGTATTCTCGGGCGCGTGGGGGTTATTGCCAGAGCCTGCGCTCATCAAACGCGAATCCGATCTTCTTTGCGGCTGCGGCTGCAAGCATCATTCGATCGTAAGCATTCGCGCACTCATGGGCGGCGTACTTCAAGATTCCGCACTTCCTGTCTTCCTTCCATTCTGCAAAGGTGGGGGCGGGGTCGCTGTGCATAAAGGTAAAGCGCGCCATATCTTCATGAATGAGGGCCCATTCTTCATCCGTGAAGGTGAAAGTGATGGTGTGGGTGCGCTCTGCTTCCTGCATGGCTTCAAAGTCTGCCGCATAATCCACGGGGGCGGGGTGTGTCGGCTTCGGGGCTGCGGCGGCGGGTGCGGCGGCGGGTGCGGTGGTGGTGGGCTTGGTGCTCATGGTCTGCTTCTTGGTGTTTGTCTGCATAGTTCGGTGGTGGTGGGTTAGGCTTGGCGGCGGTAGTCGGGGGCGGTGGGTGGAATGACGGGGGCGGCTTCCTGCGGGCCAAAGATGGCTTGCAAGGCCTGTGTGAGGTGGGCGGCTTTGCCCTCCATGGTGGCGCGGTAGTAGGTGCGTTCCACCTCTTCGGAGGAGTGCCCCACGATGGCGCGGCTCATGTCTGCGCTTGCCCCGCCGTCTCTCAACAGGGAGACAAGGCCGCGGCGCAGGCTGTGGAAGGTCTTATTGTGTACCTGCCGGCGCTCCCCTTTGGTGCTGCCGGTCTTCACTGTGGATATGCCGGAGGCGTCAAGCAGGGCCACGAACTCTGTTGAAACATACCCCGGCGCATGAAGGTATCGTTGGGCCATATGAGGCAATACGTATTCTTCCCCCGGCTCACGCTCGGCCCATAGCTCTTCCAGCCGGCTTTTCAAGGGCTCTATGAGCGGATTCTTCACTTCTGCGCCGGTCTTTTGTGTGATGATGCTTATAGTGCCGGCGGCAAGGTCTACCGCGTTCCACTTTAGGCAAGCGCAGTCTCCGATTCTCTGCCCGCCCGTGGCAAGGCAGATGTTCACCATGTCGCGCCAGTGCTGCGGGGCGTGCTGTAGGAAGCGGGCAATTTCTGCGGGGGTGAGTGACTCGCGCTTGATTTTCCCCGCTGCATGCTCCTGCGGTACTTTGGTGCCGCTCATGGGGTTACGGGTGAGAAGCTCACTGTTCACCGCGGCATTGAATGCGGCGGAAAGGGATGTGCGGTAGCGGGTGACGCTGCTTGAGCGCACGCGGGCCGCCTGCGCGTCAATGAAGCCTTGGCAGTGCTCGCGGGTGAGGCGGTCAAGGCGGATGTCTGCAGCCTTGCCCAAGTGGGTGATGAAGAGAGAGAAGGCGCGGGCTATGCTTTCGTGGTTCCTCTCTCCGCCTGTAGGCTTGTAGCCCTCCAGATACTCGCGAACGGTGGGCGTTTTGCGGGCCGTGCCGCCTGCGGTGCCTAGCTCCCGGAGGACGTCAAGCCGCTTATTAAGGGCCCGCTGCTCATCGAAAGAAGGCCCGGCGGTTGCGCGGAAAATTTCGGCTTGCTTGGTGTAGAGAATGCGGCCCTTATAGACTGCTTCGTAGCCGTCTGCCACGGCCTGCGCTTCCCTGCGGGTCTGTGCTTCTTTCTTGCCCGGCTGCGAGATGTTCACGAAAGTAGACTTGCGCATATTGTGCCCGCGCTCATCCTTCCAAATTGCGCCCCAAGAAGCGGCGCCTGCTCTTCTGTATGTTCCTGCCATGGTTGATGACGTGATTTATTTTGAGTGCTTGCACCTTTTCCGGTGCTTTTCGGGGGTGTTTTGGCTTTGTGTACCTGTGCCCCTGTTTTTGTGTACCGGAAAGGCGCACCCAAACTATACCACCCTGCGCAAGCCCCCGCAAGCCAAATCCCTTGAAACTAAAGGCCCCACGGGGTTTATTCCGTGGGGCGCATATGTTATTTTCCGTACACGGGAAGAGATTCGAACTCCTGACCAACTGTGTGTAAGACAGCCGCTCTACCACTGAGCTACCCGTGCGTTGAGTGATGGGGGTATTATAGCGAAGGAGGGCAGGGAAGGCAAGTCAAAAAGTGGGTGCATGACACAAAAACGATTCATGCCCCCACTGCCGGGGGCGGGTGAGGGGGCATGAATGAGGCGTCAGATGCAGCCGCCGAGGGCTTCCTCTGCCAAGAGCTTGCAGGAACGGAGGTCGAGCTTGCCGGTGGAGAGGATGGGGATGGACTCCACGGGGACGATGTAGCGGGGAGCCCAGAGGTTCGGGATGTCCGCCGCAATGAAGGCGTCGCGGATCTTGGCTAGGTGCTCCTTTTCCTCGGAGGTGCGTTGGTGCTGGGGGAGGGCGGAGAGCAGGACGAGCGCCTCGCCCTTCTTAGCATCGTTCACGCCCGTGATGGCAATCATCAGCCCGTCCACGGAGGGATTGAGCCCGAGGGCCTCGGTAATGGCCTGCTCCACGCCGATGTGGGGCACCATCTCGCCGCCAACCTTCGAGAAGCGCGAGAGACGCCCGCCGAGGTAGATAAAGCCGTTCAGGTCCACGCGGCCGATGTCGCCGCTCTTGAACCAGCCATCGTGGAAGATCTCGTCATTGAGCTCCGGCTTGCCCAAGTAACCGCCGAAGACGTTGGAACCTTTGAACCACAGCATCCCCGTCTCCGTGATAGGCAGCTCGCGCTCATCGTCATCCAAGTGGGTGACGCGCACGGCCAGCCCGGGCAGCAGGGCACCGATACTGTGCTGCACATGCCCCGGAATGTAGAAATTCGACCCCTCCACGGGTGGAGCGTTGCGAATGTTTACCGTGCAGATGGGCGAGCACTCCGTCAGGCCGTAACCCTCCATCAGCTGCAGGCCGAAGCGGCTGAGGAACTCCTGCTCCAGGTCGTCCGTCAGCTTCTCCGCACCCACGATGAAATGGCGGACGCTCGCGAAGGTATCATCCTCCGCCCGGCGCAGCATGGCGCGCGCAAAGGTGGGTGTAGCCGCCAGAATGGTCAGGCGGTACTTCTTCACCAGCTCGCAGAGGTTGCGCGCATCCGTGGGGCTGGGATAGGTGCAGAAGGGAATGCCGATGAGCAGGGGGGTGAACATGGTGAGCGTGAGCCCGAAGCTGTGGAAGATGGGCAGACTGCTCAGGAAGGTGTCCGCCTCGCTCATGTCCAGACGGCAGGCGCACTGGGCGGCATTCGTGATAACCATGCGGTGCGAGAGCTGCACGCCCTTAGGCTCGCCGGAGGAGCCGCTGGTGAAGAGCAGGACGGCCTCCTCGTTGTTTTTGTGAGCATCCGTATCAAACAGCTTGCACAGGATAGCCGCCGGGGTCATCTTGGCCATCAGCACATTGCGTGCCAAGGTCAGCTTGCCGATCTTCTCCATCAGGTCCTCTACCAGAATCATCTGCTCCTTGGCCGGCCAGGGGAAGTTCGGCAGCTTCTGCATGAAGGCGCGGGCCGTCACGAATACCTTGAGCTCCGCCTGGCGCATGGTGCTCTTGAACGCCGCGCGCGAGGAGCCGTAGTTAATCATTACCGGCGTAATACCCGCTAACAGGCAGGCCAGGGTGGCAATGACCCCGGGAGGCCCGGGCGGCAGCACCACGCCGATGCGCCGCACCCGCAGATCCCGCAGGTGAGTTGCCACCGCCATGGCGATGCCCAGCAGGCGCAGGAAAGGCGTGCGCTCCCCCGTCACACCGTCAATCAACTCCGTCTTGGGGTGCGCCTTCAGCGAGCGCACCAGCATGCTTGTGAGCGAGCCGCAGAGCAGCGGGTGGTCCGCAAACAGCTCCGCACTCTTATTCAGCCAGGAGAACAGCACGCGCTCCCCGGCCCGGGGTCCGGGCGGCAGCTGGGGCAGGATGCACAGCTCTTGGCGCGCAGCGGGGTCCGTGTCATCGAAGAGGGTGTCCGGGGTCTCGCCGTAGTGGCCCAGGAAGACGGGCACGGGTGAAATATGCAGGTTACTCAGCTCGCGCAGGAAAGGAGCGGGCAGATCCGAGATGCCGCTCTTGTTTTTGGCCACTTTACCGGGCACGAATACCACGTTTTTACCATCATTCAACTGGTCCTTGATCTGCTCGCGGACCAAACGCGGCGTGGTCTTGCGGAAGTCGAAATACTCGATATGCACCCCCTTGGACTGCGCGTATTGCAGCAGGCGCTCATCCGGCGGGTAGGTGGGGTCTACCAGGTAGCAAACCTTGCCGTCCAGCTCGTGGTGAAGTGTCTTGCCCGCTTCGATGCTCAAACGGTTGGGAATGTAGAGGGCCGGCTGGATGATATTGTTGCGGCCGGAAAAGTTGAGAGTGGTCATATACAATCTGGTTGCGCTTGTGGCATAAGTGCGCCTTGATGCCACAAGACTATCATGAAAGTAGAGTTAAGTCAAGCATTTTCCCGTGATAATTGAGGGGGCAACGGCGCGCGGGCCAGCAACAGAGCCGGCGCGTATGTGAGGGGGAGCAGCCCGTCCCCGCGGGGATGCCGCGCCGCATAGCGCGCCCCGAATTCCCGCAGCTGCGCGGGCGTGCGCAGGGCGATGCCGGCCGGGCCGCCGTTTACCCCCGTGCGGCGCAGGTGGTCGAGCAGGGGGCGTATGCCGTCGAAAAGCAGGGTCTCCTCCCACGCCTCGGCGTGCAGCAGGTGCAACCCCGCCGCCGCCGCCATGGCGCGGAGCTCCTGCGGGGTGGGGTAGCGCAGGCGCGGACCGGTGAGGGCGGCCGGCTCGTACAGGTTGCGGTGGGTGAAGGTAGCGATGGCCAGCAGCCCGCCCGGACGCAGCACGCCGCAGGCCTTGCGGAAAAAGCCCGGCAGATCCGCAAACCACTGCACGGCACTGGCGGAGGCCAGCAGATCCAGCCGTGCGGGGTACTCCAGGGCCTCGGCATCCCCCGGCAGATGATGCGCCTGCTCCGGCCCCGGAGGCAGCCAGTCGAAGGCGGCGGGGCTCAGGTCGTTGAACCACCACTCCGCCTCCGGCCAAATCTCTACCAAATGACGGGTCAGGAAGCCCGTGCCTATGCCGATTTCCATCGCGCGCCGCACCCGGGCGCCCCCCGCAGCATCGCGCAGGACGTCCGCCAGGCGATCGGCCATGCCGCGCTGCACACTGGCGGCGTCTTCGTAGTCGCGGTAGTGCCGGGCAAAGGTGCGCCCGATGCGTTCTTTTTCGTCATCCATGCCGCTCAATCCCCCAAATGGCGCAGCACGATGTCCGGGTCCGCAAAGGGATAGTGGTAGCTCTCGAACTCCGTGCCCAGCCCTACACTGTGCCAGTGCGTGCGCATTTTATCCGGCGGGAAAATTTCATCCTTGCTGCCGATGTAGGCGGCGTCCCAGTGCAGAATCTCAGCGGAATCCCCCTTGCTGCGCTCGGCCAGGTAGGTTAGCTCGGTTATCTTGTCTTCTATGCTGCGGTCGGGGTAGGGGCCCTCCGGTATATAGCGCACCCCGCCGTAGGCTTTCTCGTTAAAGGGATTCATGCCCACACGCGCCAGACCCTGCATGGTTCGCAGCACCACGCGCAGCCGCATGCCGCGCTTGTCGTCCACGGGGTAGGGCGTGCCGTTCAGCGCCACGGCGCGGTACAGCGGCAGGCCGGCAGCGATGTGTTCCGCCACCCATACTCCGAAGCTCCAGGCAAACAGGTAAATGCGATCGTAGCCGGCAAAATCCGCCGCGCTCAGGGGCTCGATGTCCGTATAGTTGTAAACGGCCAGCACATCGTAACCCGGGGGCGGGGTGATGTGGTGGACGGCGTTGGGCGTGGAGGCCCAGCCGAGAATGTAGAGCACCAGGCGGCGATTGCCCTCCTGCCGTATCAGCCAAGTTTGTTGCATATGTCTGCTATTTGTTGAATGTGTCGTTCGCTCATCCCGGCGTTGAGCGAGAGCCGAATGCGCGCGGTACCGACCGGCACCGTGGGATGCCGAATGGGCGTGAGCCACAGCCCCGCCTCTCGACCTGCGGCGGCGGCGGCCAGGGCGCGTTCATTGCTGCCGCAGGGGATGGGGATGATCTGCGATTCCGCCCGCAGTCCGGTGAGCCTTGATAAAAGAGAAATGTTGTCTGCTAACTGAAGCCGCAGACTTTCCATGCCCGGCAGCCCCTGCGTCTGTAGGCTTTCCGTGCGCATCTCGTGCAGCACCATCGCATCCCACAGCAGCGTCTCCGGCGGCAACGCGGTGGAGAAAATGAGGGGACGCATACGGTTGACAAGATAATCGCGCAGCAGCGGCTCGCAGATCACCGCCGCGCCGGCCCCGGCTAAGGCCTTGCCGAAGGTGCACACCAGCAGATCCGCCGCGGTGTTCCGCTCCGCGCAGAGCCCGCTGCCCATCGGGCCGCAGGTGCCGAAGCTGTGCGCCTCGTCCACATAGAGCAAGAAGCCGTATTGATCTTTCAACCGGGCCAGCTCCTCCAGCGGCGCGCGGTCGCCGTCCATGCTGTAGACCGACTCCACCACCACCCACACATTCTCCACCCCCTGCGCGGCCTGCAGGCGCTTCTCCAGGGCAGCCATATCATTGTGCGGAAAGCGCCGCCACTCCGCCGCCGTGTGCCCCAGCCCCTCGATGATACTGGCGTGCACCAGCTTATCCGCCAGCACCAGGTCACCCTTCTCCGCCAGGGCGGGCAGCAAGCCGCAGTTGACCATATAACCGCAGCCCAGCACCAGAGCCGCGCGGCCCGGGAAGAGTGCCTGCAGCTCCTCCTCGATGATGCCGTACTCCCCGCTGTTACCGGTCATCAGGCGGCTGGCGGGATTGCCGTGCGGGTGCGAGCTCAGGCGCTCGGCCCCCCAGGTGCGCTCCGCGTAATCCCGCAGGTTCACGCCGCTGTAGGCAGAGGCGGAAAGCCCCAAATAATCGTTGGAGGAAACATTCAGGTAGCGCCGCCCCGCATGCCACAGGTGCAGCCCCTCCGGTCGCACCTCGCGGAGCTGCCGCAGGTTACCCGCGGACTCCAGCTCCGCCAGGCTTGTCCGCACTCGTTCCGTCAGTTTCATGGTTCTGCTCAGTCCCCGTACTCCGCCCAGCTGCTGCTAGTCTCCCACACCCGCACACGCTCCAGGCGCACGCAGGGCCGCACGGGGTAGGTGCCCTCCCCGCTCTGGGCGCGCGCCAGGGCAGCTTTGGCATGGTCATACACCTTTTTGGCTATCATTTCGCTGGTGGGGTCGCACTTCTCAAAGGGGATGATGCGGTCCCCGTAGGCCGCGCGGAAGGCGGCAAACTGCGGGTCCTCGGTGTTCATGCAGAGCGCATGGTCAAACTGCTCCAGAAAGCCCGCCATCATCTCCTTCACGGCCTTGAAGTCCAGCACCATCTCGTGGTCATCCGTCTCCTCCGCCGCATAGATCATCTCCACGCTGCGTGTATGCCCGTGCGGAAATCGGCAACTGCCCGGGTGCTTGGAGAGCAGGTGCCCGCTCTCCAGCTCGATTCGCTTGCAAATCCGGTACATCATTTGCTGACCGTGCAGCCCGGCGGCTCATGCCACCGGGGTAACGCCCTTCTTGAGGATGATGTTACCGTACTTGGCCGTCTCGCCGGAGATGACCACGGCGTAGGCCTTCTTGGCGCGCTCGTAGAAGGCATAGCGCTCCATCTGCTCAATCTCGCCCGTGTAGCCCAGCGCCTTGCGGTAGCGGGCTTCCACACTCGGGTCAAGACTGTCACCCGGTACGGGCGCCATCATGATAACCGGCGTGGCGTAGCTGTCCAGCTCCAGCAGGGGGATGATGCCCGCCAGCAGGGCATCTGCCGCCAAGCCGTCGGCGCGTACCACGCGATCGTTGAAGGTGTGGGCCGGGAAGTGGGCATCCGAGATGACAAGCTCATCGCCGTGGCCCATCTCAGCCATGATCTTGAGCAACTCCGGGGAAACAACAGGGGAAATTCCTTTCAACATAGCTCCATTATCCTGCCACGTCCCCCCCGAGGTGTCAAGCAAATTCGCCCGGAAGCCGCAGAAACTTCCCCCCGCCGGGGTTGAAGAAGGCGAGTGGAGGATGACCGCGGAATGAAAGGAATTTTCGGAGACTGATGGGCCTTCATCTCTGCAACAAGACTTCAGGGCAAACTTATAGGAGGCAGCGTTGGAATTTTATTAAAACAACTAAGGGTTCTCCTACCACGGCGGAGTGCGCTCTGAGGCAGACTCCCAAAAAAGCCGCTGCGCGGATGGCCCGGCAGCGGTTTGGAAAGTGGTGGGGTGGGGCGGATCAGGCTTCGGCGAACTCGCGGATGGCGGCGGCGATGCGGGCGGAGACGTCCTCCGGCTCGCCTTCCTCGACGACGTCGATCTGCACGACTTTGCCCTGCTTGGCGTAGTGGTCGATGACGGGGACGGTGAGGGTCTCGTAGTCCTTCATGCGCTTGGCGAAAGCCTCGGCGTTGTCATCGGTACGGACGATCATGCCGGCGCCGCACTTCGGGCAGATTTCCTCGCCGTTGCGGGTGGTGGTGCCGCACTTCGGGCAAGCCTTGCGCTTGAGCATGCGGGCTTGGATGAGCTCCGGCAGGACGTTGAGGTAGACAACGATGTCCACAGACATGCCCATGGTGGTGAGGTTCTTGTCCAGCTCCTCGGCCTGGGAGACGGTGCGGGGGTAGCCATCGAGCAGGCAGCCGCAATCCTTGTTCTCGCCGAGCCACTTAGCGACGATGCCGTTGACGACCTCATCGGGCACGAACATGGCAGCGTCCATGTACTTCTTGGCCTCCAGACCCAGCTGAGAGCCGGCGGCGATCTCCGCGCGGAGCAGGGCGCCCGTGCTCAGGGGCTTGAGGTTGTAGGTGTCGGACAGGAAGGTCGACTGCGTGCCCTTGCCGGAAGCAGGGGCACCCACAAGGACAAATCGCTTGAGAGTTTTCATGATTGCGTTCAGTTTATGTCGGAGAGCTGCAAGGTGCAGCGCGCCGCCCCTATTATGCGCATTTTTCGGCAAAAAGCAACACCAAATTTCGCGGCAGGCGGGAGCGGGCTTACTTTGCGGCGTCTTTTTCCTGTGCTGCGGGGGCCGGTTTGCTGTGTTTGGGCGCAGGTTTGAGCAGCCAGCCGGTCAGCAGGCAGAGCAGGGCGGCCAAGCCGGCGATACTCACATAGGCCGGGGAGGCGGAGCCGAAGAAGAATTTGCCGGTGTGTACATCCCGCACCACTTGGATGAGCGGCACGCGGGATTGAGCAACGGACTCCGGCATGGCCAGCTCCGGCAGACCGCCCCTGCGCGGGATGGCCTTACCGCCCAGCTCGGCGGAGTAGCCGGAGAAATCCCCTTCCAGCAGGGTGCGGGCCTCGCCGTTGCTCTTCGAGAACTGCAACAGCCCTGCGCTGCCGGCAATCAGCCAATCCCCGTTCGCCTGCACGGCAAAGTAGGCAGGTGCGCTGCGGCCCAAGGAGGGGAGATTCGTCACGAGCTCGGGGCGGGGTTGGCCCTCCTGCAGGCTGTAGATACGACCGCTCGCCGCCACGAGCAACTCGCCCGTGGCGCTGTTGGCCGCAATGCCGGGGTCAGGACCCAGCCAAGCGGTCTGCGCGGCCTTTTCATCCGGCACGGAGGAAGAAAGCAGCAGCCCCTGCAAGGGGAAGCGCAGGGCCCAGCCGGTGAGCACCACCAAGAACAGCAACCAGAAGCACCAACGCCCGGGCCGTGTGTGGAAAATATGGCTGAACTTGAGCACTTTAGGCGCCCACTTCGCCCCGCGCAACCGCGGCATCAGCTTGCGCAGCACCCAGAAGACCAGCCCCGTGAGGCACAACAGAATGAACACCCCGGCGATGATATCCACCACCACAATGCCCACGATACCGAAGAGTCTGCCGCAGTGCAGGTGCTTGACGTGGCCGTAGAGCGTGCCGCCGCTCGGTGCGCCCTCCGGGGGCATGACGGCAAGCGGCTTGAGCTCGGTGTAGGGAGCCTCGGCCTGCATGAGCCCGTTGCGGCCGACAATGCACAGTGTATCGCCCTTGGCGCACAGATCCGTGGGGCGCAGCTTGCCCGGCTTCAGTTGCTGCCAAGTGCTCGCCCCCGGGGCCAGAACGGAGACGGCGTTTCCGTGCAGAGCCACCAGGTGCCCGCTCGGCATGACGACCGCGCGGCGCACCGCCTGACCCTGCGGCAGCCCCGGCACGGGCTCCGCATCCGCCGTGTTGTTATTCGGGCAGCGGAACAGACCGGCCTCACCGTACAGGTACAGCTCATTCCCGCAGCGCAGGGTGCCGCGCATTAGCCCATTGCTCCAGTGCTCCGCCCCATAGGCCGGGGGTAGCACGGAGCGGCTGATGCTGATGCCGCGGATGAGGTCGCTGTGCTGCCACAGCAGGCCGGTGACGGCAAAAAGGAACATGATAACGCACAGCGGCAAACCGGTAATCCGGTGCCACAGGGCACGACGCTGACGGGATGAGGTACTTGCCATAATCGGGAGAACGAAAAAAACCGCCGGATTCTACTTGTTTTTTTCCCTACTTGTCAAGTAGAAAAAAGCAGCGGAGCCGCCGATAGGCAGCCCCGCGCGGGAGAAAAGGGGTGAAACAGGCTTATTCCACCACGGGCAGCGGTGCCGTGTGCTTCCAGTCGCCGCGGGTGAAGTCCGGGAACACCTGCGGGGCGCCGCCCTCGCTCACCGACTTCTCGGAGAGCGGACCGACGGCGGACCACAGGGCACCCTCGTACACATTCTGGTCCATCGGCTCGCCCTTGTGCAGGCACTCGATGACACGGTAGAGCATGATGTAATCCATGCCGCCGTGGCCGCCGTTCTTTTTGGCCACCTCGCCCAAGCGCTTGTAGAGCGGGTGATCCCACTTGGCATACATCGCCTTCTCGGCCTCCTCGCCCTGGAACCACTCGTGGTATCCGCCGTTGTGCGAGATCTCCGCGCCGCCCGGCTGCCCATTCTCGGCCTTGCCCGGAGCGGGGCTCACCTTCTCACCGGCAATGCGGGTGGGGAAACCGGCCAGCGTACCCTCCGTGCCCTGGATGAGGTTCTTGCGGTCATAGGGGCGCGGGCTCGTCTCATCCCACTGCACCATGATGGTGCGGCCGGCCTTGGTCTTGATGATGGAGGTGTTGATATCCCCGCAAGTGAAGTTCATCTTGTTCCACTTGTGGTCGGCGGGGAAGTTCTTTTTAGCATAAGCGGCGCGACCCAGGGCCGGGCTGCTGAAGGAGACCATGCGGTCAAACATATCATCTCCGCGCGCAATGTTCATGTACTGCGCGACGGGCCCGAGACCGTGGGTGGGGTAGAGGTTACCGTTGCGCTCGGCGTAGTGATAGGTGCGCCAAGAGCCGCAGCCGCGCTCCTCGCTCTTCATCTGCATGCGCAGCTCGTGGATGTAAGCGGCCTCGCCGTGCAGCAGCTCGCCGATCAGGCCCTGGCGCACCATGTTCAGGAACATCAGCTCATCCCGCCCGTAGTTCACATTCTCCAGCATCATGCAATGCTTCTTGGTGCGCTCGGCGGTATCCACCACGCGCCACAGGTCGCGGATGGTCGTAGCCATCGGTACCTCCACGAAAGCGTGCGCTCCGTGCTCCATGCAGTCGATGCACATCTGCGCGTGCATCTCCCAAGAGGTATTAATAATAACAGCATCGGGCTTCAGCTCCTCGAGCATCTTGATGTAGGCCGTCTTGCTGCTGTGGTACTCCGCCGGGCGCTTGCCGGTCTCCTTCTGCACCATGTCGGCGGTCTTTTTGGTGAGGTCACCGTACAGGTCACACACACCTACCACCTCGCAGTTCGGCACATGAGTGAGCTGCCAGGTTTGGGGATAGCCGCGTTCGCCTAGGCCGATGACGGCCACGCGCACGGTCTCGATGGCCGGGGCGCGGAAGCCACCCATGTAGACGGAGCCCTCCGGACGCGGAGCTACGGCATCCGTCTGTGCAGTCGCCGTGTTCTCCGTGTGCATGGTCTGTGCCGGCACGGGGGACTTGGCTTCCTGCGCCACCGCCGCAACGGCAGCGCCCAACAGTAGTGCAATGGTTCTTTTGAGCATAGCTTTCATATATACGCAGTAGTACCGCTTTTTCTTTCAGGGAAATGAAAAAAAAAGTGAAATTCGGTGGATCGGTGTTCTTAAACACCGTCGGCCGGTCCTCCGGCTCGGTTTTTCCCTAAACGTTTATGCCCGAGCCACAGCAAACCCGCAATGAGTAGGACCGGGAACAGAGAGGCCGCAAGAAGCCCGGTCTTCAGGTTCCCTTGGGAGAGATCCGCAATGTAGCCGACCATGGTGGGGCTCAGGGTTGCTCCCAAGTCTCCGGCCAAGGCAAGGAAGGCAAACATGGCAGTTCCCCCGGTGGGGCATGTTCGGGATGCCAGGCTGAGCGTACCCGGCCACATGATACCCACCGCAAAACCACAGAAAGCGCAGCCGGCCAATCCGATGACAGGGAACGGTGCGAGCGCAGCAACAAAATAGCAGACACAGCACAAGATGCCCGAAAACAGCATGGCCTGTGGTAAATGAAGCCGCGAGCTCATTTTTCCGTAGAGCAGGCGAGATACTCCCATGAATGCGGCAAACAAGCAAGGCCCCGCCAAATCTCCGATGACCTTCGGCACACCGAGAGCCGACTCAGTGAAGGCCGATGCCCACTGCGCCATCGTGCTTTCTGAGGCCCCGGAGCAGACCATGAGGAGGATGAGCAGCCAAAAAAGCGGTAATCTCATCAGTTTCCCCGGAGAAGCGGCGGCATCACTCATCGGTAGCTTGTTGATGGGGCACACCAAGAAATTGAATGTGTTTGCAAAGGGAATAAAAGCCCAAATGAGGGCAGCTATTTTCCAATTTTCAACGCCGAACACGCTGAAGAAAATAGTTGAGCCCATGATAACTGCTACGGCGCCCCAACAATAAAACGAATGCAGTAAACTCATCATTCCTTCTTTATTGCGGAAGGGACATGCCTCCACAATAGGACTCACTAAAACTTCGATGAGCCCGCTGCCTACGGCATAGAGAATGACGGAGATGAGGATGCCGATGAACGGGGAAGGAAGCAGATCCGGTAATAGCACCATGAGAACGAGCCCCGCCGCAGAAACGATCTGTGAGATAACGACACACGTTCTGTAGCCTATTTTATCTGCATACCCGGTGGCAAAGAAATCAACAATAATCTGCGCCAGATAAAAAGTAAAGGGAATAAGAGCAAGTTGCTCGAGCGAGACCTTGTAGGTGCTCCTGAAAGTAAGAAACAGAAGAGGAGTGAAATTTGCTGTAATAGCCTGGGTAACAAATCCCAGATAACAAGCAATGAGTGTGTGACGGTAATTCTGATTCGGCATAATTAACTTAATGGTTTATTCCACGATGTCCAGCGGGGCTGTATGAATCCGGTCCCCTCGCGTAAAATCCGGGAAGAGCTGCGGAGTACCTCCCTCGTGCACGGATTTTTCCGAGAGCGGGGCAATGGCCGACCACAGAGCGCCCTCGTAAACATTCTGGTCCAGAGGCTCGCCCCGGTGCAGGCATTCGATGATGCGGGAGAAGAGCAGGTAGTTCATGCCCCCTCGGCTGTCGATAGCTGCTGCCTGCGCTCCCAGCCGTTTGTAGAGCGGGTGATCCCAGCGCGCGTGCATCTCCTCCACCGCAGCCGGCCCGCACCACCAGGGGTGCAGGTCGCGGTCATATCCGTCTGCCGGATTGGGGTTGGGCGGCGCGGTCGCTTCGAGAAAATCGCCCGCCATACGGGTGGGGAAGCCCGCCAGAGTGCCTCGTGTGCCTTGGATGAGATTCTTGCGGTCGTAGGGGCGGGGTGAGGTTTCATCCCATTGCACCAAAATGGTTCGCCCGAGCCGTGTACGGATAATCGAGGTGTTGATATCGGCGCAGCCGAAGCGGACGCCGCGCAACGGGTGCCCCTCCGGTAGATGCTCGCGGGCAAAGAGTTCGCGCCCCGCAGCGGGGCTGCCGAAGGAGACGATGCGGTCGAAGGTGTCTTCCCCGCGGGCGATGTTCATGTATTGGGCAATGGGGCCTATGCCGTGCGTGGGGTAGAGATTGCCGTTGCGGGCGATAAAATGCTCGTCCCGCCAGTTCCCTGCTGTAAGCATCTGCTGCCGCAGCTCGTGAATGTAGGCGGCCTCGCCGTGCAGCAACTCGCCGATGAGCCCCCGGCGTACCATGTTCAGGAACATGAGCTCATCGCGCCCGTAGTTCACATTCTCGAGCATCATGCAGTGCCTGCGGGTGCGCTCGGCAGCGTCGACCACCTGCCACAGGCCCTCCAAGGTGGTGGCAAGCGGTACCTCAACGAAGGCGTGGGCCCCGTGCTCCATCACCGCCACCGCCATCGGGGCGTGCTGCTCCCAGGAGGTGCTGATGATGACGGCATCCGGCCTCAATTCCCGGAGCATCCGGAGGTATGCTGCCTCGTCTCCGCTGAAGATGGCGGGCCGCATGCCGCAGAGGGCCTGTACTCGTGCGGCGGCTGCCTCTGCTGCCTCGGGGCGCAGGTCGCAAAGCCCCACAAGCTCGACGTGGGGAATCCGGACCAGCTGCTCGATCTGCGCCAAGCTGCGTTCTCCTATGCCGATGATGGCGAGATGAACGGTATCGAGGGCGGACGCACGGAAATCCCCCATGTAGACCGACCCCGATGGGCGGGGCCGCACTGCATCCGTGGGGCCGGGCGCGGTGTTTTGAGCATGGATGCTCGCTGCTATGGAGTCTTGGCGTGGCATGTTTTGGGCTTTCTGAGGGGGGATGTCGTCACCGAATCCCCCGCTATTCTACGCCCCCACCTCGCATTTGTCAAGGCTCGTCCTCCTTGGGGAGGGTGCAGTGGGTACAGATGGCGCTACCTCTCCGTTTCTCGCCTGCGGCTTGTTCTTCCGGGACTCCGTCGCCGGACTTGCAGAAAATGCGCTTATGCTGTAATTTTGCCTTGAAATGCCGTGGGCGTTATGCTAGGCTGGACGAAAGGCGGGTAGCCGCTGCTTACCATATGACGAAAGCAAGATACATCATTCCCCTGTTAGCGCTGGCACTGGGCACGGCCCACGCCGGTGAGCGTCGGAGCTTTGATTTCGATTGGAGCTTCAAGTACTTCGGAAAAGGTGTGCCCACGGACGAGGGGGCGCCCGCCGTGGCGAGTTCCGCCCAGCCTGCCCACCCCGCGCTGCACGCTGTGGACGGCGACCCCAACACCCGCTGGTGCGCGGTGAATGACAAGCCCGGCCACGTGCTCACCCTGCGGCCCGGTTTCTCCGGCACGGCGAAGAAGCTCGTTGTGCGCTGGGAGAATGGGCTCGAGAAGGAGCTGCACGTCAATGTGAACAACGGCCGGATTCTGCGTGAGCTCAAGACCTCGGGCGATACCACGGAGGTGGAGCTGAATTGCCCGGTGGATGTGGTGACCCTCACCGTGCACGGTACGGGCAAGGGGAATTGGGCGAGCATCCGCGAGGTGACCTTCTTGGACGCTGCGGGCAAGGCGCTTCCCATCCGCCCGAATGATCCCGAGGCTTGGCTGGCCCCTGCGCAGGCGGATTATGCCGCCGAGGGCTTCAAGAAGGTGCAACTGCCGCATGACTGGGCCATCGAGAGCCGCTTCCTGCGCGATGAGCCGAACGAGACGGGTAAGCTGCCTTGGGATGGCTTCGGCTGGTACCGCAAGAATTTCAACGTGCCGACCGACTTCAACCCGGAGGCGGAGCGGTATTACCTGGACTTCGACGGTGTAATGTCGAATCCCAAGGTGTATGTGAACGGCAAGCTCGCGGGTGAGTGGGCCTACGGCTACAATTCCTTCCGGGTAGACATCACCCCCTTCCTCAAGCCGGGCAAGAACCTCGTGGCGGTGTCGGCTTCTAACAAGCCGCTCTCCACGCGCTGGTACCCCGGTGCGGGTATCTACCGCCATGTTTGGCTGGAGAAGACTGCGCCGACCCACATTGCGCACTGGGGTGTCTATGTTACTACCCCCAAGGTGAGTGCCGGGGCCGCCGCGGTGCAGGTGCAGACCACGGTGGAGAACACGGGTAAGAAGCCGCAGAAGATACAGGTGCAGCAGGCCGTGGGCGGTGTCTCCGCCAAGCCGGTAACCGTGACGCTGGAGCCCGGTGCCTCCCAAGTGGTGGAACAGCAGATTACCCTGCCGAAGCCGACCCTCTGGAGCTGTGAGAAGCCGCATCTTTATACGCTGAAGACAACGGTGACGGCAGATGGCAAGAAGCTGGACACTGCCTCCACGCCTTTCGGTGTGCGCACGGTGGAGTGGAAGGGGGATGGCTTCTACCTGAACGGCAAGCGGGTGTACCTCAAGGGTGTTTGTGAACACCACGACCTCGGGCCGCTCGGGGCTGCCTTCCACACGCGCGGCTATGAGCGCAAGATCGAGAAGCTGAAGGACATGGGCTGCAACTCCATCCGTATGTCCCACAACCCGCCCGCGCCGGAGGTGCTGGATCTGTGCGATAAGTACGGCATTCTGGTGATTGATGAGTTGTTTGACATCTGGAAGCATCAGAAGTACGATAAGGTGAACGGCTACCACACCCTCTGGCCCGAGTGGTGGCAGAAGGATGTCCGTAACTTCATGCTGCGTGACCGCAATCACCCCTGCATCATTGCTTGGAGCGGCGGTAATGAGGTGCCGGAGATTTGGACCAAGGACGGCCCTGATGTCTCCAACGCGCTCAAGGCGGAGATGAAGAAGTACGATACCACCCGTCCGTATACCGTCGGTGTGAATAATGATAACAAGGACCTCGATGCGTTCGGGGACTCGCTGGAGGTGTTCGGCTACAACTACCGCCCCTTCGCGTATTCCAAGTTCATCAAGGCGCGCCCGGGTAAGCCTGTGTACGGCTCGGAGACGGCTTCCGCCATCTCGACGCGTGATACATACTTCTTCCCGCTCCGCTGGGGGGTGGGCGCCGGTACGCGTCCCTTCCAGGTGAGCTCCTACGGTATTTTCTCCACCCACTGGGGCAGCCCGCCCGATATCGAGTGGGCGGCGCAGGATGCCAACCCCAACGTGGCCGGTGAGTATGTGTGGACGGGCTGGGACTATATCGGTGAGCCCACGCCTTACAACCTCGATGCTTCGAATGTCGGTAACATCAAGGACCTGCCCAAGGCGGAGCAGGAGGCCATCATGAAGCAGTTCGAGGCCATGGGTAACAAGGCCCCGAGCCGCAGCTCGTACTTCGGTATCATCGACTTGGCCGGTTTCCCGAAGGATATCTATTACATCTACCAAAGCCGCTGGAATCCGGAGGTGCGTCAGGCCCATCTGCTGCCGCACTGGAACTGGGCCGGTCGGGAAGGGGAGGTCACTCCGGTGATGTGTTTCTCCGCCGGTGATGAGGCCGAGCTGTTCGTGAACGGTAAGAGCCAAGGCGTCTGCAGGAAGGGCGATGGGGAGAAGTTCACACACAAGAAGATCACCATCAACCGCTGCGACTATCGCTTCGTGTGGGAGAACGTGAAGTACGAGCCGGGCGAGCTCAAGGTGGTGGTGAAGAAGGACGGCAAGCCTTGGGCGCAGGCCACCCGCGTCACCGCCGGGCCCGCTGCTTCCGTGAAGGCTGCGCCGGACCGCGCTGCCATCGCGGGCGATGGGCGCGACCTCTCGTACATCGAGATGGCGATCGTTGACGCCAAGGGTAACGTGGTGCCCACGGACTGCCGGGAGGTCTCGTTCTCCATCTCCGGCCCCGCCGAGCTCGTCGGCTTCTGCAACGGTGACCCCGTGGACCAGACCTGCATGCAGGACCGCAGCCAGAAATTCTTCAACGGACGCATCCTCGCCGTCGTGCGCGGACTCCGCGGCAAGAAGGGTACCGCCAAGGTCACCGTCTCCGCCAAGGATCTACCCGCCACCAGCGTCAGCATCCGCGTTACCCCCGCCTCCTCTCGCTGAGCTTTAACCCCGGCCCCGCAGGCATGACTCGATTTTTTCAAGTTTGGTCTTGCATCCCGCACATTTTTGTGGTATCCTCCCTGCGGGGCTGTAGCTCAGTGGTTAGAGCAGGGGACTCATAATCCCTTGGTCCAGGGTTCGAACCCCTGCGGCCCTATTGCCAAAGGCTGCATTCCTGAAATTGAGGGGATGCAGCCTTTTTCTGTTTATGCGCTGATATTTAATGAATTGCGGAGTCCTTAATTGTTTATATTAATAGGCTCAAAACGCCCTGATTTTGCCCTTTCTTACTCCCCGGGGACTCTAAAGGACCGAGGTCTCGGCATACAATAAACCCCTATGTTATTGCAAGGGCTTAATGATGAGTGGATTGGATAAAAGTATATGGTTTACCCCTCTCAAATAAAAGTGGTGTTGATAATGAATGCGTTATGAACCTGACCCATAAAAAGACTATACTTTTGCCCCTTTTCCAGCCCGAAAATCGGCAAGCTTTTTAACGATTCGCGCCTCTCCTCAACCCGGCAGACCAAGCTCCGTTAGCTTTGTTCTCTGCCATAGTAATTATCCGGGAAGTAAGGATTTTTAAGAAAAAAGCAATTTTTTTGCAAAAAAGTGGCGGATTGACCTCTCCGGAGTAGTTATATATAATGAAGACAGGTTACTTATACGGATGCGCTTTTTCTTTACCAGACACAGTCGAGAGCTCCACCGGCAATGCGCGGAGTGGTTTCTGGCGTGTCGCCATCGCCTGATGGCTTATACTGAGCAGCAGGTGGATAGCTTGACAGATGCAGAACATTTGCTGTCTGTGGTAATGGGAAAGGTGATTGCAGCCATTGTGGGTCGTAATCTGCCACAGGAAGAATGGTTGCCCTATACCTACACGGCTATCCGAAATGCAGCCATTAATCAGAAAAAGAAAAACGCACGGCGCCTCGAAGCGGAGCTGAAATACGGGGCAGATGAGCCAAGTGCCGTTGAACTCCCGGATAGCGATATTTACGAACACCTGCGGCATCAGCTCTCGTGCTTGCCTCAATTATCCTCGCGCATTGTCCGTATGCGGATATGGGAAGAGCTTAGTTTTGCCGAAATCGGCAGACAGCTCAATATGCCGGAATCCACCGTGAGAGCTCGTTACCAATCAGCATTGCTCCAACTCAGAAAATTTTATACTGAAGACTTAGCATGAACAAGCCCCCATACAGCACAGAAGACGTTGAAAACATCTTGCGGGAACTTGCCGCGCAGGATAAAAGAACTCCTATGAGTGATGAGTTCACGGCAAAAATGCTGCGGCTGATAGATGACGAGGTGGAGCGTGGCCTGAACCGCAAGCTCTATAAGCGTATGGCTCAAGTAGCAGCAAGCGTTGCCCTATTAGCTGTGGTTGGCGTGGTTCTGATGCGCTCGGCTGAGAATGCACGGGAAGTATCATTAACTAAAGCCCCTGAGCAGAAAATTGTAGAGCAGCCTTTGCCTTGCCAGATTGCATTGAATGAGCTGGACGCCTTAAAAAAAGGCATGCAGCCGGCTACCGATTTGCCTCAATCTGAGGATGAGGGGGCTTCAATTTCCTCCGGGCAATTCCGGATTACTGTGTGTGTGGATACGTTATGAGATTTTTACAATGAATCAATTATTTTCCATCATCTGCTTACTATTCGTCTTGCTGTGCGGGGGATGCTCCACCTCCTTGGCCGCAGCGGAGCCTGGACCCTGCCGCTGGGAGATTGTGTCGGAAATTTATCTCGGTGTGCAGTCCCACGAGCTTAGCCCGGAGGAGAGGCAAGACTTGGTACGCTACGGAGTTCCGAAACGTCAAGGCTTGAAAGTGGTGGGCATTGCCCCGGGAAGCCCTGCAGAGCGTGCGGGCATGCAAGTGGGTGATTACATCCTCAAGTATAACGGCGCGTCCGTTAAATGCCCTGCGGATCTACTGCTGGCTATGAGAAACACAAAGCCGGGGGAATATGGTCACTTCGATATCTGGCGAGCGGGTGCCGGAATGCCGCTACCCGTGCTTGTCGGAGCGTTGCCACAGCCCAGAGTTCTGGGCTATATCACATTTAAACAAGGTGAATTACGCCGTGGCGATGAGTTGCAGCAGAAGCAGAAAGAACTGGCGGTTTTGCTGAGTGCCAATGTGCCGAGTCTTGCGGACTCTCGCTCTGTGGTGCGTGAAATCCACAGCATTCTCCCCTCAGAGCAAAGAACCGGTAGTCTGCGCTTGTATTATAGAGTGCCGAGCGGGCAATTCTCTATCACTGCTTACCCGGATAAAATTACCGTGGCCTTGTACCGGGCCGAATCTATGGAAACATACCACATCCGGAAACAAGGCGATTCTCTACCGGCGCATGTGCGGGCAATTCTCAGAATGTCTGCCGAAAATTAAATGCAATTTTTTGAAAAAAATCTTGCGGATTCGGTGCCGGGAAGTATTATCTTAAGTAAAGGAGATAGATAATGATGAAGACAATTTTCCACAGAATCCTTGCCACCACAGCCCTGTGCCTTACGGCGATGGGGGTGAGTAGCTGCATTTATTCTGGATGGTTGACCTCGCAGTGTCAACAGAAAGCATCGTATGCCTATTCCGCTTTTTCTGTACCAGAAGTAGAAGCCATAAGATTTGTGGACAAACAAGGCAAGGTCATTTTGGAACCTTCCATGAATCGCCCGAAGATTCGAAAATTTGCAGAATCTTTAAGAGATATGGCGCGCTTGGCTTATTCTGTGGAATATGCCGGAGGGGAAATACGGAAGCCAGAGGAGGCAGATGTTGCCCTTTATGTTGACCTTTTGGATTCGAAAGGTGTATCATTTTGGCGTATTGCGTTGAGGCGAGAATTAAGCACTCTCGTGCTTTTCTATGACATGCCCTTTTCGAATAAAGTAGGTCACGGAGTGCCTTTGAAAATTGGTTTGAGTGAGAGCGAAGTGGCACTGTTACTCAAGTGTTCTTCTAAATAATCACCTATGACCATGCCCCAATTACGAAAAATCGTAGCTTCCGCTGCCCTTTGCCTTGCTGCGGCGGGGCTGAGTTCTTGCAGCTGGTGCTGGCCCTCTCTGCATACGTTTGAGGCTGTGTTACACCAAGATAAACAGGTGGTCGTTAGTATCAACACTCGTCCTTCTTTTAAGTACAGATATCAGGGGAATGATTATTACCCCATCACCTTGGCTTATGCCGTAGATAAAGGCAAAAGTATTTATCGCCGAGGAGACGGCACACCTTGGTGCGCACAGGATAACACAGAGCGTTTCGAGGTGCAAATGGATACTGCTCAACGGTATCTGTATATGCCCTCGGACTCAACGAAGCCTCTTGTGCTGATTCCGGAAGGGCGGTTTAATATGGCTGCAGCCACACGCATGGAAACGGCGGAATACGAGTGGCATCCTCCGAACTATTGCTTTGATAGGCCTTATGCTGAAGTGACCTGTGCAGTGGAGGGGATGCCTCTCACTGTAGCGACGGAGCAGCCCGCTCTCTGGAAGCAAGTGGTTGCAGTTCCTCTTGGCGTTATAGATTTAACTGCTTCTATAACAATGACTGCTGCCGAAGCTGCAGGTATTGTTGTGGTTTTGCCCTTTGTAGCCATAAAGAACGCTTTTGAGGGAAAACTTGAAAATAAACTATATTAAAATGAAACCGACCATGCCCTCCATCCCCCGAATCCTCGCCACCACAGCCCTGTGCCTTGCGGCGGGGTCGGGCACGTTAACTGCGTCAGAATGGAAAAACCATTATCCGGAAGAAGCAGTTGTTATTCAAGGCGTCTCCTCGCAAATAACCGCCGATTTAGATGAATCAAGTGTGCTTTATTCTTATTTTGCAGCCGATAGTAAAATAGCGTACATAGAAGAAAGTTTTTCGACAAGTATGGTATTCGTATGCATCAGATACCTTTTTGATGAGTCTGGCGATTTCGTTGCCGCCGCCTGCCGGATATCCACACAGAGCGTCTTTTCTGATGAGTGGACACATAGCCAAATGATTCTAGTTCGAGGTCAACATCTTAAAGTTGAACGATGCGGGATAAGTGAAGCGATAGATGAACGCGCCAAGCATATCATGAAACGTTGCTTGGCTGATTGGAAACAACAGAGCAAGAAAATAAGAAAATGACTAAGTTCCAATTCCCCAGAATCCTTACCACCTCAGCCCTCTGCCTTGCGGCGGTGGGGCTGAGCTCGTGCTCCGGCCTGCAAGCCTTATCCGCTAAGAAATCGCTGCCGGAATGTTATCTTACATACTCCGAAGGGTATCCATGGACCTCCGAGCCCCCTGCCGTTCTTCGATTGAATACAGATGAATGCCGGGAGTTGCTCGACATAGAGGCAGCAACAGAGCCGGACACCCCCAGTTTTGATTGGCAGGAAGCTGGTGGTTCACCGGAGTTTTACATTTTTCCGCAGGGAGAGAAAGCGCGGGGACTCTTTGCTGCAAACAAGGTGAAGAACCTTACTGCTACATACCTCCCGGAGGCTGCGGCGAAACGCTTTGATGCCTTGGTGAAGACGGTCGAGTCTCGCCCGGAATCCCGTCTGTCACAAGCGGAGACGCAACGGTGGTACAAGCAACACTTCCCCCATTTTATGTATCGCCATTACTACAAGGATTAAATAACACATAAAAGTCAGACAATCGATGATGACCATGCCCACCATCCACAAACTCCTTGCCTCCACAGCCCTGTGCCTTGCGGCGGTACCCATATTAGCAGCAGAGGAGAATCAAACGGAAGCTGCGTCCGTATCCCCTACATACGAAGAGTATCTGACCGCGAAAATCAAGTATTGCCTAGAGGTCTTAAATATATCGAAAGGTATTCATGATAAATCTTCAGCAGATGCTGCGGTTTCGCGTTGGGAAGAGGCGGAAAGTCGCTTGCACACGCACCCGGCCATAGTGTGTTATGTTGATATATCGGCGAAAGAGGAGCAGGCAGCGGCGGCGGCTCATATTTCATCAATTTCTGGTAATGAAAATATATTCAGAGAGCTGGAGGCTGAAAAAATAAGGCTGAGTAAAGCCCATTATTATAACAGCGAGTCGCTGGCCTTTCTTCTGGCCGGGGATCCGATGTGTGCCTATCCTTGTGTCCCGGCAACGCCCGATGTTTTGCAATTATTTACCGCAGAGTTTAAGATGAGGCTGCTCGCCCATGTAGGGGTGCTTAATCTGGAGGGTGGCCCAGGCTGTACGCCGGAAACGGCATGGAGGATAGCTGCCCATCCCGAGAATGAAAAAGCCATAGAGCGCTATATTACCCGCAAGGCGCGCCTCAATTATTCGCCGGGAATGCTGGAGGCTGATGGCTTTCGATTTAACTTGACAAGCAGCGGGCGTCAAAGAATGGAGGATGGTACCTATTTGTTTCATATTTACCGCGTTATTCCGAATTCATCCACCTCTGCTTATCAATTGAAGCAATACTTCCGCATTGAGACGGTTACGCATGAAAAGCCTTCCGTTAAATCTGAAACTGAGATTTTGTCCATCGCCGCACGCGAGTTTGGGCACGATATGAAGGGGTATACGGCGCGTTATGAAGTCCCGTACTATTATGTAGAGCTGACCGACTTTGACGAACCGATGACGCTCGGAGGCGGCCCCGCGCTCAAAATCAACGCCTATACCGGTGCAATAGAAGAACGCTATTTTACAGAATGACCATGCCCACCATTGGCGTGGTAAAATTAAACTCTCTTTGTAACCAACACAATATCATTCAGTTACAAAGTGCCGTACCCTTCTCAAAGGCTATACCGAGCGGGCTGTATTCCTGACTAACGGAATGCAGCCCGCTCTTTTTGTTCGCCCGACGAGATACGCTAACCCGAGCCGGGTAGGTAAGAGGTGTTCAGCCTTTACAGACAGGATCTTACACCCCCTCCATTCTCGTGTCCTGCCGGAAATCGGGGCGCGAATAGGCTTGACAGCGGGGGGCGGGGGTGTTATAAGAGCGGTATGGAGACACCTGTAGAGAAGGCGTTGGCGGCGTTTCGGCAGCCGCCGCATTGTTACAACTGTGCGCAGACGGTATGTGCGGCGTTCGGGAGGGAAGATTTGGTTGAGGCGATGAAGGTTTGCGGTGGCGGCAGGGCGCCGGAGGGGATGTGCGGGGCCTTGTACGGGGCAACGCAGGTGCTGCCGGAGAAGGCGGGGGAGATCGTGGCCGCCTTTGAGGCTGCGCTGGGGGCCACGCGGTGTCGCGACCTTAAGGGGGAGCAGAAGATGCCTTGCCCCGTGTGCGTGCGCACGGCTGCCGAGTCGGCTGTGCGAGCAGGGGCGGAGTGAGCTCAGGCCGTGAAGATGAGCGGCACGGGTAGGTCGTGCGGCTCTGTGGGGATGTGCGGCAGCATCTGCTCCGCGAAAGCCAGGGAAAGGCGTTCTGCCTGCGGGCAGAGCGGCAGAAAGGTGTCGTAATACCCGCCGCCGTAGCCCAAGCGCGCCCCGTCGGCGGTGAAAGCCAGCCCCGGGATGACGATGAGATCGAGAGACGCGGGCGGAAGCGCCGGGCAGGTGGGCAGGGGCTCCCGCAGGCCGAAGCGCGCGGGCTGCAGCTCCTCCTCCGGGCAGCGGACAGCGCGGAAGCACATGCGCCGCTGCGGCCCGGCCACGGGGAAGGCGTAGGTGTGCTGCGGCATCTCCCGGAGCAGCGGCAGCAGGTCAACCTCATGCGGCAGTGGGGCATAAATGCCCAAGGTGCAGGGAGTACGGCCCTCCAGATGCTGCGCCAAGCGCCTCCGCAGGGCCGCCGAAGCCTCCTCGCGCCGCTGCGGAGTCATGCCGCGCAGCGTTTGCAGGGCCTGCTGCCGCATTGCCTGTTTATCCGGGGTCATTCCGGCAGACGCCCGAAGAGCGCGAGCATGCGCCCGGTGTTGCCCTTCTCCACGCGGTAGGAGTAGAAGTGCTCAAGATCCGCAGCCGTGTCCAGCCCGCAATCGGTAATCTGCTCGCGGGGGACTCCTGCGGCCACCAGATCCTCGATGATTCGGGTGGGGTTGTCCACCTCATAGTGCGGCGGGCGGATGCAGGGGGAGATGACGGCCACGCAGTTCATGGGGTTGACGCCGAGAATCTTCTTCATGCGCTGCAGCGCCTCGCCCACAATGTTCTTTTGCGTACCCAGCTTGCCGGAATGCACCAGCGCGCGGCATTCCGTCACGGTGTCATAGATCCACACTGCCGCGCAGTCCGCCACGTAAATGGCCAGGCAGCAGTCCGCCTTGCCTCCGCAGAAGAGCCCGTCCACGCCCTCCACGGGGTAGGAGCACCCGATGTCCCCGACCAGGGCCACCTTGTTACCGTGCACCTGCTGGGCGCAGCGCACCATGCGGGGGTCGATACCGGCCGCCTTCACCACCTCCATGTGGTAGGGACGCAGGGCAGACACCACGGCGGCGCGGTCCGTGGAGACCGGCACCCCGGGGATGCGGGTGATGAAGCGGGCAAAATTGCGCGGCGCGGCATTCAGGCCGGCCAGGTAATCCGGAGAATATGTGTCTTGCATAACGATAACAAATCAGAAGAGGGGTGAACCTTGGTTGCGGGAGATTTTGCGCCCTGCGGCGGCCAGCTTGGCGCGGGTGTCCGGCTCCGCCATCATGCGAGCCAGATCGCCGGCGATGCGGCCGCGCATCTGCTGCACCAGCTCCCGCCCTTTTTCCGTGATACGCACCATGATCTTACGCCGGTCGGAGGCAGCCATCACGCGCTGTATCATCCCCAGCACCTGCAACTTGTCGATCATACCCGTGGCGGCGGCGGTGGAGTGGCCCATCATCTTCGCTACGCGGCCCATGGAGATGCTCTCGTCCGGCGCCAAGTCCTCCAAGTAGGCCAGCAGGAAGAACTGCGGGTAGGAGACCTTCGCCTCCGTGAGGGTGGGAGAAAGCTGCAAAATACAGTTGCGCTGGGAGAAGAGGATGAAGTCCGCCAAATGGGCGGCATCCTGCTGCACAGCGGCGTTGATGCCCGGTACGGAAGCGTTGCTCATGTTCGTTGATCGGAGAAAGGTTTGAAAATCAGCTCATGTCGATATTAAGCCTTTACTGACATTTTGCAAGCAAAAAAAATTGCCCCCTCAGCGCCGCCCGGCAGCCGCAACACGCATGCGACGGGAATATGGGAGAGGCGCTCCGAACAGGTACGCCATATCTTGTGGTCGGAAGAAAAATTCATGCTGACAAAAAAAGATGTGCTACACCGGAGGCACTGCGGGCTCCCCCTTTACTCACCCGCAAGGATGCGGCGGACCAAGCAGAGAGTAAGCCGGCCCGCGCGCCCGAGGGAGCGCGGAGAGATGCGCGAGAAGTCATCCGCAGGGGTGTGCCACCAGCCGGAGTTCGTGAAACTGCCGATGAGGTTGAGGGTATCCGCCACCCCGGCATCCAGCAGAGGGCGGTGGTCATCCCAATAGCCCCCGTGGTAGGTGGTGAAGAGGTCCTCCGGCAGCCCTGCGGCATCGCGGGCCAGCAGGTAGTGGGTATACATGGACTCCGAGGTATCCCAAAGGGGGATGGCAATGGGGTTATTGCGTCCGCCGACCATATCCAGGTTGATTTGGACGAGCTGCGGGTCGTCGGCAGCGGGGAGCAGCTCTGCCAAGCGGGCCGCCAGGCGTTTGGAGCCGTAGAGGCCGTCCTCCTCCGTCATGCGAGGGGCGATGGATTCCTCGCCGTCAAAGAAGACCAGCACGACCTCCCCCGGCTTATAACCCAAGCGGGGCAGCACCCGCGCCAGCTCTAACAACACAGCGGCAGCGGAGGCGCCGTCATCCGCGCCGATGAATCCCGGTATGCCGGACTTGGTGTCCACATGGCAGCTCAACAGCAGCCGACAGCGCCCCGACTGCCACGCCTCGGGATCTGCCCCGAAGGCCGCGTAGAGGTTGCGCATGGGCAGGTCGCCCTGCTGCCAGGCGTCCTCGGCACAGGTCCACCCGTAGGCGGACAGCGTGCGGCGCAGGTAGTCCGCCTGCTGCGCGAAGCCCGGAGAACCGGAGGGGCGGGGGCCCATGGCGCAGATGCGGGCGCAGTGTGTATAAGCGTTCTCCTCGCAGAACTGCGGGGCGTCCTCCTGCAGGGCACGGGCCGCCACCTGATGCAATGCGGGCACGGCCGGGGGCGGGGGAGCCTCCTCCCGCCGGCAGGAAGCGGCAGCGAGAACGGGTAGCAACAGACAGAGCAGGGCGGCGGGGCGGAGCATTACAGCGAGGCGCTGATGCCGAAGATTTGCAGGATGCGCACCAGATCATCCTTACCCGTGTAAGGAATCTCGATGATGCCGTTGCTCTTGCCGCGGAACGAGATGTTTACCTTGGTGCCGAAGTCCCCGGAAAGTTGTTCACAAATATCGCGGTAGGCCTGCGGCAATTCCTCCCGGCCCGGGGCGGGCTTGGGTTCCGGGGCCAGCAACTTGGCCACCAGCGCCTCCGTCTGCCGCACGGTGAGCGAGGACTTCGCCACACGCCGCGCCGCCTCCAGCTGCACCGCAGGGTCCTTGAGCTGCAGCAGCACCTTGCCGTGCCCCACCGTGATGACGGCTTTCTCCAGCATCTCCCGCACCTCCGGCTCCAAGTCCAGCAAGCGCATCATATTCGTGACCACCACGCGGGATTTGCCGACGCTGCGGGCGATCTCCTCCTGCTTCATGCCGAACTCCGTCTGCAACTTGCGGAATTGTTCGGCGATCTCAATGGGGGAGAGGTCTTCGCGCTGCAGGTTCTCGATGAGCGTCATCTTCGCCACCTCCACATCCGTGGCATCCTGGATGACGACCATCACCTCCTTGCGGCCGAGGTGGCGCATAGCGCGCAGGCGGCGCTCACCGGCTATCAGCTCGTAGCTGCCGTTCATGCGACGCACTACCAGCGGCTGCATCAGGCCGTTCTCGCGGATGGAGTCCGCCAGCTCGCGGATCTGCTCGTCATCGAAATGCCGCCGCGGTTGAAAGGGCGACGGCGTGATGTCGTCAACCTTCACCACCAGAGACCCATCCCCCTCCCGCGCCTCTGTGGCAGGGGTGGGTGTTTGAACTTTGGGGATGAGTGCCTGGAATCCTTTACCTAATGCTTGCCGTGCCATATGCCTCGCCATTGTAGCAGATGCGCCCCGAAAATGCAAGCGTTTCTTTCCCGCAGAGGGGGTAAATCCGCACCCCCTCCGCTACGCTTGCATGTGCTCCGGAGGCTCTTAAAGATCGCAGCTCTTCTTGCCGCCGGCGTCCCGCAGAACGGGCACAATCTTGTACTCGGCCACGTCCAGAGCAGTCTGCCCTTCGCCGTTCTTGGCGTTGACGTCCGCCCCCGCCTTCAGCAGCAGGCGAACCACTTTTCCGTAGCCCAGTTCGGCCGCCACCATCAGCGGCGTTGCCCCGGCGTTGCTGCGCGCGTTCACATCGGCGCCCGCAGCCAATAACAGCTCCACGATTTTGCCGCGGCCGTAGCCGGCCGCCACCATGAGCACCGGCCACGAATAACTGTCTCTGATGTCAAGGTCGGCACCTGCCTTCAGCATCAGCTCGACGACATTGGCGCGGCCGTAGCGCGCGGCAGACATGAGTGCCGTCTGGCCCAGACTGTCCTTGGCATTCACATCCATACCGTTGCTCAGTGCTTCCTTGCAAAACTCGATATCCCCGCTCCAGGCGGCCCTGTGTAAGGTCTTTTTCTTCATAGCTGCGACATATTAGCAGCTATGTTTCGGGTTGTCAAGCAGAAAAGCCTGCCCGGCACGCGTTGTTTTACAGTTCTTTGCCGGTTCTCCGACCGATTCCCGGGCGGCTCGGGGTAAGGAACTTGCTTCGGAAGCTTCTGTGGTGTGCGCGGAAGGGCTCCCCCGTCAGGGTTTTTGCACGGGGCAGGAAAGTAGCAGGGTACCGGTGCGGTCGACCCGGAGACGGAAGCCGTCGGGGAGGTCCGGGGCTAACAACGGTGCGAGGTCGCCCCGAACGTTTCCCAAGGAATACTCCGGGCGCAGGGGCGTGGGCAGCCGTGTGAGCTTGACCCTGATAACGGTGTTCGGTGTTGCGGTGACGGCGTTCGCATCCAGGGTGCCGAAGCACCCGCTGCTGCCCTCGAAGACCAAGGTGCCCGCGGTATCGAAGCGGACACGCTCGGCCGATAACCTGATCCCGTCCTTCAGGCGGAGGGTGGCGGCTTTGCCCACCTCCAGGTTCTTGATGCTAACCGCATCTCCGGAAAGAGAGACGGACGCCGAAGGGCGCAGGACGAGCGAGCTGCCGGAGAAGCCCTTTTCGGGGAGTCTCAGGGCAAGCCCGTTATCTGCATACCAGGTACGCGCGGAAGTGTCGCGGGCACCGTGCAGGTCCATGCGCGCGGGGGATGCTGCAGCATCGTTGCGGGTGAGCGTGATATCGCCGTCCCCGCCGATGGGGCCGCGAACATCCAGCAGCTTGCCGCCCGCCACGCGCCAGGATTGTGCCCCGCGGGTGTGCAGCGCGGTGCACAGGCGCAGGTTGCCGTTTTGCAGTTCGATGCCGGCCGCGCCGACGGAGAGACCGGCGTGTGCGCCGGGTGCGTTGCGAATACACACCGTAGCATTGTGGGTACCCACGGTGTCGTTGTCGGCATAGGGATCCTCGATGCGCAGTCCGCGCACGGCGAGATCTGCGGAGAGAATATCTGTTTTCTGTGCAGATGCCTCCATGTTGGCCGAGGAGAGGTCCCACACGGCGATGGCACGTGCCGGGGAGTCCGGGGTATAGGCTACGGCATCCCCGCGGCTTTGCCACCAAGCGGCTGCATCATTCAGGGAAACGGGCGCTGCCGAGGTGTCCATATCCGTGTCCCCGAATTGTTGGCTGCGCACCCGCACCTTCCCGCCCTCGGTGGTATCCAGCCCCTGCGCGGCGGCCACGGCATAGGCAAAGCGGGCACCGATGGTCAGTTGGGAATTGCCGTCGTAGTGGACTCCCATGGCGTCTCCCGCCGAGATTTTTCCCAAGTCGCGTGTATGGACGAAGCCTACGCTGTCGCACGATGCGGCCCAAGCCAAGAGCTTTTGCCCCGTCAGCGTGGGGCAGGAATCGGGTTTGTTCTCGCCCCGGGAGGCGGGTTCGCCGGTAACAATGCAGTTCAGGGGAAGAGAAATGACATGCGCCGAGGACTCGGGCAGGGCGGCCGAAATATCGGCCCGTAGATTGTCCGCCAGCCCTTCGATGACCGAACGAGCGCGGGCGGCATGGGATGGCTGACCGGTTTCTCCCTGTAAATACAGCAGCCCCTCCGCGCGCACGCTGCTGTAGATCGCCGGGTTCACACTGCGCAGGGCCTGCACCGCAGAGCGAAGAAGAAAGGTGTATCCGTTCACAGCGCCGGGCACAGTGGGTTTCACCCAGTTGTCATTGCTGCCTCCGTCTCGGGAGGCCTTGATGACGGCGATGCTCTCCGAGGTGCCGGTCTGCCACCCTTTCTTCTGCATTACATAGGCAAAGCCGTACTCCGGCCCCATGACACCGCGGCCGTGGCCGCCCTCCCAGGCTCGGCGTAGGTCAGCTTGTCCGGTGAGGGTCGCATAAGGGGTGCCGGCGGGTCCGTGCAGCCCCCGTCCTGTCGGTGTTGCCTGCGGTTGCACGGTCATCCAGGTTTTGCCCTCGCTGCCCCATGCGGCACCGCCCGTGGTGGGGTCGGTGAGTGAGCCCGCCATGTTGCCGTCCCACATCTGTATTCCGTCTGTATCCTTGCCCCGGGCGGTGCTGTAACGGGGCAGAATATCGGCGGGTACGGGGTCGCCCTTGACGGCTCCCAGCGAGTTGGACTGGCCCGTCAGGATATAGACATGCAGACATTTACCCGTGCCCTCCGCCTGCTCTGCGGGGCAGAGAGCCGAGGCCGCAGCAAGCAGCGCAATCGGCGGCAGAAAGTATTTGACAACTTTCGAGGAAGTCTCAGAGATCGGTATGCTCCGACCTTTCGCTGCGAATGGCGGCTTCATCGATTTCCTCGAGCCGTTTCAGCATGTTACTGATGCGCCCGCTTGCTATCGCTTTCACCAAGACCTCCGATGGATAGCACCAGCGGTCTTCCCGATACAGGAATGTCAGCAAAAGGCAAATTTGCTGCGCATCGAAACCGGAGAAATCAGACAATCTTGAGTATTCCGGGCGGAGATTCCGCTTACCCATCTCGTCGTTGTAGTAAAATAAGTTATATTCGGGGAGAATCTCCGCAGCAAGGTGAACAGCTTTCAGCAGAGAAGATTTGGCCCCGCGGAAGAGCTTCTCCTCGGTCTTCGGATCCCTGCCGATGAGAGCATCCATCATGGGACGCAGAAGGGTCAATACAGTGTGTTTCTTAATCACGGCAGTTCAAACTTGATGTGTTGCAGTGCGGTACCCCCGAACCGGCTACGGCAGACGGGACTCGAACCCGTACAGCTTCAACAGCCGGGAGATTTTAAGTCTCCTGCGTCTACCATTCCGCCACTGCCGCATGCGGTAAGGGAAGTCGAACCGGGGGCATTTAAGCACAAAAAGACGGAGAAGGCAAGAAAAAAACGTGGCAGCGCATCAAAAACAGACACAATGACGGCTTGACAAACAGGCTCGGGCGGAGTAGAATGCCCATGAAATCGGTATGAATATCGGGCAGATTATAGAAAAAGGCGGAGTGAACCGCGAGGAGGCGGAGACCCTGGTGTCACTTCCGGAGGCAGAGTTATTTGCGAGCGCAACGGAGCTGCGCGAGCATTATTTCGGAAAGCGGGTGGAAGCCTGTTTCATCATCAACGCCAAAAGCGGCAACTGCAACATGAACTGCCGCTTCTGCTCACAGAGCGCGTTTAACAGCACGCCCGTGCCCAAGTACCCCTTCAAGAGCTCCGGGGAGCTCACCGAGATTATCGCGCGCTGGGAGGACAAGCCCGTGGAGCGCTGCGGCATTGTTACCTCCGGCGGGGCCCTGACGGATGCCGATGTGGAGCAGTTGGCGCAGTTCATCGAGCACCGGAAGGCGAGCGGCAAGAAGGGCCCCATCATCTGCGGGTCGCTGGGGCGCCTCAAGGAGCATGCCCTGCAGCGACTGAAGCGCGCCGGGTTGGATCGCATCCACCACAACCTGGAGACCAGCGAGGCTTTCTATCCTAACATTTGCACGAGCCAGCAGTGGCGCGACCGCTTGGACACGATTCATCAGGCGAAGGCCGCCGGTTTCTCCGTTTGCGTGGGCGGCCTTTTCGGGCTTGGGGAGACCTGGGCGGATCGGCTGGACTTCGCCTACAGCCTGAAGGAGGAGGGCATCCGTAACATTCCGATGAACTTCCTGTACCCGCATCCCGGTACCCCCATGGCGCAACAGCCCGTGATGCCGGCGGAGGAGGCCCTGCGCATCATCGCTCTCTTCCGCCACATCCTGCCGGATGCCACCCTGCGCATCTGCGGCGGGCGCGTCAGTGTGCTGAAGGAGCGGCAGCGCGATATGTTCGCCGCCGGTGCCAATGCCTTCATGACGGGGGATTACCTCACCATCTCCGGTGCCGGGGTGGAGGGCGACCTGGCCATGCTGCGCGAGCTCGGGCTGGAAATCGAGTAAACCTTGTTATGGAAGCTGAGCCCCGCGATCTCGCCTGTGAGGAGGTGTTAAACCGCTACTTCGAGCCACTGCGTCCCGGGGTGTGCGACGTGCCGGCTGACATTCTGCGTTTTCTGAAGAACGAGCCGGAGCGCAGCATACAGAACGCCCTGCGCTACATGGCAGAGGCCGCCGAGGGGCGGGGCAGTGTGCGCGCGGCGGTGGCTGTGGCGAGCAACGGCGATGGGACTTTTACCGTGGTGGACGGCAACGCGACCACGCATGCCTTGGCCCGCATGGGGATTCCACGCGTTCGTGTGTGCGTGGTGGGGGAGAACACGGGGAGCCGCCTGCTGAACAGCGCCCTGATGCTGTCCGAACTCGGCGGCCCGGCGGAGTTGCCTCCTCAGGCTGTCCCTGTACCCGAGGCGTGGTTGGATGATACCCTGCACAGCATTGCCGACAAAGCGAATGCCCGCACGGAACGCGGCGGCAGCGAGGCGCGGGTCTATATGCCGGATGACAGCGACTACGGCGACGTCTGCAAGCTGGTGCGCCGCTTGCTGCCACCCGGGGCGGAGGTAACGAGCCTGCGGAAAATCGGCACCCCGCAGGAGCCGTCGGTCTGCCGCGAGCTGCGCCTGCTGCTGCAATTTGCGGAGGGCGGGTCGCTCCTGTTGCGTTTGTTGGCTGAATAGAGGGGAAACAGACGCGATTTTTTTACGCAGCTGGCTTCTTTGGGCTTGCTATGGCGGGGCAGATGTGCTACACTCGGCGCGCTGCGGTGCTGTGGCCGTGTAGCACACCTCCCACCAGAAAATGTTCAAGTGAGTTCCAGCGTTTCTCTTCCGCAGGCCACGGGCCTGTATGATCCGAAGTATGAACATGATGCCTGCGGTGTCGGCATGGTTGTCGATACCAAGGCCATCGCAACACACAGCATCGTCGAAAAGGGTATCTGCATTTTGGAGCGTCTCCTGCACCGCGGGGCCACGGGTAGCGACCCGGAGACCGGTGACGGCGCGGGCATGCTGCTGCAGATTCCGCATGAGTTCTTCAAGGCGGCGGCCGGGGTGAAGCTGCCCAAGCCGGGACAGTATGCAGTGGGTATGTTCTTCCTGCCGAAGGCGAAGGTGGCGCGCGCCACCTGCTGCGCAAAGGTGGAGGAAGTGGCGGCTGCGGAGGGCTTCGCCTTCCTGGGCTGGCGCGATGTGCCCGTAGATGAGGCTGCTATCGGTCGACTGGCGCGGGAGAGTGCGCCTTTCATTCGCCAGGCTTTCTTTACCTGCACCACGGGGGAAACCGGGGATGCGCTTGAGCGTCGCCTTTACATCCTGCGCCGTCAGATTGAGAAGGGGGTGCAGAGTATGCTGCCCGAGCTGGGCGACCGTTTCTACATTCCCTCGCTTTCCACGCGCACGATTGTCTACAAGGGCCTGCTGATGGGGTCGCAGTTGCCGAAGTTCTACCCGGACTTGGCGGACCCGCGTTTCAAGAGTTGCGTGGCTATTGTGCACCAGCGTTATTCCACCAACACCTTCCCGAGTTGGCCGCTGGCACACCCCTTCCGCTATCTGGCACACAACGGTGAGGTGAATACCCTGCGCGGTAACCTCAACCAGATGGAGGCTTTGCAGGATAATTTGGCCAGCCCGCTCTTCGGCGATGACATCAAGAAAATTCTTCCCGTTATTCCGGCGGGGCAGAGTGATTCTGCCAGCTTGGATAACGCGCTGGAGCTGCTGGTGACGGGTGGGCGTTCTCTGCCGCACAGCATGATGATGCTGATTCCCCAGGCCTTCGGGGCGCGTTATTTCATCGGCGAGGACCTGCGCGGGTTCTACGATTACCACTCCGGTTTCATGGCCCCGTGGGACGGCCCGGCGGCGGTTTGCTTTACGGATGGTTTGGGCGCGGGCGCGAAGGTGGACCGCAATGGTCTGCGCCCGGCACGTTATGAGCTGGATGACGACGGACTCTTCATTTTGGCCAGCGAAGCCGGTGTGTTGGACACGGATCCACAGCATGTGGTGCGGCGCGGTTGCCTGACACCCGGTGAGATTATCTGGATCGACTTCCGCACCAAGCGTATCAGCTATAATGCAGAGACGCAGACGAAGGTGGCACGGCGTCGTCCCTACCGCCGTTGGTGCCGTGAGAATCGCATCCGCATCAATGGTTTCTTCGATTCCGTGAGCGCGCAGGATGTCGATTCCCACCGCATCCCGGGGCATCAGGTTCTTTTCGGCTATACGCAGGATGAGCTGGAGCAGTTCATCATTCCCATGGCGAATACGGCGCATGACCCGGTGTATGCTATGGGTAACGATGCCGCACTTGCCGTGCTCTCGGAGCGTCCGCAGTTGCTCTTCGATTACTTCAAGCAGCAGTTCGCGCAGGTGACCAACCCGCCCATCGACCCCATCCGCGAGCAGTTGGTGATGTCGCTGACCACCTTCATCGGTAACCCGGCGAACATTCTCGATGAGACACCGCAGATGGCGAGGCTCATCAAGATGGCACGACCCATTCTGACGCCCAGTGACCTGCAGGCTCTCAAGTCTAACAAGGAAGCGGATTTCCGCTGCATCACGCTCTCGACCGGTTTCTCCGCTCTGTCGCCGAATGGCTTGCAGGAGGCTCTGGAGGAGTTGCGCCGCGAGACGGAGCAGGCGATCACGAAGGGCTACCGCATCATCATTCTGTCGGATCGCGAGCTTTCCGGTAATGAGGCACCGATTCCCGTTCTGTTAGCCGTGGCTGCCGTGAACGGTAAGCTGCGTGAGATGGGCGTGCGAACCGGTACCGGCGTGGTAGCGGAGACGGGTGAGGCGCGGCAGGTGATGCACTTTGCCTTGCTGCTGGGCTACGGCGCCACGGCGGTGTGCCCGTGGCTGGCCTTCAGCACCTTGGTGAACCTGGCGGAGGAGGGTAAGCTGGCAGAAAATATCTCTGCTACCAAGGCAACGGAAAATTATCTTGAGGCGGTGGACTTCGGTCTGCTCAAGACGATGTCCAAGATGGGTATTTCCACCCTGCGTTCCTATCGTGGTGCGCAGATCTTCGAGGCAATCGGTCTGGGCGATGAGGTGGTGAACACTTATTTCCCCGGCACGGCATCGCGCATCGGTGGTATCGGGCTGGCGGAAATCGGTCGGGAGGCGGTCGCGCGGCTCAATAAGAAGAAGTCCTTGCGCTTTGACCCGCAGCTTGCACCCGAGAATGCCGGTTTGTATAAATGGAAGCGCGGCGGGGAGAAGCATATCTGGACATCCGGTGTCATTGCCCAGTTCCAGAAGTCCCTGCGCAACGGGGATTACGCGCAGTTCAAGGTCTTTTCCGAGATGGTGAACGAGAGTGCGGAGACGTTGTGCACGCTGCGCGGGCTCTTCGGCTTTGCGGAGACCAAACCCATCCCCTTGGATCAGGTGGAGAGCGAGGAGAGCATCATGCGCCGTTTCGTTTCCGGGGCCATGAGTTTCGGTGCCATTTCCCGCGAGGCGCACGAGATGATTGCTATCGCCATGAACCGCATCGGGGCTATGAGTAACTGCGGCGAGGGCGGTGAGGACCCCGCGCGCTACACGGTTCGAGAGAATGGGGACGACCCGTGCTCGGCTGTCAAGCAGATTGCCTCCGGGCGTTTCGGGGTGACGGCGGAGTATCTGGCGAATGCGCGCGAGTTGCAGATCAAGGTGGCGCAGGGGGCAAAGCCCGGTGAGGGTGGCCAGCTTCCCGGCGGTAAGGTGAATGAGGAAATCGCGCGCGTGCGTCACTCGACGCCGGGTGTTACGCTTATTTCTCCGCCGCCGCATCATGATATTTATTCCATCGAGGATTTGGCAGAGCTCATCTTCGACCTCCGCAATGCTAACCCGGAGGCGCGTGTCAGCGTCAAGCTCGTGTCGGAGGTCGGCGTGGGTACGGTGGCGGCAGGCGTGGCCAAGGGTGGGGCGGATATGGTGCTTATTTCCGGCCACGATGGCGGTACGGGGGCCTCGCCGCTCACCTCGGTGAAGTACGCAGGCATGCCCTGGGAGCTCGGTGTGGCGGAGACGCATCAAACACTCGTGCTCAACGGACTGCGTGCTAACGTGCGTGTGCAGGCGGACGGCTTGATGAAGAACGGTCGGGATGTCATTATCGCGACCCTCCTCGGCGCGGAGGAGTACGGCTTCGCGACTTCCATGCTCATCGCGCTCGGTTGTATTATGGCGCGTGTGTGCAACAAGAACACATGCCCCGTCGGTGTGGCCACTCAGGATCCTGCCCTTCGCAAGCGTTTGCGCGGCAAGCCGGAGCACATCATTAACTTTATGCGCTTCGTGGCGCGCGAGACGCGCGAGTACCTTGCCGCGCTCGGTCTGCCGACGCTGGATGCTGCCGTGGGGCGTGCCGATCTGCTGCGGGTGGACCGCGCCGTGGACCTCTGGAAGGCGCGCAATCTGGACTTCTCCCGCATCATTCGTTCCGAGGCTCTGCCGGTGAACGGTTCCGCGCATGTCAATAATACCTGCGCCGTGTTCGATGAGGCTGTTCTGCCTGCCGCTGCGCCTGCGCTGGAGCGGGGCGAGAAGGTGAGCTTGGAGCTGCCCATCCGTAACACGGACCGCGCGGCGGGTACGCGTCTCTCGTATCATGTTGCCAAGCGTTATGGGCACAAGGGGCTGCCGGATGATACCATCACGGTAAACCTGCACGGTACGGCGGGGCAGAGTTTCGGTGCTTTCCTGGCGCACGGTATCACCTTTAACTTGGCGGGCCAGGCCAACGATTATGTAGGCAAGGGGCTTTCCGGCGGCAAGATTGTGATCACGCCCTTCCCGGGTACGCAGTACGAGCCTTTCCGCAACGTGATCGCGGGTAATGTGCTGCTTTACGGTGCTACCGGTGGCAAGGTCTTCATCCGTGGTCGTGTTGGGGAGCGCTTCGCTGTCCGTAACTCCGGGGCCTGCGCGGTTATCGAGGGCGCCGGTGACCACTGCTGTGAGTATATGACGGGCGGCTGCGTGGTTGTGCTCGGTCGTACGGGGCATAATTTCGGTGCCGGTATGAGTGGCGGTCTCGCCTATGTGTGGGATGAACTGCACCTCTTCGATCGCTATTGCAACCTTGATATGATCGACTTGGATCCCGTCTCCGAGCCGGAGGATATCGAGCGTCTCCGTTCGCTGCTGGAGGAGCATGCAGCTCTTACCGGTTCACAGCGAGCCAAGGATATTTTGGCCGACTTCGATAACGCGCTGCCGAATTTCGTCAAGGTCTTCCCGATGGAGTACCGCCGTGTGCTCGGTCAGATGACACGTGATGACGCCGAGGTGCAGCGCGCCGAGACGCATAACTGATGCAGTACCACAACGCTGCACCATGGGGCATCTTCCCTGCTCAGGCGGGGAGGATGCCCCGTCCTTTAAGCTTGACATTGCGGATATACCGTGCTAGGGTAGGGGCATGTTGAGCGGCCCCCTGTTCAGGAAGGAAATGATTCGATATTTGCTTCTGGAGAAGAAGTATACCGAAGAAGATATCGCCCGCCGTAAGGCCATGGAGGATGAGGATAAGGTGAAATGCGGGCTGCTGATTCGCGATGCTCGCCTGGAGAAAATGGAGGCCGGAGAGTGGGAGAATGACCCGGTTAAGTGGGTGCTTTCCGTGCCGGAAAATTACACCAAACTGCGCCCGGGTGATACGGTGAAACTGTGTCAGGAGGGCAGGCGGGATGCAGAGGGTACGGTGTTAGAGAATAAGGAGGATTTGCTTGTGTTGCAGGTGTACGGTTATTACGGGGCGAGAGGGGCCTTATACCGTGTCGAGATCGAGGAAAAATGCTTTCTGGATCATTTCATCTACTGTCTGGACCACATCCAACCGGAGAGTGACGGCATGCGTTTCCTGAGCCTGATGACAGGCGAAACGAAGCCCGAGTCGGACAGCCCCCGCGAGGTAATCCCGGATGCAGAGATAACCGAGTCCCTCCTCTCCCGCCTCAATGAGCAACAGCGCCGGGCCTGCGAAATCGCGTTCCGCTGCCCGAGCCTGCACTGCATTCAGGGGCCTCCCGGTACGGGGAAGACGGATGTGCTTGCCGCGATAGCATTGGGATTCGTGGAGGCGGGCTACAGCGTCGTCGTGTTAGCCGGTACGCATCAGGCGGTGAATAATGCGCTCGCGAAAATCAGTGCTCGCCGCCCGGAGACCTGCACGGTGAAAATCGGGGACCCCTTGCGTGCGACGGAGCTGGATTCGGAGGCGATCTATAAGATGTCGTTCAATGATTACAAGCATGAGCTCCTCTCCTCGGTTTCCGAATGTTTCTACGGAGATGTGATCGGTATAACCATTCACTCTGCGGTCTGGCATCTGGGAGCACGAGATTTCTCGTTCCCGCATCCGCTGGGTTCTCGTCCTTTTGTTATTTTGGTTGACGAGGCGGGACAGATGCCCTTGGGACATGCGGCGTGCATCGGTACCTTCGGTGCGCGTTCCGTGATCTTGATCGGCGATGATAAACAGATGCCGCCCATTTTTCACGAAAAAATGCGGGACGATCCGCTTTCTGTGTCAGCTTTTCGTTACATCACGACGGCTCACCCGGAGCATAAAACCCGCCTGTTCGTCACCTATCGCCTCAATGAGCCCATTGCCCGTTTGGTGAGCCGGGCCTTTTATGAGACCGACGGCGAGGCGCTGGTTGCCTCCGATTTTTCAAAAGACCGTCGCCTGTCGCTCCCGCTGCCCGAGGCACCGGGGATCGTTCGCTCCGTTCTGGCTTCCGAGGAGGCTCTGTTGTCTGTCAATCCGTCTACCGGGGAAGAATGGGAGGATTTCAACGCGGAAGAGGCGGACTTCGTTGCCGAGCTGGTTCGGTCTGCTGCGCAGGGCGGTATGAACTATAAGGATATAGCCGTGATAACGCCTTACCGCCGCCAAGTGCGTACGATTCGGGAGAAGGTGCTTGCTCTCAATCCGCAGGCCGATGAGATGTTGATGGATACCGTGGAGCGTCTCCAGGGGCAGGATGTGGATATGATTATCATCAGTTTCAGTGTTTCCTCGCCCGATTACTTCGAGGAGGTGCGTGAGTTTATCCTGAATCCGAACCGCCTGAATGTGATGCTCACCCGAGCAAAGCGCAAGGTTATCATTGTCGGCAGTTCCGTCGTGCTCGCTGCACTGAAGGAACGCTACGGTATCGTCGGATCAGAGTTTCTCGCGAGCGGCGTCTAGCTTTTTGGCGGAGGCTCGTCCCTTGGCGGCCAGCGCGGGGGCGAAGAGGGAGAGCCGGTACTCCGCCAGCATGAAGCCGTAGTCCTGCCAAGCGGGGGCGAGCGGGTGGGCGGCTGCGCCGGGGTAGAAGGCGGGGGCAAGGGACGCGTTCAGGGTAGCGATGCGGTCGAGCTCGCGGGCGATGGGCTGCTCCGCTATGCGGCGGATGCGCTCGCGGAGTCCGCGCAGGAATCGGGAGTAGTCCTGCAGCCGCTCGGGGTGAACCGTGCTGAGGAAGCCGGGGCGGGTGAGCCATTGCCATTCGCGTTGCAGGTCCTCGGCGATGGGTGCGGTGTGTCGGTCTCGCGTAGCTGTCAGGCAGTAGGTGCGCAGGTCGAGGTCTGCTGCTACGAATAATTCCCAGAGTTTCGTGAGCGGGCCGGTGAGCCGGTCGTACAGTGTCTCGCGTACGCGGAGGCAGGCTGCATCGAAGGTCTCAGGGTCGCGGGGCAGGGGGCTGAGGGCGGCATTGACTCCCGCCGCGATGAGCTCCGGGATGTTTTGTTTGGGCGTTGTCCCCAAGGTTGCAAGTGCTAACTTGGCTTCGATGGATTTGATGGGGAGCCGCTTCCGAATGGCGTTCAGGAAGTCGCCGTGGCGCAGCTCGACAAGGCGGCGCACGCCGGCGCGGTGGGCAAGCTCCGCTTCGTCTGCGGAGGGAAAGACGCGCACCTGCACGCGCTCGGCCATGGGTATAAGGGCCGGATAACCGAGCCCGGTGCCGAGGTCGACTGATTCCGGCAGCTTGCCGCAGTCCCAGCGCGTCATGGGGGAGGCGGAGAAGCTGCGGGAGGCTTTCTTGCGGAACTGTTTGGCGGCATGATCTGCCAGCTTGGCGCGTATCGCGGCTAAGTCCGCACCGAAGGCGAGCTCGCGGTCTTCATCATCGAACACCGATATTTTGGTAACGAGTTCCGGCAGCAGGGCTCGGGTGTCAAATTGACTCTCGTTGCAGAATTTCCCCGTTCGCTGCACGGTAAACTCCATGAGCGCGCGCGTGAGGGTGCGGTCCGGTTCGCGGTCGTACCAAGCGGCGGCGAAGTCCTCGGCGGCTTCTCGAATGGGCATCAGGAAGGTGCGCAGGTCTTTCGGCAGAGTGCGCAATAACACTTCTGCACGCATGGCAAGGTGGGCGTAGACACCCCATTCCGGCAGGTAATCCGGAAAATCCGCCAGTTGTTCGATGTGTACACCCAGGGTAACGCCGTCATCGGGCTCGCCGGGTTCGTGGCGGTAGTAGACGGGGTACTTCTGCCCGGCGTGTGTGGTGGTGTCCGGGTAAAGGTCCTGCGGTGTTTCGTCCTCCCCGGGGTAGACGCATTCCGAGCGTGGAATAAAAAGAATGCGTGGGTTCTTTTTTTCTGCCGTTGTCCTCCACTGCCGCAGGGTTTGCTCGGAGGTGACGGTGGGGGGCAGGACGGCATCGAAGAAGGAATAAACGGCATCGCTGCACCAGATGAGATCACGCCTGCGCAGCTTGGCTTCCACTGTCCGAACTTCCTCGCGCATGGCTTCGAGATGCCGGAGGAAGGGGGCTTTTTCCTTGAAATCGAGGTTCAGGATAGCATCCCGAATCAGAATGTCGCGCGCAGCGGCGGGGTTGAAGCGTGCAAGGCTGACGCGGCGTCCGTCTACGATGGTGATGCCGCCGCAGGTGACGCGCTGTTTAGCATGTACTTGGCCGGACGCCCGATCCCAAGCAGGGTCGTAGATGTGGTAGGAGCAGAGCCCCGGTGCGATCTGCTCCACCCAAGCGGGGTCGAACACGGCGCAACGGCGCATCCACAGGCGCGATGTCTCTACCAATTCGCAGCCCATCACCCATTCCGCACGCTTAGGTCGGCGAAAGAGTCCGGAGCCCGGGAAGATGGCGAAGTCGCGTCCGCCTGCTCCTCGGTACACCTTGTCTTCCGGTCGCCACAGGCCGAACTGCAGGGGGGCACCGGCGAGCAGGGAGCGGTGAATCATCTCCGGTGTGGCCTGCTGCTCCTCGGGTGGAAGTTCAGGCACGCGCAGGCGCATGGTGTCCTGCAGGTTGCTTGCAAGGTCGCGGACGAGGTTGTGCCACTCCACCATGCGGAGGAAGCTCAGGTAATTTTTACTGCACCATTTGCGCAGTTTGTTGCGCTGTAAGCGTCCTTTTTCCGTGCACTCCAGCGAGGCGCGGAAGAGAGTGAGCAGGCTGAGGAAGTCGCTGTCCGCATTTTTCCAAGCCGCGTGGGCTTGATCCGCCTGCGTTTGCGCGTCCTGCGGACGCTCCCGTGGGTCCTGCAGGCCCAGGGCTGCCACGATGGTAAGCACCTCCGGCAGGGCGTGTTCGCGTTCCGCCTGCATGAGCATACGGCCGTGCCTGGGGTCCAGCGGCAATTTGGCCAGCTTGCGGCCTATTTTCGTGAGCTCGCGGTTGCGATCCAAGGCGCCGATTTCGCGGAGTGTTTTGTAGCCCTCGCTGATGAGCCGTTGGCCGGGCGGATCGGGCAGGGGGAATTCGCCGAGCGGGGGCAGGCCCAAGTCTGCCATGCGCAGAATGACCCCGGCGAGGGCGCTGCGGCGTATCTCGGGGTCGGTGAAGGCGTCGCGGTTATCGAAGTCTTCCTCGGAGTAAAGGCGTATGCAGACACCTTCCGTTACGCGGCCGCAGCGGCCTGCGCGCTGCCGGGCACTGGCTTGGGAGATGGGCTCTATCTGCAGCCGCTGAATCTGGCGGCCCGGCAGGTAGCGGGAGAGGCGGGCCAGACCGCTGTCTATCACATAAATGATGCCGGGAATGGTCAGGGAAGTTTCTGCCACGTTGGTCGCCAGCACAATGCGGCGGCGTCCCTTGGCGGGGTGGAAGATGCGCTGCTGTTCCGCCAAGCCCAGGCGGGCGTAGAGGGGCAGAATATCGGTGCGCGGCAGGTTGAGGCTTTCCAGCTCGTCCGCACAGTCTCGGATCTCACGTTCGCCGGGCAGGAAGACGAGCACGTCCCCTCGGTCGTCGTACTCGGACAGCCAACGCACGGCGCGTGCCACATGACGCTCCGGTTCCTCGTCATCGTGCAGGGGCGGCATGTAGTGCATGTCCACATGGTAGGTGCGTCCTTCCACGTTGATAACGGGTGCGCCTTCGAAAAAATCGGAGAAGGCAGCCGCGTCCATGGTGGCGGAGGAGATGATGAGTTTCAGATCCTTCCTGCGTTGCAGGAGCAGCTTCATGTAACCCAACAAAAAGTCGATATTGAGGCTGCGCTCGTGCGCCTCGTCCAAGATGATAGTGTGGTACTGCCGCAGGTCTCGGTCCGCCTGTGTTTCCGCCAGCAGAATACCGTCCGTCATCAGCTTGATGCGTGTCTCCGGCGAGGTCGTGTCGTCAAAGCGCACCTGGTAGCCCACGAAGCCGCCGGGGGTGCAGCCCACTTCCTCCGCCAAGCGGCGCGCTACGGCTACGGCGGCGAGTCGGCGCGGCTGGGTGCAGCCCAGTCTGCCGGGGCGGTTACCTGCTACCTCCAGCGCAATTTTGGGCAACTGCGTGGTCTTGCCGCTGCCGGTTTCGCCCACCACGATCACGACGCGATGCCTCCGCAGGGCCTCGGCTATCTCTTGCCTGTGGCGGGAGATGGGGAGGTCCGGGTATCGAAAGGTGGGCGGTGGGGTCATGGTGAGTTATTTGCCCCAGCGTTGGGTGATGCCGCTGTAGGAGTCAATGCGGCGGTCGCGGAAGAATGGCCAGATGCGGCGGTGGTCTTCCAAGGCCTGCAGGTTCACATCGGCGTAGAGGATGCAGTCTTCGTGCACGGGGGCCTTGGCGAGGATCTGCCCGCAGTAGTCCGCCACGAAGCTCTGCCCCCAGAAGGTTGTCTGCCCCTCCTTACCGCAGCGGTTCACGGCGCATACATAACAACTATTCGCCACGGCGTGCCCGCGCTGCACGGTCTCCCAGGCGCAGTGCTGGGCGGTGTAGAGCTCTTCCTCGCCGGGAATCCAGCCGATGGCAGTCGGGTAGAAGATAATCTCCGCGCCTTGCATGGCTGTCAGCCGTGCCGCCTCCGGGAACCATTGATCCCAGCAGATGAGTACGCCGATGCGCCCGTAGCGGGTCTCGAAGCAGCGGTAGCCCAAGTCACCGGGGGTGAAGTAGAATTTCTCTTCAAACCCGGGGTCCTGCGGAATGTGCATCTTGCGGTAGAGGCCCAGGAAGCGTCCGTCCGCATCAATAACCCATGCGCTGTTATGGTAGAGTCCCGTGGCGCGTTTTTCGAAACCGGCGGCCACAATGACCACTCCCAGCTCGCGGGCGAGGTCGCAGAGTTCATCGGTCCAAGGGCCGGGCAGGGGTTCGGCAGTGTTGAAAAGTTCGCAATCCTGCGTGCGGCAGAAGTAGGGGGTGGTGCACATCTCCTGCGTGCAGATAATCTGCGCACCGGCGGCGGCCGCGCGGCGCATGGCCTGCATCTGGCGTTGCTTGTTCTCCGCAGGCTCGGCCGCGGATTCCATCTGGAGAAGAGCGATCTTGGGCATGGCGGCACTATACCACGGCCCGGCGGGAAGGGCAAGCCCTTTTTCCGCCTTACCGCGTTGCCTCGGCCTGTTGCCGGGTATGGTGTGCTCGCTTTTTCGGACACACCTCAGGATGAAAATCCTTCCGGGCTTGATTTCCAATGGGTTTGGGTGCATCATCGCAACACAAACCAAATTAACGCATTATGGCAAACAAGATCAAGAAGAGAGGTCGCTACAGCGCGGCCATGAAGGAAGAGGTCGCATGGCAAGCCACTCTCGGTCAGAAGACCGACGAACAGATTGCCTCCGAGTACCAAATCAGCGTTGCGCAGGTTCAGCAATGGAGAGATGAGGGACAGGCCGCTTTTTCCGGGGACTTTCGGAGCACGCAGAACGATGCAAAAATGAAGAAGCTGCTGCAAGAGAATGAACACCTCAAGAATGCCCTCTGCAAGCGTGAACTTGAGCCGGAGCGGCTATCAAAAAAAATGGAAGGAGCCGGGGTTGTAGGGAAACAGCGTTCTCAGCTCCTCGACAAAGATGTTTCCGAGATCAGTCGCCCCCGTCAATGCGAACTGCTTGAGGTACCTCGCAGTAGCAGCTATTACAAACCTCAGAAGAAGGATGAAGACGGAGAGAATTAGGCTAAGGAAATGATAAAGGCTGCGTCTTCCGCTCGGGGGCTCTCGGAGAGGGTGGCCGCAAAAAAGGGTTGACACAGACGATAGAAAATGCAACAATACCTTCAGCCCCGTTAGTCTGATTAAGAAAGGCCTACTTGGTGTCGAGAAGGGGATACCACCTTACCTCATGGTCTGCGTTCATCAATTTTTCCGGGACAAATGGATTGCAGCAAATGGTTATACCAGACTTTACGAGTATCCAGTTCGTCGCAGAATGCAGTATACTCCGCCTCCTTTGCAAAGAATGGTCGCACCAGCTCCCGGGCGCCGGCATACAGGCCGACAAGCCCGCGGCGCACCTTGCGCGCCAGGTGCAGCCAGTGCAGCACAAAGGCAATTTTCTTCAACACAAAAAACGAGAGAAGATTAAATAGTATTCCCAAGGCATAGGACACCCCAATGGCGTACCAGAACTGGTCATGCCCCGGCCACAGCATGAAAGGCACTCCCATGCAAAGCGCCAGCTGCAGCACCCACATGATATAGGAACGGCTCACCAAATGCCCCAGCCCCAGAAACGGCACTGCGATATTCAGACACCCGCACCCGGCATCGCGAGCCGAGCCGAAAAAGTGGGGCAACACCACACCAAGCAACATAGCTGAAAACCAGCTGCGTGCTCGCCCCTCCTCCTGGTACTTCGCCAGCAATGCGTGTATCTCCTTGGCGGCAAGTTTGCGCAGCTCGACCGGCGCCATGCCGGCAACGGACTCCGTCGTAAGCGACAGAACGGATTCGTACGGCTTATTCATAATCTTGCAGAATATCAAGTACAAGCCATATTACCACAGACCTGACCTCATGGCAAGCTTTACCCCATGATGCTTCATGAGGCTCCTGAGATATTCAAGAAGGTGGGGCGCACCATCAGACAATGGTTTGAGCCAATTATCCGAATGTGGCGCTTTACGAAAAGCAACGGAATCACGGAAGGCTTCCACCGTAAAATGAAATTAATTCAACGCAGCGTCTATGGCTATCGTAACTTTCAGAACTACCGATTCGCAGTATCTCATATATTAACATTCTCCTTTTTTGACTCTCTGCCCGAAAAGCCAAGCTTTGATTTCGCCAAGCAACATAAGTACAGTAAAACCTATAGCAACATAGGCGACATATCGTAAATATTGAATCAGGGAGTCCTGCGCGGGGTCTGAATTATCCACCGCTATAACATCCGAGACTTTTGCAGGGTTATAAATAATGTCTACAGTCTTGCCAATGGAAGAAGGCCGATTGTATGCGTCACCCGACAAATGAACACCACCAACAACGCCCAAGCTCTCCCAATGTTGCTTGCCGTCAGGAGTAGTGAACAGGACTATGGGGCGGTAGATGGTGGCGGTGCTTATTCTACCCACCGACTGCTTTTCTTCTGAAACTCCAACAATTCGAGCTTCTGTACGTACTCCGCTAGCCCTTAATTCTTCGTCCAATTTTGTGGAATTATCTACACAGGTACAGAACAGCGCAAGCACAAGAAGAATCACCAGTTGTTTCACAATTCCCATACGAGCTGAGCTGAGGATTTGTGCAGAGTAATGCTCCGGGGACGGCACATGTACTCCCAGACTACCCAGAGTAGCGATAAAAAGTCTGAATTGAGAAACCGCCCGGAGGCATCCTCGTCCGGAGGTCGTGGAAAGGGCCACGTCCGCGCCACCATCGCAATGAGGGTTCACTTGTTCAATCATGCCGGGTTCAATGTTATATGACCGAATTTTCGTTAAGAACGGCACATGATACAAGGCTATTACTCTCTTATTTGTTATGACATACGCAGATTTCTTTCTCATGCGTTTCAGCACTAGAGGAGAAAACAGCAAAACTACGCACATCGGGATACACAAGGCAAAGAAAACGTAAGGAACGCACTTGAATAAAAATCCCAGATTTCCAGTCTCAGGCACAAGTACATTGATAAACAGCGGGAAGCCAATCAAAACAAACAAGGCTGAGAGGGATAAAATCCTAGTCAATTTATTGCCTCCTTTTGCAACGGGTTGCTCAACAAGTAGCACCTGTTCGTCAGGGCTGACCTCCTTAGAGAACCGGCTTGCTAAGGATGAAGGCAAAGACTGAAACTCACCTTTCATATCGCCCTATTGTATAAGAAAAGAGTGAAAAGTCAATCCGCGTTGCGCTTTTTATTACCCAAAAGCTGCCCCCGCGCTCACTCTTCTTTCTTCGGAGCCGGGGGCGGCTGCATGTGAAGCACCTCCATCCGGTGCTCGATGGTCTGCAATCGGACAGACATCTCGGACAGCACGCGGATGGTCTTCTCCTGCGCTTCGGCCTGCTCAGCGATGAAGGAACGCAGGTCGCAATACAGCACGATGGCGGCAGCAATCTTAGTAGAGATGCTTCGGAAGGGAAGACGGGAATGAGTCTCGTGCGCTTCTTGATTTTTCAGTGTAGAGATAGTCAATTTAACAAGGTTTGCCCTCTTTTCCTACTTTTATATCGTCCCCACACGAAGTGCCCCTACCTGCATAGGAGATTCAAAACAGGTTTTCCGAAGCAGCAACTGGGTTAATCAGCGTTTCCTTAAATCTTTTTGTCTGACAGATCAGGAGAAGTCTTCAGGAAACATGTCAATATAAAGGACGCCACCCCAGTGATAAAGGAGATAGCCAGAGCAAAAGCGGCAACAATGCAGTAGACGATACTATTGTCAATCAATTCGTGAACCGCATCATGCATCGCTTTGAACTGTTCCCCCGGCTGCATGGTATACAAAACACCATCCAGCATATAAAAATCTGTCATTTCGTTAACTATGAGCAATCCGGCAACCAAGCCGATAAGGATGCTGACCACAATAAGCATCTGCAGTACAAGTAACACGTTTTTCTTCGTCAACAATTGCATTATTTTATCTCCTTCTACATATAATAAGGTGGTATCCCCTTCTCGACACCGAGTAGGCTTTTCTTGGTTAGACTAACGGGGCTGAAGGTATTGTTGCATTTTCTATCGTCTGTGTCAAGCCTTTTTTGGTGATGCAAGCCTTTTTTCTGGATAATCTCTGCCATCAGAAAAATTCTTTCTGCTAAACCTGTGTTTTTGTGGGTTACGTAGCGATGTTCGGGCTTGGCTGAGGTGCCGCTGCCTTAAGCACCTCTGCTATGATTTCGAGCTTCTCCGGAGATATGTAGGCCCTGCCGTAGTTACCTTCCCATTCATCGGAAAGGTCCATGAGCCGAGCCGTCAGCAATCTTAGCAGAGATGCTTCGGAAGGGAAGACGGGAATGAGTCTCGTGCGCTTCTTGAGTTGGCTATTGACGCATTCCATTATATTGGAGGTCCTGATGTAGCGCTGAACCTCCGCCGGGCAATCGATGATGGTGAGGCATTGCTCAATATTCTCCTCGAGCCAATCCGAGAGCTTATCCTGCTTCTTCTCACGGAAGAGGGAGACCGCCATCGCGCTTCTTTTCTCGGCCGCTTCCCGATTGCCGGAATTGAAAATAGCGCGGATCTCTCCTGCGACGAAACTCTTGAGCCGCTTACCGGTAACATAACTCCGCGCGTTCTGTTGAAAGTGAAACTGACAGCGTTGCCACGGCACGCCGGTGAGGGTCTTGGCGACGGCCCTGCGGATACCGATGTGGCTGTCACTCACAACAAGGGCGGGCCGATTCTGTAGAATGATGTATAAGGTGTGTACCTTTCTCTGACACACCCACCCGGGCTAATTCCGGATTCGTGTGCGGGGGTGATTATCACATGTTCGGGTAGTACTTGTCAACTCTTTTTTCGGCACTCCGTCAAATCAGGCGTGCAAAAATCGGGACTCCCTGCGGCATCGTAGGGGGGAGGAAGTGTTCGGGTTGTCTGGGGGGTGGTCAGAACTCTGCGGAGCTCTTGGCCCCGGCGGCGCGAAGGAGGGCGGATATTTCGTCGCCTTCTTCGACGTAGTCCGAGATTGCGGCGTAGTCCAAAACCGTTTTGCCGTCTGTGTCTCGGTTATTGACGTCTGAGCCGGCGGCCAACAGGCGGCGCACGCATTCTGTTTCGCCGAATAAAACGGCTTCCATCAGTGCTATTCTGCCCTCATTGTCCCTGATGTGGACATCTGCGCCCGCTGCCAAGAGAAGTTCGGCGCAGTCCGTGTTCTCGTTGTAAACGGCCTCCATCAGTGCCGAGCGGCCGCAGCAGTCGACAGTATTGAGATTCGCTCCTGCCTCCACCAGTACCCGGACGCACTCCGTGTGGCCGAAAACGGCAGAAACCATCAGAGCGGTGGAGCCGTTTTCTGTCGCAGCGTTGACATCTGCACCGGCATCAATCAGCAGCTCGACAAGTTCTGCATCATCTGCTCTTGCGGCCTTCGACAGAGCTGTTTCCGCAGCTTCGTCCCCGGCATGGAGATTCGCCCCGGCATTCAGCAGCACGGTGACGGCCTCCGTGCGCCCTTGCTCGGCGGCCTCCATCAGGGCAGTACACCCATCGTTGTCTCGTGCTTCGATATCTGCCCCTGCCTCGAGAAGCAGCCGGATGACATCTTCCCGCCCCCACCATGCAGCCCGCATCAGGGCTGTGCGGCCACGCTCATCCACGGCGCTGATATCCGCGCCTGCCTCCGTCAGCAGGCGAACGGACTCTGCTTCCCCCTTGGAGGCGGCCCATATCAGAGCCGTTTCATCCTCCTTTGTCTTTGCATTGACATCCGTGTCGGCATTTAACAAAAGCCTGACGACCTCCGAATAATGTGCAGATTCGCTCGGTACGTAGCCCGGCCAAGCTGCGCCGCAGGCACCGATCAGAGCATTGATGCCCCTGTTATTCGCAGCATTTGAGTCAGCCCCTGCCTCCAACAGCAGCTTGACGATCGAGTCGTGCCCCTCCGATGCAGCCCTGATCAAGGCCGTGTCACCGCAACAGTCCGCTGCATTGACATCGGCCCCGTTTGCCAGCAATTCCTTCACCTCGGCATAGTTTCCTCTTCCTGCTTGCTTCATCAAATAATATTCAGGGGAATGCATAACGCTTGAGGTGTAGCATATTTTGTTCGAAATGTCAAGTATAAAAAGCGGGAAAAGGTGAGAGTCCCGGGCACCATGCACGGATGCGATGCGGGACTCCCGATACGATTTTTCGGGGCATGCCGCGCAATAAAGGCTGGACAGGCGGGGACGGGTGTGGTAGGATGTGGGAACGCACTTTACCATAAAAGCAGGCACATGAAGTCATACACCATTTTCCAGAAGTCGGATGAAGAGACCGTCAACACCTTTCTTGATTGGATGCGCAACCAGGAGCGCGCCGTGTACCGCGCGGCAGTGCGCGAGCTGGCGGCGCTGAAGAAGCTGCGCCCGGAGTTTGTGCAGCAGAAGCCGCTGGCGGAGCAGTTTGCGTGGCTCAAGCGGATGCTGGCATGGAAGCCGGCGGAGACGATTGCTGACCACCTGCTGCAGGTATGGCTGATCCGCAAGCACGAGGGGATGCTGGTGACCTTCATCGACAAGCTGGGGATTCCGCACAACGGGCACGGCGTGGTGGATGACCTGCCGGAGACGATTGATGCGGACAAACTGAAGGAAGCCGTGGACACCCTGTTCGAGAAGTATCCTGCGGGCGCGGTCTCCATCTACCTGCACATGTTCCAGAACCAGACGCCGGAGGGTTGGCCCACCGTGCAGGAGCTGCTGGATACCGACCCGCGCATCACCCTCCGCTGATTGAGCGGCGTGAGCGAGGACGAACACTATATGATGCTGGCGATGCGCGAGGCCGAGGATGCCCGCGCCGCCGGCGAAGTGCCCTGCGGCTGCGTGATCGTGAAGGACGGCGTCGTGATAGCACGGGGCCGGAACAGCGTGGAGCACCGCAAGGATGCTACTGCGCACGCGGAGATGCTGGCCTTGGCGGAGGCCCAGGCTGCCTGCGGCGATTGGCGCTTGGAGGGCTGCACGGTGTATGTCACCAAGGAGCCTTGCCCCATGTGCGCGGGGGCTTTGGTGCACTGCCGCCCGCAGCGTGTTGTCTTCGGAATCCCGGACCCCAAGGGCGGGGCCTGCGGCGGGTGGATCAACCTGCTGGACTCCAATCCGCCCCTGAACCACCGCTGCGAGGTGCAGGGCGGGGTGCTGCAGGAGGAATGCTTGGAGCAGTTCCGGAGCTTCTTCCGCGAGGCAAGAGCCATTGCCAAAGAGCGCAAACAACGTCAACGAGAGGCAGATGATACCGCAGATTGAAGTCTACATGAACACCGAGAGCGGCTGGGCGGATGAAGCCTTGGCCGAGCGATTGGCCGCCGCGCTCAATCGGTTGGTGCCTCATCTCCTGGCCGAGCCGGAGGGCCCGGATCACGTCCTCTCTCGGCTGGAGACGGTGGAGATCTCCGTGGTGGATGATGCGACCATTGCCGATGTGCACGCCCGCTTTCTGAATGACCCCACGGCCACGGATGTCATCACTTTCCCCTACGGTGAGATCGTGGTGAGCTGCGAAACAGCTGCCGCCTACGCCGCCGCCCACGGATTGAACCGCGAGCAGGAGCTCTTCCGCTACATGGTGCACGGTTTGGTGCATCTGCACGGGTATCTTGACTACGAACCCGAGGACCGCGAGCGCATGTTCCGCGTGCAGGAGCCCCTGGTGGAGCGTTTTTTTGCCTGAACCCGCCCCCGGGCTGCCCTAAGTTTGTCATCATGGCACCCGCAGGCTTGCATTCTGTCGGCGCGGGGGTAGAATAGGAACATATGGATTTCCGTTCTTACCTGAGAGACCACCCGGACGCCAAGGGCTACTTCGGCCCCTACGGCGGCGCCTACCTGCCGGACGAATTGAAGCCCGCCTTCGAGGAGATAACCGAAGCCTACAATAACATCTGCCACAGCGCCCAGTTCATCAACGAGCTGCGCCGCATCCGCCGGCAGTTCCAGGGACGCCCCACGCCGGTGAGCCACTGCGAGCGACTCTCCCGCCTGAACGGCGGCGCGCAGATCTACCTGAAGCGCGAGGACCTGAACCACACCGGTGCCCACAAGCTCAACCACTGCATGGGTGAGGGCCTGCTGGCCAAGTTCATGGGCAAGAAAAAACTGATAGCCGAGACCGGGGCAGGGCAGCACGGCGTAGCCTTGGCCACCGCCGCTGCTTACTATGGTCTGGAGTGCGAAATCCACATGGGCGAGGTTGATATCCGCAAGCAGGCCCCCAATGTTACCCGCATGCGCATGCTCGGCGCGAAGGTCGTCTGCGTGACGAAGGGGCTCAAGACCCTCAAGGAGGCCGTCGACTCCGCCTTCGAGGCCTACCTGCGCGACTACAAAACAGCTATCTACTGCATCGGCTCCGCCCTCGGTCCGCATCCCTTCCCGATGATGGTGCGCGACTTCCAGATCGTGGTGGGCTACGAGGCCCGCGAGCAGTTCCTGGAGATGACCGGCCTGCTGCCGGACGAAGTGTGCGCCTGCGTGGGCGGCGGCTCGAACGCCATGGGCATGTTCCCCGCCTTCCTGAACGACCCCGTCCGCATCGTCGGCGTGGAGCCCCTGGGACGCGGTCCCGCCATGGGCGACCACGCGGCCTCCATGAGCTTCGGCTCGGAGGGCATCATGCACGGCTTCAACAGCATCATGCTCAAGGACGAGAACGGCGAGCCCGCCCCGGTGTACTCCGTCGCTTCCGGCTTGGATTACCCCTCTGTCGGCCCGGAGCACGCCTACCTGCGTGACATCGGTCGTGTTTGTTATGATAAAGTGACGGACGAGGAAGCCGTGGATGCCTTCTTCAAGCTGAGCCGCTACGAAGGCATTATCCCGGCCCTGGAGAGCTCGCACGCCATTGCCTACGCCCTGCGCCGCGCTCGGGAGATGCGCACCGGTGCCATCTTGGTGAACTGCTCCGGCCGAGGCGACAAGGACGTCGACTACGTGGTGGAGAAGTACGGCTACGGTGAGGACCACAAGTATTGATACCCGCGCGCTATGTTCAAGGCTTGGATAGCAGCCTGTGTGCTGGGTGCTGCTGCCTTGCAGGCAGGCGAGCAGGAGATGAACAAGGCCTTGGCCGATTGGCAGGGGCGGCTGGATGAGTACACCGCCGCCTGCCGCGCCGCCGAGGGGGCGGTCCCCGCGCCGCCGGACCCCGCCGAGATTGCGCCCGCGCTCTGGGCCGCCGTCTCCGCTAAAAACGGGACCAAGCAGGTGCAGATACCCCTGACCCCCGAGGAGCGCAAGCGCAAGGCCACCCCCCGCACCAAGACGGCTCCCGCCTACGAGTATGAAGCCCCATGGGCCGCCCCGGCGGTCGCTTGGCTTTTGTCCCACCCCGCAGCCTTGGCGTCGCTGTACCCGGACTCCCCGCGCCGCGCTGCCCGCACGGCGGAAACCCTGCTGCGAACCGTGGAGACGACACACTACCGCAGCCCTGCCATTGCAGAAGCCTGCCCCGCTCTGGCGGAAGGGGACGGTGTGGTCACCCTGCCGCTGCTGCGCCGCATTTTTCAGGAGAACCCGGACCGCAAAGCCCGCGGGTTGGCTGCCGTGGCTATGAGCCTGATGATGGAGAACCCCGATGTAGCCCTGAGCGAGGGCGACAACGCCCGCACCCTGCAGGTGTACTACATGCGCCAGGCCCTCCTCCTGTGCCCGGAGGGTACGCTGTACAACGGCACCCCCGTGGAGCGGGTGGCGGAGGAACAGGTGTACCGCCTCAAGCATTTGGTGCCCGGCGGCATTCCGCCCATCGTCAAGGTGCAGGACCTGCAGGGGCAGGCCTCCGTCTTTCCCGTAAAAGGCAAGGCCACCCTGCTGCTCTTCTGGACCCCGGAGGAGGAAGTGGGCACCAACATCGTGCGCAAGCAAGCCCTGATGCAGCAGGAGTACCCCGGGCTGGTGTTCTGCCCCATCACGGCCCCCGGCGAGACTGCCCGGCAGGCGATAACGGATGCCGGGGTAGAGAATACCTACTTGGATAACGAAGCCGCCGTCGTCTCCCGCGCTTTCCGTGTTCCGTCCGTGCCTTGGGCCGTGCTCATTACGCCGAAGGGGCATGTGGCTTACTACGGTTATCCGAACCTGCAGCTTCAGGCGGCCCTGCCGGAGGCCCTCAAGCAGGCCGAGACACCGAAAAAGACCGACTCCCCGCGTGAGAGTGTGCGCATCGAGGGAGCTCCCGCCGCTCCGGCTGCGCCCGCTCCTGCCACCCCGACCGCTCCCGAGGATGAGACCGGCGCGCCGGCCCTGCGCGAGATGCCGGAGGACTTGGACTGAGCCCCGTTTTACCCACCCCGCCGGGTGTCTTCACATCGCCTGCGGGGTGGGCTTTTCCCGCTGAGCGGTGAAAAAAGGCGTGACATTTCGGCCTGCGGTGGTATAATGGCACGCGAGCTATGAAATACGAAGGACTTTACACGGCCATCATCACCCCGTTCAAGGACGGGCGTGTGGATGTTGAGGCCTACAAGGCATTGATTGAGGCACAGATCGCCGCCGGGGTGGACGGCATAGCCCCGGTGGGGACAACGGGTGAATCCCCCACGCTGAGCCACGCCGAGCACATGGACGTCATCCGCATTGCCATCGAAACCGTGCGCGGGCGCGTGCAGGTCATCGCCGGCACCGGTTCCAACTCCACGGCAGAGGCCATCGCCATGACTCAGGAGGCCGAGCGCTTGGGCGCGGACGGCACCCTGCAGGTGTGCCCCTACTACAACAAGCCGAGTCAGGAGGGCGTCTACCGCCACTTCAAGGCCGTGGCAGACAGCACCAAGCTGCCCGTTCTCCTTTACAGCATCCCCGGTCGCAGCGGCATCGAGATTGCGGTGGAGACCGTGGCTCGTCTGGCTCAGGACTGCCCGAATATCACGGCTATCAAGGAAGCCGGCGGCAGCGTGGAGCGCGTCAACCGCTTGGTGCAGGCCCTGCCGGAGAGCTTCAGCGTGCTGAGCGGCGATGACGGCCTGACCGTTCCCTTCATCTCCTGCGGTGCCCGCGGCTTGGTATCCGTTACCTCGAACATCGCCCCTGCGGCCATGCGAGAGCTGGTTTACGCCGCGCTGAACGGGGACGGCAAGAAGGCTACGGAGCTGCAGAAGAAGTATTACCCCCTGATGAAGGGCCTGATGAGCTTGGACACGAACCCCGTGCCGATCAAGGCTGCTTTGGCCCTGCGCGGGGACATCACTTGGGAGCTGCGTCTGCCGCTGGTGCCGCTGGCGGAGTCCAAGCACGAGACCCTAGCCGCCCTCCTCAAGCAATTCAACCTCTTGGGCTGATATGATGAAGGTACTTGTTACCGGTATCTCCGGCCGCATGGGGCAGGCCGTGCAGCAGGCCGTGGCGCAGAACCCGGGCACGGAGCTCGGTGCCACGCATGATGTGGGGCAGGATGTTGTTGCCGCACTGGCTCAGGCGGATGTGGCCGTGGACTTCTCTTTCCACGGATTTACGGCGGAGCTGCTGGCAGCAGCCGTGGCGCAGGGCAAGCCCGTTGTCATCGGTACCACGGGCCACACGGCGGAGGAAAAAGCCGCCATTGCGCAGGCCGCACAGAGCATCCCCGTTGTGTTCGCGTCTAATTTTTCCGTGGGTGTCAATACCCTCTTCTGGCTCACCCGCAAGGCTACCCGCATCCTCAAGCAGTATGATATTGAGATCGTGGAGATGCACCACCACCACAAGCTGGATGCCCCCAGCGGCACGGCGCGTACCTTGGCGGAGGTCGTCTGCGAGGAGACGGGGATGGATTATGAGAAGGATGTGATGCACGGCCGGGAGGGGCTGGTGGGCGCGCGCCCGCAGCGCCAGATCGGCATGCACTCTCTGCGCGGCGGTGATGTGGTAGGGGATCATACGGTTATTTATGCCACGGACGGCGAGCGCGTGGAGCTGACGCACAAGGCTTCCTCCCGCATGACCTTTGCCGCAGGTGCCGTGCGTGCGGCCCTTTGGTTGGCGGATAAACCGGCCGGGCTCTACAACATGCAGGACGTGCTGGGCTTTACTGACTGAGGCCATGGATGGGGAGTCCACATTGCAGCGCGTGGGCATTTCGCTGGGCTCAAACGTCGGTGACCGCTTGGCGAATCTGGAGGCGGCGTGCGATGCTTTGTCCGAGCACTTCGGCGCGCTGCGCCTCTCCCAAGTCTATGAGACGGAGCCCGTGAACTGCCCCCCCGGCTCGCCTGCTTTCCTGAATGCCTGCGTGGAGCTGCACACAGCCCTGCCGCCGCAGCGCGTGCTGGAGCTTTGCCTGGGCATTGAGCAACAACTGGGGCGCACCCGCACGGGGGAGTACGGCGCCCCGCGTACCTGCGATATCGATATCTTATATTACGGTACGCTGGTGCAGAGCGGGCCGGAGCTTACCCTGCCGCACCCGCGGGCGCACACCCGCCTTTTCGTGCTGCGCCCTCTGTGTGATATCGACCCCCTGCTGGTGCTCCCGGGGCAGTCCCGCACGGTGCAACAGTTGGCCGAGGCTCTGCCGAACCAAGCTGCTGTAGTTCCTTTCCCGATATGAATAAGGATGTTACGGGCATCATCGCGGCCCTGACGGCGAAAAAAGGTAAGGCTCCCGTCACGGAGCTGACGGCGTATGATTACCCCACCGCGCGTTTGGTAGACGAGGCGGGTATCGACATCATCTTGGTGGGCGACTCCTTGGGGATGGTGATGCTGGGTTACCCGGATACCACGCACGTGACCCTGGCGCATATGTTGCACCATGTGGAGCCCGTGGCACGCGCCGCAAAGCGCGCTCTGGTCATCGGGGATATGCCCATCCACACCTACGACACGCCCGAGCAGGCCCTGCAAACGGCCCGCGCTTTGGTGGCTGCCGGAGCGGATGCGGTGAAGCTGGAGGGCGGTGTGGACAAGGAGGCACACATCCGCGCCATTGTGCAGGCGGGCATTCCCGTGCAGGGGCACATCGGCCTGCTGCCGCAGAAGGTACTGGAGGAGGGGGGCTTCCGCATGAAGGGGCGGACGGAGGAGGAGGCCGCCGCCATCATGCGCGATATGCAGGCCGTCGTGCGCGCGGGCGCGTTCTCCCTCGTCATCGAGTGCACCAAGAAGGATGTGGCGTCAGCCGTCACGGCGGCGTGCCCCGTGTTCACCATCGGCATCGGTGCCGGTTCCGGTACCTGTGATGGTGAGGTGGCCGTCTTCCACGACCTCGTCGGCGGTTTCCCTTGGTTCGTGCCCAAGTTCGCCGTGCCCCGCGCGAATATCTCGGCGGAGATTTCTCGTGCCGTGCGGGAATATGCCGCCTCCGTGCCGCTTCCGCCGCAGGTGTGAGCCCTCGGGGCTGCGTACTGCGTCAGTATCTCATTTTTTTCTTTCACTTTTCCGAAACAGCGTGTAAAATACGTCTCGTAACGCTCGGGGAGCTCCGGCGTTGACCAATCAGCAACCAGATACAGCAATGAGCAAGTCCTTTCTCCCGGCGCAATATGCGCATCCGTATGAGATCGACCCGAAATACGGCAAGTCCGTTGCATACTTCTGCATGGAGTTTGCCATCGACAACGTCTTCAAAATCTACTCCGGCGGCTTAGGCTACTTGGCCGGCTCGCACATGCGCTCGGCAGGTACGCTGCGCCAGAACCTGGTGGGCGTAGGCATTCTGTGGTCCTACGGCTACTACAACCAGATCCGCGCCGATGATGGTTCCATGGCCGTGCAGTACCGCCGCAAGAACTACAGCTTCCTAGAGGATCACAACATCAAGTTCCTCATCCGCATCTGCAACTCTCCCGTGTGGGTGAAGGCTTACTTCCTGCGCCCGGAGACCTTCGGCACCGCGCCGATGTTCTTCCTCTCCACGGACCTGCCGGAGAACGATGAGATGAGCCGCTCCATCACGCAGCGTCTGTATGACTCCAACCCGATGACGCGTATCTCGCAGTACATCGTGCTGGGGCAGGGCGGTGCCCGCCTCTTCGAGGAGCTGGGCGTGGAGCCGGAGATTTACCACATGAACGAGGCGCATGCCATCGGTGCCGCCTTTAACATGCTGGCCCGCAACGGCGGCAACGTGGAGGAGGTGCGCAAGCGTTTCGTCTTCACCACCCACACCCCGGAGGAGGCCGGTAACGAGAAGATGGACATCAACCTGATGGCGAACTTCTCCTTCTTCGACGGCCTTTCCCTGGATCAGGTGCGCAGCTTCCTGAAGCTGGATCCGAATGAGCAGACCTTCAACTACACGCTGGCCGCTCTTCGCCTGTCCCATCTGGCCAACGGTGTGTCCGCTCTGCACGGTGAGGTCTCCCGCGAGATGTGGAAGAATTACAGCGACATCTGCCCCATCACGCATGTGACGAATGCGCAGAACCGCCTCTACTGGCAGGACCCGGAGTTGGCGGAGGCTTTCGAGTCCCGCGACAAGAAGGCTTTTGCCGCCCGCAAGCGCGCCCTCAAGAAGGAGCTCTTCCGCGTGGTGGGCGAGCAGACGGGCCACTTGTTCGATGAGGATACCCTCACGATTGTTTGGGCTCGCCGCTTCGCCGCTTACAAGCGCCCGGCCCTCATCACGGAAAACCCGGCGATGTTCGAGCGCATGCTGCAGCGCACCAACCGCCCCGTGCAGATGATCTGGGCCGGTAAGCCTTTCCCGACCGATTTCAAGGCCGTGGAGATCTTCAATAACCTCAACAAGCTCAGCAACAAGTTCCCGCGCTGTGCCGTGCTCACCGGTTATGAGCTGGCCCTCAGCCGTCTCCTCAAGAACGGTTCGGACCTCTGGCTCAACAACCCCGTGGTGACTCGCGAGGCTTCCGGTACCTCCGGCATGTCCGCCACCATGAACGGCTCCATCACCATCTCCACCAACGATGGCTGGGTGCGTGAGTTCGAGCGCGACGGTGAGAACTGCTTCATCATCCCGGAGGCCAAGCTCGGTCTCGGCGTCGAGGCCCGCGACCGCTCCGACCGCGATAACTTCTACGCCGTGTTGGAGTCCAAGGTGCTGCCGCTCTACTACGACAACCGCGAGGCTTGGCTGGACTTGGTCTTCAACGCCATGAACGACATCTGCCCGGCTTTCGACTCCGATCGCATGGCGGACGAGTACTACACCAAGATGTACAACGCCTGATCCATCGGGCTGTTGCCACCTTCCTGAAGCTGCCGTGGGCCCGCGCCTGCGGCAGCTTTCTCCTTCGCGTCAAAAGAACCCGGGGGAGATTCCGTACCGCTGTGCCTGTAGAATGCGAGCATGGCTGACCGCTTGCGGCTGCTCTTGGCGGCGGGGAAGTTCATTCCGACATACCGACCCCCTCCTCTGACATACCGGCGGCCTTCTCTGACATACCGAGCGCCTTCTCTGACATACCGAGCGCCTCCTCTGACATACCGAGCGCCTCCTCTGACATACCGGACGGCTCCTCTGACATACCGGACGCCTATTCTCACATACCTTTTTTATATAAAATTTTTATTATAATAAGGAGAATTCTTAATAAAATCAAGGGTTTTCGGGATATAGGCATCAAACGGAGGCAGCGCATTGCGGTAAAAATATGCCTTACGTGCGTGTGTGCGTGTGCGCATGCGCGTAAGGGCATAAGGGGAAAAACGGGGAGAGAAGAG
>SFDX01000067.1 GCA_004557455.1 Akkermansia muciniphila | reverse complement strand
CTTTGTTAAGCGCCATTGTAGTACGTGTGTAGCCCAGGTCATAAAGGGCATGATGATTTGACGTCATCCCCACCTTCCTCCGTTTTGTCAACGGCAGTCTCGCCAGAGTCCTCTTGCGTAGTAACTGACGATAAGGGTTGCGCTCGTTGCGGGACTTAACCCAACATCTCACGACACGAGCTGACGACAACCATGCACCACCTGTCTCGACGTCCCGAAGGACTTCATGCATCTCTCATACTCCACTGCTTGTGCGGGCCCCCGTCAATTCCTTTGAGTTTCAACCTTGCGGTCGTACTCCCCAGGTGGATTACTTATTGTGTTAACTGCGGCACTGAAGGGGTCAATCCTCCAACACCTAGTAATCATCGTTTACGGTGTGGACTACCAGGGTATCTAATCCTGTTTGCTACCCACACTTTCGAGCCTCAGCGTCAGTTGGTGCCCAGTAGGCCGCCTTCGCCACTGGTGTTCCTCCCGATATCTACGCATTCCACCGCTACACCGGGAATTCCGCCTACCTCTGCACTACTCAAGGCCAGCAGTTTTGAAAGCAGTTTATGGGTTGAGCCCATAGTTTTCACTTCCAACTTGCCGGTCCGCCTGCGCTCCCTTTACACCCAGTAATTCCGGACAACGCTTGCCACCTACGTTTTACCGCGGCTGCTGGCACGTAGGCGGCGTCGCTGCATCAGGGTTTCCCCCATTGTGCAATATCCCCCACTGCTGCCTCCCGTAGGAGTCTGGGCCGTGTCTCAGTCCCAATGTGGCCGTTCAACCTCTCAGTCCGGCTACCAATCGTCGCCTTGGTGGGCCGTTACCTCACCAACTAGCTAATTGGACGCGAGTCCATCTCAAAGCGAATAAATCCTTTTACCTCAGGGCCATGCGACCCCGTGGTCTTATGCGGTATTAGCAGTCGTTTCCAACTGTTGTCCCCCACTCTGAGGCAGGTTACTCACGCGTTACTCACCCGTTCGCCACTAAGTCAAGAAAAGCAAGCTCCTCTTAACTCCGTTCGACTTGCATGTGTTAGGCGCGCCGCCAGCGTTCGTCCTGAGCCAGGATCAAACTCTTTAGTAAATGATATTTAATCACTTATCAAAGTGCTTAAACCTTTGTAATCTCAGACACAATCGCTTGCGTCCTGTTGAATTACTTGTTTTTTTGGAATTGATTAAAGTGTTTTTCCAAACACTGTTAAGGTTCCACAAGTTTCAGGTTTGTTCAATTTTCAAGGTCCTGCGTGCTGTCCTCTCGCGGAGCAGCTTGTTTATTATATCTCATTCATTTCCGTTTGTCAAGAGGAAATTTGAAGTTTTTTGAAAAACTTTTCTGAGGTTTCTTCACAAGCGCTCTGTCGTGCGACAGCTTGATTATATTACCACATCCGAAGCTCTGTGTCAATACCCTTTTTCAACTTTTTTCGAGCTTTTTCTGTAACTGTCACGCAAAAGCGCGTCATGCCGGAGCATGGCGCGCTTTTTGTTGTCATTGGGCGGCCCGCCGCTCCCAGAGAGTCTCCTGTGCGGAACACAGCTTATCCGCGACGCAGACAATGGCTGCCTCTCTGGTGCTGGGAATCAGATGGATGGTGAGCGGCCACATATGGCTTTGGATGATATCCCGCTCGGTGTCATTCAGCCGGAAGATCACATCCGCGTTGATGCGGGCGATCAGGGGATGCTTGAACCCATGCCAGTGGGTGATGTGTTTTGCTTTATGCCAGTCATACAGGAAGAAATCGTGGAGGAACGCGCCCCGCACCAGACTGCATTCATCGGCATGCAGGTTCAGCCGCCGGTTGAGCCAAAAACTGGTGCAGGCCACCCTCATGCAATGCTCATAGGTGGAGATACATCCATGCTGCACAAATTCCCGCATTGCCATGGCGTTGGGGTCGTCCGCATAGCCGCGCAAAATCGCCTGCACGCAGGCCTTTTCGGCGGCCGTCAGCGCAAAGGTCATGGGCATCCCCCTTCCTATTATAAATATGCTTCCGGGATGCCGGTTTTATTCCTCTGCACGCACCGTCATCAGGGTGGTTTTCAGGGGAATCAGCAGCGCCTTCTCGGTGCAGAACCGCCGCACGCCGCCCTTTCGCAGCAGCGCCGGAATGGCGGGCAGCTCGGCGGTGGTGATGCCGTTCAGGTACACCGGCACATCCCGCGCCTCGGCGGCCCGCACCACGCAGCTCACCAGCCGCAGCACCGCCGTGGTATCCGCCCGGTAGCCCTCATCGTTGCGGGAAAGTCCGCAGGTATAGCGGGTCAGGTCGTCCACATCAATGGCGAAAAACATCGCCCCGTTTTCCAGAATTTCCTCCGCCATCAGCGCCGCGGAGGGAATGTCCACCACGCAGCCAAAGGGCAGATCCTTGCGGAAGGACACGCCCCGGGCCGTCAGTTCCGCCTTGCAGTCCTCCACTTCCGCCATGCAGGCGCGCCAGGCGTCCGCATCGGGAATCATCGGCAGCAGAACCCGCAGATCGCCTTCGGTGCCCGCCCGGAGCAGCGCGAGGATCTGGGGCCGGCAGAGCATCGCTCCGTCCAGCCGGCCTTTGATTTCCCGGCTCCAGGGCGCGTCATCGTCCGCGCCGGAGTCCACCGCACGGATGGCCAGCGGCGTGCCCTCCGCCGCCGCCAGCAGCTGCACATATCGTTCGTACTGCTGCTGCTCGCTGACCTCCTCCAGAATCACCGATTCGGTACGCACAAGCCCTACGCCTTCCGCACCGCCGCGCAGTCCTTCGGTGATATCGCTGGGCGTGGTGAGGGTGCCGGTGGTGAACAGCTTGAAGGGCACCCCGTCGGTGGTGACGCTGGGCATGGCCACCACCGGGTTTTCCTTGTGCTGCTCCTTCTGGCGGCGCAGAAACGCCCGCTTGCGGTCTGCCTCGGCCAGATGCGACGCCGTGGGTTCCACCACCAGCACGCCGCGCTCGCCGTCCACGATGGCCCGGTGATCCGCCGCCAGATTGGCAACGCCCTCCCCCAGCTGTGCCACCGCAGGCACCCCCATGCTGCGGGCCAGAATGGCCGCATGACTGGTGGCGCTGTCCTTCTCGGAGGCAAGGCCGAGGATCATGCGGCGATCCAGCGTGAACAGGTCGCTGGGAAAAAACTGGTCTGCCACCAGAATGCAGGGCTTTGTGAGATGCAGATGCCGGCGGGGACGGCCGTCCAGAATGTTCACCACCCGGCGGCAGGCATCGCAGACGTCCACACTGCGCTCCCGGATATAATCGTTGTCCACATTTTGCAGGCGGCCCGTAAAAATCTGCTCTGCCCGCTCCACCGCCGCGGCACTGCCCGCACCGGCGGCTATGTAATCGCCAATCTCGTTGGTGAAGGATTCATCCTCCAGCAGCGCGATCTGAAAGGTCAGAATATCTGCGTCCTGACCGCGGGCGTGCTGCTGTAATCGGCGCAGCTCGTCCTTGGCCAGCACGATGGCGGCCTCATACAGGGCCCGTTCCCGGAAAGGGTCCCCCACAATGCGGTGCAGGCCGGTGGTGCCGTGGTCTATTTGGGCCACCGGCCCCACGACAACGCCGCCCGACGCGGTGATGCCACGAAATTGATACATGAAGATCCCTCCTTAAAAAAGAGAAACCTGAGAAAGTGCTTTGCTCACCAGCGCGGTGACGAAATCCTCCGACGCTGCGGCGGCCATGGCACGCTCTCCCAACTGACGGCCCCTGTCCTCCTCCTGCCCGAACAGCGCCGGGTAACGGTCGGCGGGGTCTTTGTCAAAGCTGCCCAAAAAGGTCAGCGCCAGGGTGCGGGGCGTATAGGCAATGGACGGGTCCACGCCCATACGCTCGGCGGCAAGCTCCAGCGGGGCCAGCGCGCCACGGGTGGGAGCCGTCGGGTCCGGCTCAAATTCCGGCGGGAATTTTGCCAGCTGTCGGGCCAGACTTT
>SFDX01000066.1 GCA_004557455.1 Akkermansia muciniphila | reverse complement strand
CGGCTCATGGGCGGTGAAGTCCGGTGACCTCATGCAGAAATTCGTCAACGATGAGCTTAAGAACATGACGGTGCTCAACGAGCGGCTCAGCCTCGCCTCGTCCATGGGCACGGACAAGCGCACTGAGCTGGAAGCACTGGCGGACGCCATTCTGGAATCTATGAAGTGACTGGCAGGGAAGCCAAAACCAAGACAACAGACAACAAACAGCCCCGCCGCGTCGGCTGCAGAAAAACCGGCTTTCAAAAACAGAGCGGGCAAGCGTGATACTGCGCTTGCCCGCTCTTTGCCCAAAAGGACATGAGAAGTGACCGGAGAAGATGAGAGGATCGAAATGGAGATCAGAAAACGAAACGGGAAGTCTGTTCCCTTTCAACATGAGAAAATTTTCAACGCCATGAAAAAAGCGTTTGATGGACAGGGGATGGAGATCGGGAGCAGAGAGCTGAATGATATCCTCGCCGCCGTTCTCGACAACCTCGCCGCCGCAGCGCCGCTCACCGTGGAGCGTGTGCAGGACGAGGTGGAGCGGACGCTCATGGAGCGCGGACACTATGAGGTGGCCAAGGCGTACATCCTCTATCGCGAAAAGCGGTCTGCGCTGCGCCGCGTCCGGCATACCATCGCGCAGGCGGTGGGGGATAACTCGCTTGACGAGGTGCTGCGCCGTATCCAGATGGATTTTACCGAGGAAATCTACTCCCTCGCGGCGCTTCAAATGAAGTTTGAGAGCTTCTGTCGCCCGGGCATGACGGAGGATGAGCGGGCTGAGGCACTGACCAAGGCAGCGGTAGAGCTGACTACGGCAGAGGCACCCAAGTGGGAGTTCATCGCGGCGCGGCTTCTGAACCACTCCTTTCGCTGTCGCAACGCACAGGAATGGGAGGGGCGCGGCATCGGCGACCTCTATGGCAGGCTTCGCTATCTGACGGATAAGGGACTCTACGGTGACTATATTCTTGCCCACTATACCCACGAGGAGATCGCCATGGCGGAGGACTTTCTCTGCCCGGAACGGGACGAGCTGTTCACCTACTCCGGCCTTGACCTGCTGCTCAAACGCTATGTGATCCAGTCACGCAGCCGCGTGCCGCTGGAAACACCGCAGGAGATGTTTTTGGGTATCGCGCTGCATCTTGCTATGAACGAAGGCTCTGACCGCATGGGGTGGGTAAAACGCTTTTACGATATGCTCAGCCGTATGGAGGTCACGATGGCGACACCTACCATGTCCAACGCACGTAAGCCCTACCATCAGCTTTCAAGCTGCTTTGTGGACACTGTGCCGGACAGTCTGGACGGCATCTACCGCTCGCTGGACAACTTCGCAAAGGTCTCTAAATTCGGCGGTGGAATGGGGATGTACTTCGGTAAGGTGCGCGCTGCAGGCAGCACCATCCGCGGCTTTCAAGGGGCGGCGGGCGGTGTTATCCGCTGGATCCGGCTGGTCAACGACACCGCCGTGGCGGTGGATCAGTTGGGGATGCGGCAGGGCGCTGTGGCGGTTTACTTAGACGCATGGCACCGGGATCTGCCGGAATTCCTTCAACTGCGCACCAACAACGGCGACGACCGCATGAAGGCGCATGATGTGTTTCCCGCCGTGTGCTATCCGGATCTCTTCTGGCGACTGGCGGAGGAGAACATAGACGCGCCGTGGCATCTCATGTGTCCGCATGAGATCCTCACGGTCAAGGGCTACGCTCTGGAGGATTACTGGGGTACGGAATGGGAGAAGCGGTATCTGGACTGCGTCAATGACCCGCGCATCGAAAAGCGCAGCGTCACCGTCAAGGACATCGTGCGGCTGGTGCTTCGCTCGGCAGTGGAGACCGGCACGCCCTTCGCCTTCAACCGCGACAGCGTAAATCGTATGAACCCAAACGGCCACACGGGAATGATCTATTGCTCCAATCTCTGCACGGAGATCGCGCAGAACATGGCGCCCATCGAGCATATCAGCACTGAGGTGCACACGGAGAACGGCGACACAGTGGTGGTGACGGCCACACGCCCAGGTGAGTTTGTGGTCTGCAACCTGGCGAGTCTGTCTCTCGGTAATCTGCCGGTGGAGGACGAGGCCTATATGGAACGCACGGTGGAAACGGCCATCCGCGCACTGGATAATGTGATCGACCTCAACTTCTACCCGTTGGAATACGCGCGGCTTACCAATCAGAAGTACCGCAGCATCGGCCTGGGCGTCAGCGGCTACCACCACATGCTGGCAAAGCGCGGCATCCGCTGGGAGAGCGATGAACACCTTGCCTTCACCGACGCGGTGTTCGAGCACATCAACTACGCCGCCGTCAAGGCGGACGCAGCACTGGCACGGGAAAAGGGTCGTTACGCACTCTTTGAGGGCAGCGACTGGCAGACGGGCGCGTATTTTGAAAAGCGGGGTTATACCTCCGAAAAGTGGCAGGCGCTTGCGAAAACGGTGGCGGTGCAGGGAATGCGCAACGCCTATCTGCTGGCGGTCGCACCGACCTCCAGCACATCCATCCTCTCCGGCACCTCGGCGGGCATCGATCCAATTATGAAGAAATTCTTCTTAGAGGAGAAAAAGGGCAGCATGCTGCCCCGCGTTGCCCCGGAGCTTTCTATGGATACATGGTGGTACTATAAGGCGGCGCATCTGATCGACCAAAGCTGGTCGGTGCGCGCCGCGGGCCTTCGCCAGAGACATATTGACCAGGCGCAGAGCATGAATCTCTATATCACCAATGACTATTCCATGCGTCAGGTGCTCAGACTGTATTTGGAGGCGTGGAGGGTCGGCGTCAAGACCATTTACTATGTCCGCAGCAAGGCCCTTGAGGTCGAGGACTGCGAAAGCTGCTCGTCATAAGGAGGATAGCATGACGGAACTGAAGAAAAAGCCCCTCTTTAACCCGGAGGGCGACCTTGATGTGCGCCTGCGGCGCATGATCGGCGGCAATACCACCAACCTCAACGACTTCAACAATATGAAGTACGCTTGGGTCAGCGACTGGTACCGGCAGGCCATGAACAACTTTTGGATCCCTGAGGAGATCAATCTCTCGCAGGATGTGAAGGACTATCCCCGCCTGCTGTCAGCCGAGCGCAGCGCCTACGATAAAATTTTGAGTTTTCTTGTCTTTTTGGATTCCATTCAGACAGCGAACCTGCCTAATATCGGCGCCTACATTACCGCCAACGAGGTCAATCTCTGCCTGTCCATTCAGGCGTTTCAGGAGTGTGTCCACTCACAGAGCTACAGCTATATGCTCGACACCATCTGCTCTCCTGTGGAGCGCAATGACATCCTCTACCAATGGAAAACGGACGAGCATCTGCTGCGCCGCAAC
>SFDX01000012.1 GCA_004557455.1 Akkermansia muciniphila | reverse complement strand
CTTGCTCCTGCTATTCTCCTTGAGCGGAACTCTCCGACAGCGATCGAGCCCCAATTTCGGACGGCTGATTTACCGGAGCACCTTTTTGATCGGACGCATCCCGGTGCTGCTCCACCATCGCCCTGTGGGTTCCGACTTCGCTCCCGAAACGCAGCCGTGGAGGAAAGCGTCGGCTTGATACAGAGGCGGATTTACGCTACAAGAGGGAGGTCTCGAGTGTAACCCATCTGAGGAGCGTTCCGACCGCAGCCCCCCTCTAGGGTGCCGAGATGTACGAAAGGTACACGGCAAAGACACCCCCGTATACGGCTAGGGCCAAGACCGCATTCATGCCTTCCTTGCCGCTGCGCTGAAAGGCCGTCATGAGCGCCGCCGTGTAGTAGGCGTGTCCGTATCGCACGCAGAACACATGGCGCAGGAGATAATCCGCCCCTGTTATCATGAAGGGGAAGAACATCACCGCCGGAGATACCGGCCTCACCCAAGACCATTTACAGTCTTCTCGGTAGGTGAGCAGCGGCCCGGGTTCACAGGCACAGGCCACCATGGCCGCCAATCCCGCTCCCAAGACGATAACACCCAAGGCGAGCAGCCCGTACTTGCTTACCCGGAAAAGCGGTCGACAGGCTGTCATCAGCATCAGCAGCGGGTAAATCAAGCACGGAATAAGAAGGCCGAAAATGCTCAGCGAGTAGAAGAAATCTTCCGATCCGCGAATGGGAAGCATCTGTATGAAGATCCGCATAATGGATAACAGAAACAGGCCGCTGACTGTCAGCTCAAGCCCCGCAAGGGGGAGCCAGCCCCACAGCGGAATAGGTAATTCGTAGGGAAAGAGCCGAGTCGCTGTGCCGCCGGTTTTCATCTGTGTGTCTGTTGTCTGTGTCATTTTTCGGTGGAAATGTTGACTGTTCTCTCGACTCCCTCCGGTTCTGTCCCTTCCTTGTACACGGAAATACGGCGCGACGCATCTCCGCTGTTGCTGCGGAAGAGATAGGTACCGAAGGGCAATTCGACCCGGATGCCCTCTTCGGAACTCTTCACCTGCAGAATGGGGGTGTAATCCGTTTCCTGCAGCTCGTTCTCGGCCTTGCCCGGAGCTGCCCGTAGGATTTCTCCGGAATAAAAATGAAAGGCCCACCCCCGCTCACGGAGCTCAATCGCCCTCGGCAGCAGACAGTAACCTGCCCCCTTGCGCATATCAACCGGATGGAACTCGAGCCAATATGTCCCCACGCCGGGCAACTCCCCCCGAAGATCCCGCAGAATCCCTGCCTCCTCCTTCAAATCAAACTCGGGGTACCACCGTCCCCGGTACAGACTCAGCCATTTCAGCGCGAAGGGAAGGTCTCGCAGAACTCTGTGGGTAGCATCAAGGTCGCCCTCCGACCAATACCACTGCCGGAAACTCCAAGCCCCGCGATCCGGGAATATCGGTGTACATTCGTCTAGGCCGCAATTCAGCTTCTGCGCCGTTACCGTTACCCCCGGCCATCCCGTGCGAACGATGTAACGTGACTCTGAACGCTCGGCGCTCACCACGCGGGAACATATGATGACCACGATGATGAGTAACAGTAAATAGATGATTCTCGTTTTCATGTTGCTGCAATGAAAGATCAGGGCTTACTTCTCATAAATCACATACGGCTCCGGCGAATATGGATTCGGTATCCTCATTGAGTCCTCGGGCTCGGAAGGCGCAGAGGACAGGGGATGGTAGGTGTACCATTCGTACAGAGTGAGCGAGCGTTTGTCACCTTTGCCCGGAGGACCGAGGCGTTTGAGTGGTTTCTTACCTAACAGCTTGCGCTCAGCTTCGCGGAGGTAGGGAGTAAAGGTTTGGTAGAGCAGTCTGTATGCTTCGGTCGTCAAGACCCATGGTTCACTCTTGCAAATGACCTTGTCAGGATGCGGACGGGCGGTAGCCTCGTATGCTTTGATCAGATCCCGGGGTACTTCCTCTTCCGTCATCGCATGCGTCTTTGCCTGTTCCCGGAGAGCAAGAACAGCCTCGATATAACGCGATTCCTCGGCTTGCACGATGGGCTCCTTTGTCATTCGGTAGCTCACCCGCAGTTCGGGCGGGCTCTTCCTGTTGCTCGGTATCTTAATCAAGCCTAATGCGGGGTATTTTCGACTCAGTAGATTCACGCTCTGCGCCTGTCCCCGAGCCTCGTTCTCCGGTGTCAACTGCACATAGGCAATATCTTTCCATTCTATGGATGCTTCCTCCCCTCTATTCAGTATACAGATTTTATAATCCAAGTGCAATTGGTACAGAAGGAGGATGTTATCGGTTAGCTTGCTGAGATCCAACGAGTCTTTTGTCATAAAGCGACAGGGGCGCGCGCCCATGACTATATTTTCTCCCGGCCCCTTCACGAATTTGCTTTTCTGCCGGGAATGTATGTATATTTGTCGTCCCGGAAGGACGTAGATTTTCCCGGGCTGCTCTCCGTAACATGCCGCTGCGATTCGTTTTAACGGCAGTGCAGCGATAAAACTTTCAAGGTCGTCCAAGAGGTCGTTTCTCTGGGGTATCAACTCGAGTGACGGAATTTTCGTCATTGCTGTGGGTTTTGTGAATCCCGCGGATAGCGAGCCATAGAGCTCATACGGGTCGTTATTGTCCCATTGATGATATACTGTTCGATATACGGCCTCCGGAGAGTAGTAATAAGACGGCAAGGGATCCACCAACCAGGATTTGATGGAGGCTGCTAAAAAAACTTCCCCGTCCTCTATGATGGGCTTAGGTTTCTCTGCCCGTAGATGACCCGAACAAGCAACCGTCAATAAGGCAGCAGTCAGAGATATCAGTAACAATAAGAAAAAACGCTTCATGTCAGGGTGTACAGTCCTATTTTTCATAGATCACATAGGGCTCCGGTATTGACGGTTCGTCCTCGGAAGCACAATCCGCACAGGGCAGGGGATGGTAGGTGTACCATTCGTACAGAGTGAGCGAGCACTCATCCTTCCTGTCTAACGGCCCGGGACGTTTGAATGGTTTTTTACCTAATAACCTGAGCTCAGCTTCGCGGTAATAGGGGTGATGTAACGGGTATATCTGCCTGTATGTTTCGGACGTCAGGATCCAAGGCTCTCTCCTGTAAAGCATCTTCACAGGATGCGGACGGGCGGTAGCTTCGTATGCCTTGATCAGTGCCCGGGGGATTTCCTCCTCCGGTATTGTATGCTCCTTTGCCTGTTTCCGGAGTGCAAGAACGGCCTCGATATAACGTGATTCCTCGGCCTGCACGATGGGCTCCTTTGTCATTCGGTAGCTCACTCGCAGTTCCGGTGAATTATTCCTGTAACTCGGTATCTCAATCAAACCTAATGCGGGGTATAGTTGACTCAGTACATTCACGCTTTGCGCCTGTCCGAGTGCATCGTTTTTCGGTGACAACTTTACATAGGCAATATCTTTCCATTCTATGAATGATTCCTCCCCTCTTTTCAGTATGCAAATTTTATCATCCAAGTACAGTTGGTACAGAAGGAGAATGTTGTCGGTTAGTTGGCTGAGATCCAACGAGTCTTTTGTCATAAACCGATAGGGGCGTACACCCATAACGATATTTCCCGGTTTCTCCTCGAATTTTTCGCCTTCCTTTGAATAGATGAATCCATAGCCACCCGGAAGAACATAGATTTTTCCGGGGGCCTCCCCGTAGCATGCGGCTGCTATTCGCTTCAGCGGGAGATCGGCTATAAAACTACCGAGCGAACTCGAGAAACTATTTCTCGGGGGAAGTAGCTCGAGGGGCGGAATCTTTGACATCGCCATTGATTTTTTGGGGGCTTTAATGTCATACCATTCGAACAGACGGTCATAGAAGTCATACTTATCATCAAAATTCCATTTGTTGTATACCGAGCGGTATACAGCCTCCGGAGAATAGTAATGACGCGGAGAGTAATCCAGCAACCACGACTTAATGGAGGCTGCTAAAAAAACTTCCCCATCCTCTATGACGGGCTTCGGTTTCTCTGCCCGTAGATGTCCCGAACAGGAAACTACTGATAAGGCAGCAGTCAAAGACATCAGTAACAATAGTAAAAGATGTTTCATTTTTTTACACCGGAAGATACATGAATTCTGCAGGGCTAACGTTGAAGAAGAGCAATCCCGCGATACATACTGAGCAGATTTTTATAACATTTTTTAGGGATAAGCGTATTTTGCCCGCTCTGAATCCCGGGTGTCGGGCTCTGCCTTCTATCTTACAGGAACAGGAGTCACGGGGAAATCATCTTCTTTGATGGTCTCAGTCAGACTGTTCAGCGCCACATGAAGACAGGCGGCCGGCTTCTCCTGCTGCAGGCGCCCGACCACAACATCGGCGCATATATTTTCCTTAGCCGCAAATGCCCTGATCATCTCGATCGCCTCCTTTTCGCTGAGGTGCGCCGTAAACTCTTTCCACTTCTCCGGTGCTATCAGCGTATCGCGCGCCATCTCATCCGCCTCACGCTCGCGCGCATCCGTCCGGTCTTCTCCCGAGTCGCACTCCTGTGCCACAAGCGCATCCGCCCGATCTTCACGGAAACCGGGCTCCTCGCGCTTCTCGTTGATGAAGATCGCCTTCTTCTCGTGCTTCAGCAAATGTGCTATCCCGTGAAACAGACTGAACCAAAATGTCCCTACGCGGTGCATCCGGCATGAGAGCTGCAAGATTGCCTTATCCTTGGAGATGAACCGCGTCAAGCCGAAGATACTGCAACCCTCGAACGGCTTTTGCACAATCGCCACAACACCGCAGCCCGCAAGAATCCTCTGCACCTCACCCCACACCTCAATCGGTGACTTCCCCGCGAGATTCCGGATGCTTGCCGCACCCCGTTTTAACTTGTCAACGGAGAAGGGGGCCGTCTCACTCTCCCGAGCGATAATCTCACCCACCCGAAGCCATGCGGAGAACGGCTTCATCTGCCAACTCCTCGCATATCCGGCCCGCGCCGCCCCCTCTATTCTCGCCGTATACGTCGCCGCATACGCACGCTCATCCGCCACCCCGAAGAAGCGCAGCAACCCCTCCCTCTGCTCCGCCTGCACCTGTGTGTCACGGCAAAACCCCGCCTCCACCAGGTCCCTATACGGAAACCCGGTGAGGAAATCCCTGTACTCCCTTTTCCGCTCCTCCTTCTTCTTCAGAAAACTCCGGTATTCATTCTCCATTCTCATCAAGAATGATTGATTGATACCGGTGGCATACTCCAACTTCTCGGCAGTATCCTGCGTAAGTGGGTATTTGCCGACAAGCAATTTGCTTATATTGCTCGTGCTGAGGCCTGTTCGCTCCGCGAGTTCCCTCTTGCTCATGTGCAAGTATTCAATAGCCTCCGCTACCGACTCGCCCGGGGGCGTGCAGTAGTCAAACTCCATGTCATTGATGGGTATGAGTTCCGTGTCCATAGATTTAATGATAGTCAATACAAAGTTCTTCTATGATTACTGTCTTGATGCTTTTCAGATATTCATTACCGCTTAATTCATCTCCTTCCTGCGTCTCATATGCTGTAATGGTCATTCTTCTGTTCGCATTGAGCTTCAATGCCCATTGTCCTTTCCTGTCTTGGCTGAGCAGGTGCAGACCCGTGTACCTGAGATTCGCTACTTCATATAAATTTTCTGCATTCTTTAATTCGGCTATCCTCTGCATGATCTTTCTCGCGGAGTCTCGTCCGTACTCCCTGATGAGTGCGCTTTCTGTTTTCATGATCTTTTCCATCCTATTGTTCTTAGCCAGTACTTTCATTGACAGAGTCATTATAAAGGCTTGCTTAAGAAAAGCAAGCCTTTTTTGTGAAATTTCCTCAAAACATCAAAAAATCACCACCTCGGCGGCATGCCGTCTGCACGCAGCCGGGCACCCCCATCCGTTTCCGGCAGCTTGCTGTTACGATGGGCGGAAGTCAACTCTCCCGCCGCGCGTAGGGCATGGCGCGGCCTTGCCCGATGCGCATGAGGTACCCGGCATCGCCGAGGGCCTCTGTGTCATCAAATTGGTGCATCAACGGAGCACATTTTCACACTCTTGTATCCGGACAAGCGTGCTCTCCGGAAATCGGTCATTCCTCCTGCTTCCACAGCCCCCTTTCTTCCAGAACTTCCTGCGCGGGTCGGTAGCCCCTCGTTGCTGCGTTTAAGTACAGGAGTATTGCCCACTCCGGGTCTTTTTCCACCCCCAATCCCTGCTCATAAAAATGAGCCAAGCTGTACATGGCCATCTCATCCCCCTGCGCTGCGGCCCTGCTGAACCACAAGACGGCATCTTCGTATGATTGCTCGACCCCGATGCCTTCTGCATAGCAATAGGCCAGATTATATTGAGCTTCCGGAAAGTTCTGCTCTGCCGCTTTGCGCCACCACTTCAGGGCCTCGGCTTCAGAGGGCGATACACCCATCCCATCGCGATAACAATCCCCCAGTGCCGTTTGTGAGCGGACATCGCCCGCTTCTGCTCCCCTGCGCCACCACTGATAGGCTTCGTCATCACTCTGTGGTACACCTTCGCCGAGGGAATAAGCACAACCCAGGTTGTACATCGCCTCCGAGGCTCCCTGTTTGGCCGCCTTGCGCCACCATGTCACGGCTTTTTCAAGGGATTTCGGGACATTCCGGCCGATGCAGAAACAATTACCCATCAGCAGTTGAGCCTCGGCATCGCCCTTCTCGGCCTCGTTGTAGAGCCACGGCATATCCTCCGGGGGGATTTCCTGTCCGTTCAGGAAGTCAAGAGACACTCCCCCCAGCTGAAACTCACCCGGAAGGGCGGCGATGATCGGCACAATTACATCCTCCGTGCGCCCGTCCTCCAAGGTAATCCCGACCATCACGCGCTGACCGATGCGCTCCTGCGTCCACTCTCGCAGGGACTCCTTCTGCTCGGGAACGGCGGCGAAATGCAGAGCCCCCTCTTGGTCCCCGAGGCGCACTGTGCCCCGAAGTTCGAGACCGGCCCCCTTGCTGTCCGTCATCCTGACGCTCGCATGCTCCGCAGGAGCACACGATTCATGGGGGGACTCTTCGGCCATAAGGGGAGCGACACAGTTACCGATGAAAAGCATGACCGCCTTCACGAGATTGCGTATGATGCCGTTTTTCATTCTTCCGGATGCAGAGTTGAGGGGGGGCATTCTATGCTGTCGCGCTTCAACGGGGTAGCGGGGATGCGGAGCTTAGGGTATACCCCTGTCCCCGGCGGGTGAGGCCGGGGACAGAGGGGAGGAGGTCAGCACTTCTTGCAGAACTCCTCGAGGCGGTCGAGGCCCTCCTTGAGGATGTCCAGCGAGGTGCAGTAGGAGATGCGGATGGCGTGGTCGTTGCCGAAAGCGATGCCGGGGACGGCCGCAACCTTGTAGCGCTCCAGAAGCTTGTTGCAGAGCTCAACGGAGCCCATGCCGAGCTCGGAGAGGTCCAGGAAGAAGTAGAAAGCACCCTGCGGCTTGACGACCTTGACCTTGGGCATCTTGGAAAGGCGGTCATAGACGTAGTTACGGCGGAAGTCGTACTCCTCCCGCAGGTCATCGATGAAGCTCTGGTCACCGGTGAGGGCCTCGATGGCACCGTATTGGGCAAAGGTGGTGGTGTTGGAGGCGGTGTGGTCCTGAATGAGCTTGATGTACTTAGCGATGTTCTTGGGAGCGGCGGAGTAACCGAGGCGCCAGCCGGTCATGGCGTAGCCCTTGGAGAAGCCGTTGATGGTGATGGTGATGTTGTAGAGCTCCGGGCTGAGGGAAGCCATGGAGACGTGCTTCTGACCATCATAGATGAGGTGCTCGTAAATTTCATCCGCGATGATGAGGATGTCCTCTTCCAGCGCGACCTCGCCGATGGCGAGCAGCTCCTCCTTGGAGTAGACGGCACCCGTGGGGTTGTGCGGGGTGGTGAGGATGATCATCTTGGTGCGCGGGGTCATGGCCGCCTCGAACTCCTCGGCGGTAATCTTCCAGCCGTTCTCGGCCTTCGTCTCCACGAATACGGGGGTGCCGCCGCAGATCTGCACCATGGAGGGGTAGCTCACCCAGTAGGGGGAGGGGATGATGACCTCGTCCCCGGGGTTGAGGACGGCGCGCAGGGCCTGGTAGACGGCGGGCTTGGCACCGGCGGTCACGCAGATCTGGTCGATGTCGTAGTCCAGCCCGTTGTCGCGCTTCAGCTTGTCACTGATGGCTTGGCGGAGGGCGGGGAGACCCACGGAGGGCGTGTACTTGGTCTTGCCCTCGTTGAGCGCGCGGATTGCCGCCTGCTTGATGTTCTCCGGAGTGTCCTTGTCCGGCTCACCGCCTGCGAGGCCGAAAACCTGCTCGCCTGCGGCCTTCATCTCCTTGGCGCGGTTGGTAACGGCGAGGGTGAGCGAGGGCTGCAGGGCCGAAATGTAGTCCGATATAAAGTTTGATTCCATTGTGTAGGTAAACTGTCGATGTTAAAAGATGCGGGGTTCGCGCGCACTTGCGCCCGCGCCCCTATTCTAGCCCCGCTTTGAGCATTTGGCAAGCAAAATATACGCGGCGGCGGCGTTTCGTGGGGAAAGGGAAGGGGGCAGCCCCCGAGTGCGGAGAACTGCCCCCTGCGGAAAGCCTGTGTTTGCAGGGCGTCAGGCCTGCTCGGCCGGGGCCTCGGCGGGAGCCTCTGCGGCGGCGGGGGCTTCCTCGGCACCCGTGTAGGTCACCTTGGCGTTGCGGGTCAGCAGATCCAGCACCTTGGAGGTGACGATGGACATGCGGATACCGGTGAGGCGGTTGGCGCGCTGCAGCTTCTGAATGTACTTGCGGAGGTTCTTCTCGCCCTCCTGCTCGGCCAGGGCTGCGACGGCGCGGATGAGCTCATCGTCCGTGGCGGTCACGTGCTCGATGCCGGCGATCTTCTGCAGGGCGAAGTAGACGCGCAGGTTGCGCTCCGTCTCCGGGAGGCAGTTTTGGCGGAAGGCCTCGGTATCCTTGAGCGCGGCGTAGTCACCCTTCTGCAGGGCCTCCTGCATCTTGCGGCGAATGGTGTTGTTGTTCTCGGTGTCGATCATCTTCTGCGGCAGGGCATAGGAGAGCTTGTCTGCCAGCTGCTCCGTCACTTGGTCGGCCTTGGCCTCCTCGTTCTCCTGCTCCTTGCGGTGCTGAAGGTTCTCACGGACGATGGTGCGGATCTCGTCCATGTTCTTACCGGGCAGCATCTCGGCGAAGAGTTCCTCGTTCACCTCCGGCACACGGCGCTCCTGCACCTCGGTAACCTTGCAGCGGAAGGTCATCTCCTTACCGGCCAGCTTGTCGTAGACGAAGTCCTCCGGCATGGTGAGCACGAGCTCCTTGGTCTCGCCGGCAGCCAAGCCGATAAGGCCGTCCGACCAACCGGGGATGAAGGCGTTGTCTGCGGTGGAAAGGGTGTAACCCTCCCGACCGTCCATGATGCCGACGGGCTCGCCGCAGAAGTCGGAGGGCTTCTGTCCCTCGACCTCGGTGGTGAAGTCCAGCTTCAGCAGGTCACCCTTGGCGGCGGCACGTTCCACCGTCACGAACTCGGCGCGCGCATCGGCCACGTTCTGCAGGGCCTTGTCCACATCCTCGTCCGTCACGTTGACTGCGGGCAGGGTAACCTCCAGCCCCTTGTACTCCGGCAGCTCGAACTCGGGGATGACAGTGGCGGTGGTGCTCAGGGTGTAAGAGCCGTCGTCCTGCTTCTCAAAGCTGATTTCGCTGTACTCCATCACGGTCAGCTCGGCGTGCTGAGTGGCCACCTCGTTCTGCAGATCCTGGCTCAGGTCCTGCTCCAACTCGGCTTGCAGCTCCTCGGCATAGCGCTTGGCTACAACGGAAGTGGGGGTCTTACCGGGGCGGAAACCCGGTATGCGGACGCTCCGGGTGATGGCCGCAAGGATGCGGTTCTTCTTCTCGCTTACGACATCGGCCGGGACCGTTGCGGTAACCTGTGCCTCGCAATCGCTGGTCTTGTTGATGGTGATATTCATCTTGAATGTGTGTTAGAAATTTGCGGTAAAAGCTGCCGAAGCATTGTACGTGATGTGCCGGTAAAAAGCAAGCGCAGAATAGCGCATGACGCATTTTTATGGCGTTTTCAGCGCAGCAGGCAATCCAGCGCACGCAGGGTGGCATTGCCGTAGTACTCCGCCGCCTGCAGGCGTTGCTGCTGTTCATTAAGCTGCGGCAGGGGCAGCGCGCGGATGCGTTCGGCATGTTGCGCGTAGACTGCTTCCCGCAGGGGTTCCGGGGCCAGCAGGCGCAGAGGTTGGGTGGAGATAAAGGCGCAGAAGGGCGGCAGGAGCTCCGGCAGGGCGGCTTCTGCGGTCTCCGGGCTGTGGATGCCTGAATATACCTTCACCAACTGCGGGACGGCCCCGGCTGCCTTGTGTACTTGCAGTTGCAGGGCAGGGGCGGAGCACTGTGCCTCGCTCGGTATGTTGAAAAGAGCCCGCAACGGCAGGCGGTCGAGTACCCCTGCCGCCACCTCCGGGCCTACGCTGAGGACAAAGTGCGCGATGTCCCGCTCATCGATCCCGAGCTCGGCAACGCGCTGCTCCCACTGCCGGCGCAGTTCGTGGCGCTCGCGGCGGGAGCGGTGCTCATCGGCCTCTCCCTCGGCCAAGTCGGCCAGCTCGTCCAAGCCGGCTGCTCGGGCCTCCGCTGCGCACTGCCGCAGGTTCTCCGGTGTGGTGCGTCCCGCTGCCAGCGCAGTGCGAATGTCGCGACCCAGCAGCAGGCGCTTCACCTGCGTGGCGGTTTCCTCTGTGGGCCGGGCAGGGGCCTGTGCCGCAGGCTGGCCCGGCGCGGGGGCAGGTTCCGCCTGCACCGTGGGGAGGAGCAGCACCGCAGACGTCAGCAGCAGGGCGGCTTTCCTCATGCCTGCAGCTCCCCTAAGTAAAACTTCTTCTTGCCCCGGCGGATAATGACCACGCGCCCCTCCAGCGCATCGGCTGCCGTCAGCTCTCGCGCGGCGTCTTTGATGACTTCGCCGTTCACGGAGATAGCCCCTTGGGTGATGAATTGCCGCGCCTCGCGTCGGGAGCTGCACACCCTCGCATCGGTCAGTACCTCCGCCAGCGGACCCGGTTTCAGGGTGACATGAGGCACCTTGCTCATGCCGGCCAGGATGTCCCGCAGGGACAGGCTGCGGTAGTCGCCGGCGAAGAGTTTCTCGCTGATCTCGACTGCGTGCTCGTACTCCTCCCTGCCGTGCAGGTCGGTGATGATCTCGCGCGCCAGGGCCTTTTGGGCGGGGCGCTGCTCCGGATGGGCGGTTTGCTCGGCCTCCAGGGCCTCGATCTGCTCGCGGGTGAGGAAGGTGAGGCGTTTCAGGTAGCTGATGACGCAGGCGTCGTCCGTGTTCAGCAGGAACTGGTAGAGCTCGTAGCTGCTCGTCTTCTCTTTGTCCAGCCACAGGGCGTTCCCTTCGCTCTTGCCGAACTTGTTGCCCTGTGCGTCCGTCACCAACGGCATGGTCAGGGCGTACACCTCATCCCCCGTGGTCTTGCGGATGAGCTCGATACCGGTGGTGATGTTGCCCCACTGGTCGCTGCCCGCCACTTGCAGGTCAACGCCGCGGGTCTCATGCAGGTGCTTGAAGTCGATGGCCTGGATGAGCATGTACGAGAACTCTGCGTAGGAGATGCCGCTTTCCATCTGCCGGCGCACATGGTCCTTGGTGAGCATGTAGCCCACGTTGATGTACTTGCCGAACTCGCGGAAGTAGTCGATGACCGTCATCTTGCCGATCCAGTCATAATTGTTGACCACCTCGAAGCCGAAGAGCTGCTCCACCTGCTTCTTGAGGCTCTCGTAATTGCGCATCACCTCCTCGCGCTGCTTCAGCTCGCGCTCCACCGTGCCGCGCGGATCGCCGATGAGGCCGGTCGCCATGCCCACCAACAGCAGCGGCTTGTGCCCTGCCGCCGCCAACCGCCGCGTAATCAGGAAGCTGGAGTAATGCCCCAAGTGCAGGCTGTCCGCCGTCGGATCCGTGCCGATGTAGAAGGTCATCCCCCCGGCGTTCAGCTTGTCCTTCAGTTCCGGGCTGGATACCTGGTTAATCAGCCCTCGCCATTCCAAGTCTTCGTATAATGTCATCACTCGCGTGTGGTCTGTTTGCCCACCACTCTACCACAGGGCCCGCCCCCTGTCAATCCTTTCCCGCGCCACACGTCAAAACACCGCCGGGCTGTTTGTTGCCCGACGGTGTTTCGGTAGATTTGGTTCGGTGGCTTAGGCCTCCGTGGTTGTGGACGGGGTCTCGGCCGCGGGAGTCACCTCCGTGGTCGTGGTGGTGGTGGTCGTGTCAGCGGAGCCGCTGCCGGTGGTGGTGGACGGGGCAACGGGGGCCTGCAGCTGGGGCAGGTCGATGATCTCGATGAGGGCCATCGGCGCGCTGTCCGTCTTGCGCTGGCCGAGCTTCACGATGCGGGTGTAACCGCCTTGGCGGTCCTTGGTAGCCTCGGCCACCACGCTGAAGAGCTTGGCAACAACCTTGGGTTGCGGCAGGGTGGCCAGAGCCTGGCGGCGGGCGTGCAGGCTGCCGTTCTTGCCCAGCGTGATGAGCTTCTCCACATAGGGGCGCAGGGCCTTGGCCTTGGCCAGCGTGGTGGTGATGCGTCCGTTGCTGATGAGGCTGCATGCCTGGTTGGCAAGAAGCGCCTTGCGGTGGGAGGCCGTGCGCTGCAGCTTGGCCTTTTTAACTCCGTGTCTCATGGTCGTTCAGTATATTATATGTTTGTTGTCGGAAATGGTTTACTCGTCGATTTCGTCCTCGTCGTCCTCCACATCGGCCCCGTAGAAGTCGATGTTCTGGGTAATGAGGGCTTGCAGGTCGGAAGCGCGGGACTCCTCGGCACTCTCGCGGGCATGGGCGGCGGGAGCGGCCGTATTCACGAGCATCTTCGGGTCGATCTTCATGCCGAGGGCCAGACCCAGCTGGTTGAGCTTGTCCTTAATCTCGTTGAGGGACTTCTTACCGAAGTTGCGGTACTTGAGCATGTCAGCCTCCGTCTTCATGGCCAGCTGGCCGACGGTGGTGATGTTGGCGTTGTTCAGGCAGTTGGCGGCGCGCACGGAGAGCTCGATCTCGTTGACGCTCGTGTTCAGCAAGCGGCGCAGCTGGGCCGTGTTCGCATCCTGGCTCGTGCCGGAGACGGTGTCAATCGACACGCTGTCGCCGTTACCGCCGATGAACACATCCAAGTGGTGGCGCAGAATCACCGCAGCCTGAAGCATCGCATCGTTCGGGTTCACGCGACCGTCCGTCCACACATCCAGCACCAGCTTATCGAACTCTGTCATCTGGCCCACACGGGCATTCTCCACGGCGTACTTCACACGCGTGACGGGGGAGAAGATGGAGTCGATGGGGATGATGCCGATGGGGCGCTCGCGGTCGTTGTTCTCCACGGAGGTGTGGAAGCCGCGGCCCACGTTCACCTCGAACTCGCAGTCAAAAATTGTGTTCTGGTCCAAGTGGCAGATGACCTGATCCTTGTTCACCACGCTGTAGATGTGGTCCTCCTGAATATCCCCGGCGGTGACGACGCCCTGCTTGCTGACGCGCAGGGAAAGCGTGCGGGCCTCCTTGCCGTGGTGCTTGAACTTCACCTTCTTGAGGTTCAGGATGATCTCCGTCACATCCTCCACCACACCGGGCAGGGACGTGAACTCATGCTGGGCACCGGCGATGCGCACGCTGGTGATGGCCGCCCCCTCCAGCGAGCTGAGCAGCACGCGGCGCAGGGAGTTACCGAGCGTGTGGCCGAAGCCGGTCTCCACGGGTTCCGCAATGAACGTCACGTGGTTCGGGTCCTCGGGATCCTGCACGCGCTGCAGTTGATTCGGAATCTCGAAATAAGCCAGTTGAATGACCTCTTTGTCGTTTTGTTCTTCAGACATGATGATGATGATGGATGGCCGGGTTTCCCTTCATGCGGGCTTGGCTTCCTGAGAAATGGAGGACCGACGGCCGATTGTAAACCCGCGCGGGGCGAGAATACACGTTTATGAGCCATTTTGCAAGCCTTTTTTTGCGGGATGGCGCATTTTCTTCTAAAGTAGCCTTATATCGGGAAAATGACGAAGCTTTTTTCTGCTTCATTTTGGGCTTGCATGTGCGGCAGCGTGTGCTACACTGGGGGCATGCAGTGTTGTATCTACAGCGGAGAGGGGCAGCCGCAGCTGCTCGAGCGGGAATGGTTCGGGCGCACCGTGGTGCCGCCTTTCGGGTTTCGTTTCAGTATAGAGGAGGGGGAGCTCGTCTTCCGCGCCTCCCGCGCCGCCGCGGCATGGGCATCCGAGGCAGGGGAGGGGACTTTTGCGGAGAATCTGTGGCACCGGGATGTGGCGGAGTTCTTCATTGCCTCTGCCGCGGGAGACCGGTATCTGGAGTTCAATCTCTCGCCCCGCGGGGCGTGGTGGGCCTGCCTTTTCGCCGGCCCGCGTGAGGTACTGCCCGTTCGGCTGACTCCGGATTTCTGCCGAGCTACGGGAGTGTGCGGGCAGCAGGGGTGGCGTGCGCAGGTGCGCGTGCCGCTCGCCTCTTTGGAGAGGTTCGGGCTTACTCTCGACTCCTGTCGCCTGGCCGCCGCCGCTATTCTGGAATCGCCGAAGCAAATTTTTCTCACGACGGCCCCCATGGAGGGCCCCAAACCCGATTTTCACCGCCCGTGGGATTGGAAATCGCCGATTCGGGAGGCTTGAGCAAACTTTTTTTCAAAAAAATCCATATCGGGGGTTGACCTTGACAAAACGTGTGGTAATATGAATTTCACGTATGCATGCCGATATTGTCAAACTCGTAAACGCAGGTAAACTGCCCGCAGATTTTGCGGAACGTCTCGACAAATTCTCTCCCGGTCATTATGTGCTCCACCAAGAGTGGGGCGTGGGCAAAGTGCTCGCCTGGTCTCTCCCCAAGCAGAAAATCAAGATCGACTTTGAGAAAAACCGTGGCCACATTCTCGGCCTCAAACTGGCTTTCAATCAGCTTACTCCCATCCCGCAGGGTCACTTCCTCATTGAGTGCTTCGAGCACCCGGAGCAGTGCTACACCCTGGCTACGACGAAGGAGTCCATGCTCGGCTTCATCCGCAGCATTCTGGAGACAAACCTCTCCCTCCGCGAGGGCATAGACGAGGTGCTGCCCATGCAGCCGGAGGACCTGGAGCGATTCCTCTCCGGCCGCGTCATTCCGGAGGATGAGTGGAAGAGCTGGTGGGAGCGAGCCCGCGAGGCCATGCGCAATGACCCCGGCTTCCGCCTGCCCACCACGCGCGGGGAGGCCATCGTTCTCCGCAAGGCGGCTTCCGCACAAGAGGCGCTGCTGGCGGACTACTCCGCCGCCACCTCCCTGCAGGAGTGCGTGCGTGTGTTGGATGCGCAGGCCCGCCCGGAGATTCTCTGCGGTCACTTTGATGTGGTTGCCGAGCTCGTGCGCCTGATGGAGGATGATATTGAGAAGGACCGCACCGAACCCCAGCACGTTCTGGAGCTGATCATCATCCGCGATTCGGTGATGTCCTTCGTCGCCGGCAAGGAGGGCGAGCATCGTGCCGAGTTGGATGCGGCTCTTGCCGCCAAGGGAATGGAGCATTTCACCACCCTGGCGGATCGGCTTAAGAGCATTACCTCGGAGCAAATGGTTGCCTATATCGGGGATCTCTCCGCTTCTCGCCAAAGCGCGGTGTTGCAGGCTCTGCCGGAGGCCCTCGGGGACGGCTGGCTGGCCTATGCTACCAATATCTTCCTGTTCGGCGGCCCGAAGGTTACGGCCACTGCCGCAGAATTCATCATCGATAAGGGGGCCAAGAGTCAGCTCTTTACGGATGTGCTCAACGGCATTTCCCGCCAGAGCCTCGGGCCGGATGTGTTGCTGTGGCTTTGCAAGGAGCGCAACGGAGCCGCCAAGGAGGTGGTAGATTCTGCCAAGATGCCCTTCGGCGCGGCCATCATCTCCGCCATCGAGCGCGACAGTGCAGAAGGCGGCCCCAACCGCGCCCTGCGTCTCCGCAACCTCCTGGTGGAGGATCAGACGCTCGCGCCCGACCTCGTCTCCGGTATCTCGGAGCAGGAGGCTCGCCCCTTTGCCAAGGCCCTCTACGATTCCTCCGTGCTCGCCGATCTGGACCGCAACCTGCTCATGGCTAACATGATGAAGGTGCACCCCGGGCTCCAGGAGATTGTTCTCTCCCGCACCAAGCACAAGGAGAAGCAGAATCTTTACGTTTCCCTCCGCTCCTTTGCGGCTCGCAAGGCGGAGTACGAGGACATCATCAACGTGCGCATTCCCAAGAACAAGCACGACTTGGAGGTTACCCGTGCGGAAGGCGACCTGCGAGAGAACGGCGGCTACCAGGATGCCAAGGCGACGCGCCAGGTGCTCATGCGCCGCTCGGAGGAACTCTCCCGCCTGCTGTCCCAGGCAGAGCCCACCGACTTCGCCGGTGTCTCCTGCGACAAGACGGCCATGGGTACGGCGGTTACCTTCGTCACCGATGCCGGGCAGGAGGTCGTCTACACCATCCTCGGTGCCTGGGATTCCGTGCCGGAGGAGCGTATCATCTCGTATAGCTCCAAGCTCGGCGCCAAACTCATCGGCCACAGCGTCGGTGATACCCTCCGCCTCCCCCTGGATGTGGGCGGCGAGCAGGTGAAGATGACCATCAAGGCCATCGACCCCGCCCCCAAGGCACTCATCTACCCGGACGGCGAGATCCCCGCCTGATCCTCCCTTCCACGGTAACCCTTTCCCCGCCCGCAGGCCACTCCGCCCGCGGGCGGGTCAGTGTTTCCGGGGGCACAGTATGCCGCAGAGGGAGCTTGCGGGGGATGATGCCCGGGTGTAAAATGGCGGTATGAGTACAGAGGAAACAGAAAGAGTCATCCGGCGGATGGTGATTCACACGGTGGGGAACCGGATGCGGAATGAGGAATTGCAGCAGCCGGAGACCTGTGAGTTCGGAGGGGGGGCGGCGCAGGATTCGGAGGTGCTGGGGGCGGGGTTGGAGGAGCTTGTATGGCGGCTTGCGGAAAAGGGCACGCCGTATCGCCTGAGCGAGCAGAGTGCTGCCCGAATGCAGCGGCTGACGGAGGATGCAACCTTCCGCTCGGCTGCGGAGAAGCTCAGTGAGATCATGTATGAGGAAATCAGTGACCCATCGATGCCCACGTGCCGCTTGGTGATAGCGGCGTTGAATGTTGATTGGCACGGGAGGCGGACCATCTGTGTGTTGATTTGCCCGCTGGATGCTCCGGTGGGGGTGCTGCGGGTTGACAGCTCGCGAGTAAAGGCACGGACGGAGTGGGCGGAGGGGTTCCTGTTGGACCACATCAAGCGCGGTTTCCTTTATGTGAGCGGGAAGAATGAGTCGTATGTGATTACCGATGCGGCCTACAAGAACCTGTTCGTCAATGGCCTGTTGGATGCTAAACCTGTGCTGACGGATAAAATTAAGGGTAAGTTTGCAACGAGCATGGTAAAGGCTGTTTCCGGCAAGCTGAAGACCCCGGCGGAGTCCGATCGCTTTAAGAAGAGTGTGCAGGACCTCGTGCAGCTGGGGGATACTTTTGACGAGGCCGATCTGGCGAGCTGCTGTCGGCAGTTTGTATCGGATGAGGATTATAAGGCAACGAAAGAAAAGCTCGTCAAAAAGGTAGAATGCGACATCCCGTCGGATACGCCCCTAGCCTCCGAGGCCGTGGGGAAGAAGCTGAACCGCTTTATCAAGTCGATTCGTTTGGGGAAGGACCTGGCCCTGACCATCAGCGGCAAGCAGGAGTTGGATTATATTGAGCGCCTGCAGGAGGACCCGGAAAGCGGTACCTACGTCATTAAGTTGATTCTCCGTAAGACGGAGGAGAAGTGATGCCGCGGGCGGGTGGCGCACTTTGGACTTGCAGCGGGGAATGAACTTTGGTAGTATGCCGGTGTGAACTGGAGGTCTCTCATCTTTTGTCTGTGTCTGCTCCCCGGGCCGTGTGTGCTCGGTGAGGAGGAGGAAGATGACGTGATTGATGAGAGCCTGCTGGAGGACACGGGGGATGTGAATGACCAAGAGCCGGCGCCCTCTCGAGTGCCGATGCCGGAGGACCCTCGGCAGACGGAGACAACACCGAGCAGCGGCGGGAGCGGCGCGGATATCGCGGCGCCGTCCAACGACAGGAATCATACGGTGGCGCCCCTGCCGCAGCCGGATTATGACCCCTTTACCGTTCCTCGACCGGTGCTGAACCCGAATTATCGCCCCGGGCCGCAGGAGGATAAGACCGTCGTATCTCAGTCGCGGATGTTTTCCGTGAGCGGTGGAGATTCTCTGCGTATGGGTGCTATTGCCGGCTTTGCAGATGACACGCGCAAGCAACTGAATACTCTGTTGAAGTTGGATGACCGGTGGAAGTATTCCGTCTCTATCCGTTTGATCGGGGGCGCGGATGATTTGCCGGAGCCGAATCCGATACGCACGCGTATCCGCATTATCGGGGAGGAGCCCAATTTCCAGGTACGCGTCTATCCGGGGGGGGGTATCGACCTACAGAAACTGCGTGATGCTGTTATAACGGTTGTTTTGTATGAATACGCGTTGCGCGGCACGAAGCCCGAGGAGTTCCCTGACAGAGTGGGGCTGCCGCCTTGGCTGCTGACGGGGATTCAGCAGGCGATGCTGTGGCGCAGCGGGCGTGTGGACCGTCGCCTCTACCGCAATTTGTTCTCGAGGGCGGAAATGCTCTCCCCGGAGGATGTCATCGACATGGAGAATCCGCAGGATCTGGACCCTGCCACGCGGCAGGTTTATGAGGTTTCCTGCGGGGTGCTGATGATGAGTCTGCTCTCCAAGCCCACCGGTGCAGATCGTCTGAAGGGCCTGCTGGCCGAGGCTGCTACGGAGGAGGGGACGGCGCGGGAGATCCTGATGCGCTATTTCCATGAGCTGGGGATTAACAAACAGGCCCTGACCGAATGGTGGGCTGTGGAGCTGGCAACGCTTTCTCTGCCATCCGCTACGGAGACTCTGACCCCGACGGAGAGTGAAAAACAACTGACGGAGGCTTTGACCGTCATCCTGTATGATGAGACGACCAAAACCCCCAAGCCTGTGGCAGCGGATGATTTTCTGACCTTGGTGGAGTTGCCGGACTGGCGACAGCATGCGGTGGCTTGCGTCGGGCGTCTGCTGCGGCTTCAGGAGAGTTGTTTCCCGGGGTATCGCCCCATTATTCAGGAATACAGTCGTGCCTTGCAGCGTCTGACAAAGGGGGCGGATCCGGACGAGTTGATTGCCTCCCTGGGCCCGGCCCGTGAGTTGCGCGCGGCCTACACGGCGACGATGGCGAGGGGCAAGGAGTTCTTGGATCGTTTTGAGTTGAGCCACATGGGCTATGTGAATGGGCGGGATTTGGACGCCTTTATGGCTGTCATGCGTAATCTGCGCCGAGAGGATAATGGCCCCGCAACCCCGATCAGCCGCTATTTAGATGATATTGAGGCGCTGAACGCGCTGCAGGAAGGGAAGCCGCTGCCCAAGAATATGCTGGAGCAGATCAGAAAGAATCGTGAGCATGCCAAGGAGCAGAAAAAGTGAGGCCGGTGGGCCGACCACGGAGGCCGAGGCGGCTGCCTATGCTGCCGGTTATACCTGTGTGTGCGGCATCGATGAGGCGGGCAGGGGACCCTTGGCGGGTCCGGTGATGGCGGCTGCCGTGGTGCTGCCGCCGGGATTCTCCCTCCCCGGGCTGAATGACTCCAAACAGCTGACGGCGCGGCGGCGCGAGGCTCTCTATGCGGCCCTGATGGATGATGACCGTGTGCAGAAATGCGTGGCGGAGGCCACGGTGGAGGAAATCGACCGACTGAACATTCTGCGGGCCACGCACCTGGCCATGCGTCGTGCGGCGGAGGGGCTGCCGGTTACGGCGGATTTTGCGCTCATTGACGGACTGGCCGTGCCGGGGTTTCCCCTGCCGCAGCGCAACATTGTACGCGGGGATGCCCTCTGCCTGAGTATTGCCGCTGCCAGTATTTTGGCAAAAGTTACCCGAGATCGCCGAATGCAGGAGCTGGATGCGCTCTTTCCGCACTATGGCTTTGCACGCAACGCCGGCTATGGTACTAAGGAACATTTGCTTGCTATACAGAACTATGGAATTACTCCGCACCATCGCCGCTCGTTTGGGCCTGTTGCACAAATGTCGCTGCCCTTGGAGCTGTGATGCCGCGCCGGAGGGGGCCTTCATCGGCCGCTATGGGGAGATGGTCGCTGCCTCATACCTGCGCTCACACGGTTACCGAGTGCTTCGCCGTAATTTTCGCTATGGAAGGGGTGGGGAAGTTGATATTGTGTGCCGTCATAAGGATATACTCGTGTTCGTGGAGGTGAAGAGCACGACCAATCCGGAGATGGGTCCTGTTTTTCATCGTGTGGATGCCTATAAGCGGAAACTTTTGCGGCGGGGAGCTCGAAACTGGCTGCGGCTGCTGAAGCGAGATGTGCCCACGCGCTTTGATATTGCGGAGGTGTATCTGGTCGGTGGGGAGAAGCCGAGCGTGCGCGTGCTGCGCGAGGCCTTCGGGGCGGAGAGCGATCGCGAGGATCCGATACCCGTGCCGCCGAGGGTTCAGCCGAGCTGAATGCCCGCGCGCTCGGCTGCCCGCACGGCTTCCGGCGGGAGCTCTGTTCCCGGCGCGGTGCGCAGGATAATGGGATCGCGCGGGGAGGCCGGCTGTCGGAAGATAATGCCTAACAACCAACTGAGCATGCGTTGCAGGCGCATGCGGCGCATGTAGGCGGCCGTCCGGCGGATACACTTGAGGGGGCCTTCGCAGTCCTCCACGGCAATCACCACGCCGCCGCAGACCGCAGCCGATGCCCCGATGCCCAAGCGTGCCAGGCAACCCGCCAGCTCCGTGGCGTAGGCCGCATCGTCCTTCGTAGCCGGCAGGGCACAGGATTCCGTGGTCGGGCAGGGGAGGGCCTGCAGCGTGATACCCTCTTCACGGCACAGTTGTTCGATTTCCTGTCGCCGGAAGAGAATGGTTCGGTCGGCCTCGAAAACAACGTGGCGAATGTTGGCACGTGCGCAGTTCCGAATGGTTGCGGGGCCCAGGCAGGGGACATCGAAGCGCATATCGTGTCCCGGTTTCGTGACCTTGCAGAGCGTGGCGGGGTAAGGCTTGCCGCCGCCGCTGCGGATGCACTCGTTCGTGCCCTTGAAGCCCTCCACACAAAGTACGCGCTGATCATGCACCACGATACTCTGCCCGATGTCCAGCTCTGCGATGCGGCGGGCCATCCCCATGCCGAAGAAGGCGTCTGCCTCCTGCTGCGGGGTGGGTGCGGGGCCGGCCAGATGTCCCTCCCCGGGCATGTGGTCCTGCATAAACGTGGTGGCAGGAAGGACTCGGATACCATATTTCTCTGCCTCCGCGCAGGCGCTGCCGAAGATGCTGTGTGCATGCCGCCTCGGAAGCTGCGCCAGCAGACGCCTCGCCGTGGCGTCCGGTCTTAGGGTGAAAAGACAAGCCGGCTTGATCTGGCCCGCCAGAATGACCTCGCTTATCCCGTGGGTTCGCAGATATTCGAGCGGTGCCTCCACCTGCCCGATGCGGAAGGCCCGATATTCGTCACACATGCTTGCCGTATGTCGGTCCGCCGCCCCGCGCATACCGACCCCGACCACACGCATACCGGCCCGATGCGCCCCCTCGATGACCATGCGCGGGTAGTCCCCGGCGCAGACGATGACGCCGACGCTGCGTTGCGCAGTGGTGGGGGTGTTTGACATGCGGGATTACAGAAGCTCCGGGTGCTCGATGTAGAAGGCGATGCGCTGCATGAGCCTGCCGATGTCGCCACCGTCCACGACACGGTGGTCGAAGGACGCGACCATCTGTGCCTGCTCGACGGGCACGAAACACTCCACCTCATCGCTCCAGACCGGCACCTTCTGCACGGCCCCGATGCCCAGAATGAGACTCTCGCTGGGCAGCGGCATGGGAGTGGAATTGGTGAGCCCGAATCCGCCGAAGTTGGTGATAGTAGCAATGCCGCCGCCGCGATGCTCATCGTCCAGTCGGCGATTGCGTGCCTGCGCGACGATCATGTTATATTCGTCAATCAGGTCATCCAGCTTGGATTCATTCAGACGCCGCATGACAGGCACGAGCACGCCGTCCGATACCTGCACGGCTATACCCAAATCAATGTGACGGGGAGTGAGAATTTTGCCGCCCACCATGTATCCTGCACTCTCCGGGGCCTCCGCTAGGGCCAAGGCAAAGGCGCGGGCAAAATAGAGCGTATAACCGGGTTTGCGGGGATGCCGCTTGCGGTGCATCATGATGGGTGCCATGAGGATGGGACGCGAGGCCGAGGCAATGGGCCGCCGCCAGGTGCGCTGCATGCTGCCCGCAACTGCCATGCGCATGGGCGAGGCTTGTTTGCTGGGCCAGCCGTCCACGTAGGAAATAAAGTTCTCGAAGTCGTTAATCGTAACGCGCCCACCGGCTCCGCTTCCGGTGATGTAGGCGAGGTCTGCCTCTGTGATCCCCAAGTCATCCATCCTCGAACGGATGCGGGGGGAAAGGTACTGCGGGCCGCGCCTGCGTGTGGGCACGGGCAGACCGCCGGAGGAAGCGCGGGCGGCATGGGTGTGTTCTACAAACTCACCTTCCGTCTTGAAATGGGCTCCATCGTCCTTCTGCGGCTCCTTGCTCGCGTCCTGAGGCGGGGGGGCTTGTTCTCCGGACCATTCTTTCGAGCCCGTGCGCTCCATTTCCTCCGTCGTGGCCTCAATGAGACCGAGCACATAGCCCACGGGTACGGTCTGCCCCTCCTTGGCGCGCATTTCGCGTATAACGCCGCCGCAGGTGGTCGTGACACCCATGACGGCCTTGTTGGTCTCCACCTCCAGCACCTCCTGATCCGCCGCAACGTTGTCGCCGGGCTTCACCTTGAGGCTCATGATGGTGGCTTCTACAATGGATTCGCCCAACTGGGGCATGAGAATCGGAACTAATGGCATGACTGATAACGGAAGCAGTTAAAGGGTGATGAGGTAGCGGGCGGTCTGCGCGATTTTGGCGGCACCGGGGCGGTGCGCTTTCCACAGGTCCGGGTGGTAGGGGATGGGCGTGTCCGGCGCTGTGATGCGCAGGGGCGGGGCATCCAAAAGGTGGAAGCCCTCCGAGGTGACAGCCGAGATAACCTCCGCAGCCACACCGCCCCAGGGGAAATCCTCGCTGACCACCAGCAGGCGGCCCGTGCGAGCCACGGACCCGAGGATGCCGCCCACATCCAGCGGCTTGATGCAGCGCAGGTCAACGACCTCCAGCTCATAACCGCACTCGCGCTGCAGCAACTCCGCCGCCTGCAGGGCCTCCGGCACCATGGCGGAGAAGGCGACCACAGTAGCATCCCGACCGGGGCGGGCGATGCGCACACTGCCCACCGGCAGCGGCTCCGGGTCAATCCAAGAATCCGCTTTCAACCAGCGGTAGAGGAACTTGTGCTCCATGAAAACAACGGGATCCGGAATGCGGACCGCCTCCTTGAGCATGAAATACGCATCCGCCACGGTGGCGGGTGTGAACACGTGCAGCCCCGGGAAGTGCGCGAAGAGGGCCTCGGGGCACTGGCTGTGGTAGGGGCCGCCTGCGGGTGTGCCGCCGCAGGGCATGCGCAGGGTGAGGTTCAGCGGCATGCCGGTGCGGTAGTAGTGGGCCCCGGCGTTGTTGCCCATTTGGTTAAGAGCCAGGATACCGAAGTCCGCGAACTGCATCTCGAGAATGGGTTTCATGCCCTCCAGCGCGGCACCGATACCCATGCCCATGATGGAGTCCTCCGCAATGGGCGCGTTGAGCACACGGCCGGGGAATCGGGCATCCAGCCCCTTGGTGGCCTTGAAGGCTCCGCCGAACTTGCCTGCTATATCCTCGCCCATGAGGAAGACGGTCGGGTCTTCCTCCAGCAGCTCCGTCATGGCCTGACGGATGGCATCTATATAGGTAACGCTCATTGTTCTTCGTGTTCGGGGTTCCATGCGGTGGCCACCCAGTTTTCCGTGGCGGGGGAGGGCGGGGCTTCCTTTTGGGCCTGCGCCACACAGCGTTGCACCTCCTCGGCGCATTCGGCCGCAAGCGCGGCGTCCTCGGCCTCGGTGATCCAGCCCAGCTCGCGCAGCTGGCGGGAGGCCACGGCCAGCGGGTCGCGGTCTGCGTAGGCATCTTTCAATTCCTGCGGAATGTAGCAGGAGTCATCGTGCTCACCGTGACCGCACATGCGCAGGGTATTGGCCACTACCCACTGCGGGCCCTCTCCGGCTCGGGCGGCGGCGATGGCCTGCCCCATGGTCTGTAGGGTGGCGAGAAAGTCCGTGCCGTCGCATTCGTGCACGGTGTAGCCGTACCCGATGCCTCGGTCGGTCAGACTCTTGCAGGCAAATTCTTGGCTGTTCGGGGTGGAGTAGGCGAATTGATTGTTGCTGATAACGATGACTACGGGTAATTTTTGAACGGCAATCATGTTGGCGGCCTCCTGAAACGCCCCGACTGAGGTCGTGCCGTCGCCGACGCAGGCTAATCCCACGCAGCCGGTTTGGCCCTTCATGCGCTTGGCCAGCATGGCACCACCGACTACGGCCACGCCCGCACCCAAGTGCGAGATAGGGGCAGGGGTCCCCTCCGCCGGGTTACCCCAGTGCACATTGCCGTCGCGGCCGCGCATGAGCCCGGAGGCACTGCCGAAGTAGGCGCGTGCGCTTTCTAACACGCTGTCTCCCCACGCGCAGCGGCCGGCCTGCTCGCGGATGAAGGGGGCGTAAACATCCTGTCCTTTGTGCAAAAAAACGCCCTCCGCCGCTGCGATGGCCTCGTGTCCGCGGCCCAAGAACACGCCGCCGAAGATTTTGCCGGCCTTGTACAGGGCGGAAATTTTCGTATCGAACGCGCGGGCCGTGACCATGGCGCGGTAGGCGCGCAGGGCCGGTTCTTGTAGGTTGTTCAGCTTCACGCGCATTATTATACCCCCCCGCGCCCGTGCATGCAAGCAGAAACGTCAGCCTTGCCCGCGAATGTTGCATCCGCGCGTGCCGCGTGCGTCAGTAATCCTGAACGGGGGAGCCCGGAACGGCGCCCGCAGGGGCAAATCCGGCGGAGAAGTCGGCGACATCCTGCACAAAGTCGCGCCATGCGATGTAGGGCATCATCGGTTGGCTACTGCACTGCATGCGGAAACGCTCGATGCGTTCGAGTGCGGGCGTCAGCACCTCGCAGGGCAGGGTGCGTACGGCGGCGGCAATGGCCTCCAAGTGCTCGCAGCTGTCGTGGCAGACCAGCGGTAGGTCGCAGCCTGCGCGCAGGGCCAGCGGGACCGCCTGCTCGGGGGTATATCGGTGTGTGATGGCCCCCATGCACAGGTCATCGGTGAAGACAACGCCCTCGAAGCCCAGCTGATCCCGCAGGAAGCCCTGCACCAAGGTGCGGGAGAGGGAGGAGGGGTGGTCGGCATCGATCTCCGGAAGGAGCAGGTGCGCGATCATCAGCGAGGGGAGCTCGGGCATGAGGGCGGTAAAGGGAATGCCGGCACCGCGCAGAAAATCATCGCGCGTGCCGTGCAGCATGGGGAGGTCGCTGTGCGGGTCGCAGGTGGCGGCCCCCATGCCGGGGAAGTGCTTGCCGCAGGTCATGATGCCGCAGTGGGCGGTCATGCGGTTCCATACTCCGGCGTAAGAGATAACATCTTGCGTATCCGTTCCCCAACAGCGGGAGGGCAGGGCATTGGCGTGCTCGCTGCCCAGATCGAGGACGGGTGCGAAGTTGGTGTTGATGCCCAGCGACAGCAGGCAGCGCGCATTGTACGCGGCGGCTTGGCGGATGCTATGCGTGCTGCGGGTCTGTGCCAGGGTCGCCGCAGCCGGAAGATGCACTCCGATGGCTGCCGTGCGAACCACGCGCCCGCCTTCTTGGTCGATGGTAATGATCGGGTCGCCTGCGTCGCAGGAAATCTGCCGCAGCTCGTCGGTGAGCTCGCGCACCTGTTCGGTGTCCTCGATGTTGCGGGAGAAAAGAATATAACCGGCCGGCTGCAGGCGCGAAAAAAGCTTACGCTCTCTCGGGGAGAGAGTCACGCCTTCCACACCTGCAATGACCGGGAGCATTGCTGTGACTTATCTGCCGCCGAAGATATCGGCGCGCGTGAACACGGGGAACACAGGCACTCCGCGAGACTCAATGGCCTCGCGCCCGCCTTCTTGGCGGTCCACCAGCACCAAGGCCGCGACCACCTTACCGCCCTCCGCCTCGATGGCATCGATGGCCTTCAGCGTGGAGCCGCCGGTCGTGATGACGTCGTCCACCACGATAACCTCCTGCCCGGCAGAGAAGTTACCCTCGATACGCTTGCCGCGCCCGTGGTCCTTGGCCTCCTTGCGCACTGTAAACACATTCAGCGGCTTCTCCCCGGCAGAATACATCCCGATGGCCAGAGAAATCGGGTCCGCGCCCATCGTCATCCCACCGATGGCCGTCGCCCCCGGATGCTGCTTCAAAATCACGTCCCGCACCAATTCCCAGCCCACTTGGCCGATGAGATTTGCCCCCCGCGCATCCAAGGCCGTCACGCGAGAATCGCAATACAAATCGCTCTCCTTACCCGATGCAAGAATAAAATGCCCCGTCTTGATCGACTTTTTCAACAAAATCCCGAGAAGTTCCTGTTTGGCTTCGCTCATAACTCCCCCATTCTACCCCAATCCCCGCCCCTTGTAAAGCCGAAAATGAGATGGGTTTACTCAATCGGGAGCCAGTGTTTCGGTAGCGGACGGATGCGAATGGGATTCCCCCCCGCGAGACTGTAGGGGGGGATATCTTGGTTGACAACGCTTCCCGCCGCGATGACGGAGTGGTCACCGATAGTCACACCTTTCAGAATGATGCTCCGCGCACCGATGAAACAGGATTTCCCGATGTGAACGGGCTCTCCTCTGTCCGCCTCATGAAAAGAGGACGCCCACATCCCATTCGGTGCCGGATAATGGCAATCTGTATCCATGATTAGGCAATCGGCACCGATGATGGTTTTTTCACCGATTGCTATACTCATAACACAGTAGATAGCACCACCACTCATCCCGGAATATGACCCGAAGGAAATCTCCGCCCCGGGGCACCCCGTGCAGAGGCTGAGCTGTGTACTCATGATGGGATTAAAGCGTCGGAGACTGTGAAGCGTGCAGTGATCCCCCAGTCGAATGACAGAATTATCTGCCTTGTGAACGAGGATGCTGCCGGATACCGTACAGCCCTTCCCGAGTCTGACCCCCGATAGCCGGAGGAAGACCGCGCAGAAGCGGTAATATAACTTGAGGAGAAGCAGCTTCATAGCACCCGTTGATAACTTGTCAATGTTTCTTCCGCGCACTTTGCCCATGAGAAGTGCGTGAGTCTCTCTGTCCCTTTCCTCCGGAGCTTGTTTCGCAGAGACTCGTTCAGAAATGCCTCCTCCATCGCCTCTGCGATATTTTTGATGGAATTTCCATCAAAATACAGAGCTGCGTCCCCCGCAATTTCCGGAAAACAGCTGGCATCGGAGCAGACAACGGGAGCACCGCAGGAAAAGGCCTCCAAAAGGGGGAGGCCAAATCCCTCGTAAAGGGAGGGGTAAACAAAGAATTCCGCCTTGCTGTACAGCGTGGCTAACAGAGCGTCATCGGCGGGAAGTTGCCTGACAAAAGGAGCCAGTCTGAGCTCTGCTATCAGCCTGTTTTCTTCATCGGAAAATGCGCCTCCGCCCACGCACATTAAATGAAGCTCCGGTTTTTTTTGGTGAATGATTGAGAAAGCTTTGATAAAATTTTCGAAATTTTTGTATCCCGCACGTTTTCCAACAAAGAGAACGTAGCGCTCCGGCAGTGGCGGAATGTGGGCCAACGGAATGCGTGGAAGAGTGAGTGAGTTGCCGTGATAGACAACATCAACGATGTCGGGATCAACCCCGAGAATACGGACCGCATCCTCCTTTGTCCTGCGGGAGATAGCAATGATTCTGTCAGCTCTGCGTGCAAATTCTCTTTTGCGATGGGCTGACGGGTCTGCCGGAGAAAAACTCTGTGGGAAGAGCTCGTGGGTCATATCATGTATCGTGATGACCAACGGCGTTTTTTTGATGTGAGGCAGAATTTCCGTGGCGTTGTTATGCGTGGGGTGGACAAGGTCGTAGCGCAGAGTTTTCAGTGCCTTCAGACCCTGAGTTCGCAACATTTGGCGCCTTGCTAATTCTGCCCAAGCTGGGCAAATTGGGACCTTACTGATCCACTTCCAAAGGAGGGCTTCCTTCGGCGAACCTTGCGATACAAGCGGAAAAAAATCCGCCTTTCGGAGGTAGCCGTTAGGAGTCTCGAGGATAGGCAACTGCACCTCCACTCCCTTATCGAGGAGTCCCTGAATAAGCTCGCAGACGTAGCGACTGACTCCGGTATATTTGCCGATCCAGAAGGCTCTGGGGTGCATGAAGACAGAGAGTTCGGACATAGAGTTTATCGTTTCAGTCTTCTGCCCAAGGCCAGCAGGGAGGCAAATACCGGCAGGGGAAGGCAGCGGATGGCGGAGAAGAGGCTTTTGTAGCCGAGGCGGCGGGAGATGCGGATGCGGTTAAGGATGCCGCGGCGCCAGAAGGTGCTGAGGAGCTTGCGGGTGTTGATGTCCTCCTCAATGGCATTGAGGAGCCCTGCGAGGTTGGGGGAGGGGTGGGTTGCCGCGTAGGTGCGGTAGGCGGAGAGCTCGCGGGTGAGGGGTGGGACCGTGACGTTGAAGTATTTGTCATTGAAACGCTCCAGTCGGACGATGGCGCGGTAGCCGCGCGATGCGTCATCGCCGCCTCGGCTTTGGTTGCCGCTGCCTTGTCGCATCAGAACGGCGGGGACGTTGTCCAAGTAGACCCCGGAGCCGAGAATGTTGGCGCGGTAGTAACAGGACAAGTCGTCAACATAGTAGGCCTCCTCGTCCAAGGGCCCGAAGGTACGATAAACGCTGATATGCCAAGCCTTGTAGGAATACAGCGAGTTCGCCCCCGGGAAGAGCGGGGAGATGGGCCCGTCTGCGAGCGACACAACCCTCGCTGCGGCGTGGGTGCCGCTGGGAGTGCGGGACGCCGCTCGCGCCTCGTCCGCAGTGGCATCGGTGAAAGCCCGGAGCCCCGTGACCACGTAGGTACACCCGGGGTGCTCGGCAATGGCCCGGGCGATGACGCTGCAGCGGTCCACGGCCGCCAGGTCATCGTCATCAGCGCGGATAACCCACTCCCCCGTAGCCAGCGATACCGCGTGATTCGTGTTACCCGCCAGCCCCATGTTCCTCGGCGTCCGGGTTGTGATCACCCGGTGGGGCCCGGTGTAGTCGGCAGCGCAGCGGCAGATGATATCGTAGGTGTCATCCGTGGAGCAATCATCCGAGAAGATGAACTCCAGCTCCCCCGGGTAATCCTGGGCCAAAGCACTCTCCACCGCCTCTCGGATATACCGGCTACGGTTATGCGAGGTAAGAACGTAGGAAATCTTGGGAAGAGCAGGGGCCACAGCGCGCAAAAGGCACCGCCCTGCCGGGTGCAAGACGGTGCCCTGTAAGGATGATCAGTTGTTACCGTTCACACGGGAGAACTGCTTGAGGCGCAGGCCGTTGAGGTGAATGAAGCCGCTGGCGTCATCCTGATTGTAATCCTCATCGGTGTAATCGCCCTCCATGGTCGCGATCGCGTAGCTGTAGAGGCTGTTCGGACTCTTGCGGCCGGCGTACATCACGTTACCCTTGTAGAGCTTCAGGCGCACCTCGCCGTTCACGGTCTCTTGGGTCTTCTCCACCAGCGCCTGGATAGCCTCGCGCTCCGGAGCGAACCAGAAACCGTTATACACCATCGCCGCATAATCCGGGATGAGCGAATCGCGCACCTTCTGGGCCTCGCGGTCCATGGTGATGGTCTCGATGTCGCGGTGAGCGGCCAGCAGAATGGTACCGCCGGGGGTCTCATAAATACCGCGGCTCTTCATGCCCACAAAGCGGTTCTCCACAATATCCACGCGGCCGATGCCGTGCAGGCCACCGAGGTAGTTGAGCACCAGCATCACACCCAGCGGATCCAGCAGCGTGTAGCCGTCCTTCTCGCCAGTAACATTGGCACCGACCTTCTCGATAATCTCCGCCAGACCCTCCGTCTGCAGACCCACGATGTCGCCCTTCTCAAAGAGGCACTGCAGGTACTGCGGCTTGTCCGGGGCATCCTCCGGCGCGTTGGAGAGCACATACATCTTGCGGTCCTCCTCCTTGGTAGCATCGTACCAAGTATCCTCCAAAATACCGGCCTCGTAGGAGATGTGCAGCAGGTTGCGGTCCATGGAGTAAGGCTTCTTGACGCTCTGGCGAATCGGAATGCCATGGGACTCCGCGTACTGAATGAGCTCCGTGCGGCCGGGGAACTGGTCGCGCCATTCCTTCATACGCCAGGGGGCGATGACCTGCAGCTGCGGGGCCAGCGCGTTGATGGAAAGCTCGAAGCGCACCTGGTCGTTGCCCTTGCCGGTAGCACCGTGGGCAATGGCATCCGCGCCCTCCGCCAAGGCCACATCCACCATCGCCTTCGAGATGCAGGGGCGGGCGATGGACGTACCGAGCAGGTAGCGGCCCTCGTACAGAGCGTTGGCGCGGAACATCGGGTAGATGTAATTCGCGGCAAAGTCCGCCTTCAGATCACCGACGATGCACTTGGAGGCACCGGTGGCCAAGGCTTTGGCCTCGATGCCCTCCAGTTCCTCAGCCTGGCCTACATCGGCACAGTAGGCGATGATTTCGGCGTTGTACTTCTCCTTGAGCCACACCAAGAGAACGGATGTGTCAAGGCCACCGGAGTATGCGAGAACGATTTTCATCTTGATTACTGCCGCGCGGAGGTTCACCGTGCGTTCGCGGGTATTATACGCCCATGCGGCGCGTAAGGGAAGCAAAATCTGCCCCGCATACGCAAAAAAGCACTGCCGTGTGCGTGCGGCAGTGCTGTGGGGTAAGGGGGAGCGGCTTATTCCAGACACCAGCTGATGGTGCGGCAGTATACCTCGCCGGGGCGCAGTACAATGCTCGGGAAGTTCGGGTGGTGCGGGGAGTCCGGGTAATTCTGCGCCTCCAGGGCCACACCGCCTCGCTTTAGGGGCAGGTAATCCCCCGTGTAGACCTGCAGCCCCGGCGCGTCCGTTTGCAGCCGCAGGGTTCGCCGACCGTTGGTCAGCAGAGCTACCTCCCGCATACCCGGCCCGCCGCAGAGTGCATAGTTATCATCAAAGCCGCCGGGCAGGGGAGCCTCCGGGGCATTGCGCGTCTCAAAGGGTACCGGCTGCCGCAGGTCATAGGGTGTGCCTGCCACGGGGCAGACCTCTCCCGTGGGGATGTTTGCCACCATGGGGGTATACTCCTCCGCCCGCACCTGTAGGCAATGCCGCTCGTCAATCGTGCCGGTGCCGTCCAGGTTCCAGTAGGCGTGGTTGGTCAGGTTCAGCAGGGTGGGGGCGTCCGTCTGTGCCTCCATCCGCAGGCTCAGGGTGCTCTCCTGCAGGGTATATGTTGCCTTCAGTTGAACACAGCCCGGGTAGCCCTCCTCGCCGTCCGGGGAGGTAAGGGAGAGCACCAGCTCCGTCTCCGTCTGCGATTCAATCTGCCAGACCCGGCCACTGTAGCCGAGATTACCGCCGTGCAGGCTGTTCGGGCCATTGTTACAGGCCAGCGAGTATCCGCACCCGTCCAGCCCGAATTGCCCGCCGGCGATGCGGTTGGCCACGCGTCCGCAGATGGCCCCGCAGTAGCAGTCATCCGCCGCTGCGTCGTCCAAGGTCTTCGGTCCGTACAGGCAGTCTGTTCCTTGATAAATAAAGCTCAGGATACGTGCCCCGAAATCCGTGAGCCGTACCTCTGCCTGCGGGGTGCGCAGGGTAATGATATGTGCGTGAGTGGTATCTTCTTTCATAAACAAAGGGAAGGGGGTTATTGCTGCTGTTGCCAAGAGACAACCTTTCCGTTCTCGAATTGCACGCTGGCGGACTCCTCCTGCAACCAAGCGGTGGACACGCCGTGGTGCGGGAAGTAGTAGTTATCCCAATAGGGACCATAGCTGGGCCCGTAGGGGTAAAAATCATTCGATATGCTCACCGGCCTCGGCTTGGTGTACACCCATTTCTCCGCCGTCTTGCCATTGCGCAGCCCCAGGGTTGCTTTGCGCTGCGGCGCGCCCCAGGCCAGATAAACGGCTGCTGTCGACATGCCGTAGGTAATGTGACCGGCTCTCACCAACTGCTGTTGCTTCTCCGGTAGTTGGCTGTACATCGCCGGGTTCTCCTGAATGCGGGTGGCCGGTGTCACCGTCTCGCAGGAGACGAGGCAGAGAGCCGCCGCCGCTGCCGCTGCCGTGCCGAGCAGATGCTTGTAGCTTTGCTTGTTCATGGTTCCGAATTTACCACGAAAACCCTGCCATGCCAAGAAAAAAGCTTGTCCTGCCCGACTCTTTGCGTCATAAGCCCCCTGCTGGCGAAATTGGATATTGCCAAGACATGCCGCAGCGTGTAGTATGGGGCGTCCCCGCTTATGAAAAGCAATTTCTTTATGTTAGGGGTAATCCTGAGCATGATCGTGGTGATCATCTACAGCTATTTTACGACTGTTCCGGATTGCCGCAGAAAGACCGGGTTGAATATGCCGGCCTACGGGGCTACACAGCACTACGGCCTGCATCGCTTGCTCAATATCTTTTGTTACGAGGAGAGCTATTGCTTCAACGTGAGTTCTGAGCAGTTCGCTGCGCTGAAGAAGAATATGGACAAGGAGGGCGACTGGCAGTTCTCCGACGAGGCTCTTGAGGAGTTTTTTACGATGGACCTCAAATCCTTCCGCACGGAGAAAGGCCTGTACGGTCTTCGCGAGCCGAAAGGTGATTGGCGGGGCACTTGGTTCTTTTACTGCCCGCGGCGTGAGCTGCTGCACGTGGGAACCTTCCAACGCTGAAGGTCCCCGGTTCAGCGGCCGATGTCAATGATATTCACCTCCGGCGGGCAGAAGAAGCGCATGCCCATGGTGGAACCCACGCCGCGCGTCACGAAAATGCGGCGTCCACGGTCAAAGGAATAGAGCCCGGCGGGCATATCCGAGCGCAGGCTGATGAAGCGACGCGGCTCGGTGAAGGGCACCCCCAGCTGCCCGCCGTGCGTGTGTCCGCTCAGCATCAGGTGCCAGTGGTAGTCGGCCAGCAGTTCCCGGCTCTCCGGGTCATGGGAGAGCAGCAGCACCGGCACATCGTCCGCAGCCTGCCCGGCCATGCATTGCTCCGGGGCCTCGTCTCCTTCGTTGTAGTCCCCCAAGCCCACGATGCGCAGGCGGTGCCCGGCGGGGCTCTGCCATTCCACGGATTGATTGCGGAGCAGGGGGATGCCCGCCGTGCGATACACGCGTTCCACCTGCTCCTGTTTCTCGTAATCCTGATTCCCCAGGATGGCGAAGGTGGGGGCAATGCTCTTCATGCGCCGCAGGGCCTGCACCATCCGCCGCGTGCGCATAAAGCGGGTGTTGACCATGATGAGGTCGCCGCCGAAGATAATGAGGTCCGGCTTGGCCTGCTCGATGGCATCCAGGGCCTCATCCAGCAGCTCCCGGCTGTCATGTACATCTGCTAAAAAGGCAATGCGCAGGGGCCCCACGCCCGGCAGGGTCTCCGTCGGCATGCTCAGGTGGTTCACCTCCAACTGCCGCGCGCCGTAGCGGCCGTACCACTTCATCCCGTGGTACGCGACAACCAGCAACAGCAGGAGGATGCACAGCTTCCAATGCCGGCGGAGAAACGCTTTCATCAGTCGCGGATGGCGTTGAAGATGCTCAGCTCGGGGTCGGTGAAGATGCCGTCCTTGCGGATCAGCTTGCCGTCAAAGTAGATCTCGCCGCCGCCGCATTCCTCGCGCTGAATGCACACCAGGTCCCAGTGAATGGCGGATTCGTTGCCGTTCGGGGCCTCGTCGTAACACTGCCCGGGGGTCAGGTGGAAGGATCCGGCGATCTTCTCGTCAAAGAGAATGTCGCGCATGGGTTTGAGCACATGCGGGTTCAGGCCCAGGGCAAATTCGCCGATGTAGCGCGCGCCGGGGTCGGTGTCCAGAATGGCGTTCAGCTCGGCGTCCTTGCCGTTGCAGTGGGCCTCGACGATCTTGCCGTTTTCAAAGCGGAAGCGCACGCCGTCGAAGGGGATGCCGTGGTAGATGCTCGGGGCGTTGTAGCAGAGGGTGCCGTTGATGCTGTCCCGCACGGGCGCCGTGTATACCTCGCCGTCCGGTACATTGCAATCCCCCGCGCAGACGATGGCGGGTATCCCCTTGATGGAGAACTCTAGGTCCGTGCCCGGTCCCACGATGCGCACGCGGTCCGTGGCCTCCATCATGGCCTTGATCTTCTCCATGCCCTGCTTCAGCTTGGCGTAGTCGGCCAGGCAGCAGCGGAAGTAAAAGTCCTCGAAGTCCTCGGTGCTCATGCCCGCCGCCTGCGCCATGGAGGGCGTGGGCCAGGCCAGCACGGTCCACTTGCGTTGGTTGACGGTAAAGTTGCTTGCCTCGCGCAGGTGCTTGCTCACCAGCTTCATGCGCTCGGCGGGCACGTCGGCGGTCTCGAAGGTGTTGTCATCCGCATAGAAGCAGATGTGCACATCCATATCCTGCGCGCGCTGTAAGCGGTAGCGGCCCTCCAAGGCGTACTGCTCCTCGGTTGCCTCGCGGTTCAGCTCGCGGCTGATGCGGCTGTGTCCCAGCTCCACATGGGGAATACCCCCTGCGGCACGTACCGCGCGGATGAGCTGCACCACCATCTCGTCCGGTATGTTCTGCATGCGCAGGTTCACATGCTCCCCGGGCTGCACGCGTACGGAGTAGTTCACGACCTGGCGTGCCAGTTGCTCCAATCTCGGGTCGGTCATGGCCTTATCAGTGGGTTGCGGGGTTCAGAATGCTCAGTTCGGGGTCGGTGAAGATGCCGTCCTTGCGGATCAGCTCGCCGTCGAAGTAAATCTCGCCGCCGCCGTAGTCCTTGCGCTGAATGCACACCAAGTCCCAGTGTACCTGAGAGCGGTTGCCGTTGTCGCACTCTTCGTAGGCCTGTCCGGGGGTAAAGTGGAAGGAACCGGCGATCTTCTCGTCAAAGAGGATGTCGCGCATGGGCTTGAGCACCTCCGGGTTCACGCCCAAGGCAAACTCGCCGATGTAGCGTGCGCCTTCATCGCTGTCCAAAATGGCGTTCAACTCCGCATCCTTGCCGTCGCAGTGGGCCTCGACAATCTTGCCGTTCTCGAAGCGCAGCTTCACGCCCTCGAAGGGAATGCCGCGGTAGAGGGAGGGGGCCGTGTAGCTCACCACGCCGTTCACGCTGTCCCGCACGGGGGCGGAGAAGACCTCGCCGTCCGGTATGTTCAGCTCGCCGGAGCAGGGGATGGCGGGCATGCCCTTGATGGAGAAGGTGAGGTCCGTGCCGGGGCCCACGATGTGCACGCGGTCCGTGCGCATCATGCGGGCGGCCAGTTTGTCCATCGCTACGCGCAGGCTGCTGTAGTCGGCCAGACAGCAGCGGAAGTAGAAGTCCTCGAAGGCCTCGGTGCTCATCCCTGCTCCCTGGGCCATGGCGGGGGTGGGCCAGCGGAGCACGCACCAGCGGGTGTGGTTCACGCGCTCGTCGATGGAGGGACGCAGCAGGCGCTGGGCTAGGCTCATGTTCTCGGCGGGCACGCCGCTGTTCTCGAAGCTGTTGTGGCCGCCGCGCACGGCGATGTAGCAGTCCATGGCCTGCATCTCCGCCAGCGCGAATTTGCCGATGGCTTCGTACTGCGGTTCGGTGGCGCCGGAGAGCATTTCGCGGGTCACGCGGCCGTGGTGCAGATGCAGGTGGGGAATGCCGCCCGCAGCGCGTACGGCGCGTATCAGTTGAATGGCCACCTCGTCCGGGGTGTCAAACATATCCAGCAGCACTCGCTCGCCGGGTTGCACCTTGCAGGAGTGCTTCACCAGGTTCTGCGCCAGTTGGGTCGTTCTCGGGTCTGTCATGATTGGCTTTCGGGGTTTTGTTAAGGGTTCAGCAAGGCTTGGTCAGCTCCTTCATGGCGGCCAGCAGGTCTTGCTGCGTTACGTTGTCGGCCAAGTAGGGTGCGCCGCAGCGGTGCAGCAGGACAAAGCGTATGCGGCCGCCCGCAAATTTCTTGTCGGCGGTGGTCAGGGCCAGCGCGCGGTCTATGTCCACTTCCTGCGGCAGTACCAAGGGCAGCTCCAGCGCGCGCAGGGTGTCCAGTACCTCGCGTTCGTCCTCGCGGCTCAGTCCGCCCAGCTTGCGGGAGAGGTAGAGCGCCGCGCGCATGCCCAGGCTCACCGCTTCGCCGTGCAGCAGGCTGCCGTAGGGTACGGCGGCTTCGATGCCGTGGCCCAGGGTGTGCCCTAGGTTCAGGTAGGCTCGCACGCCGGAGGTCTCGCGTTCGTCGGCTTCCACAATCCCGGCCTTGATGGTCACGTTGTCCGCGATGAGTTCGGGCAGTTTCTCCACGGTGCGCAGGGTAAAGCCCAGGTCAATCTCATCGGCGGCGTTTTGCAGGGCGCGGAGCATGGCGGGGCGGCTCAGGGCGGCGTGCTTCACCATCTCGGCCATCCCCTCGCGCATCACGCGCGGCGGCAGGCTCGTGAGGGTGGTGGGGTCTGCCAGCACCAGTTGCGGCTGGTGAAAACTCCCCACCAAGTTCTTGCCGCAGGGCAGGTTCACACCCGTCTTGCCGCCCACGGAGCTGTCCACTTGGGCCATCACGGTGGTGGGTACCTGCACAAAGGGTATGCCGCGATAATAGGTGGCGGCCGTAAAGCCTGCCACATCGCCCACCACGCCGCCGCCCAGGGCTACCACAAAGCTGCTGCGGTCGTGCCCGGCGCGTACCATTTCCTCTGCCAGCATCTCGACGGTGCGCAGGGTTTTGTTGGCCTCGCCCGCTTCCATGATGTGCGTGCTCACGCTGTAGCCGGAGTCCTCCAGGCTCATCTTCACCTGCTCGCCGTACAGGGGGTAGACGTTGCTGTCCGTTATCAGTGCGGCCTTGCCGGTCAGGCGCCGGCGCGATACCCGGAATCCCAAGTTGCTCAGGGAGGCGTTTGCAACGTGTACGACGTAGGAGCGTTCGCCGAGGTTGAGTGATACATCTGGCATAGGACCCCATTCTAGTGCCTTTGCGCGCAGGATGCAAGGGCTAAATGCGGCATATTCCGCCCTTTCTCCCGCTGCTGCCGTATTTTGGGCTTGCCCGCCGCCGCTGCGTGTGGCAACATAGGTCGCACTACTATGGCTCGCATCAACGATCATTTCCTTAAACTCCAGGCCGGGTACCTCTTCCCGGAAATCGGCCGCCGTGTCGCGGCTTTCGCTGCCGCTAACCCGGATAAAGCTCCCTCCATCATCCGCTGCGGTATCGGCGATGTCACCGAGCCCCTCCCGCAGGTCGCCATCGAGGCCATGCACAAGGCCGTGGACGACCAGGCCAAGCGCGAGACCTTCCACGGTTACGGCCCGGAGCAGGGCTATGCTTGGCTCCGCGAGGCCATCGCCGAGGTCTCTTACAAGGCGCGCGGCGTGCAGGTGGAGGCCGATGAAATCTACGTCTCCGACGGCGCTAAGTGTGATACGGGTAATATCCTCGACATCTTCGGGCATGACAACATCATCGCCGTGCCGGATCCCGTGTACCCTGTGTATGTGGACACCAACGTGATGAACGGCAACACCGGCTCCGCTCGCCCGGATGGCTCCTACGAGGGGCTCGTCTACCTGCCCTGCACGCCGGAGAACGGCTTTGTGCCGCAGGTTCCGCAGCAGCGGGTGGATCTGGCTTACCTCTGCTTCCCGAACAACCCCACGGGTGCCGTGGCCACCTATGAGCAGTTGAAGGCTTGGGTTGACTACGCGCTGGCCAATGACACCATCCTGCTGTACGACGGCGCGTATGAGGCCTTCGTGACGGATCCCGCCGTTCCCACTTCCATCTTCGCCATCCCGGGGGCGCGCCGCTGCGCCATCGAGTTCCGCTCCTTCTCCAAGCAGGGCGGGTTTACGGGCGTGCGCTGCGGTTACATCGTCATCCCGCGTGAACTGATGGGTAAGGACGCTCAGGGCAACCCCGTTCCCGTGGCGCAGCTCTGGAGCCGCCGCCACAGCACCAAGTTCAACGGCGCCAGCTACATCGTGCAGCGCGGTGCCGCCGCTCTCTTCACCCCGGAGGGGCAGCAGCAGACGGCCGAGCTCATCCGCCACTACCTCGGCAATGCGGAGCTGCTCTCCGCTGCCTGCCGCGCCGCCGGTCTGCGGGTGTGGGGCGGTGCCAATGCGCCCTATGTCTGGGTGCAGACTCCGGATGGCATGGGCAGTTGGGAGTTCTTCGATAAGATGCTCTCGGAGGCTCTGGTGGTCATCACGCCCGGTGCCGGTTTCGGTGCCCACGGTGAGGGCTTCTTCCGCATCTCGGCCTTCAACAGCCGCGCCAATGTGGAGGAGGTCTGCCGCCGCATCACCGAGTTGCTGGCGCACTGATCGCCGCATCCCTTGCGTTTTCGTCCCCTGTTTCCGCCGTCGTGCGGGGGCAGGGGGGCTTGCTTTTGCCTTGCCAAGCGCGCCCGCTTGTGTTACAGTGGGCGGCATGAAGCATGTGTTGCAATCCTGCCGCTTGTACGGCATCGTGGATATGGGCTACACCGCCCCCGGGCAGGTAGCGGAGAAGACGTCGGCGTTGCTCGAGGGCGGGGTGCGCATCCTGCAATTGCGTGCCAAGGGGCTCCCTCTGCCGCAGGTGGCGGAGCTGGCGCGTGTCATGCAGCCGCTCTGCCGGGCCGCCGGTGCCGTTTTCGTGCTGAATGATTACCCAGAGCTCGCGGCTTCCCTCGGGGCGGATGCCGTTCATGTGGGGCAGGATGCGGGGCCGCTGGCGCAGGTGCGTGCCGTCGTGGGGCCGCAGATGCTCGTCGGTCGCTCCACTCACAGCCCGCAGCAGGCTCTGGATGCCCTCGCGGAGGGGGCGGACTACATCGGTTTCGGGCCGCTGTTCCCCACGGGTACCAAGCCGGGGCGCCCCGCCATCGGTTTGCAGCACATCGCGCAGGTGCAGGCGCAGCTGGGGGAGCTGCCCATGTTCTGCATCGGCGGTATCAATGCGGCCACGCTTCCCGATGTGCTGGCGGCGGGGGCGCAGCGCGTGGTCATTGTCTCCTGGCTTTTGCAGCAGAAAAACATCGCTGCCGCAGCCCGCGCGGTCAATGACATACTTGCGCATTGACTTCCCCGCGCCGCGCGCTATCATTGTTTCCCGTGGAAACCATCATTTCTCAAGGTATTATTGAGTCCTACTTCGGCAAGCTCTCCTCTTGCCTGCAGTTGGATGCAGCCATCGTCGGCGGCGGTCCCAGCGGTATCGTCTGCGCTTATTATCTCGCCAAAATGGGGCACAAGGTCGCCCTGTTCGATCGCAAGCTCTCCCCGGGCGGCGGTATGTGGGGCGGCGCCATGATGTTCAATGACATCGTGGTGCAGGATGAGGCTTTGCCCATCATTGATGAGCTCGGTCTCGCGCACAAGCCCTATCGGAACGGTACGCACATCGTGGATTCCGTGCACGCGACCGCCGGCCTCCTCTACCGCGCAACGCAGGCCGGTGCCATCGTGTTCAATTGCTATTCCGTGGAGGATGTCGTTTACAAGCAGGGCCGTGTCGGCGGCGTTGTCGTCAACTGGACCCCCGTCCTGCGTGAGGGGCTGCACGTCGACCCCCTCACGCTCGCTTCCAAGGTCGTCCTCGATGCCACCGGGCATGATTGCGAGATCGCCCGCACCGTCGCGCGTAAAAACGGTGTCTCTCTCGCTACCCCCACCGGCGGTGTCGTCGGGGAGATGAGCATGGACGCCGCCGAGGGCGAGCGCACCACCATCGACAATACCAAGGAGATCTATCCCGGGCTCTTCGTCTCCGGTATGGCCGCCAACGGCGTCTCCGGCAGCTTCCGTATGGGGCCCATCTTCGGCGGTATGCTCATGAGCGGTAAGAAGGTCGCGGACCTCATGTCCGCCGCCATTCGCAGCCTCGCTTGATCCCTCACTGACCCCTCTTTTCCCTGCTGCGGGCCTTTTCCTCCCCCCGCAGCAGGATTTTTTTGCCCCTACCGCATTTTTTTCTTGCCCTTACCTCCCGCGTAAGCTAAAATATCAGCATCGATACATTCTCTGTACATTCAACACGTTTCTTCACCATGCGCGCGGTAGCTCCTTCCCCCGTCCTCTCTCCGGTGGCTCCTTCCGCCTGTTTTTAACCCCGCCACCACTCACTTTTCATTCATGAAACTCACCTCCCTCGCTGTACTTTCCCTTCTCGCTGCCCTCGCATGTCCCGTCTTTGCCGCTGACTTTATTGTCGACCGCGTGAACAAAGAGAACGCAGCCGCTTCCGAATTTTTCTTTGATAGTGGTAAGGGCTTGTTCTGGCAACCCGGTGCGGGGGGCACGATGGGGTCAAGTGCCGCCGTTGATGCTTTCATTGAGGTGTGGAAAAAGAATGCCACTGAACATGGCGGTGATGTGGCGGATATGTCCTTTTTGGGGGAATGGGGAACGGTGGGTACCACCAAGGGAACTGTGAATCAGGCTGGAATTGTTGAAGCGACGGAGCATGGAATCTCGAAGTATGCGGTGCAGTTGTTGGTAGGTAGTACCTCCGCGGCCGGAAACGGTCAGTTGACTGCGGACGGTAATGAGTGTTGGGCTCACGCTGCTTCTAATGTCCTGCAATATTGGCAGAGTTATTATGGAGTGTTTAGCGCACATGCTGAAAAGTTGCAGCTTGGATATGCTGTGGAGGATAGGAAAACAGCAATTGCGTTGGGCGGGACCCAGTCTTTGAAGTTAAGTAGATGGTTTTATCTGTCGGGGTCGAATAATGGAGGAGACGTAGCGAAAGCCATGCTCTCCTATATCGCGGATACGGGTGCCGCATTATATCATGGCCAGGCTCTTGGTGCATTTGAGAATATATATTCTAGTAGTATTGCTCAACAGAATGCTAGCGTAAAGTTACAGGGTTTTGAAAAAAAAAGTGTGCTCGATGTTTTTACCTTGACGGGAACGACTTTTTCTGAGAGACTAACGAGTTTGGCCTGCCAGGTCTTTGATTGTGAGATTCAAGAGGGACAGGTCGTTCAGAAATCGTATGGCAATATTGCGGAGTTTGCTATTCATGATGCGCGACCTAATAATGCCAATGATTCGCATTCTCTCACTCTGTATGGGTTCGGATTGAATAATGATGGAGTAATTGATAAGCTTTATTATTGTGATTCTGATGACCAGAGTTTTCAGTTGAAGACATATTATATCAAGCTTAGTAGCTACAATGGCGGGGATGAGCATCTATTCTTGTATGATTCTCTTGAACAGGAGTCGAGTTATACTTATTTCAAAACACTGACTTTCATAAGAACACCGGATGCTTTCAAGGAAAAAGGCCGTCAATACTGGGACGGCGATTTGGAGTGGAGCGGCACGGGCGAGAACGGCAGCACTTGGAAGCAAGGTGCCGGTATGGGGAGTAATGCGGAAGCCCTTCCTGATGGAAAGACCGGATGGCACGTTCTGGTGGATGGAACATATTATGACAGCTACTTCGATGAAAATCGCAATATTAGCTTTAAGAATGCCGGTAATGTGACTGTCGAAGGTAAACTTCGTGCCGGGGCTATCAAGATAGCATCGGGTACGACGAAATTCCTTGCTGCCGCCGCTGATTCATCTATTGACGGAACGGGGAATGTGACCATCAGTGATGGTGCTTCTTTGGAGGCTTGTCTCAACTTGGGGGAGAGGGCTGTCTCCGTGGAGGGAAGTGGCGCCTTTACTTACGCTGCGAAGGAGGCCGTGAAACTTGCCGGTCTTTCTGTGTCTGAAGGTGCTTCCGCTACTTTTAAGGATAAGGGTGTGTACGAGATTTCCTCAGTCGGGACGCTTGCAGGACAAATTAGTGTGAAGGATGCTGCCGAGATAGTCTACAGAGCTTCGGGAGATGTGAATGTGGCTAAGTTATCGGTTGATGACACTGCTTCGGCAAGCTTTGGAAATGGGGGAAAGTATAAGGTTGCGTGTGATTCAACGATGGGCACGATATCTGTGCAGGAATCTTCCCGACTTACTCTTACCGCATCCGGTTCGGATGCTATACAGCTTGCCGGTTTGACAATTTCCGAAGGGTCGGTGTTGGAGACCTCCAAGATCAAGGTGACGGGTGCCTTCCGAACCAGAGCCTCCGAAGATATGGCGCAGGTTGCCTCAGCGGCTGTTTTGCTCTTGGGCGATGCTGTGGGTACGACGGCAACCTCCGATCCCGTGGCTATTTTGAATGCTGATTTGGATTTGAGTGGTGCGAACGAATTGACCATGGAATCCACAGTGGATATGTCCGGAAAAACTCTTACGCTCGGGGGAGGAACAACGAAGAAGCTTCTTAATTTACTGCAGGGGGTGAACGGTACGCAGAATTCGAATGGAACCTACGATGTGACCCTATTCAAGAACGTTGGCAGTGTGGATGGCCTTTCGTCAGACCCGGTAGATGCTAATACCCTGTTCACTTCGGACAACCTCACTTCGTCCTCCAACCTTGTCTATGATAGCGCTGCCAAGACCATCGTGCTGACGAGCGTGACCTTCGACGCCCCCGAGCCCACCACGGCTACGCTGGCCCTGCTGGGGCTGATGGGGCTGTGCGCACGGCGTCGGAGGAAGAAATCAGCCTCCTCGAACTAAAAGCCGCGCAGCGGAATGCGCCGCGTTGTGGGAAAGCCCCACGGCGCGGCGCGTGCTGTGCCTTCAGCCCACTGCGGGCAGGGGGTTAGGAGTGAATACACTCCGGGTGCTTGTCCAAGATGTCCAACAACTTCGCAGCGGCACGGCTCGGACGGCGCAAACCGTTCTCCCATTTGGTCAGGGTAGAGAGGCTGATGCCGAGCATCTCCGCCAGAGATTTTTGGGACATGCCGTGCAGCTCCCGGAGGAGTCGGATTTTGCTGCCCACATTGCCCGTGAGGAAACGGGTGGGGCACACGAGAACGGCCCCGGGTTCCGCGAGGGGGAGCCCCTCCGCCAGCGAGTTCTCCACATAGAGCTCCGCGCATTCCTCAAGATTCGCAGCGACCTCCTCCGGGGTGTCGCCGTGTGTACAGTCGCCGCAGACATCGGGCAGGGAGCCGATATAGCAGCCGTCCTCGTCACTCCATCGGATGACGCGCGGGTAGCGCCTTCCTAATTCATGAATCTCGCTTCGGGTCATAGCAAGATTGGGTCTGCTCTCCCATTGTATGCCCCGGCACGGCAGAAGTCGAGCCTTTTCTTTCACATAGTGCAAATAAGAACGCGCTGCGCGATGGGTAAACAAGACCGCCTCCCCCACCCGGGGGAGGCGGTGAGAAGAGGGCGGGAGCCGCTCTGCTCGTTTGTACTACTTGCTGTGGATGTTGAGCATCTGGGCGTATGTGGGAACGGGCCACAGGTCAGCTGCCACAAGGGCTTCGAGTGCATCAACGGTGTCGCGGGCGTCCTGCATGGCGATCTTCATGCGCTGGGGGCACCCATTGGAGATAGCCGCGTCGAGAGCGGCGACCTTGCCCGGCAACTCATCGCAGAGGGCACCGATGGACTCCGCCTGCTGCGTGACAGCGGCGAGGCCGGCGGAGATACCGGAGGCCTTGATGGAGGCGATGGTGCTGCAGAGGGAAGCCATCTGCTTATTGATAGCGGGCATGTAAATGGTACGGAGCATATTGAGGCAGGTCTTGGCCTCAATGTCGATGAGCTTCTCATAGTTCTCGATCTGCACCTCCTTGCGAGCGAGGAGCTCGGCACGGGAGAGCACACCGTATTTCTCCATGAGAGCGATGGTATCCGGGCGGGAGAGAACCTCGAGAGCCTCCGGGGTATCCTTGAGGTTGGGCAGCCCGCGGCGCTCGGCCTCGGCGAGCCACTCCTCGGAATAACCGTTGCCGTTGAAGATGATGCGATCGTGCTTGGTGATCATCTCCTTGATAAGCTCGGTGACGGTGGTGGTAAACTGCGGGGTGCCGACCACGGGCTCCAGCTTCGTCGCGATCATGTCCAGGGTCTCGGCCTCGATGGTATTGAGCACGGCCATGGGCCAAGCGCAGGTCTGGGAGGAACCGACGGCGCGGAACTCGAACTTGTTACCGGTGAAAGCGAAGGGAGAGGTACGGTTGCGGTCCGTGGTGTCCTTCGGCAGGGCAGGCAGCACATCCACACCCAGCTCCATGGTGGTCTTGCTGGTGGAGGACTTGGCACCGCCGGCCTTGATCTGCTCCACGATGTCGGCCAACTGGTCGCCGAGGAAGATGGAGATGATGGCGGGCGGGGCCTCCTGGGCACCGAGGCGGTGGTCGTTACCGGCCTTGGAGATGGAAGCGCGCAGCAGATCCGCATGCAGATCGATGGCGCGGATGACACTGGCCAAGAAGGTGAGGAAGACGAGGTTGCTGTGCGGCGTCTTGCCGGGGGCGAAGAGGGAACCGAGCTCCGGGGTGGAGAGGGACCAGTTATTGTGTTTGCCGGAGCCGTTCACGCAGGCGTAGGGCTTCTCGTGCAGCAGGCAGACCAAGTTGAACTTGAGGGCCTGGCGCTGCAGGATGTCCATGATCATCACATTGTGGTCCACGGCCACGTTGCTCGCCTCGAAGAGCGGGGCGATTTCGAACTGCGCGGGGGCCACCTCGTTGTGGCGGGTCTTGGCCGGCACACCCAAGGCCCAGAGGGCGTGGTCCACGCTGGACATGAACTCCAGCACGCGCTCCTTGATGGAGCCGAAGTAGTGGTCCTCCATCTGCTGATGCTTGGGCGGCAGGCATCCGAAGAGGGTGCGGCCCGTCTCGATCAGGTCGGGGCGCTTCAGATACAGGTCGCGGTCCACCAAGAAGTACTCCTGCTCCGCGCCCAGGTTGCTGTCCACACAGGAGGGGGTGATGCCGAAGCACTTGAGCACGCGGGCGGCCTGGGTGCCCACCGCCTTCATGGAGCGCAGCAGCGGGGTCTTCTTGTCCAGCGCCTCACCGGTGTAGGAGCAGAACGCGGTCGGGATGCACAGGGTCGCCGTGTGAGCCGTGCGCTTGATGAACGCCGGGGAGGTGGGGTCCCACGCCGTGTAGCCGCGGGCCTCGAAGGTGGCGCGAATGCCGCCGGAGGGGAAGGAAGAGGCATCCGGCTCGCCCTGAATCAGCGTCTTGCCGGTGAACTCGCAGATCATCCCGCCCTCGCCGTCCGGCTCCACAAAGGAGTCGTGCTTCTCGGCCGTGGCATCGCTCAGCGGTTGGAACCAGTGCGTGTAGTGCGTCGCTCCCTTGGAGAGTGCCCACACCTTCATGGCCTGTGCCACCTCATCCGCAATCCCCGGGTCCAGCTTGCCGCCCTGGCGGATGGTGTTCATCATCTTCTTGAACGCACTCTTGGAGAGGTACTTCTCCATCGTCTTGATGCCGAAGGTGTCGCTGCCGTAAAGGGCCTCCAACGCTTCCTCCGGTGCTGTGTTCCTGTCTGTTGCCATATCTTGGTTCGGTTTGTGTTCTGCGGCTGCCTCGTTCTCGCAGTCTGCACCCTTCTCTCTTGCAAACGCCGTGCCAACTTTCTCAAAAATCTCTAAGTTGTTGATACTCAAGGACTTGGAGATTTTTCCTCTCCCCGCCCTTTGAAGTAATTTACAAAAATGTAAGACAAATTTTAAAAATATGCAAAAAAGTATTACAAAAATGTAAAAACCACCCTTGTGCTACAAGAGAGCTGTCTCGGGTGTAACCCAAATGTCATGAGAGTTTCTTGTAACCCGTCTGAGAAGCGTTCCGGGGAGCTGTGTCATACAAGCACCCCTGCGGCGGGTCACTTCTGCTCACCCCACTTTGCCGAGCATCCCGGCGACGCGGAGGTCGTCGGCCAGCTCCTCGAGGGCATCGGGGTCGAGGAGCTCACCGGAGAGAGTGAGGTTGCTGAAGATGAGGGAGACGGAACGCTCACCGGGGGCATCGATACAGTGGAATTCGGCAGGGCCGAGGTTCTGCCAAGTATAGCGGCGCTTGAGGACGAAAAAGATCGAGCGCGTGATGCCCTGCGGCGAAACCGTGTAGGAGAGGGAAGCATAGCCGCCGCCCCAGAGCAGGCAGATGATGCCCGCAGCGATGGCCAAGGGCGGGCGGTAATCCGGCCCGGGGGCAAGGGCCGCGTAGATGCACACACCCAGCACCGCCGCCGACACCGCCGCATACAGGGCACGGTTGGCGCAGTGCAGGGTGCGCGTCGGCAGGCCCTCCGGGTTAATAGTCGGTGTAGTCATTGCCGGCCTTGGGACGGTACTTCACATCCTGCGGACGCACGGCACCGCCTTTGGCATAATCCTCCACACCGCTCGTGACGTATACTGCCATGCCACGCTTGGTGTAGTTGAAGAGCTTGGCCGCCACATCATACGGCGTGCGGATGCAGCCGTGTGAGAGCCTGCGACCGGGCACCACTTTACCACCGTGAATGCCCACACCGTCCGGCGTCAGGCGGTTCCAATGCGGCATGCCGGCGGGGCGGAAAGTGAGACCCTCCGGCGTACCCTTGGAGGTATCTGCATTGCTGCTGACCACGCGACCGCTTGCGTTCACGAATTTACCGTAACGGTTGGACTTATGATTTGTCTCACGATCCAAGATGCGGTATGCCCCGGGCGGGGTCTCGTGGCCGTCCGTACCCGTGGATACGGGCCAATCATAGGCCACGCGCCCGTTCACATACATACGCGCCCGCTGCTGGGGCAGGCAGATGATGATACGGGTATTTTCCGTGTTAGCGGACTGCAGCAGAGGCTCGTTGCAGAAAACCGCGGAGGTTTTGGGGTAAGCGGGCTTGGCCACAAAGTGCTCATAGCTCCCGGCGGGGTAGGGGTTGATGTAACCCGGAGCATTTTTGTTGGGGATAAGCAGCGGATTGCTGCCATCGTAGGGCACGGTGACCACCTCCTGCAGCAGAACAGCCTGTTCGTCTTGAACCTGCTGCTGCGGCATTTGGCCGGGCTGTCGGGTGAAAGAATAGGAACCGTAGGGCTCCGGGGTACAACTGCTCAGCCAAGCAACGGCGAGCAGGGAGACGGGGAGGAGATAGGCGTGATGTTTCATGGTGTTTGCCGGCAGATGAGATCGGTAGAAGAGAATTAACGATGCGCCGGGATGCGCAGTACGGCCCCGGGCTTGAGGGCGGAAGCCGATGCCGGCGTCAGTCCGTTGGCCTTCAACAAGGCTGCGGTGCTCAGCCTGTACCGCCGTGCAACTGCGGAAACGGTATCGCCCTTCTTCACAATATAACGGCTACCGCCCGAGAGGGGCGTCTGATGGGTCGCGGCCGCTGTGCGGCTACCCCCGCGCGGGATGGTGAGTTTTTTGCCGATAGCAATTTTATCGGAGCTGAGCCCGTTGGCGCGGCGGATGGCCGCAGCCGTGGTATGGTGCCGTGCGGCAATGCCGGAGAGCGTATCCCCCTTGCGCACGGTGTAGACCGAGCCACCCGCCACCGAGGGCGCGGAGTGCACCGCAGCCCCCGTGGCAAAGGCAGGCCGGTTATCCGCCGGAGCCGTCGCGTGCCCCGCCTCCAGAATCACCCGGTCATCCTGCTGAGCGGTGATGCGATCCTGCACCCAAGAGGTAGCATCTACCTCCCCGTTGCGGATGGTGCAGGATGCGAACAGCAGAGGAAGGATCGAGAAGGCGAGGAGTTTGTGCTTCATATTCGGAACGGCTGCGGGGTTGAGAATCAGCGGCGAGAACTCTTCTTAGACGTCTTGCTGCTGCTCTTCTTGGATGTGGAAGCGGAGGACGAAGCCGGAATGGTGAGCTTGCGGCCCGGGCGCAGTTTGGTGGCCTGGGACTCGGTCAGACCGTTGGCCTTCAGAATCTGCTGATAACCGACGCCGTAGCGCTTCGCGATACCGGAGACGGTCTCCCCTTGCTTCAGGCTGTGGGTTGTCGCCTTGCGGACCGTGTTGCTGCTCTTGGAGGACGAGGCCGTCTTGCTGTTATTGCGGTAATTCTTCGGCGTGTAGCGCACCTTGATGGTCTGGCCGGGGCGGATGAGGTCGCCCTTGATGCCGGAGTCGCGACGGATCTGGGCCACGGTGGTGCCGGAGCGGCGGGCGATGGTATCCAAGTTATCACCGGGGCGCACCTTATAGGTAATGAGGGCAGGTTTGTCCACCTTCATCACACGGCGGCCGGACTTGGTCGTTTTCTTGGTAGAAGCTGTGCTCTTCTTGCCGCCGGACTTACCGGCAGAGGAGGAAGCGGTGCGGGTGCTTGCCGTGCTCGTGCGCGGGCTGCTGCTCGATGCCGGCTTATTCGTCTTGGGCGTTGTTGCGCCGCCGGAGGGCAGCAGGGGATCCTGCCCGAAGTTTTCATCCGGGGTCGGCGTCTCCAGCACGGTGTCATTCACCTCGGCGGGCGGCGTGTTCTGCGCTATGTTCTTCTGGTTTTGGCGCGTGCCGCCGTTGTCAGCCACGGTATCCTCCGGCTCCGGAATGGGGAAGTCGGTCCTGTCATATTCAGGGGTGCGGGAGCCCGCAGCAATCTGGCCGTTATCATCGCTCTCCAGCAGGCTCTCATCCATCCACGGGCCATCCATGCCTTCATCGCAGTACAGTTCACTGATGGGAGTCGCTTCTTCGTAGTCCGCACCGGGGTTGGCGGTGCCGGAGCAGGAGGGGAAAAGTGCTATGGCAAGCGACCCCACACCGAGCGTTAAGAGGGATTTTTTCATACGCGGCGAGAGTAGCAGACTTTTTTTCGGTATGCAAGACTTATTCATGACATAAGGGACAGGCAGGCAGAGCGCAACGAGTTCGGTATGCCTTGAATTAGGCTTGAAAATCGGGCATTTTCGTGCTATAACAGCGCACATGACGACGTGCAAAACTTTTCTGCTGCCTGCGGTGGCTTTTTTATGCTGCGGGGTAGCGGCAGCAGCGGTATCGGATGCTGCCAAATCCGCCTGCGAAGCGGCGCGGGAATACGGCGCAGCCGTGCGCAACTGTGATATGGTGTGGGCCTTGGACTCCCTTTACCCGCCCATGCGCAGGCTGTTGGCGGCCCAACTGGCAGCTCGCGACCCCAAGGAAGCCAAAGAAGCACAGCGTATCCTGATGGGTGTAGACTACCGCGTGCGCGGCCGCGACGTGCAATTGCAAGAGGTAACCGAGACCCCGCAGCAACGCGCCGAGCGCGAGCGCCGGTATGATAAACTGCTGCGCGATCAATATGCCGGCATGGGCGCGGCCATGAAAAAAGGCGGCATGCAGGTAGAGCGGTACAGCGTGGGCATCCCCACGGCGGAGTATGTGCTCACCCCCGCCGGCTCCTTGGCAGCCAACGCCAAGAAAGACTCCCGCGGTAATGTGAACGCGGAGGACATAACGGGCGGGCGCGACCGCAGCCGCCTCATCGTCATCCCGACCGTGCTTGTGGTGAGCACCGCGGGGCCGAACGGCACCAAGCGCCGGGTAGAACGCCGCAGTTTCATCTACGCCGTGCGTGATGAAGTGGCCGGCAATGCCCCCGTTCGCAAGCCGCGCTGGTATTTTATGGATGCTAACACCAAGCTGAGCGTGCTGCGCAGTTTCTTTGTGAACCTACCGACGGAGGGCCTGAAACTCCCCCCCGTCAGCGACCGCGAGCTGCGCTGAGCCACCCCCTCCCAACGTGCCGAGCCTGTACGAAAGGACACTGCTGGACTTCTCGCCGGAGGGCCCCTTGGCCGGCGGGAAGCACTACGAGTTCCGCCCGCAGCAGCAACAAATGGCCGGCGCCGTGGCCATGGCTCTGGAGGAGGGGCGACCCCTGCTGGTAGAGGCGGGCACGGGGGTCGGCAAGTCCCTGGCCTACCTGATTCCCGCCGTGCGCTTTGCCTTGGAGAAATCGCGCAAGGCCGTCATCTCCACCCACACCATCAACCTGCAGGAGCAGCTTTTCCACAAAGATATACCCACCGTCCGGGCCGCGCTGGGGCTGGACTTCAAGGCCGCGCTGCTCAAGGGGCGTGCCAACTACCTGTGCCACACCCGCCTGCGCCGTGCACTGGAGCAGGCGAGCGACCTCTTTAATCAAGAGGAGACCCGCCAACTGCACGAGTTGCTCGCTTGGTCCCGCGGGGCCTGTGGGGAGGGCTCTTTGTCGGACCTCCCCACGGATTTGCGCATCTCGCCGAAGGTGTGGATGCAGGTGTGCAGTGAGCCGCATGTGTGCACCCCGCGCAACTGCGGGTCCACCTGCCCTTACCAGGCGGCACGCCTGCGGGTGGAGGAGGCGCAGGTGGTCGTGCTCAACCACACTCTCTTCTTCGGCCTCATGGCCCTGGCCCGGGAGCAGGAGAACAAGGAGGACGATGTACCCCCCGGCGGCTTTATCTTCGGCAATGACTTTGCGGTGTTGGATGAGGCGCACACCATCGAGAACGTGGCCGCCACCCAGCTCGGTCTCTCCCTCTCCGAGCAGGAGCTGCGATATGACCTGCTGCGCATGTACAATCCGCGCACGCGCAAGGGAACCCTCGTGAAGCAGGCGACCCCGATCCTGCTGCAACTGCTGGACGAAGCGCGCACGGCGTCCGAGGAGTTCTTCCGCTGTGCCCGGTTGGATGCCCGCCCGGAGGAGCACCGCGGCACCGTGCGTCTGCGTCAGCCGGGTTGGACAGAGAACCTGCTCTCCCCACCGCTGGAGCGACTGGGTGCGGAGATTACCTGCATGGCCCGCGCCGAGGAGAACGACGTGGCCCGCGAGGAGCTGCTGGAAACGGCGGGGCGCGTGCTGGCCTATGCGGAGACCGCCCGCGACTTCGTGGAGATGGAGGACGAGGAGAACTCTGTGTATTGGATGGAAACCCAGGGCGCCGAGGGGCAATACACCCTGCTGCGCTCCGCCCTCATCAACGTAGCCGATGTGCTCCGCGACAGTTTGTTCGGGGTAGGGCATACCTGTGTCTGTACCAGCGCCACCCTCTCTGCCGGGGAGAACGGCATGAAGTACTTCTCCGGTCGGGTCGGCGCGGAAGCAGCGGAGGCCATCCGCATCGGTAGCCCTTTCAATTTTGCCGAGCAGATGGAGATTGTGGTGGCCCGCAGCATGCCCCCGCCGCCTACCGGGGATGCCGAGCGGGAGGAGTACCGCACGGCGCTCTTCGATTGGATCGTGCGCTCCCTGGAGCGGTCGGATGCCCGCGCCTTTGTGCTCTTTACCGGCTACGGTATCATGCGCGAGATGGCCGCCATGCTGCGCCCGGTTTGCGCGGAGCACGGTTGGCCTCTCTTGGTGCAGGGGGATGATATGGACCGCTCGAGCATGCTGCGCGCTTTCAAGGAGACCGTCGGCAGCGTTCTGCTCGGTACGGATAGTTTCTGGACGGGTGTGGATGTGCCGGGGGAGGCGCTTTCCCATGTCATTGTCACCAAAATCCCCTTCGAGGCGCCGAATAATCCCCTCACCGAGGCACGCTGCGAGGAAATCCTGGCTCGGGGCGGTAATCCGTTCCGGGATTACTCCCTGCCGGAGGCCGTGCTCAAATTCCGCCAGGGGGTCGGTCGCCTCATCCGTTCCAAGTCGGATAAGGGTATCGTCACGCTGCTCGATTCCCGTATCGTCGCTAAGTACTACGGCGCGCGCTTTATGCACGCTTTGCCCAAGGAAGCACCCCGAATTTTTATCTGAATTCGCCCGTTTTACCCCGAAATTGCATTTTTTTGCCCTTTTTTCGCTTTTTTTTGAAGAAAAAGCTTGCAATGCCTGCTGAAAATCTGTATAATGTCCCCGCACCCCACCCGAACGGGAAACCGAAAAAGGAGGGGACAGCAACCGGCAAAGGAGCGGTAGCTCAGTTTGGTTAGAGCGCAGCCCTGTCACGGCTGAGGTCGCGGGTTCGAGCCCCGTCCGCTTCGTTCCGACAACAACGGCATCTGTCAACAAGGCAGGTGCCGTTGCTGCATTCCGGACCCCGCTCGGGCCTCTATTCTCGCCCGAATCATCATCGGGGGTGGCGCGGGGCGTTCGTGTCGGTTTCTGATGTCCTGTAACGGGGAAATGTTGCGCTGAATTTGTGTTTCCTGCTTGACGAGCTGACGAGACGTGGTAGAATGGGTGCATGACAACCCGGAATGTGATATGGGCGGCTTTGGCCTTTTGTTTATCTGCTACGGCACCTCTGACGGCGCAGGAAGAGGGACAGTCTTTCAGTTTTTTTGATGCCTCGGAGAGTGATGAGGATCAGACCGCGCGTTATCTGTTCGCCGCGAAGGATATCAAGGGTGTGCTTTTTGAGGCTGTCTCAGATCATGCATCGACGCACGTGTGTTCTCTCCTTCTGAGGGCGGGAGCGGATCCGAATGCAACGAATGAGAATGGTCAGTCCGTCTTGATGTATGCCGTTTTTGCCTCCGATGCCGAGGTGGTGAGGGTTCTGCTCGACGCCGGGGCGGATGTGAATTATGTGTCAAAGGATGGTGAAACAGCTTTGATGATGGCGGCTTCCGGTTCTGTGGAGATGGTGGAGCTCCTCATCTCGGTCGGCGCAGAGGTGAATGCGCGGACAAACGAGGGGGAGACAGCCCTGATGGGTGCCGCGATAAATGGTCATACGGAGACGGTAGCAGCACTACTGAAGGCGGGCGCAGAGGTGAATGCACAGACAAACGAGGGGAAGACAGCCCTGATGGGCGCCGCGATGAATGGCCATACGGAGACTGTACCCGCGCTACTGGAGGCGGGAGCAGAGGTGAATGCGAGGACGGACGAGGGGGTGACAGCCCTGATGTGGGCTGTGGAGAGTGGCCATACGGAGACGGTAGCAGTGCTACTGAAGGCGGGCGCGGAGGTGAATGCTCGGGCAGACGAGGGGGAGACAGCCCTGATGGGTGCTGCGATGAATGGCCATACGGAGACGGTAGCAGCACTACTGAAGGCGGGCGCGGAGGTGAATGCGAGGACAGACGAGGGTGTGACAGCCCTGATGTGTGCAGCGAGAAGCGGTCATACGGAGACGGTAGCAGCACTACTGGAGGCTGGCGCAGAGGTGAATGCGCGGACAAACGAGGGGAAGACAGCCCTGATGGGCGCCGCGATGAATGGCCATACGGAGACTGTACCCGCGCTACTGGAGGCGGGCGCAGAGGTGAACGCTCGGTCAAACGCGGGGAAGACAGCCCTGATGGGTGCCGTGATGAATGGCCATACGGAGATGGTAGCAGCACTACTGGAGGCGGGCGCAAAGGTGAATGCGCGGACAAACGAGGGGGAGACAGCCCTGATGTGGGCTGCGATCAATGGTCATACGGAGATGGTAGCAGCACTACTGAAGGCTGGCGCAGAGGTGAATGCGCAGACAAATGGGGGGAAGACAGCCCTGATGAGTGCCGCGATAAATGGCCATACGGAGACTATACCCGCACTACTGAAGGCGGGCGCAGAGGTGAACGCGCGGTCAAACGAGGGCGCGTCAGCCCTGATGTGGGCTGCGATAAATGGCCATACGGAGACTGTACCCGCACTACTGAAGGCGGGAGCAGAGGTGAACGCTCGGTCAAATGCGGGGAAGACAGCCCTGATGGGAGCTGCGACAAATGGCCATACGGAGATGGTAGCAGTGCTACTGAAGGCGGGAGCAGAGGTGAATGCGCGGACAAACGAGGGGGAGACAGCCCTGATGTGGGCTGCGATCAATGGTCATACGGAGATGGTAGCAGCACTACTGAAGGCTGGCGCGGATGTGGACGTTGAAACTCAGGAAGGGATGACGGCCTTAACGCTTGCGGCAAATTCCGGATATGCGGAGGTAGCAAAGGCACTGCTGACTGCCGGAGTAGATGTGAACACGGCCGTACAAAATGCTTGGACGCCCCTGATGTACGCAGCCAAGGCGGGGCACGCTGACCTTGTGAAGCTGCTTCTCGATGCCGGGGCTGACGTCGGGGCTCGTAATAAAAACGGCAACACCTCTTGGGATCTTGCCGAGGAGCCGGCGGTCATCCGCCTTCTGGAGGAAGCCGAAAAGAAGAAGTCTGAGCCCGCTCCCTGATGGGGAGGGCTGCTGACAGCCGGGGTGCGGCGGTGGTTGAGGCCCGGCGTTATCAGTACTCAAAGAGCTCCTTGGTGCAGCGGATGAGGGCAAAGGCCTGGTCCGTCATGGCGCGAGTCTCGTTCAGGAGGGTGAGATAGAGGATGCCGTTGCGCATGCCGGCGGCGTCTTGGTCTGTTTGCATCAGGTGCGTTTTGATGTACTCGGCGAATTCGTTACCGAGGGTATCGGCGGACTCGAGGAGGCTGTCGATGCCAGCATAATCGCCGGTCTTGAGCTTGTCCGTGAGGGAGGGGTAGAAGCGGCTGATCTTGCCGGTGAGAGCGAGCAGGTCCTTGCCTTGGCGCTCATTCAGGCCCACGTGCTGATTATCAATGTGATTGAACGCCGCCTTGACGGCAGCCAGCAGGCACTCGCAGACATTGGCGGAGAGCTCGGTAATGCGATAAATGCGCTGCCCCTGCTCGGCGTATTCCTTGGGCACGTTGACAAGGGAGGGCATCACCTCGTTCTCGCTGACCAAGGCAATATCGCGCTTCATGGAGCGCGCCTTCTTGCGGAGACGCTTGAGGGCATCGCGATCCTCCTTCAACAGGGCTTGAACCATGGCATTGTAGATGCCGACCATGCGCCCGAGGCGACCGGCGGCGGCGGTGCCGAAGTCACGCACGGCCGAGCGGTTGCGCAGGTTGAGGATCTTCACTTCGTTGGAATCCGAGTTGCGGAAGAAGGTGGAGCGGATGAGGAGAACGATGGCCAAAGCCACCATCACCACGATGCCCCAGATGCTGCCGTAGGCCATGATGAGAGCAACTCCGAAGGCAAGCGTGCACGCGGCGAAGGCCGTGATAAACCAGCCGCCGACCACGGCAAGAACGCCTGTGATGCGATACACCGCCGAGTCCCGGCCCCAGGCCCGGTCTGCCAGCGAGGAGCCCATGGCGACCATGAAGGTGACGTAGGTGGTAGACAGGGGCATCTCCCACGAGGTAGCAATGCAGATAAGGAAGGCCGCCGTCGTCAGGTTCACGGAGCCGCGCAGCATGTCGTAGTTGGCCCCCGTCTCCTCCTCCGGGCGCAGCGGCTCAAAGCGTCGTCCCACGAAATCTGCCACGGGGGCAGGGGTGATGCGCTGCACGAAACGCACCGCGTTGAGCGTATAACGCACCAACAAACGAGCCGGTTGGCTGGAGCCGAAACGCTCCTTGCCTGTGTTGGCGGCAGAGAGCTTGATCTCCGTCTCCGTCACCTTGCGGGCTTTCTTGGAGAAGAAGAGGGCCGCCACCATGATAACGCCGGCCGTGATGAGCTGCCACATCTCCGCTTTTACCTCCTGATTGGCCAGAGCACCCATCTTCATATCCGCCACATGCACCCCCTGAGCCGCCGCTTGGGACGCCAGATCCAGGCAGGTGTCGGAGGCCATGAAGATGCCGATGAAGTTCACCAAGTCGTTACCGGCGAAGGAAAGAGCCAGCGCGAAAGTGCCGGCCAGTACGGTGTAACGCAGTGTATTCAGGCGGAAAACATACTGCCCCAGCGCCCCCAGCAGGGTCCAGCCCACAAAGGCCGCCAGCACCAGTATGCTCACATTCGCATCGAGGTAGGCGTGTGTCTCCGGGCTGAGGATGGGGCTTGTTTTCAGCCCCTTGAAGATGGCGAAATAGCTGATGGACGTGAACGCAGCACCGCACCACAGCGGCCCCAGGTAGCGGTAGGTGTGTTGGTAGCGGAAGCTGAAAATCAGGCGGCTGATCCACATCACCACCGTACCCACCACAAAGGCGACGGCCACGGAGCAGAAAATAGCCGCCACGATGGTGGTGGTATTGCCTGCGTTGATGTATTCGATAACGGAAGCGGACTCATTGCAGCTCGCGCTGTACATGGCCATTCCCATCGCGGAACCCAGCAAGGCAAAAATCAAGGCCACCGTGGTGGAGGTAGGCAGCCCCAGGGTGTTGAATATATCCAACAAGATAACATTGGCCACCATCACGGCCATAAAGAGTACCATCAGCTCATGGAAACTGAACATCCCCGGCACAAACACACCGCTGCGCGCTACCTCCATCATGCCGCTGGAAAAAGCCGCGCCCATGATGACGCCCGCGCCCGCTACGGCAGCCACCAGGCGATAGGTGCCCGCTCGACAACCGAGCGATGAATTCAGGAAGTTGCAGGCATCGTTACTCACCCCCACGATCAGCCCGAACAGGGACAGAACGAGGATGACACCGTACATGACGTAATAGAGAGTTTCCATGCGTTCGGCGAAATCGTACCACGAAGCGGGCCGCATTTCAAGCATTATCTGTGGCGTTTGCGCCATAATCTCACCGCACTCGGCCCTGAGTGCGGCGGTTCAGCACCTCAGAGGGGCGGAAAATCCTCGGGCGGCAGGGCAAACTCGTTGTCGAGTTCTCCGTGGGAGCGCATCCGATTGTTCAGGATTTCTACGGCGGCTGCCTGGTCAATCACGGGCTTGAAGTGTTTAGCCTTTTTACCGGCGGCGTGCAGCTTTTTCTGCGCGGTTGTCGTGGTGAGGAATTCATCCACAAACTCCATCGGCAGGGCAGGGATGCGTTCGTGCAGCTTCTGCGCAAAGGCGCGTACCTTGGCGCAGGCTGTCCCCTCCGTGCCGTCCAGCCGCAGGGGAAGCCCGACTATCAGGCGTTTAGCGCCTATCCGTTCCGCAATCTGAGCGATCCGCTCGAGGGGATCAACCTTGGCCGGTTCGATGGTCTCGACGGGGTAGGGCAGGATGCCGGCGGCATCGGTAGCAGCGATGCCGATGCGAGCCTGACCGAAATCGACAGCCAGAAGGGGGTGCTCGCTCACAGTAGCTCCGGGGGTAGGTCGTTCACAATCTTCTTGATTTTGTCCGCCTCATCTTTGCGGCAGATGAGCAGGGCATCCGGTGTGTCCACCACAATGAGGTCGTCCACCCCCAGGAGGGCAACGCGTTTGCCACCGGTAAAGACAATATTACCCGTGGCTTGCAGGGTGCTCAGGGGGCAGTTGGCCGCATTGCAGTCCTGCTGCGGCAGGTAGCTGCCGACGGAAAGCCAGGAGCCCACGTCATCCCAGTCGAAGGAGGCCTCGAAGTTGAGGACGCGGTCGGCTTTTTCCATCAGTGCAAAGTCGATGGAAATGGGGGTGAGGGCAGGGAACTCGCGGCGGATGAATTCGGCCTGATCCGGCGTGCCAGTAAAGCGCGCGATGAAATCCGCCAGTTGCGGCGTGTGCTCGGCCAGTTGGCGGCGCACATAGGCGACATTCCAGATAAACATGCCCGCATTCCAAGAGAAATTCCCGGAGGCCAGGTATTGAGCGGCGGTGGCGGGGTCCGGCTTTTCGCGGAAGCGCAGTACCTCGTAGCAGGCATGCTTCAGGGCGGGGTCCTGCAGGCGCGCGGCTCGCTCGATGTACCCGTAACTCGGGCATGCCCAAGTGGGGCGAATGCCGATGGTGATGAGCCCCGGGGTGCGCCCGGCCAGCTCCAAGGCCTCGGAGGCCAAGTCGGCAAAGGCTGCGTCATCCAGAATCAGGGAGTCACTGGGCACGATCATCATGTTCGCCTCGGGATCGCGCGCTGCTACCAAGGCAATGCCGAGGGCCACAGCGGGCGCGGTGTCGCGGCGCGTGGGCTCTGCTACAATGTTGCCTGCCGGCAGCTCGGCGGCTTCTCGCCGCACCTCCGCCTCCTGCAGACTGTTCGTGAGAATGAAAATATTTTCCGGGGGCAGAACTCGCTCCATGCGGTTGAGAGCTTGGCGCAGCATGGTGCCCTTACCGAAAAGGTCCAGCAGTTGCTTGGGACGCGCGTTGCGGGAAAGCGGCCAGAAGCGCGTGCCGCTGCCGCCGGCGAGAATTAACGCATAGTTGCTCATGCCACCAGTATAAACGCAGAGCATGCTGCGGTCAAGGCTCTTTTGAACCGCAGCATGCGTCAGTGGGTAAATTACAGCCCGATCTTGGCCGTCAGCAACTCCGTTACCAGCTTGGGATTGGGCTTCGGGTTGCTGCTCTTCATCACCTTGCCGGTCAGGGCGTTGAGCAGCTTGGTGTTGCCGCCCTTCACCAGGGCCACCATGTCGGCATTCTCTGCCAACACCTTGTCCACGGCTGCCTCCAGGGCTCCGCTGTCGGTCTTTTTGAAGCCCAGGCTTGCCGCTGCATCGGCTGCGCTCACGCCCGGTTTCTCCCAAAGAACGGCCAGCACGTCGCGTCCCTGGTTGTTGGAGCAGATGCCCTGTTCGATCACCTGAACGAGCCCCGCCAACTGCTCCGGGGAGACGGGGCAGTCCGCTATGCCGATTTCCTTCTCGGTGAGCACGGAGGTGAGGTTGTTAATCACCCAGTTGGCCACTTTTTTGGGCGTGGGGCTGCCGGCTGCAGCGGCCTCAAAGTAGGCGCACAGGGCCGTATCTCCCACCAAGGTGTCCGCATCTGCCTCCGGTAGCTTATACTGCGATACCAGGCGATTGCGATGTGCATCCGGCAGTTCGGGAAGCTCACCCTTGACCTTTTCCACGATGGGTGTCGTGTGAACCGGAATGAGGTCCGGGCAGGGGTGGTAGCGATAATCATGCGCGTTCTCCTTGGTGCGCATCACGATGCTCTCCCCGGCGGCGTCGTCCCAGCGGCGGGTTGACTGCACCTGCGCAATGCCACGGTCCAGTTCATCGGCTTGGCGGCGTATTTCGTAGATGAGCGCGCGGCGGGCTGCGGACATGGAGTTGATGTTCTTCATCTCAATCTTCGCCCCCAGCTCCTTTTGCCCATGCGGACGCAGGGAGATGTTCACATCGCAGCGCATCTGCCCCTTCTCCATATCGGCGTCCGAAATGCCGCCGCAGATGAGGATTTGCTGCAGGCTCTTGAGGTAGGCGTAGGCCTCTTCCGGGCTGCACAGATCGGGGGCGGAGACAATTTCCATCAGCGGGGTGCCGCCACGGTTGTAATCCACCAGAGAATAGGTGCCGAAGTGCGTCAGCTTGGCGGCATCCTCCTCCAGATGAATGTGGTCCAGCTTCACGCGGCGCACCACGGGGCCCTCGGATGCCACCTTGGCATCCGCCGGGAAGGCCCAAGAATACAGCGGAACTTCACCCCCGATGCACAGCGGTAGGTCCAGCTGGCTCGTCTGATAATTCTTCGGCATGTCTGCGTAAAAATAGTTCTTGCGGTCCCAACGGCTCACCGGCGGGGTAGAGCAGCCCAGCATCAGACCCGTGAGCACGGTTCGCTCGATGGCGTACTCATTGAGCACCGGCAGTGCCCCGGGCATGCCGAGGCAGGTGGGGCATACATTCGTGTTCGGTTCATAGCCGAAGCCGGCCTTGCAGCGGCAGAACATCTTGGTTTCCGTCTTAATCTGGCAGTGTACCTCCAGTCCTATGGTGACAATGTAATCTTTAACCGGCATGTGTTTCTTTCTGTTGATGTTATGGGGAAGGGGATTGTGACCCGGAGCCTGCATCGAGGGCCTCGCTCAGGTCGGAGGCGAAGGTGGCGTCGAAGACCTCGTCCGCCCAGTTGCAGTGGGTCTGCACCAGCACGGAATAGACGGCATCCAGTGCATCGGAGAAGTTGTTATACTTTTCGCCGTCGTAATCGGGCAGGCCTGCTATACGCACCACTTCATTGCGGATGCCCCACAGCAGTTGCGTGAGGGGGCGGGCGGCGGCTTCCAACCGTGCACCGGGGGGGCTGAGCAGCAGGCGTGCATTCATCTCTTCGTCCGGCAGTAAGTCTCTGTAGCGAGCGGGCAGCAGCTCCAGCGCCTTCACCGCCGCCTCTGCCGTAGCGGGGTCCTTTACCTTGCGCAGGGTGTTCAGTAGCTGCTCGTCCGGGGCCTTGAGTCGGCCCAGTCTGCGTACCTCCCTGGTCTGTTCCTGTTCGGTCAGCGGGTCCGTATTGCCGGAGAGAGGGGGGAGGTCGTTCCCGGCAAATAAGCCGGTCTTAGAAATGCGGCGAAACACCTCCTGAAGTTTGGAGGAGCCGTAGCAGCGGGCGCGGCAGATGCCGTAGAATTCATCATGGATAATCTCAATATATGATGCAATGTTGCTGCCCACAAGTTCGATTTGCTCTACCAACTGCTCGTCGTCCAAGTCAACCTCATAGGTGCTCAGGCGGCCGTCCAGTTCCGTTGCGTGCCGGGTCAGTTCCGATATGCGTTCGGCGGATTGATCGGCCGTTTTTCGGTCGCGTACCTCGCAGAGGCAGACCCACAGGTCCAGCATCGTCTGCATGAGCTGCTGCGCGGTACCGATGGGTTCGGGCGTCTTCTCCTCGGTCGGCTCCGCCGCTTGGCAACGCTCGGCGCAGGCCAATCCCATCAGGGAAAAGCAGAGGCAAAGGACTAAGGTAAGACGTAGCATGCGCGCGCTTGTATTATACACGCCCGGAGGGGGCTTGCAAGCCGTTTGTGTGGCCTACAGCATTTTTCTGCGTATGCGGGCAGGTCAGGACTCCGCCACGACGCCGTCGCGGATGGTGAAGACTCTGTCACCCATGGCGGCAATGCCGCTGTCGTGGGTCACAATCACCAGTGTCTTGCCGCCTTCTTCGGCCAACCCGAACAGGAGGTCCAGAATCTGGCGTCCGTTGCGGGAATCGAGATTGCCGGTCGGCTCGTCTGCAAAAATAATCGGGGGGTCATTCGCCAGTGCTCGGGCGATGGCCACGCGCTGTTGCTCGCCGCCGGAGAGCTCACCGGGCAGGTGGTTCAGGCGGTGCCCCAAGCCCACGCGCTCCAGCAGGCCCTGAACACGCTCCGTGGCTTCTTTGCCTGCAATCGCGGTCGCCAGGGAGGCGTTTTCCAGTGCCGTCAGCTCCGGCATGAGCATATAATTCTGGAAGATGAAGCCCATGTAGCGGTTGCGGAAGCGGCTGCGCTCGGTCAGACTCATGGCGTAAATATCCTGCCCGTCAATGAGCACTTTGCCCTGCTGCGGCTTCTCCAGCCCGGCCAGGGTATACATCAGCGTGGTCTTACCCGCGCCGCTGGGGCCGCAGAGGAACACGCGGTGCCCGCGCTCGATGTGGAGGTTCAGTCCGTGCAGAACCTCGACTCGCTCCTTGCCGATGGTGTAGGCACAATGCAAGTCTTCCGCGTGTATCATATGCGCTGCATTTCGATGTTGTCAATGAGTCGGACTTTGCCGAACCAAGCGGCGACAGCCAACAGAACAAGGCGTTTCGTATCCGTTATCTCGTGGAGGGTCTCCGCGTCCGTCGCTTCGATGTAATCCACCTCTACACCGGGTATGGACTCCAGGGCGGCGCGTACATCTGCGCACACCTTGGCCGGGTCTTCACCGGCCTCGTACGCAGACTTGGCCGCCACTAGGGCGCGGCGAATGGCCGGTGCTGCGGCGCGGTGCTCCGGTGTCAGCAGGGCGTTGCGGCTGGAGAGGGCCAAGCCGTCCTCGCCGCGGACGATTTCCGCGCCGTGCAGCACAACGGGTATATCCAGATCCCGCACCATGCGGCGCAGAATGGCCAGTTGCTGGTAGTCTTTTTTGCCGAAAATCGCGTCCGTGGGCTGTACTAGGTTGAATAATTTATCCACCACAAGGCACACTCCGGCAAAATGCCCGGGTCGTCTGGCGCCGCACAGTACGGTGGAGAGGTGCGTCTCCTCCACCACCATGGAGCGGTCTGCGCAGTACATCACCTCGGGGGTCGGCATAAAGACGACGTCCACCCCGCAGGCGCGGCAGAGCTCTGCATCCTCCTCCGGCGTTCTCGGATAACTCGCCAGATCCCCCGCATTGTTGAATTGCACCGGGTTCAGAAAGACCGATGCCACCACCACGCCCTCCGGGCCGGCCAGTTCCCGGGCCTGCCGCAGCAGCGTAGCGTGGCCCTCATGCAGCGCACCCATCGTGGGTACCAGTACCCGACGCTTTCCCGCCACTCCGGCCAACACGGAGCGCAATTCTGCCTTGTCATATACAACTTGCATGGCCTCATCCTACCACACTCCGCTCTGCGACTCAAGCCCCAATCCTGCCATTCCGCCGCGAATTGCCCCGGTCGGGTGCCCTGCGGGGGAATTGTACTGTTTTTTTGCTTGACGCGGCGGGCAGAAATGGTAGAATGGGGAGAGTAGGACGAACTACACAAGGCTCATGAACAGAAGTACACTTATGGTGATGGCGCTGGCCCTGCTTGTGGCGGGGGGGGGCACGTACTCGTGCAAGCGTGCGGATAGTGCGCCGGGCAAGTCTGCCAAGAACGTCGAGAAGAAGACGATGCCGGGCTCGTACATAGCTGCGACGTCGGAGGATTGGACGAAGCCGGAGGCTGTGGCGAGCAAGCTGGATGCTGCGCTGGCGACGGCTTTGCCGGAACCGACTCCGGAGAAGGTCAAGGCTTTCCTCGCGGAGCCGGCCAATCGGCTGATGTTGGCGCAGCGCGCGCTGCTGCTGGCGGACAAGCCGGTGGCAGAGCAGGTGGCCCCGACGCGTGCCAAGGCGGAGGCCGAGCTGAAGAAGATCAACGAGGAGTTCGCTAAGCTGAGCGAGGCGGATAAGAAGACGCGTGCGGTGGAATTCGAGAAGCGCCGCGGTGTGCAGCAGGCTATCCTTGATGAGGTGAACACCTTGGCGGATGCTGCCAAGGACCCCAAGACGCTGGAGCTGATGAACATGGTGTGCAGCAACCTGGATTGGCTGGAGAACATCGTGAACAGCGGCGATCTTTCCCGCCCCGGTGCGGTCTTTGCCCTGCTGCAGAAAATCCGCAGGGAGGCCGCGCCCAATCTGCCCTACGATGTGATGGAGCGCGACATCGCGACCGCCACGGCCATCGAGTTCGTCAAGAGTAAGTGGAATGCGGACAAGGCCGTGATCCGTGCCGATTTCTACATCCGCAGTTGGCATGATGACCGCCTGAACCTCATCTTCGACAAGATTCCCTTCTGGCAGCGCCGCATGGTGTGCGGGTGCAAGGGGGATAACGGGTTCGGCGAGCTGCCGAGCTTGGAGTGGTTGCAGCGCAACGCGCACATGCCTGCCGGTCGCTACTGCGGTTGCCAATGGCGCTGCGGTTACAAAACATATAATCCCTACGGCGAGACGGTGCAGGGGCCCGGTTACAATGAGCCCTACACGGGTATGTATACCGATAACTCTGCCAAGTTCACCTACGAGGTGGGCGGCGTGTGCGGCAGCCTGTCGCATTTCGGGGCTTTCGGTGCCTTGGCCAACGGCATTCCCGCTCTCACGGCGGGCGAGCCGGGGCACTGCGCTTTCGTGGTGCTGGTGAACGGTAAGTGGACTCCCGGTTATTCGGTGTCCTGGCAGCGCGGTCTGCACTGGCAGCCTTGGCGCGAGGTGCATGTGTTCGCCTCGCTGCATGATGCCACGGATGTCTATTCCCCCGAGCAGAAGAATGCCACTGCGTTGGCCCATGCCTTGCGTACCTTGGCCGGGGCTGCGGCAGAAAACAAGGATGCCTCCAAGGCTCGCAAGCTGTATCGCGAGGCCTTGAAGGCCCAGCCGCTGCACTTCGGTATTTGGCGCGCTTATGCCGAGTATTTGACGGCTACGGCTCCCGGGGATAAGGCGGCCTGGAGCGAGCTCAACAAGATGGTCTGCAATGGCCTCACGCCTGTTTACCCGGAGCTTGCCGCCGAACTGCTCAGCCGCTGGGTTTACCCCACCATGGTGAAGAGCGGTATGAGTCAGGACGAGGTGATGAAGGCGTATAACCTCTTCTGGAAGAAGGTGACTGACTTCGGGCCGGAGCGTTGGCGCATTGAGCAGTTCTGCGATGCCCAGGTGGGTGCCTTCAAGAAGGGTAACAAGCCGGACAGTGATGTGCTGGTGCGTTTGTACCGTGAGACGCTCGGGGCTGTGCTGCGGAATGAAAAATATGCCCCTGTCATTCTGGCTTGGGGTAATTCCAAGTTGGCGGACGGTGATGCCGAGCTGCAGAAGAAGATGATGGATGCCATGGTGAAGGCCATCGGCAACAGCGGTGATGCCAGCCCGGATACGCGGGATGCCATCATCGGCCAGGCCTTGGCCGGGGCAGAGCAGATGCGGGATCGCGAGGCTTTCTGCAACTTGGCGCGCAATCTCTCGGAGAAGTACAAGAAGCCGGTCGGTCTGCCGAAGGTGGATCCGTTGCCCGGTAAGCTGCTCTCGCAGGGCGGTCTTTTCTTCGCTTCCTCGACCAGCCAGTGGGATAAGGTGTGCGAGCACCCCGGCTTGCTGAATCCGCGTGTGGGTGGCTCGTTCCACACGGGCAAGCAGGCGGATGTCTCTTCTTGGTGCGCCGTGGAGCTGCCGCGCACGGGGTTCATCACCGGTATTCAGGCTGTGGCCACCACGGGTAACCACGATCGCCTGCGCGATCTCTCTGTGCAGGTGTCCGAGACCGGTAAGGATGATGACTGGAAGGAGGTGGGTAAGCTGAGCCCCATCAAGAATTGCACGATGCACTTGGATATCAGTGCCCTCCGGCCGCAGGCTAAGTACATCCGCATCATCAGCAACAAGAAGGGCGATTTCCTGCATCTGCGCGCCATCATGGTGTACGGTGAGCAGGCTTCCTGAAGCAACATTTCATTCACAGCAAAACACTATTGCATTCCATGAATAAGATTCTCACAACTATCGCCGCAGCCGGTATGCTGGCGGCCCCTCTCTTTGCCGTGCAGAAGGCGACTGACTTGGCATCCGGTCAGAAGATCGTGAAGGACAGCGGCTATGCCCTGTTTGCCTATGCAGCAGATTGGGATAAAAAGAGTAAGAAGCAGGCGGAGGCTTTGTTGGCTTCCCCGGAGGTGCAGAAAGCACTCGGCGACCGCGTTTGCATCATGTTCCCGGTGTACGAGGCCAAGGACATGGGGCCCATCATCCAGGAGCAGCTGGGCGATCCCAAGAAGCCCGGTTCCATCCGTGTTCCGGAGTCGGAGCAGTTCCCTTCGCTTTCTTACCCCGCCATCTATCTGTGCCGTAAGGACGGCTCACGTTGGGCGTCCGTATGGGGGGATGTGATGTACGATGCCAAGCCTGCGGAGGTGGCTAAGGTGATCAACGAGTTCACGGCTACCCACGCGAAGGTGGAGCCGCTGTTGGCGAAGGCTGCCAAGGCGGAGGGCGTGGAGAAGGCTCGCCTGCTGGGTGAGGCCTGCGAGATTGCGCGCCCGGCTTCGCTCATCAAGAGTGGTTCCTGCATGCACTGGCCGGAGAACGTGAAGGACCTGGTGAAGAAGGCTGACCCGGAAAACAAGTCCGGCTATGTGACCATGCTTTCGCATGATACGAGCGGCTATGCGGAGAATAACCGCCAGAAACCTCTCGAGTTCATCGCGGAGTTGGAGAAACTGGCCACCGGGCCGGGCTATAACACTTTCCAGAAGCAGCATTTCTATGCGCTCGCCATCGGTCTGTTGCATCGGCAGGGTAAGAACACCCCGGAGAGCTTGGCCCGCATCAAGGAGCTGGCGCAGAAGATGAAGGCTCTGGACCCGAAGTCAACCCTCGGCCGCTCGGCGGACATTGCACCTGTGGTGTGGGGCCCGGACCTCACTTTGGTCGGTGGCTGGAAGCCCACCTGCATCCCCAAGGCCGGTGAGCCCGTGAAGGTGCTCGGCGCAATCCCCATCACTGCCCCCGGTACCTACACAGTCGGCTTCTGGTTCAACGGTGGGTCCAAGGGGCTCGTCATTCGCTCCGTTGAGCTGCGTGACGGTGGCAAGTCGGTGGACAAGGATGAGCACCGCGGCTTCTCCGGCCACAAAAAGGAGAACAACGTCTACATCCTCAAGGTGACCTCCCCCCTCAAGAATCCCGAACTGTACTGCACCTTCGACATGCAACCGAATGATAACTCCTTCGGCCGTATCGAGGTGAAGAAAGTCAACTGATTCATCCCTCCCCCGTGTCCCGCATTCCCCCGGGCACGGGGGAAACTGTCTTCCCCTTACCGGAAGAAAGAACGCCCCTCCGCTACCCAACGCGCCCCTGCACCACAGTCACTGCCGAAACAGGTCCTCTTGTGCGATGATGCAAACGTTGGCTCTGCATACAGGAAAAACGAATTTTTGACTTGACTACAGCATTGCAAATGCTGTATGTACAATCAGTCCGAAAAGCCACCGCCCTCCATCACCGCAGGCGGTGGGGGGAGAGGCGGCGGTATGGCCGGAAGGTGGAATCTGTTATTCTGCGGCAATGCGGGCGGAGATTTCGGCCAAGATTGCTTCGGTTTGGGGGAGGGGGAGGGAGGAGGAGGCGCAGAATATGACGAGGATGTAGCGGCGGCCGTTCGGGAGGATGATGTAGGCCGCATCGTTGACGCCGCAGGTATGGGTCGGGGTGCAGGGGCCGGTGCCTGTTTTGTGGAGCAGGGTTGCGCCCGGGGGGAGGCCTGCGGCAATGCGGGCGGTGCCGGTTCGGCAGCCGGATAACAGCTCATCGAGCAGGACAGCATAGGCGGGCGGCAGCCCCAAGCGGTGCTCCGATATCAGAGCCAGCAGCCGCGCTGTTGAACTCGGAGTGCTGCGGTTGTCGTTTATACGCGCCGGGGTGTCGTGCATCTCCGCCTCTGTGGCACCTATCTTGCAATCGATGCCGAGGCTTTGCATATAACGTTGCAGCTCGGCAGGACCTCCGAAATGGCGGAAAAGGATATCGCACGCATTGTTATCGCTGAGCTGCAGAGAATAGGTCAGCAGCTCCCGAAGCGACAAACGGAAGACGGAATCCCGATGCTTCTGTAACATCGGGCTGTAGGTATCCTGTCGCAGCTCGCTGTAGTGGATGAGAACCGTATCCTCCGGGCGAAGGCCCAGCTCCGCCATGCGGTGCAACACATAACAGGCCTGGTGCAACTTGACCACGCTCATCAGCGGGAACTCCCCCTCGCCCAGCGTGTGCAGTTGCCCATTCTCCAGCAGAGCCACCCCCACGCGAGCCGGCTGTTCCGCAAGATACGTCCTCGGCAAAGGCTCCTCCCCACTGCCCGACGCCAAACCGCCGAGCAGAAGTCCCGCTATACCTATTAAGATATTTTTCATTTTTCTACAAGTAAGGTGGTATCCCCTTCTCGACACCGAGTAGTCCTTTCTTGGTCAGACTAACGGGGCTGAATGTATTGTTGCATTTTCTATCGTCTGTGTCAAGCCTT
>SFDX01000065.1 GCA_004557455.1 Akkermansia muciniphila | reverse complement strand
AAAAAGATGGTAACGCTGGATGGTAACGAGGGAGCGGCGCACTGCGCGCACGCCCTTAACGAAGTAATCTCCATCTATCCAATCACGCCGTCGTCGCCTATGGGCGAATGGTCGGATCAGTGGTCCGCGGAGGAGCGTCCGAACATCTGGGGCACGGTGCCGCTGGTGGAGGAGATGCAGAGCGAGGCTGGAGCCTCGGGAGCCTACCACGGAGCGCTGCAGGCGGGAGCCCTTGGCACCACCTTCACCGCCTCTCAGGGGCTGCTTCTCATGATCCCCAATATGTACAAGATCGCGGGCGAGCTGACGAGCACGGTAATGCACGTGACGGCCAGAAGCGTGGCGACCCACGCGCTCTCCATCTTCGGAGACCACTCCGACGTTATGGCGGTGCGCAACACCGGCTGGGCGATGCTCTGCTCGGCGACCGTCCAGGAGTCTATGGACAACGCCCTCATCGCGCAGATGGCGACCCTCGAGGGCAAAGTCCCCGTACTCCACTTCTTCGACGGCTTCCGCACCAGCCATGAGGAGATGAAGATAGAAGAGGTCTCGTACGACACCATGCGCGCCTGCATAGACGACGAGCTCGTGCGCGAGCACAGATACAGCCGTCTCTCGCCCGACGCGCCCTTTGTGCGCGGCACGGCGCAGAACCCCGACGTCTTCTTCCAGTCCAGAGAGGGAGCCAACCGCTACTACGCCGACATGCCCGACATCTTCCAGAGCGCGATGGACAAATTCGCCAAAGAGACGGGCCGCCAGTACCACCTCTTCGACTACTACGGAGCCGAAGACGCCGAGCGCGTCATCGTCATCATGGGCTCCGGCGCCGCCGTAGCGCGTGAGACCGTCGAACACCTCGTCAAACAGGGAGAAAAAGTCGGCCTGCTCATCGTGCGCCTCTTCCGTCCCTTCGACGTCAAACGCTTCCTGGGAGCGCTTCCCGGCACCGTGAAGAGAATAGCCGTCCTTGACCGCTGCAAAGACCCGGCGGCCATCTGCGAGCCGCTCTGCGCCGACGTAAGAGAGGCCCTAAACGGCAGAGACATCACCGTTGTCGGAGGCCGCTACGGACTCTCCTCCAAAGACTTCACCCCGGCCATGGTCAAAGGAGTCTACGACGAACTCAAAAAACTCGCCCCCAAAGACAGCTTCACCATCGGCATAGAAGACGACGTCACCTTCACCAGCCTCGCCTACGACCCCGCCTTCGACACCGAAAACCCCAAGACAGTCCGCTGCCTCTTCTACGGCCTCGGCTCCGACGGCACCGTGGGCGCCAACAAAAACTCCATCAAAATCATCGGCCAGGAGACAGACCTCTACGCCCAGGGCTACTACAGCTACGACTCCAAAAAATCCGGCGGCATAACCGTAAGCCACCTGCGCTTCGGTCCCGACCCCATATACGCGAGCTACCTCATAAACAAAGCCAACTTCCTCGCCTGCCACGTATACAGCTTCCTCGAAAAACTCGACATCCTGAAAAACGCGGCCGACGGCGGCACCTTCCTCCTCAACAGCCCCTTCGGCCCCGAAGAGATCTGGGACAAGCTGCCCTACACCTACCAGCGTCAGATAATCGACAAAAAACTCAAATTCTACGTAATAGACGCCGTAAAAATAGCGAAACAGACCGGCATGGGCTCGCGCACCAACACCATCATGCAGACCTGCTTCTTCGCCATCAGCGGCATCCTGCCCCAGGACAAAGCGATAGAGGCCATCAAAAACTCCATCGTCAAAAGCTACACCAAAAAAGGACAGGCCATAGTAGACAAAAACATCAAAGCCGTCGACGAGACCCTCGCCAACCTCTACGAAGTCAAAGTGCCCGAAAAAGCCACAGCGGCCTTCGACATCCTGCCGCCCGTCGCCGACGACGCCCCCGAATTCGTCAAACAGGTACTCGGCCCCATGATGGTCATGGAGGGAGACAGCCTTCCCGTCTCCGCCCTGCCCGAAGACGGCACCTTCCCCAGCGCCACCACACAATACGAAAAAAGAAACATCGCCATAGACATCCCCGTATGGGACCCCTCACTCTGCATCCAGTGCGGCAAATGCGTCCTCGTCTGCCCCCATGCGGCCATACGCTCCAAAGTCTACGACAAAGAATGCCTCAAAGAGGCCCCCGCAGCATTCAAACACGCGGAAGCCAAATTCCCCAACTTCAAAGGCTGTGACTTCACCGTCCAGATAGCGCCCGAAGACTGCACCGGCTGCGGGCTCTGCGCGCACAACTGCCCCATAAACAAAACCAAACCCGAAGACCCGCACCGTCCGCTCATCCTGCAGCCCCAGATGCCCCTGCGCGAACAAGAGCGCAAAAACTGGAACTACTTCCTCGAACTCCCCGAGGCGGACAAAACCAAACTCAACACCGCGACAGTCAAAGACGTCCAGCTCCTGCGTCCGCTCTTTGAATTCTCGGGAGCCTGCGCGGGCTGCGGAGAAACCCCCTACCTCAAACTCCTCTCCCAGCTCTTCGGAGACCGCGCTCTGATAGCCAACGCCACCGGCTGCTCCTCCATCTACGGAGGCAACCTGCCCACCACCCCGTGGTGCGTCAACGACGACGGCAGAGGTCCGGCGTGGAGCAACTCCCTCTTTGAAGACGCGGCAGAATTCGGCCTCGGCTTCCGCCTCACCATAGACAAACACAAACAATACGCCGAAGAACTCCTCCAGAAAATGACCCCCGTCATCGGAGAAGAGACAGTCAAACAAATACTTGAGGCGCCCCAGACCAACGGCACAGAAATCAAAGCCGTCATGGACAAAATAGAGACCCTCAAAGAACAGCTCCACTACATGGGGACCGAAGAGGCAGAAGAACTAGAGTCGGTAATAGACAACCTGGCCAAAAAATCAGTCTGGTGCGTCGGAGGAGACGGCTGGGCCTACGACATCGGCTACGGCGGACTCGACCACGTCATCGCCTCCGGCAAAAACGTCAACATCCTTGTGCTTGACACCGAAGTCTACTCCAACACCGGGGGACAGGCCTCCAAATCCACGCCTCGCGGTGCGGTGGCCAAATTCGCGGCCGCCGGCAAACGCATGGGCAAAAAAGACCTTGCCATGATGGCCATGAGCTACGGCAACGTTTACGTGGGCAAAGTGGCATTGGGAGCCAACGACGCGCACACCGTCAAAGTATTTGAAGAGGCTGAGGCCTACGAAGGTCCGTCCATAATCATCGCCTACTGCCACTGCATAGCGCACGGCATAGACATGGTCAAGGGACTGGACCAGCAGAAAAAGGCTGTTGAGTCGGGCCACTGGATGCTAATGCGCTACAACCCCGACCTTGCGAAAGAGGGCAAAAACCCGCTCATAATAGACAGCAAAGAACCGACGCTGCCGCTTGAAGACTACATCTACAACGAAGTGAGATACAAGAGCCTCAAAGCAGCCAATCCTGAAGAGGCCGCCAT
>SFDX01000011.1 GCA_004557455.1 Akkermansia muciniphila | reverse complement strand
GCGGGCGGGGTCGAGGCGCTGCACCTCGGCGGGGCGCAGGCCGCCGTACATCAGCAGGTGCAGGGAGAGCCGCATCGCGGCATGCTCGGGGCGCTCCGCTGCCGCTTCCAGACGCTTGCATTCCTCCGGTGTCAGGGGGGCGCGCGCTTTCCGGTAACTGTGCTTGCTGGCACCGAAGGCGGTCTCCAGCAGGGATCGGCATTCGCGGGTCGTCATCGCCCGCAGGGGGCGCGATGCTACTCCGGGCACCCGTAACATGCGCCGCACGAAGTGCCGCAGGTCCTGCTTGGTGCTGGGCCGCCGACCCTCTCGCGCTCGTACACTGGCCCGGGCGGCTTCTTCAAAACTCACGGTCTCTGCCTGCGCTTTCACCGCTGCCACGCCCTCTCGCACCACCTGCCGCAGCAGGGTCATCAGCCCCGAGCCTGTTAACTCGGCACACATCTCCCCCAAGTCCTCGATGGCCTCGAGTACCAAGCGAGCCGCTTCCGTGGCCCCTACTTTCTGCTGCCGAAGCAGCGCCTTCGCTGTCTTGATGTCGTTCTTCATGTCCTTATGCATTTTTTATGCAGATGCAATCCCAAAATGAGGAAAGCTCGTATTTTTCAGCAATCATAAGCTCTGAGATGAGCGTATGCAATATGCTTCAGTGGGGGGCTGCGGAACGTAAGTTCTTCATTTTCAACACGTTACGAGGCCCCCAGCATAAAAAATGAAGTACACTTAGCGGCGCGTTATCATGAATCCCTCCCTCCGCCGCGTCCTCGACCTCATCCGCACGAATTCACAATCAGAAAGCGACAAAGGTACCCGCTTCGAGCACCTGATGAAGCGCTATCTGGAGACCGACCCCGTCTACCGCGATCGCTTCTCGCATGTGTGGCGTTGGGTGGATTGGCCGTATCGCGGCGGGCTGGCGGATCAAGGGGTTGACCTCGTGGCGCAGGAGGCGGCAACGGGGGATTATGTAGCCATCCAGTGCAAATGTTATGAGGAAACTCATACCCTCAACTTGGCCGATGTGGGCACCTTCTTCACGACCCTCGGCATGCTCTGGAAAACCGAGCAGGGCACGCTGCCCTTCGCGCGCGGCATCATCATCGCCACCACAGACCGGTGGAATGATAAGTTGCTCAACACCATGGGTAAGCAGGCGCGGCCCTGTCAGCGCATCGCCCTGAGCAATCTGGAGGAAGCCGGCATCGACTGGGACTCCGCCGCCGCTGGGGAGCTGCGGGCCGTGACGCACTACGCCCCGCGCCCGCAGCAGAGGGATGCCATCGATGATGTGCTGCGGGGCTTCGAGCAGGGGGATCGCGGGCGGCTCATCATGGCCTGCGGCACGGGCAAGACCTTCACCTCCCTGCGACTGGCGGAGGAGTTGACGGACGGGCAGGGCTGCCTGCTCTTCCTGGTGCCGAGTATTTCCCTGCTCTCGCAGGCCCTGCGCTCGTGGATGGAGCAGGCGAATGAGCCCATGCACGCCATCGCCGTCTGCTCGGATGCCAAGGCCGCCCAACTCGCCAAGGACGATGAGCAGGACCTGACGGCGGATAACCTGCCCGCGCCCGCCTGCACCGACCCTGCTTCCGTTGCCAAGCAATACGCCTATTGGCAGCAGCGCGGCGGGCTTGTCGTGGTGTTCTCCACCTACCAATCCCTTCAGGTGGTCAGCGAGGCGCAGAAGCTCGGCGGCCTGCCGGAGTTCGATCTGATTATTTGTGATGAAGCCCACCGCACCACGGGCGTTGCCCTGAGCAAGGTCGGCGGCGGCTACGATGAGTCGCAGTTCGTGCTGGTGCACAGCAATGACAACGTGCGGGGCAAAAAGCGGCTCTACATGACCGCCACCCCGCGCATTTACGGCGAGACCGGCAAAAAGCGGGCGGAGGCAGCGGATGCCTGGCTCGCCTCCATGGACGATGAGACCATCTACGGCCCGGAGTTCCACCGCCTGCCGTTCTCCAAGGCCGTGCGGGAGGGGCTGCTGGCCGATTACAAGGTGCTGGTGCTCTGCGTGGATGAGGATTATGTGCGGGAGAAGTTCAGCACCATGCTCCGTGAAAACGGCGGTGAGTATGAGCTGGAGGATATGGTGAAGCTGTTAGGCTGCTACAACGGCCTGCGCAAGCGTGTTCTGCACTCGAATGTGGCATCGGGGGAAGAGTGGGATTTCCTCGACAAGAACCCCATGAAGCGCGCCGTGGCCTTCGCGGGGCGAATCGCGGTCTCCAAGAAGGTGAAGAAGGCTTTTGAGCAGATGCTGGATGCCCTGCGGGAATCCGGTGACTTCCTGGAGTGCGGCATTGAGCATGTGGACGGCACGATGAATGCGCAGCGGCGCAATGAGGCCCTGGCTTGGCTGAAGAATGAGGAGGGCGCGGAGGAATGCCGTGTGCTGACCAACGCGCGCTGCCTCTCCGAGGGCGTGGACGTGCCTGCGCTGGATGCGGTGATGTTCCTGGCCCCCATGCGCTCGCAGATCGACATCGTGCAGGCGGTGGGGCGTGTGATGCGCACGGCGGCGGGGAAGAAGTACGGGTATATTCTGCTGCCCATCGGGGTGCCGCGCAATAAGAAGCCGGAGGAGGTGCTGGGCGACCGGGAGAGTAAATATGCGACGGTGTGGGATGTGTTGCAGGCCTTGCGTGCGCACGATGATCGCTTCAATGCGCAGATTAACCAAATTGAACTGAACCGCAAGCCCGCCGACACGGTCAGGGTGGTGGGTGTTGCAGGCGGCAACGGCGGGGAGGGAGACGGCGAAGGTGCTTCGGCAGCAGGTCTCGGGGCGGCGGAACAGACGACCGAGGAGCTTTTCCGGGATCTGCCGTTCTGGCAGGATGCCATCTTTGCGCGCATCGTCAAGAAATGCGGCAGCCGTCGCTACTGGGAGGACTGGGCCAAGGACATCGCGCACATTGCGGAACGCCAGATTGCCACCATCACCGACCTCCTGCAGGCGGGGCATGGGGAGCAGGAGTTCGAGCAGTTTTTGCAGGGCTTGCATAACAGTATCAACCCCTCCGTCTCGCGCACGCAGGCCATCGAGATGCTGGCGCAGCAGGTCATCACCCGCCCCGTTTTCGATGCCTTGTTCGAGAATTATCGTTTCGCGGAGCTGAATCCCGTTTCGCAGACCATGAATGCCATGTTGCAGCTGGTACAGGACAGCATGGCGCCGGATGATGCGCGGCAACTCAAAAACTTCTATGACAGCGTGCGGGAGCGTACACAGGGCATTGATAATGCGGCGGGGAGGCAGAAGGTCATCACGGAGCTGTACGACAAGTTCTTCAAGAACGCTTTTCCCAAGATGGCGGAGGCTCTCGGTATTGTCTACACGCCCGTGGAGATCGTGGATTACATCGTGCGCAGTGTGCATGCCGTCCTGCAAAAGGAGTTCAAGGTGCAGAAGGGGCTCGGTGCCCACGGGGTGAAGATTCTGGACCCCTTCACGGGCACGGGGACTTTCATCGTGCGGCTCCTGCAGAGCGGGCTTATCGACAAACGAGACCTGGAGTACAAGTTCAAGCACGACCTCTTCGCCAGCGAGATCGTGCTGCTGGCCTATTACATCGCCTGCGTGAACATCGAGGAGACTTATCACGAATGCGCGGGGAAGTCAACCTACACGCCTTTCGACGGCATTTGCCTGACGGATACCTTCCGCATGGACGCCACGGGTAAAAACATGCTTGCGGAAATGTTCTCTGACAATGCCCGCCGCGTGAAGCGGGTGGTGGAGAATGACATCAAGGTGATCATCGGGAATCCGCCGTATTCTATCGGACAGAGGAGCGCGAATGACAATAATCAGAATGAGGATTACCCGGGTCTGGATGCGAGGATAGCGGAGACCTATGCAGCGGGTACAAAAGCGACCAACAAGAACAGTCTCTATGACTCCTACATTCGCGCCTTCCGCTGGGCGAGTGACCGAGTGCAGGGCGACGGCGTCATCGGTTTCGTGACGAATGGTTCCTTTGTCGATAACAACGCCATGAATGGATTTCGGCGTTCCCTGCTGGAGGAATTCGCGGCGGTGTATTGCTTCAATTTGAGGGGGAATGCCAGAACCTCGGGTATTCAGCGTCAAAAGGAGAAGGGTAATGTATTCGGGGAGGGAAGTCGCACGCCGGTTTGCATTACCTTGCTCATCAAAAAGAAGGACCACGAGGGGCTCGGCCGCTTATTTTATCGCGACATCGGAGACTATCTCTCCCGCGAACAGAAGTTGAGCTGCATCAAGTCATTCCGAGACATGACGAGCACGGACTGGGAGGAGCTGCAGATGGATGAACACGGGGATTGGCTCAATCACCGCGACCCCGGGTTTGCTCAATTCATACCCTTGGGCGATAAGGAATGCAAGGGGGATAAGAATGCGCAGGCCGTGTTTGCGATATTCTCCAACGGATTAAAAACTCAGAGGGATTCATGGTGCTATCAGTACAGTAGCAGTATGTTGGAAAAGAATATGAAAAAAACCATCGACTTCTTCAACGAGAACAGCGGCAGGGAAGAGGTCGTGTATGATGAGACATGTATCAGCTGGTCTGACGGAATTTTAAGAAATGCTAAAGGAGGAAAAGTCTCTGTATTCAATGCGGGGGCTATTAGATCCTCGTTGTATAGACCTTTTTCACGGCAGTGCCTGTATTTTGATAGCCTTTGGAATGAGCGTCGTTACCAGCAGCATAAACTCTTCCCAACAGAGAAGACGGAAAATTTAATTATCAGTGTTCCGGGGCAAGGTGGTAAGAAGGATTTTTCCTGCTTCATAGCAGACTGTATTCCCGATCTGAATCATCTGGAAGCCGGTGCTCAATGCTTCCCCCTCTATTGGTACGAGAAGCGAGACAAGGAAGAGAACAGCCTTGACCTCGATTTAGGCGAGCGGGAGGGCGACTACATCCGCCACCAGGGGATTACGGATTACGCGCTGAAGCAGTTCCGCACGGTCTACGGCGTCCCGAAGATCAGCCGCGAGGATATTTTCTACTATGTCTACGGCCTGCTGCACTCGCCGGAGTACCGCGAGCGCTTCGGGGCGGACCTCAAGAAGATGCTGCCGCGCATTCCCTACGCCAAGGACTTCCGAGCCTTCGAGAAGGCAGGGCGCAAGCTGGCCGACCTGCACCTGCACTACGAACGCGCCGTCCCCTGCGCCTTGGTACAGGAGGAAGGCAGCGCCGCCTCCCTGCGCGTCGACAAGCTTCGCTTCCTCGACAAGAAAACCAAGGACACCATCATCTATAACCGTACCCTCTCCCTCACCCACATTCCCGCGAAGGCCTACGAATACCAAGTCAACGGCAAGAGTGCCCTCGAGTGGGTCGTGGAACGCTACTCCGTCACCACGGACAAGGCGAGCGGCATCGTGAACGACCCGAACCTGTGGTGCGACGAGCACAACGAGCCCCGCTACATCGTTGACCTCATCAAGCGCGTCGTCACCGTCAGCCTGGAGACCGTCGACATCGTCCGCTCCCTCCCCCCGCTGCAGGAGCTCAACTGAGCCTGACCGCAGAATTTCAGATTTCTCACCGCCGTGGTAACAGAGAGCGATGGGATGCTGACCGCGGAATAAAGGGAATTTTTGGAGAGGTCGTGCCGTGCCGAGCTTGGTGCAGACTGCACACCGCCGGGGTAGTAGGTCTCTTAGTTATTTTGATAAAATTCCAATGCTACCTACTATGAACATGCTCCGACGTCTTTCCTGGGGGCTGCATGGCTTTCGGTCTCCAAAAATTCCTTTTATTCCGCGGTCAGACTAATCTCGCCTGCGACCACCTCGGCGGCACGAAGTCTCGCATCTCCGCTGCTCGGTTTAAAAAGGAAATAGAAGTTCTCACCGCACAGCGCGACTATCTTCTTCCCCTCTTGCAGCCGGGGCAGGTGCGAGTAGATGCCAGACCCTCCCGGAAGCATCCTCTGCAAAACGCCACAGCGCATCAGTGCTCATCCGTGAAATCCGTGGACTACTTCCCCCGTGGTTCCCGGCGCGGCGATTTGCGTTTGGCGGATCAGGCCCGCGTGACGGATAGGGTTCGGCGCAGGCTGCAGATCCATGAGGATTTCCCGTGCCGGGCTTGCTCCGGTGGCAGCATGTTTCCCTCATCCTTTACGGTTGATGGGGGAGTCTCTTGAGGTCAGAGGGACGAAAAAAACGAGCAGGGGAAATCCCCCTGCTCGGAAAGATATGATGTGGCAAAGCCTTAGGCCTGAGCGGGCTCGGGAGCGGGAGCCGGGGCGGGCTCGGGAGCGGGAGCCGGGGCGGGCTCGGTGGCAGGAGCGGGAGCGGGCTCGGTGGCAGGAGCGGGAGCGGGCTCGGTGGCCGGAGCGGGAGCGGGCTCGGTGGCCGGAGCGGGAGCAGTCTCGGTGGCCGGAGCGGGAGCAGGCTCGGTGGCCGGAGCGGGAGCGGGCTCAGCGGCGGGGGCGGGAGCGGGTTCAGCGGCCGGAGCGGGAGCGGGCTCAGCGGCGGGTGCCGGAGCGGGCTCGGCAGCCGGAGCGGGTGCTACATCGGCAGCGGTGAGCTCCGTCAGGGACTTGCCGTTCAGCTTACCCGTCTGGGCGCGGAGGAAGTCGGTGACGTTTGCGATGGTCTCCGCCTTCACATCATCGAGGTCGGTCTGCGTCTTGAACATGATGCGCACAGCATCCTCCAAGGAAGCGACGGAGCCGGTGTGGAAATAGGGGGCGGTGAGGGCCACGTTGCGCAGAACCGGCACGCGGAAGAGATCCTTGTGCTCCGGCTTCTTGGTGAAGTCAGCCAGACCGAAGGCCGCCTCTTGGTAATCCGCAGGGGCAGCGGCGGCGCGGAAGTCAGCAAAGGTATTGATGTACTCGAAGCTCGCGCCGCCGAGGGAGGAGCCGGAGTGGCACTTGGCGCAGCCCGCAGACAGGAAGGCCTCGTGACCCGCCTTCTGCGCGGCAGTCAGCGCATTCTTGTCGCCCTTGAGGTAAAGGTCAAAGGGGCTGTCCGGGGTCACGAGCGTTTGCTCGTAGGCCGCGATCGCATCGGTAATCGTGTCCCCCGTGATGCCTTTATCCGGGTAGACGAGAGCAAAGAGGCGCACCAACTCGGAATCCTGCTGCAGCTTGGCTGCAATGAGAGCCCAGTCCTCCGGGGCCTTGTAGCCCATCTCGACGGGGTTGAGGGGCGGGCCGCCCGCCTGCTCCTTGAGATCGGCCGCGCGACCGTCCCAGAACTGGCGGATGTTCTTCTGCGTGTTGAAGACCGTGGGTGCGTTCACACCGCCGAGCTGCGGCTTGCCGTCCGCACCGGGCACGCCCTCCGACTTAGCAAGGTTATCCGTACCGCCCTTCGTGAGGTTGTGGCAGGAAGCGCAAGCCACCTTGTCCGTGGTGGAGAGGCGTCCGTCATTGAAGAGCAGGTGGCCCAAGCGGATCTTCGCGGCCTCCGTCTCGTTAGCCGGGGCAGGGGGGGCAACCAGCGGGGTGATGTCATTCTTGGCCACCTCGCGGCTGAAGACGCGGCGCAGCAGGCTCACATCCGAGGGCAGGAGCGAGGTGCCCCAGTGCACGGCGGAGTAAGACTTGGGCGGCATGCTGCCCGTGCTGAGCACATGGTCCATCTTCAGCAGGTTCGTGTGGGCGGAGCGCACGAGCGGATTCGGCACCATCGTGTAGGTGCGTTGTGCGTTGGTGACGTGCTTCTCCAGCAAACCGAGGGAGAGGAAATTGACGACGGGTGAGTAGGTGGCATTGGCACCGTGGCAAGCGGCGCATTTGTTCTGCAGAACCTTGTCGGCCAGCTCTTTGGCCTGAGCATCAGAAAGAGTGGGTACGACCTCCTCCGAGACCAGCTCCTGCCGGCTCATGGAGTACAGAGCGAGGGCACCGACACCGACGACAACGCAGCCACCGAGGGCTATAGGAATGAGGGATGAAAGTTTCATGATTGCTTTGAATGGCTTACAGCGCGTATTCTAGCAGGTTTTTCGAGAGGCTGCAACACAAAACGGCTTTTCGACGCATAAAAAGGGAAAAAAGTGTCATCGTGTGAAAAAAACGCCTTGACTCTGCCTTCGGAGCCCCTACAATACAACTATGGCAATAAAGAACAAGAGCATTTCGTTTGGGCACGGGGCATTCTGGCGCAGCATTCCGGTGTTGGCTCTGGCAGCGGCTTTGGTGTATGGGGCGGGCGACTTGGTGGAGAAAGGTCAGGCTCTGAATGCACTCACCCCGCAGGTGCCTGTGCTGGGCTGGTGTTTGTGGATCTTGGTGGCAATTGTGGTGTGGCTGGTGTTCCTGCAACCCATTGTGCAGTTTATGCGGCTTCGCTCGCTGCAAAATGCTCACCCGAGGCAGCTGCTGCAAGATGCGCGGAAACGTCTGCTGCGTTTGCAGCGGGGGAACGGGGCGAGTGCAGATGTAAGCAGATGCTTGGCTTTGATTAACGCAGCACTGCAATGCGACGAGGAGGACGCCGTGCTGAAGAGTGCCGAGTCTACCCCCGCTCAGAAGATCGCCTGCCTTCGCCGCTGTGTGCGCCGTATGCAGCAGACGGGCGAGGACGAGGATGCGTGGCGCAGTTTGGCCGAGAAGTTGCGGAAAACAAATGACGCCGAGTCCCTGTTGCCGGAGTATGAGCGTCTGCGTTTGCTGCGTTTCCCTCAGTTGTCGGCAGTCCGTACGAAACTGGAAAATGATTATGCAGAGCAGCGTCCGGCTTTGGCCGCACAGTGGCAGAAACTGCGCCGCGAGGTGGGGAACAGACTGAAATTGACACCTGCCGCCGCGCTGACTGAGTTTACCGAGCTGGCCGATGGTTACCTGGACGCGATGTCGCGTTTGTTGGGGGCATTGGAGGCGGGAGACCTGTCGAGTTTCTCCTCTGCCTACAGCGCAGCGCGGGACGATATGAACCGATTGGCTTCCGAAATGGGGCATTTAGTCGAGGAGGGGCGAGGCAAGATTGAGATGGTCATCTACGCTCTGAAGGTGGAGGCCGAGCACGATCGTCTGGCTCGCCGTGCAGACAGTGCCTCTCCCAACGGAAGCGAGACCGAGGATCTGCTGAAGGCGGCAGAGGAAAAGCAGCGCTGCTATGCGTGTGATGCTAAGCTGCGCGCCGCATTCCGCAGTGCGGAGGAGGCTCTGCAGAAGATGCAGCCTTTTGCAGAGGGGCTGACGCTGCGCTTGGTTTTCTGTGAATACCGCCGTATGAGCGGACTGGAGGAGGAGTCGCGTCGCACGGTGTTGGACTATGCCAAGATTGCGGCTATCGCTGCGGTGTTCGGTCGCGGGCGTTTGCTGCCGGGGTTGATGATTCTGCTGGTGCAGGTTCGGATGGTGGTTGCTCTGGCGAAAATGCACGGGTATCGTCCCTCGGTGGTGTTTAATGTGACCTGTCTGGTGTGGGTGTTCTTCCATGCCATGATTACGGCGGTGTTTGTGCAGGACGCCGCAGAGTCCGCCGGTGAGGCTGCCGCGGATGTTCTCTCCGGGATGGCAGAGGAGATGGTGATGAATAGCGATGAGGCGGTGAAAGCCGGTATGGAGGGTAGCACGGATGCCGCCGGTGGTATGCTGGGTATGCTGGTAGGCGGTGCTACCTTTCTGCTGGATGGAGGCTTGACGTCAGCCGCCATGGGAGTCCTGACCGGGGGGGCGGCCCAATCGCTGGTGAAGGGCGGTGTTTCCCTGCTCATCGAGGCAACGCTGGCGGGCGCCGGTGTGTATGTTACCGGACGTGTCTTCCTGCGCCAGCTCACGGGCGAGGCGAAGAAGCTTGGCTTCCGTAACCTTCTGGAGCTGCGCCGTGAGGGTATACGCGAGATGCTTTCCCGCAACAGCAGCGGCATAGCCTCCGCAGTGAGCGGAGTGTTTACTACCGGTGCGCAGAAAGCGCTGAGGGCTGTGAAGGATGGTGCCGGTAAGGTTATTGAGAATATGGTTAAGAAGCCTTTTCAACGACTGACCGGCCGTGTTATGAGTATAATCCGTCACTGAGCCTCACTCGGCGGGGTGGCCTTGTCCGGTATCTCGCGGGTGGTCTGTGTATCCAGTCGGTTCTCCCACAGGTAGTATTTAGTCTGGCTGATGAGCACCCCGCTGAGGGCCACCGTGCAGATGAGGTTCGGGATGGCCATGAGGGCATTGGCGCAGTCCGCAAAGTTCCAGACGATGGTGCTCTTCGGGATGATGCAGGCCACAAAGACTGCCACTACCCAGAGCGCGCGGTAGGGGATGATGAGCCGCTGCCCGCCCAGGTATTCCAAGGCCTTCTCCCCGAAGTAAGACCAGCCCAAAATGGTCGAGATAACAAATGTCGCCAAGCTGACCACTAACATCCACGTACCGATGCTGCCGATGGTGCCGAAGGCGTGGTAGGTGAGCAGGGTGCCGGCCTCGCCGCCCAGCTCCTCATGCCCCAGAATGCAGGTGGTGATGGTGATGCCTGTCATAGAGCAGATGACAACCGTATCCCAGAACGGCCCTGTGGAGGAGACCAGCGCATTCTGCACCGCGTTCGGTGTGCGCACCGGGGCCGAGATGATGGGGGCGGAGCCCAAGCCTGCTTCGTTGGAAAAGAGTCCGCGCGCCACGCCCGTACGCATGGCCAGCATGATGCAGGAGCCGATGAAGCCGCCCGTCGCCGCCTGCTCGGTGAAGGCGCAGGTGCAGATGCGCTCGATGGCCGGTAGGATGTACGCCGCATTGCCCGCCAGCACAATGATGCAGCCCGTGATGTAGATGAGTGCCATGGTGGGCACGCAGGCCGAGCATACGCGAGCAACGCCTTTCAGGCCGCCCAACAGTACGATGGCCGTCAGAACGGAGAGAATGATACCCGTGGCGTAGGTGGGCATGTTCGCGGACTCCTGCAGCACGCCTGCCACCGCATTTGCCTGGGTGATGTTGCCGATACCGAAAGCTGCGATAGCCGTGAACACGGCAAAGACGATGGCCAGCCACCGGCAGCGCATTCCGCGTTCAATAGCGTACATTGGGCCGCCTACAATCTGCCCCTTCTCATTGCGCACGCGGTAGCGCACCGCCAGCAGGCACTCCGCATAGCGCGTTGCCATCCCGAGTACACCTGTTATCATGCACCAGAAGACCGCTCCCGGGCCGCCCGTGCTCACTGCTACCGCCACGCCGACAATATTACCCGTGCCCACATTCGCTGCCAGCGAGACCATGAGCGATGAAAAGTTGCTGATATGTCCGTGGCCATCCTTGCTCCTGCGCAGGCAATAGCCTATTCCCTTCAGCAAATAACGCTGCGGAAACCGCAGAATAACGGTCAGGTACAGATGCGTGCCCATCAGGGCAAACAGCAACACGTAGCCCCACAAAAACCCGGAGGCGTCAGACAAGGCGGAATCCAGTATGCGTATCAGTTCATCCATGGCGGTGCGTGTCAAGTACGCCACCCATTATCGCACATCTCCCCCCGCCGCGCAAGAAAAAACCGCACCGACCCTCCACAAAGGCCGATGCGGTTAGAGAAGAAATGATGATCTTTACTCTGCCCAGGTGAGGACCACCTTGCCGGACTCGCCGGAGTTCATGACCTCGAAGCCGGTGCGGAAGTCTGTGTAGGGGAGACGGTGGGTGATCATGGGGGTAACATCCAGGCCGGAGCGGAGCATGGCAAACATCTTCTGCCAGGTGCCGAACATTTCGCGGCCGTAAATGCCCTTCATCTTGAGCCCCTTCCACACAAAGGTATTCCAGTCGATGCCGGAGCCGCCGGGCTGAATGCCGAGCAGGGAGATGCGGGCGCCGTACATGCTGTACTTGATGATATCCTTGAGGCAGGAGGGAGCACCGCTCATCTCCAGGCACACATCATAGCCCTCCGTCATGCCGAGGTTCTTCATGGCGCCGTCGATGGTCTCGCCCTTGCGGATGTTCACGGTCTGGTCTGCGCCCATCTTCTTGGCCAGAGCGAGCTTGTACTCGCTGAGGTCCGTGATGGTGACGCTGCGGGCACCGGCCTTCTTGCAAACGGCGGCGGCCATGCTGCCGATAAGCCCCGCGCCCGTGATGAGCACGTCCTCACCCACCAGATCCCATGAAAGGGCTGTGTGCGTTGCGTTACCCAGCGGATCCAGAATGGACGCGATTTCCATGGGCATGTTATCCGGGATGCGAACCACATTGCTCTGCGGGATGCAGAGGTACTCCGCGAAGCAACCGGGACGATTCACGCCCACGCCCTTGGTATTCGGGCAGAGGTGGAAGAGCCCGCGGCGGCAGTTGTGGCAGTGTCCGCAGACGATGTGCCCCTCGCCGGACACGATATCGCCGGGCTTGTAGGCCTCCACCGCAGAGCCCACGCGCTCCACGATACCGCAGAACTCATGACCCACATGCATACCCACGGGAATGGTCTGCTGCGCCCAGGGATCCCAGTTCCAAATATGCAGATCCGTACCGCAGATAGCGGTCTTGTAAATCTTAATGAGGACATCATTCGGGCCGACTTCAGGCATCGGCACCTCCATCAGTTCCAGCCCCTTATCGGCCTTCGTTTTGACGAGCGCTTTCATGCGCGCCAGTATATACCCGCCCGGCCGCGCTTGCAAGCCTAAATCCACCCGATAGGCGCAAAAAAGTGCCCCGTTGTGTCAGCGCACGCGGAAAGACGAGGCCGCCGAGGCCCCGGAATTCGAGTCCGTCGCGTGCAGCGTGTGCCGCCCCGGGGAGAGCCGCGCGTACCAGGTATTGCCGCGGCGGAAGACGGGCAGGGTATTGCAGTGCCAGCGCACGGTAGCAGCGGGCAGGGTGCTGCGCAGCTCCAGTAGGCTGCCGTTCTCCGGCAGGCGCGGGTCGAGCGTAACGGTGGTTCCGTTGCCGGGGATGAGGATGACCGGTGCTCGGCCCGTGGGGGAGTCCTCCGCCACGGCAAAATAGCGTCGGTCGCCCTGCTGCTGCATCCACTCTGCATAGCGGGAGGAGAGCAGGGTGCGCCCCTCCGCATCGTACTCCCCCTGCCGGGTGAGCGGAGCGAGGAGCAGCTCCCGCCGGCGGAAGGCGCGCGGGGTGTCGGCGCGCGGCAGCAGCCCCGTGCGGGTGTCTACCTCCACCTCACAGAGCCCCTCCGGCCGAGGCGGGAAGCTCAATTTCTCCCGCGCCGCCAGCCGAAGAAAAACGCGCCGGAAGATAGGCCCGGCACCGCTGATACCCGACACCTTTCGCATGGATGAGTTATCGAAGTTGCCCACCCAGACGGCCACGGTATACTCCGCCGTGAACCCGACGCACCAGTTATCCCGGAAGTTGGATGAGGTACCCGTCTTGCAGGCACAGCGGAAAGGGAAGCTGAGATTATGCCCCAACCCGAAGGCCGGTGCTCGGGCGGCTGTGTCTGATAAAATGTCCGCTATTTGGTAACATATCCGTTCGTCGAGAACACGCGGGGTCTCCGCCTCCTGCAGCGGCAGTCTGTCGGCAACGGTCGGCAGCGTGCCGCCCCGAGCGAGCGCGGAGTAAGCGCGCGCCAGCTCCGTGAGGGTCACATGCGCGTTGCCGATGGCCAGGCCCAGCCCGAAACTGTCCTCCGCGCCTCGTATCTCGAAGCCCAGCCGTCGCATCAGCACCAGAAATTCCGATATGCCACCGTAGTTCGCCAGCGCATCCATGGCCGGCACATTCTGCGAGCAGGCCAAGGCCGTGCGGATGCCGATGGGGCCCATGTAGTGCTCATTATAATTGCGCGGGGCTTGGATGCCGTCGCTGCTGCGGTATAGGGTCGGCACATCCGGCAGTACCGTGGCGGGCGTGGCGCCGTTCGCAAAAGCCTGAGCATAGACGAAAGGCTTGAGCGTGGAACCTGCGGAGCGCGGGGTCGCCAGACCGTTCAGACTGCCGCCGTGGGGGCTGTCCGGCAGGGCTGCGGGTACCGCTGCCAAGATCTCGCCGGTCCGGTTATCCAACACCAGAATCGAAGCCTGGGTGATGTTCCGTTCCTCTGCCCGCCGCACCTCCTCTGCCGCAATGCGTGCGCAGTCCGCCTGCAACGCCGCATCCAGGGTCAGTTGTCCTGCCTGCCGGCAGAGGGCCGGGGGCAGGGTGTTACCGTGCATCGCCACCCCGAGCGGCGCAGAGGTGTCCGCCCCCAGTCGGCGCAGAATCGCATTGCGCCGCGCCAGGGCAGCCTGCGGATGCCGCAGGGGATTCCGCCGCGTGGGCGATTGCAACAGGCCGGCCAGCAGGGCGGCCTCGGGTAGAGTGAGTTCGGCACAGGTCTTACCGAAGTAGAAGTACGCCGCCGCCTCCGCCCCGCGGCAGCAGTTCCCGAAGTCGGCGGTATTCAGATAGGCGCGCAGAATCTCCTCTTTGCTGTGCCGCATCTCCAGGCGTCTGGCGCACAGGCTTTCCCACATCTTGGCAGAGAAGGAGCGCGGGGCGGGGGGGCGCAGGAGCTTGGCGAGCTGCATGGTAACGGTCGAGGCCCCGGAGCGCGATGTGCCCCTCAGTCGGCCCAGAAAAGCCCGCGCGGCGGCTGAGGGGTCGATGCCGCCGTGAGAGAAAAAGCGCTTATCCTCCGCCGCTGTCACCGCCGTCACCAGGTTCTGCGGCAGCGGCCCGGGGGGCAGACCTTGTTCCCGGTAGCCCCGTGCATTCAGGGCGAAGCCCATCATCTGCCCGTGCCGGTCTGTCAGGCGCGTATCCTGCGCCGCCGGCAGCTCCGGGCAGTCCGCAAGCAGGGGCGCAAGCCAATACGCCCCCGCCGCCGTGAGCAGCAGGGCAGCAGCCGTGAGCAGTATTTTGGTGCGCCGTCGCATGGTGCCAGTATACCCCATGCCTTCCGCGCTGAAAATGAAAAACATTGCCATGCAGGCTCTTTTTTGCTACAATCCCCCCGACATGCAGAACGAGCTCCTCACCATCCGTATCCCCGCCTACCTATCCGCTCTGGTGAGTGTGGCGGCGTCGGACTGCTACCTGGACAATACGGAATTTCTCAACCTGGCTATCCTGCAGATGCTGCGCAGTGCCGAGGAGCAGGGAATTCTTCCCCCCTATTCCCTGCAGGATTTTCAGGCGGGGTGGCGGCCTCCGTATGCGGAGTGCGGCTCGTGCGAGGGCGATGGCCCGTGGGAAGGAGTTCCCCGTGTCTAAGGTTCTGCTGGCCCTCAGCGGCGGGGTGGACAGCGCTGCGGCGGCGGCCCTGCTCGTGCAGCAGGGGCACGAGGTGGTGGCTGCCTACATGAAGAACTGGGTGAACGAGGAGAACATCCCCGGCGAATGCCCTTGGGAGCGCGACATCGAGGACGCCCTGGGGGTCTGCCGTGCCCTGCACATCGAGTTCCGCGTCATCGACCTCATCGAGCATTACCGCAACCGCGTGGTCAACTACCTGCTGGAGGGCTACTGCAACGGCTCCACCCCGAACCCGGATGTGCTCTGCAATCGCGAGATGAAGTTCGGCGTTCTGCTGGACTACGCGCTGGAGCAGGGCTTCTGCGGTGTGGCCACGGGGCACTACGCCCTGCGCGAGGACGTGCCGGGGGAGGGGAGTTACATCCTGCGCGGGGTCGATCGCAACAAGGACCAATCCTACTTCCTGGCCCTCATGCGGCAGGAGCAGATCGCTCGCGCCCTCTTTCCCGTCGGCCGTCTCACCAAACCGGAGGTCCGCGAGCTCGCGCGACGCTTTAACCTGCCGAACGCGGAGAAGAAGGACTCCCAGGGTATTTGTTTCATCGGCCGCGTGAAGATGAGCGATTTCCTGCGCCACTACTTGCCGGATAACCCGGGGGACATCGTGGACCTGCAGGGGCGCGTGCTGGGGCGCCACAACGGGTTGCACCTCTTCACCATGGGCCAGCGGCACGGGCATCGCGTCGCTTCGCCTCGGGAGGGGGTGGCCTATGTGGTGGTGGGGAAGGACTTGGAGCGCAACCGTCTCATCCTGGGCTATGAGGGGGAGGAGACGCAGGGGCTGTACGCCCGCTCGGCGGTGGTGGGCAGCATCACCAACACCCTGCGTCCTCTGCCGGAGCGCGTGTTTGCGCAGCCTCGCTACCGCGCCCCTGCCGTGCCTGCGCGTTGCACGCCGCAGGGGGAGGGCCGGGTGCGGCTGGACTTCGAGCAGCCCGTGCGTGCGGTGGCTCCGGGGCAGGTGTGTGCCTTCTACGCGCCGGATGCCGACCGGGGGGAGCGCCTGCTGGGCGGTGGCTTTTTCGAGTCCGTTGGCTCCGACGTCGCGGGAAATTGACCCCGCCCGGGCGTTTTTGCTTTCCATAACGGGCGGAATCTGCTACACTGGGGCCCATGCAAACAGACCGGATTTCAATCGGCGTGGACATGGGGGGCACCTCCATTAAATTCGCCGTGGTGCAGGGCACAAGCATTGTGCATAAGGCAGAGCCGCTGCAGACGGGCGAGTTTTCCTCGCCGGAGGAGATTATCGAGGCTATCGGGCAGCGTCTGCGCGGGGTGCTGGAGGCCTATCCCGCCGCATGTGCCGTCGGTATGGGGCTGCCGGGTTTTGTGGATCACGAGGCCGGCATGGTGGATTCCCTCACCAATGTGCCGGGGTGGTACAATGTGCCCATCCGCCGCATCCTGCAGGAGCTGACGGGGCTTCCCGCTTCTGTGGATAACGATGCTAACTGTATGGCTTATGCGGAGTGGAAGCTGGGCGCAGGGCAGGGGATGACGGATCTGGTGTGCCTGACCCTCGGCACGGGGGTGGGTTCCGGCATCATCGTGGGTGGCCGCATGCTGCGCGGGCACCTGGGGGCCGCCGGTGAGCTGGGGCAGATGAGCATTGACGCCGCCGGGCGCATCGGCTACTACGGCAATCGCGGCGCGCTGGAGGACTACATTGGCAACCGCGAGATCGCCGCCGAGGCGCAGACTCGCTACGCTGCCGCCGGGGTGGTGAAGACGCAGGAGGAGTGCAATCCCTACGCGTTGGAGCTGGCCGCCAAGGCCGGCTGCCCCGTGGCGCAGAAGCTCTGGGATGACATCGCGCGCCTGCTGGCAACCGCGCTCATGAACTGCCACTACATCCTCAACCCGCAGGCTTTCGTCATCGGGGGTGGCGTGGCTAAGGCGGGGGAGCTGCTCTTCAAGCCCCTGCGTTCCTATCTTAAGTGCCAGTTATACGGTCCGCACTATGATAAATTGCAGGTGCTGCCCGCTCATTTCGGGGGAGAGGCCGGCATTATCGGGGCTGCGCGTCAGGCTCTGGACGAAATCAGCTGACCCGGCACCATGCAGGAGGAGTTCAGCAAGGGGGAGGAGCGCCTCTGCGAGCGTCTGCGCCTCTCCGGGGAGGATGCAGCCGCCTTCGTGCAGGCCCTGCGCAGCGGTGCCTGTGCGCGCAAGGCCGTGGTGCTGTCGCCGCGAGCTCCGGCGGATTACGCGCCGCCTTTTGCCTGTGAGCCCGCCGATGCCTACCCCTGGCTGCCGCCGCGTGTGTTCATCCCCGCACCGGGGGAGGCGGTCACGGCCCATGAGGACTACCGCGCCGGACTTTATTACTCGCTGGATCTCTCCTCCTGCTGGGAGAGCGCGGCCCTCGACTGCGTGCCGCCGCCGCGCAGCAGTCTGGATCTCTGCGCCGCGCCGGGGGGCAAAACCATGCTGATGGCTGCCCGCTACCTGCCCATTGACCACACGGCCAACGAGGTGAACGCGGCGCGCCGCGGCATCCTGCGGCAGAATATCGAGCTCTGCGGCCTCCCCGGAACGACGGTTACGGGGCTGCGTCCGGACCAATGGGGAGCCTCCGGGCGTGTGTTCGACCTCTTGCTGGTGGACGCTCCGTGCAGCGGGCAATCTCTGCTCGCCAAGGGGCTGCGCAATCCGGGCTGCTTGGGGGCCCCCATGGTGAACGGCAACGCCAAGCGACAGCGCGGCATCATGCTGGCTGCCATCCGCTGCGTGGCACCGGGTGGGCACTTGCTCTACACAACCTGCACCTACGACCCGGAGGAGAATGAGAAAGTTGTGTCATACATTCTGCGCCGATACCCGGAGTGGCAGGCTGTGCAGGTTCCGTGTCTGCAAGGTTTCGCGAGCCGTCTCGCGGACTTCCCGGCTTACCGCATGCTGCCGGTGCAGGAGGTGGGCGCGGGCGGTTTTGCTTGCCTTTTGCAGAGAAAAGGGTAGAATAGGGGTGCTATGAAGACCACATTCCTCCTTGCTGCCATGCTGGTTGCGCCTTCGGTGTTGACCGCTGCTCCCCTGCCGGAAAAAGCGGATCTGCTGGCGACCAACACGGTCGTTGCTGTTTACCGCGGCACCGTGAAGCCGCCCTGCCACTTCCGTACCGCTCTGTGCCCGGACCGCTGCGGCCACTCGCGGGAGCAGGCTGTCTTCACCATCAAGACCAGCGAGGATTACTCCCACCCGGGCAAGTACGGCGATGACCGCCTGACCCCCGGCACCAAGTGGATGATCGGTACTAAGGATGACGTGCCCGGCCAGGACGTCGCTGTTCTCTCGCAGCTCGCGGGGCTGAAGCCCGGTGACACAGTGCGCATGACCATCTCGCACTACTACGTCACCGTCAAGAACTCGTCCTACCCCGTGCGCCCCGTTACCTCCCTCACCATTCTTCCGGAGAAGGAGCAGGTGGAGCCCCTGCAGCCGCAGGATGTCCCCGGCAGCTTTGTTATGCCGATCCGCCGCGCCCGCTGACGCAGCCCTTCTCTTTTCTCGCGCCCTGCTCGTTTCCCCCGGGCAGGGTGTCTTGGCATCGTCGGAATGCTTCTCGATGGGGAAAACGCAGAATTTCAGAATGAGGGTTGATGTAGATGTGGCCGGAGACTTCACCCCGCCGAGGTGGTAGAGAGCGAGATTTGTCTGACCGCGGAATAAAAGGAATTTTTGGAGACTGTATATCATGCTGCTCTCAGTCAAGACGTCGGAGCAGATTCATAGTAGGTGGCTTTAGAATTTTATCAAACAATCAAGGGAGCTGCTATCCCGCCGGCATGCAGTCTGCACAGAGCCAAGCATGCCTCTGTCTCTCCAAAAATTCCTTTCATTTCGCGGTCGGCCTCCACTCGCTTCCGATGGTCGCGGATCTGTGAAGTCTCTCAGAGGCTCTCGCCTTCGGACTAACGTGTATTGAATAGGCGGGGCGGGCGGGGAGTCTCACCCTTTGCTATGAACTGCATTTGTTTACAAGGATATGCGGACGGGCGCTATGTGCTGCCCCCTTTGCCCTATGCACCCGAGGCCCTGGAGCCCATGTTGGATGCGGAGACGGTGCTGCTGCACCACGACAAGCACCACGCTGCCTATGTGGCGGGTGCCAACGCGGCGGCGGATACGCTGCGCCGCATGGCCACGGGGGAGGTCTCGGCGGAGTCCGCTCCCACGGCGGCGCAGAACCTCGCCTTCAACCTCGGCGGGCACATTTTGCACTGCCTCTACTGGGCGCAGCTTTCCCCGGAGCCCACGCGTGCGCCGCAGGGGCCGCTCGCGGCGGCCATCAATCAGTCATTCGGCTCGCTTTCCGGCTTCCACCGCGTCTTTTTCAGCGTTACCCAAGCCATACAGGGCAGCGGTTGGGGGGTGCTGGGGCTGGATACGCTGAGCCGCCGTCTGATTGTTACGGGTATTCTGCGGCATCAGGATGCCCTCTCTCCCTACTTGGTGCCGCTGATGGTCTGCGATGTGTGGGAGCATGCGTACTACCTGCGCTACCGCAACAACCGCCGCGCTTACATCGAGGCCTTCGCTCGCTTGGTCGATTGGTCCGTGCCGGAGATTCTGTACACCCGCACTCTTCGTCATCTGACACCTTCCGCGTCATAAAAACTTGACATCTGCGCCGCCTGCGTTTAGACTGGGGTAACGTTATGAAACTGAAGGCTATTCAACGCTTGGAGCAGGATGGTTTCATCAGCCCTGAGCAGGCGCAGAAAATAGCGGCGCACTATGCATCGGCAGCCGGCAGCGGTCTGTGGCTGCGCCGGTTGCTGATGCTGATTGCGGGGTGCATGGTGCTGGGGGGTATCATCTCCCTCATCGCTGCAAATTGGGAGGTAATTCCGCCGCTCGTCAAGATGCTGACGGGGATGGCCCTGCTGGGAGCTTTTTGGGTAGGCTTTTTCCGCTTGCGGACGGTACACCCCTATGCGGCGGAGGTCTTCGCCCTGCTGGGGTGTGGCATGTGGGCGGCGGATGTGGCCCTGTACGGGCAGATTTTTCAACTGCAAAACCCGGTAGTGGAAGGCCTCTTCGTCTGGTGGCTGGGGGTGGTCGCCGTGCCTTTTCTGGTGCGCGCCCGTGCGGTGATGCTCGGTGTGATCGGACTGACCTATATCCTAGGCTTCGAGATGCTGGAGACAAGCTGCTTCGACTCCGTTTTGGGGCTGAGGGATGTTGTGCCGCAGCAGACGTTCTGCTACTGGGGTATTATCTACCCTTTGCTCGTCTGGCTTGTGGCCGAGTTCCGCCGTCGGGAAGGGGAGAGCCTGTGGGCCGGCTACAACTGGTTGGCCATTCCGGGAGCTCTTGCGTTCCTCCTCTGGTGGTTCGCGTTAAGTGTTTTTGACCCGAATCCGGAGTATCTGCTGCCCATGGGGGCGTTTTTCGCGGTGGCCGCATTGCTCCTGCGCCCGCGCGGGGGGTGTTGGACGTCCTGGTTGGGCCTGATGCTGATCGGAGGCACGGCTCTTTTCCTGCTGTGTATGCTGCTGAATTCCTGCTGTGTATGCTGCTGAAAGATAACAATGTTCTCTGCAACCTGATCCGTGCGGCCTGCAGCTTCTGCTTCGGTGGCTTGCTTATGTATATCGGTGCTTCCGAGCGGCGCGTATCATGGGTCAATTACGGCACATTGCTCATCGTGCTGTCGGGCTTTGCCGTGTTCGGCAACATTGCAGGCTCCCTTTCTTCCTCCGGCTTTACGCTGATCATCATGGGACTCCTGCTTGCCTTCGGTGCCTATCAGCTGCATGACCGTCGTCAGAAGCTCCTCACCCGTATCAAAAATTCTTCCTCTGCTTCCCGCCATGAATAAACGCGCGCTTTGTCTTATCTTCCTCATCGTTGCCCAGCTCGCTTGGTTGGGAACGATGTATGCCTCCCGTTCCGTGGAGCTGGAGCAATCTCCCGTCATTCGTCTGCGCCTTGATATGAGTGATCCGAGGGATCCCTTCTGCGGTTATTATCAACGTGTCACTTTTCAGGAGCTCATCCCCGTTGAGTCACCCAAAATGGGTAAGTCGCTTTACATTGCCCCGGAGACAGCCAAGCTTTTTCGTGACCTGCCGCGCACCGAGCCGTTGACGGATGATGCCCGCCCACTGAGCCGATGGGGGGAGGATACGCCCATCGCTGTGTTCTACCGGCCGGGGTCGGATGGCTGCTGGGATGTCTCGCGCATCGAGGCGCGCGGCAGCAAGGCAGCCGTCCCCGCCCCGGGGGAGGTGTGTGTCGCCTCTCGGGCCGATCTGCTCTGCTACTACCGAAAGGAGGGTGACCGAGAGGTGCATCCGAACGGGGGGCACTTTTATATGAGTACCGATGGCTCCGAGCCACCCCGTGCCGTGTACGTTCGAGTCGTAAAATCCCTCTGCCATTACTTGCCGGAGGATAAGTGTGACCTCATGACTATTTGGAGGAACCACTACGGCTACGATAAAACCATGCCGTCCTTCGAGGTAACCGTCGACCTCATCGTCCGCCCGGATGGCTCCGTCGTCACCAAGCAACTCTACTGCAACGGCGTCCCTTGGACCGAAGCCATCGACCGCATCCGCGCCGGTACCTTCCTTTGCCCCTGACACAGCCGCCCGGGGGGATTGCTCCTCCTCGGGGGAATCGGGGTGCGACATGGCGTGATTGCTGCCGCGAAGAAGGCTTGCCAAGGCGAGGGAAGTGTGGTAGGATAGCGGGGATATGGCAAACACAACACTGACCCCGGAGCTGGCGAAGCTGGTGGGCGAGCTGGCAGGCGTATTTGCGCAGAGCCAGCCCGTCGTGGCAGCGAAGGCCCGCATCAATCTTTTTTATCAGAACCCGCAGGCAACGGACCTGTTCCGCTCCGTGCAGCAGTACGGCGAGACCCTGCGCAACAAACACATGGAAGGCATGCCCCCGACGGAGGAGGAGATTGCTAAGTTTGATTCCATGCGCCAAGCGGTGGTGGATAACCCGCTCTGCAGCGGCTTCCTGGAGTCCCGCCAGCTGATCGACGACATGCTGATGACCGTGAACCAGTACCTGTGCATGGCGGTGGAGACGGGCAGCGCACCCACGGATGAGCAGGTGGCGGAGGCGCTGGAGAAAGCGGCCACCCAGAGCGTGAGCTGCTCCTGCGGCGGGAATTGCCACGGCGGTGACGGCGAGTGCTCCTGCGGCGGCGATTGCCACTGCGGGGAGGGCGGTGAGTGCCATTGCGGCGATGACTGCAAGTGCCGCGAGGAGGACGGCGAATGCCATTGCAACGAGCCGGGGCACGAGTGCCACTGCAATAATAAATAACGAGCTCCCACCTCTGCTGCGCCCATGAAGAAGCTGTCAGCGTGGTTCTGCGCAGGCCTGTGCCTGATTGCCGTGTTGCTGCCCGTGGGCGTAGCAGTGGGGGATTTACCGCGGTGCGGGGAGGGGGTGTGGGCCCTCGAGTGGCCTTGGCTGCTGCTGCCCGTGCTGATATTGACGGTGGCGGGGGTGCTTGTGCGCCTGCGCTGCCGTCCTTTTTGGCTGCGCCCCGGTCAGCTCGCCGCCGTGCTTTTGACGGCACTGCTCTATGACTTGGTCGGCAACTTGGAGACCTACGCCGAGCTCGCCTACATACCCGCCACGGTACTGATGACGGCGGGTGTGCTGCTGGTGCTCTGGGCGCTGTTGAAGCGCTGGGCCGCCGTGCTGTGGGTGCCTTTCCTGCTGCTGGAGGCCATCCAGTGCGGGGCTTACATGCAGTACGGCACTACCATCAACTCCTTGGTGCTGGCTGAGGCCTTCGAGTCCTCTTGGGAGGAAGCGAGCGCCTATATCACCCCGGGCAATCTGGCCGCTTTTGCCGGCGCCTTGGTGGCCGTGGCGCTTCTGGTGTGGATTCAGTGGAGAGTGCTGCGCCGTTGTCGCCGGATTGCCTCGCTGGGTACGGGCGGCGCACTGACGGCGCTGGCCTCTGCCTGCTTGGCCGTATTGCCGGAGGAGCAGCGCGAAGAGACCTATTATTGGCCAGCCGCTGAGGGCTTTAAGCTGGCCGAAATGGTCAGCGAGGCCATCGACGCCAATGTGGACACCATCGACGCCGTGATGGCGCTGCAATCCCCCACAGACCAACCGAGCTCGACCTCCGTACCGCTTCCCGCAGATGCCGGCTCGGTGCTGGTGGTGCACGTGGGCGAGAGCGTGATGGCCCACCGCATGAGCATCAACGGCTATGAACGGGACACGACCCCCTGGCTGCGGAGCTGCCCGTATGTGGTCAACTTCCCCCGCTGCGTGTCCGCCGCCTGTGATACCTGCCGGGCGGAGATCGCCATCCTGACCAACGCCCGCCGCAGCATCACCGACCCCACCCCCGGCATGCAGGCAACCACGGGTTCCGTGTTGGATCTTTTCACGGTGAACGGGTTTAAGATGTACACCTTCTTCGGCCGCCGCTGCGCGCAGAAATTGAAGTACGACCGCGTGGTGCGTGTGCTCACCCGCCGCTCCGCGGAGCGCTTCAATGCCCCCGGGTCCCCGTGGACCGCTGTGCCGCAGATGCAGCAGGTGCTGCGGGATCACCCGCGCGAGAATCTCCTCTTCTTTGTTAATAATGAGGGAAGCCACGTGCCTTTCTACCACTTTGACCACGATGCGCCGCCCTTTGCCCCCTGTGTGGATGACTTTGCCTCCCCCACAGTGAACGGAGAGGGAATTAACAACGCCTACGACTCCACTGTCCACTACACGGATGAGTTTTTCCGCCGCGTATGTGAGAGCCTGAAGGGGCGCCCCTTTGTCTACCTGTATGTGAGCGACCACGGCGAGTACCTGGGCAGGGACGGCATGTGGGGGCGCGGTGCCTTGGGGGACAAGAAGCGGGATTACCACAGCACGGAGGGTTGTATGGTCGGTATGTTTATCATCATTTCTCCGGAGTTTGCCGCCTTGCATCCGCACTTTGCGGAGTCCCTGCAGCAGCTCCGCGCGCATACCTCCATGACGGTGGCGCATGAGCACATCTTCCACACCCTCCTGGGCCTCTTCGGCATCCGCACCCCCTACTATGAGGAAGGGCTGGACCTCTGCTCACCCGCCGCCCGCCCCTACGACGGCCCTCGGCCCGATCATGATAACTGATAAGCGAGTACGCGGGCTGCTGCTCGGCCTGCTGTTCGGTCCGCCCACCGTGGCCACGCTGTGTCATGCGGGGCATTGGGAGGTGCTGTTTCCGTACTACCTTCCGGCAATGACGGGCTTGTGCCTGGCAACGGCTGCCCTGGGGTACCGGCTGCGGCGTCTCGGCGGCCCCTGTCTTCCCGGTGCCCGAGCGCTCAGGTGTGCGCTCCTCTCTTCCGTGCTCATGGTGCTCGGGGCGGACTTTGAGCTGTGGGGGGAGCCACTGCAGGTGATGCTGCCGCTGATGATGACGCTCGGCTGCCTCTGCGGGAGTTTTGCTTTGCTCGGCCGCCATTTTGTATGGCTCTGGTTCCCTTTCCTCTTCATCGAAGCCGTGCAGACCTTCGCCTATCTGCGATACGGAACGGATATCAACGTCTTCGTGCTCTCGGCTATGTTAGAGACTACAACGGATGAATGTGCGGCCTACCTCACCCCGGCGTCTGCCTGTGCAGCCATGCTCGGCGCGGGAGGAATCGCTGTTCTCCTGCTGTGGCTGCGGCGTTGTTTCCGCGGGCAGAGTCGCCGAGCCATGCTGATGATGAGCTTGCTCGGCATCGGCGGAGCCTTGGTTTTCGGCGCCGGGTTACCCGGTAGCCGGCGCTTGGATGCGTATTTTTGGCCCGTCACGGAGGTTACTCGCTTGGGGATGGCCGTGACGGGGGCTTTTCAGGGGACGGCGGAGCTGCATCGCATGGTGGATGCCCTTCCGACCCCCGCCGCCGCCCCGAGCAGTCTGCCCCTGTTGCGCGGGGACGAGGGGGTGGTACTGGTGCTCCACATTGGCGAAAGTCTGCGTGCCGACCGCATGAGTATCAATGGCTACGAGCGGGATACGACCCCTTGGCTGCGGCGGCAGGGGGCCGTGATCAACTTCCCGGCCTGCGTTTCCGTAGCCTGTGATACGAGGCAGGCACAGATCGCCATCCTGACGAATGCCCGGCGAGCCACCTATGACAGCGACCCCGCCATGCAGGCGAGCACCGGCTCCGTGCTGGAGCTGTTCCGTAAGCACGATTTCCGGATATACGCTTTTTTGGGGCGCCGCTGCGCCCAGGTGGGGCAATACGACGGGGTTCTCCGCAGTCTGACACGCTGTGCGGAGGCCCGCATGCACTCCCCCGGTGCGCCGTGGACCGCCCTGCCGCAGGTGCAACAGGTGTTGAGCAGCAACCCCAACCGCAATCTTCTGCTTTTGGTGGACAATGAGGGGAGCCATACACCCTTTGCTAACTACGATGCCGCAAACCCTGCATTTACCCCTACGCGCCCTTCCTTTGAGAACCCCGCCGCCCACGCCGAGGAGGTGAATAACGCTTACGATAACACCGTTGTCTACACGGATGAGTTTTTCCGCCGCATGAGCGAGCTGCTGCGCGGGCGACCTTTTGTCTACCTGTATGTAAGTGACCACGGTGAGTACCTGGGGCACGACGGCCTGTGGAGCAGGGGAGGCCTGGGGAACAGCAAGCTGCGGTATCATGATACCACGGGCTGCCTAGTGGGTATGTTTATACTACCCTCCCCGGAGTTTGCAGCGCTGCATCCCGAGTTCTCGGAGGCCCTGACGCGTCTGCGCAGTCACTCCGGCTTCACCGTGGGGCACGAGCACATTTTCCACACACTCCTGGGGCTTGTGGGGCTGCAGACGCCGCACTATCGGGAGGAGCTGGATCTCTGCTCCCCCGCTGCCCGACCCTATAACGGGCCGTGTCCCCCGTCACTCCATACTCGTCAGCAGCTGCATCAGCCAAATAAAGAGGATGACCAGCGGGATGCTCAGCCACACGATGACTGAAATGGGGTTGCATAAACACCGCCGCCGGTTGTCCTCGCGGCTGTCGACGCGTGCTTTCTGCTCGTCCAGCTGTCGCTCTTCGTTCGGTTGCAGGGTTCCCAGATTCTTCTTCATGACCCTACTGTAACACATCCGGCGCAGCCGGGCAACCCTTTTCCGCATCATCCCCCCGCAGCGCGCGCACGAGGCGGCGCACCCGCTCGCCGGGCAGGATGCCGATCTCCATGTCATTCATGGTAAAGGCGAAGGAGAGGCCGCTGTTCGGCTCACAGAACGCATGGCAGCCGCCCGCACCGGCATGGCCGAAACCGCCGCGCCCGAAGAGCTCCGCCGGCTCGTACATGGCCCCGCAGGTAAAGCCCGTGGGCTCCGCCAGCGTGGCGTCCGGCCCGCTGCACATGGGCGTGCGCAGCCAATCCATCACCTCGGTTGGGAAGGGGCTGCCGGGCAGCAGGCCGAGGAGGGCTTGGTAGAAGGCCGCCAGCCCGCAAGCCGAGGCCACGCCGCCCTTGGCCGGGCATGCCATGGCCCAAGCCTCCGGGGTTGACATCTCCGCTGCGGAGTCCGGACCGAGGACGCTGTGGAAGGCGCGGTACACCGGGGAAGAGGGGTTGAAAAAGGCGCGGTAGAAGGGGGAATCCGGTAGGGGTCCCCGCAGTTTAGGCGCGTGCAGCGGGGCTACGCGCCCATATTCGCTCGGCGGCAGGCCGATGTAAAAATCCAGCCCCAGCGGCCCGCGAACCCGCTCCTCCCAGTAGGCCCCGATGCGCTGCCCCGTCAGCTCCTGCATCAGAATATCCAGCATGGGCCCGAAGGTGTGGGGATGATACCCGTGCTGCGGCGGGCCCCAGAGCGGGGTGCTTTTCTCGATGGCAGCGCGGCAGGCCTCCAAATCCCCCTGCGGGGCGCTCGTGTTCCAGGCTGCGAGCCCCGATTGGTGGCTCAACAGCTCCCCGATGGTGCAGTGCGGGGCGGGAAAAGTAGGCCACAGTTCCCCGACCTCCAGCTCCGGGCCTTGGCAGCAGTCATACAGCGCCAGCAGCAGGCAGGCCGCGCTTGCCGGTTTGGTGGCGGAGTAGATGGGCACGAGGGTATCCCGCCCCCAAGGGCTGCCGGGACGTGACTCGCCGGTGCACAGGGTGCAGAGCTCCCGGCCCCCCTGCCACAGGCAGACGGAGGCACCGGTGCCCGCTTCCCTTTCCTGTAGCCGGGCAAAGGCTTTCTGTAGCGCGTCAATCATGGTAGGGTCGGATGCTCAGGATGCGGGCCGTGCGGTTCTGCACGCGGAAGTCGATTTCGTAGGGCTTCAGAATCAGGTGATAGCACCTATCCGGGTCATCTTGGTAGGCAGGGCGCGGATCCTGCGCCAGAGTTTCCCGCAGCGCAGCCTGCCACGCTTCATCCCCGGGCAGGGGCACATCGGACTCCACCTCCAGACGCTCCCCGGGGGGCGCGGCAAAGCCCTCCGTGGCATCGGCAATGCAATCTGCGTAGGGGAGGTAGGGCTTGATGTCGAAAATCGGCGTGCCGTCCGCCAAATCCGCCCCGCTCACGCGCAGGACTGGCCCCGGCAGCACCGCCAGCAGGCGAACGGCGGAGAGCCCCAGCCCGTTCGGACGGAAGGGGGAGCGTGTAGCAAATACCCCCAGCCGCGTGTTGCCGCCCAATCGCGGGGGTCGCACGGTGGGGCGCATGCTTTCGCCGTTCAGGTGAAATTGCCATATCAGCCACAGGTGGGAGAAGGCCTCCAGCCCGCGCACGAAGTCGGCGGAGCGGTAGGGCGGGGTGAACACGATTTCCCCGACCGCATGCGGTGCTAAGTTACTCTGCCGGGGAATGCCGAATTTCTCCGCATACGGCGTGCGGATATGCGCTATCGGTTCCATCACTGCCCCACGCCGAAGAAGTGCCGCAGCACCTTCTCATACACCGGCCGCTTGAAATCCGGCAGGCTGTTCAGGTCAAACTCGGCGGGCTGAATCCAGCGGTAATCGCAGAACTCCTTGCCGTCCAGCCAAGGCTCGGCCTTGCTGTCATTCATTTGGCAGAGAAAATAGTGCTGCTCCTGCCCGGCATAGGGAATGCCCCGTTTGCGCAGCACGCGCTCGCGCTCCTTGGGCGGGTAATCGTAGCGGAAGGGGCCGCACTCCGCCACCACGCGGTATTCATTCGGGCGGAACCCCGTCTCTTCCATCCCCTCGCGGCAGGCCGCTTCCATCGGCGTCTCGCCCTTTTTGATGCCTCCCTGCGGGAATTGCCAAGCCCCCGCGGGTTTTACGCGCTCACACACCAGCACACTGCCGTCCGCTCTCCGGTAGACAATCGCTGCATTCGGGCGATATAAGTTCGCTTGCGTCATATTCGTTCTCTGCCTCGGCATTGTACCACGCCCGCCCCCGTTTGGCAAGCCGCGACGACATTTTTTCTTCATGCCGCCCTTTTTTTGCCCTTTGAGTGCGATTTGCCTTGAAATATCACCCCATTTTGTCTATAATGCCCCCGGACAGGGTGTTTCTCACCCCGCGTCAATCTTCTCAACAAGAAACAGACTATGGCTAAACTCACTGTGCGCGACCTCGACGTCGCCGGCAAGGAAGTCCTCATGCGCGTGGACTTCAACGTTCCCATGAAGGATGGTGCCATCACCAACGATGCCCGTATCGTTGCGGCTCTGCCCACCATCAAGTACCTGCTGGACAAAGGCGCCCGCCTCGTCCTCTGCTCCCACCTCGGCCGCCCGGAGGGCACCGGCTATCAGGCCGAGTTCTCCCTGAAGGCTGCTGCCGATTGCCTTGCAGGCCACCTCGGCAAGCCCGTCGCTTTCGTGCCGGAGACCATCGGTGAGGCCGCTACTGCTGCCCGCGCTGCCCTCAAGGACGGCGATGTGCTGCTGCTGGACAACGTGCGCTTCGACAAGAAGGAGAAGAAGAACGACCCCGAGTTCGCCAAGAAGCTCCTGGGCGATGCCAAGCTCTATGTGAACGATGCGTTCGGTTCCGCTCACCGCGCTCACGCCTCCACGGAGGGTGTCACCCACTTTGCGGAGAAGTCCGCCATGGGCTTCCTCATCGAGCACGAGCTCGAGTACCTCGAGGGCAAGCTCGAGACCCCGGAGCAGCCCTTCGTCGTCATCATGGGCGGTGCTAAGGTCTCCGACAAGATCCAGGTGCTCTCCAAGCTCATGGAGAAGAGCCAGACCTTCATCATCGGCGGTGCCATGGCCAACACCTTCCTGGCCGCTCAGGGCAAGAACGTCGGTGCCTCCAAGATCGAGGCCGACAAGCTCGACCTGGCCAACCAGATTCTGGCGGATGCCGAGGCCAAGGGCGTTAAGTTCATCCTGCCGGCTGATACCCGCTATTCCTTCAAGTTCGAGGAGGGCGCCGAGACCTTCTGCACCGCTCCTTGGGCAGAGGGTGGCTCCGTGCCGGAGGGTGGCATGGGCATCGACATCGGTGACAAGGCTATCGAGGAGTTCTGCTCCATCATTAAGTCCGCTAAGACCGTCCTCTGGAACGGCCCGATGGGCGTCTTCGAGCTTGACTCTTTCGCCACCGGCACCAAGAGGGTTGCCGAGTGCCTCGCTGAGAGCGACTGCACCTCCATCGTCGGCGGCGGTGACTCCGTGACGGCTGCCAAGAAGTTCAAGGTGGCGGACAAGCTCTCCTTCTGCTCCACCGGCGGCGGTGCCTCCCTGGAGCTCCTCGAGGGTAAGGTGCTTCCCGGCATCGGCTCCCTGACGGATAAGTAAAGATCTTTCGTTTCATAGCAGGACACAATACGGCGCGCGATCGGTTCTTCCGGTCGCGCGCTTTTTGAATTTGCACCTTTGCCCATTCTCAGGGCAGACAGTCCCCTGCGTAGAAGAGCCGCTTCACCCCGGCCCTCGCGTTTCATAGGTGGAGGGCGCCCCCGCCCGAAGAGTACTCAACCCTCCTGTCGGGGAAGAAAGAGGGCATGCCGCTTCATTACGGCATGCCCGAAGGGATGGTCCGGCACCTTCATGCCGGTGCGCATGGTTAGGGGGTACTCAACCCGTTTCTGAACATTGCCCCCTGTTGTCGTGCAGCAGCCTGCAACAAGCGGACACGACGAAAACAGATAGGCGAGTTAGCTCTGCCAGATACTTGTAAGTGTAATCGTGAATGTAGATGTAGCTCCGCTGCTTTCGCCCAGTTTACACGAGCCATCGTTTGGTGCTGTGTGTGTGAAGGAACCTTCGAGGGTTGCGCCGGTGATCTTTTCCCCGCGGCGGTAGGCCTCCAATTCGTTCTTAGGTATCGTCAGCGTGAGGCCACTACATGTCATCGTGCACTTGCCGGTGTCAGGGATCTTCGGCGTGAGGTTCTTGATTTTTATTTGATAGGTGTTGTTAGTCAATTGTGTCGCCTCCCAAGTGCCGCCGTCATATGACTCAAATTTCTCCTCGTCCGAGCCAGAGACAGCGAAGTAACTTTCGTCCTTAGTCGTGTAGAGTTGGAGCGTAAATTCGGTGGCATTGGCATTGCTTGTGGAACCGCTACATGTTACGGAACCTTCACATGTTACAGTATGGTAGCCGTCACTGATTAGGGGAACCGGCTCGAAGGAAGATCCTGTGCTTCCGCCGTTGCTGCTGCTTCCGCCGTTGCTGCTGTTGCCGCAACCCGTGAAAGACAGGCCGACAGCAACGCTCATGAGGAGGAGTGTGAAATGATGAAGACAAGGTCGGTATGTCATGGCTTGAATGGTGTTAAGACTCGTTAGAGGCTCCCGTTCTCCCGGAAGCCACGGTCAGTGTACAGCATTTTGAATGCAGAGGGTATGTAAAGGGTTGATACTCAACAACTTAGAGCGAATTCGGTGCAACATGGGTGCAGGGGGCGTTGGTAAACGAGGGGCGGACGGAACCTGAACAATGCAGCAAAAATGCGGTTTTTCCAACGATCATGCTTGACTCAGCATTCAAAAACCATAAGCCAAGCTTGGGGGAGCCTGTCGGGCAGGGGAGAGGTGGGCAAGCGGGATTTCTCCGCCCTCCTCCGGGGAGACTGTCTTCTGCGTAGAAGAGCCGCTTCACCCCGGCCCTCACGTTTCATCGGCGGAGGTCGCACCCCGCCCGAAAAGTACTCAACCCTCCAGTCGGGGAAGAAAGAGGGCATGCCGCTTTATCACGGCATGCCCGAAGGGATGGTCCGGCACCTTAATGCCGGTGCACATGGTTAGGGGGTATTCAACCCGTTTCTGAACACTGCCCCCTGTTGTCGTGCAGCAGTCTGCAAGGGAGCGTCCTTGACAAGCAGCCACGACGAAAATTATTGATGTTCCTCACCTTGGCCCGGATTTAGACTGCTTGATTCCAGCATAAGCCACGCCTTGGATTTTCGTCGTGCCGCTGGGTAAATTGCATGGGCGTGATGTGTCTGATGACGGCGTGTGTTCGAAGTCGACCTCGAGGAGATTGGAGTCGGTCACCGCCTGGCCTTGGCGGTAGTCCTGCAATTGCTCCTCAGGTATCGTCAGAGTGAGCGCGTTACATTCCAGCGTGCACTTGCAGTCCCTATCCGCCTTGATGTTGAAGAGTTTTATTTGATAAACGTTGTTAGATGTAGGTGATTGTTCTGCGCTCCAAGAGCCGCTAAAGGTATCATATTTGTTCGCTTCGGTCCAGAATGCAATGAAAACCTCGTTGCCACTTTTGTCGAGACGGAACTCGAAGCTAATGCCATTAAAAAGGCCTTCGCACTCTATTACATCGTAACCGTCACCGATTAGGGGAACCTGTTCGAAGGTGGATCCTGTGCTTCCGCCGTTGCTGCTGTTGCCGCAGCCTGTGAAAGCTAGGCCGACAGCAACGCTCATGAGGAGGAGTGTGAAATGATGAAGACAAGGTCGGTATGTCATGGCTTGAATGGTGTTAAGACTCGTTAGATGCTCCCGTTCCCTCGGAAGCTGAGGTCAGTATACAGCATTCTCAATGCAGAGGGTAAGTAAGCTGTTGATATTCAAGGAGTTACGGCATATTTGAGGCAAAAAGGGCACCGTGAACGGTGGAGCAGGGAAATGAAAAAAAGCTAATAAAAATGTGGAGTTTTCACTTTTCAGGCTTGACCCAGCATTGAGAAACCATAGGGCAAGGGGGATTCCCCGTTGTGGCCGCCCCCCTCGCCCTTGCTGTCGCAAGGGTACCCGCCGAGAAGTGTCTCGGCGGCGAGGGGGCATAGAAGCGCTGCGCTTCCATGCCCACAACCCCTACGGGGTCGTGGTCTCGAATCCTCGCTTGCTCGGCAACAGAAAAGGCCCAGTCTTGCGACTGAGCCTTCTCTGTTTCTCGGGCAAGCGGGATTCCCCCGTTGGGGCCACCCCCCTCGCCCTTGCTTGTCGCAAGGGTACCCGCCGAGAGGTGTCTCGGCGGCGAGGGGGCATGGAAGCGCACTGCGCTTCCATGCCCACAACCCCTGCGGGGTCGTGGTCTCGAATCCACGCTTGCTCGGCAACAGAAAAGGCCCGACCTTTCGGTCGAGCCTTCTCTGTTTCTCGGGCAAGCGGGATTCGAACCCACGACCCCTTGCACCCCATGCAAGTGCGCTACCAGACTGCGCTACTGCCCGTTTCTGTTCGTCTTCGGCCTTGCGACCGGCGACGCGAAGAGTATACATCCGAATTTTTGCATTGTCAAGCGATTTTTTTCATGATACACTCTTTTTTGCCATGAAAAAGGTAAAAATTGCAGTAGTCGGGGCCAGTGGGTACACCGGGCAGGAGCTGATGCGCATCCTTTTGCGCCATTCCGGGGTGGAATTGGTGTGCGCCACATCGCGGCAGTACGCCGGGCAGAAGATCAGCGACGTGTTCCCCCGGTTCCGGAATGTACCCGGGGCGGAGCTGGTCTTCACGAACTCTGATGTGGCCGAGATTGCCGCGACGGGGGCCGAGGCCGCCTTCCTAGCCCTGCCGCACGGCGTGTCGGTGGAGTACGGGCGCGGCTTGGTGGAGGCCGGAGTGCGCGTGATCGACCTCTCCGCCGACTTCCGCCTGAACGACCCGGCCGTGTACGAGGAGTTCTACGGCAAGCCGCATGCGGACCCGGAGCTGATGAAGGAGGCCCCCTACGGCATGCCGGAGTGGCACCGTGATGAAATCGCGCGCGCGCGCATAGTAGGGTCCCCGGGTTGCTACCCCACGAGCATCATCCTGCCGCTGGTGCCGCTGCTGAAGGCGGGGCTGGTGCAGCCGGAGGACATTGTGGTAAACAGCGGCAGCGGCGTGTCCGGTGCCGGTCGCAAGGCCGATGTGAGCCTGCTCTTCTGCGAATGCAACGAGAGCATGCGCGCCTACAGTGTGCCCCGCCACCGCCATTTGTCCGAGATTGAGCAGGAGCTCTCCGCCGCCGCCGGCAGCAAGGTGGTCATCACCTTCACCCCGCACCTGATGCCCGTGAACACCGGAATCCTGACCACGACCGTGGCCAAGCTGAAGCCCGGCACGACCGAGGCGGACATCACGGCCTGCCTCGAGGCCGCCTACGCCTCCGCGCCCTTCGTGCGCCTGATGGGCCCCCGCAAGCCGGCCGACACCAAGAACGTGACACGCACCAACTTCGTGGACATCGGCTGGGCCGTGGATGCCCGCACGAATCGCGTGGTGCTGATGAGCGCCGAGGACAACGTCATCAAAGGCGCAGGCGGGCAGGGGGTACACGCCTTCAACATCATGTTCGGTTTTGACGAGACCGAGGGCCTTTGGGTGATGTAAGCCCGGCGGAAACAGCAGCAAACAGAACGATGGTGAGACCCGTACTCCTGATAGTAGACGACGAAAAGCCGGCGCTGAACGCCCTGTGTGCAGCGCTGGAGGACGACTACGAGGTATACCCCGCCGCGAATGCCAAGACCGCGCGCGGGGTACTGGACAGTCGCGCCGTCGACCTGCTGCTGACGGACCTGCGGCTGGGGGGGGAGAGCGGCATGGACCTGATCGACTATGCCCGCACCCTGCCGCAGGCCCCCACCTGCATCATGATGACGGCCTACGGCAGCCCCGGGACGGCTGCGGAGGCTAAGAAACACGGTGCCTTCTACTTCCTGACCAAGCCGCTGAACCTGGACGAGGTGGAGCTGCTGCTGAAGCAAGCCGCCCATGCCCGGGGACTGGAGGCCGAGAACCGCGACCTGTCCACCCGCCTGCAACCCACCGGAGGGCTGGACCGCATGCTGGGGGACAGTCCGCAGATGCAGGCGATCTTCAACCGCATCCGCCGCGTGGCCCCCACCACAGCCACGGTGCTGATAGAGGGCGAGACCGGCACGGGCAAGGAGCTGGTGGCGCGTGCGCTGCACAATCTCTCCGGCCGCAGCGGTAAATTCGTGGCTGTGAACTGCGCGGCCCTCTCTCCCCAGCTGATGGAAAGCGAGCTGTTCGGGCACGAACGGGGCTCCTTTACCGGGGCCATGCAGCGACGCATCGGGCGTTTTGAGGAGGCGAACGGTGGCACCATCTTCCTGGATGAAATAGGCGAGATCGACATCCCCACCCAGGTGAAGCTGCTGCGCGTGCTCGCCGAGCGCAGCATCGAACGCGTGGGCAGCAATACACCCATCGAGGTAAACGTGCGCGTGATTGCCGCGACCAATCGCGACCTGGAATCCATGGTGAGCGAAGGAACTTTCCGCCAAGACCTCTACCAGCGCCTCAATGTCATTTCCATTCACCTGCCGCCCCTGCGTGAGCGCCGCGGCGATGTGGTGCTGATGGCGAATGCTTTTTTGCGCGAGTTTTGCAGGGAGAATCATCGGGAGGATAAAACACTGGGCCGTCCTGCGCTGGAGCTGTTGCAGAACTTCAGTTGGCCCGGCAATGTTCGCCAGCTGCGCACTGCTATTGAGCACGCCGTGGTGATGAGTACCGGCTCCGTTATCACCCCGCAGGATCTGCCGGAATCAATCGCTGCACCACCGCAATCACCCCCTATTTCGCAAGAAAGCGGCATCAAGTCACAATTAGGGCTTGATTTTTTACCCGAATTCAATTTACAATGTCTCGAGCGCCGGGCCATTCTCGGCGCGTTGCAGCATGCCAAGGGAAACAGAACGCTCGCAGCTCAACTGCTGGGCATCAACCGCCGCACCCTGCAACGCAAGATGGCGGACGCGCCCGATGTATTCCGTCAATATCTCTGATTTTACTTTAACAATAACATGGCACAGGATCCCACGAAGCGAACAAGCAGGCCGTTGAACCTCAATGTTCCGGCTCTTCGCATCATGCTGGCTATTCTCATCAGCGGCATTTGCCTTTTCAACCTCTTTATTACCTACCGGGGCTTGGATCAACCGGAGGCGATGGACCAGGCTCAAATTGCCCGCAATGTGGCACAGGGAAGGGGGTTCACCTCCCAGTTTTTGCGCCCCATTGACGTGGTGACGGCGGATAAGCGGCATGGACGCAAGGCTGACTTCAATTTGGGTGCTATGACGGATAGCAACAATGCCCCTCTGAACGTCTACGCGCTGGCCGCCGCCTTGAAGATGACGGGCTATGACCGCTTTGAGGAGGTGCGCATGCAGGAGGACGGAAGCCCGATTTACGGTGCGGATCGCGTGGTTTCTGCTGTCAGTACGGTGTTTTTCATTCTGTCTCTTGTGCTGTCCTACATCCTCACGCGGCGCCTGTTTGATGACGTGGTGGCTTGTACCACCGTGGTTTTGATGGGATTGAGTGAGCGCTTGCTTGCCTACGCGGTGAGTGGTTTGCCGCAACCGCTGATGATGTGCTGCTTCCTTGGGGCGATGCTCTGCCTGCACAGTGCCATTGCGGCGGAGGTGAACGGTCGCTCCCGTGCTGTTTTGCTGTACCTTGCGGGCTCGTTTGTGTGCACGGCTCTGTTGTGCCTGTCCGGCTGGATGGGACTTTGGGTGGCCTTCGGCCTGCTGGTGTTCTGCGGTTTCTATTTTCGCCCCTTGGGGCGCATGGCTATTTTCGGTGCGGTGGTGCTGGTGGCTATCCTCTACTTCCCCCTGAATAGCCTGACGGCGAGCGCCGGCGGTATTACGCAGAAGTTTTTCACGGCCTTGTACGGTTGCTTCGGTCAGCAGGATGCCTCCGACATCATGCGCACAACGGATTTGGGCAACACGCCCTTCAACAACGCTGTGTTTTTCCTGCGCTTGCTCGGTTATTCCTTTGTGGGGTTGGATTCGCTGTATGTATCCTTGGGTTCCATCTTTGTAACCCCCTTCTTCTTCCTGGCCATGTTTAACCGCTACCGCAGCAAGAGTACGCAGGGTATTAAGTGGGCTGCGTTTGCCGCGTGGCTCACCTCTTGCGTCGGCATGGCGCTGTTCGGTGCGACCTCGGCTATCAGCGGGTCGCAGCTGATGGTGTTGTTTACCCCGCTGTTTACTGCTTTCGGTTTGGCGCTGATGTTCAATTTCCTGGGCCGTATGGATTTGGGGGAGAGCTACCGCGCCATTCGAGGCTTGGCGATTTTCTTCGTTGTGCTGATTTCCTCCGGTATGTATCTCTTCAAGCTGCCGAATAACCTGCACAAGGCGAACATCAACGGCGCTCCCATGTATCCGCCGTATTACCCGCCGGCGCTTAATCTCGCGTTGGAGAAGATAACATATGCCGATCGTGCCGTTCTGACCGACCAGCCATGGACCGTTGCGTGGTATGCCGATCGCCCCGCCGTGTGGTTACCCAAGTTGCTGCGTGAGTGGAGGGACGATCTGGAGCCCGCGTTGAAGCGCGGTGGGCTGGAGACCCAGGGGGTGCTCATTACACCCACATCGCACAGCATGCTGCCCGGTGGTTTGCGTGGCATCAGCAGCCAGTACGGTGATTTCATGCCTTTGGTTTCGGAGGGTAAGTTGCTGCAGTATGCCCCCAATCACAATCTGCTGTTCGCGGATCTGTTCAATAAGTCGCTTGTGGATGGGGCAGGGGATGACAACATTGCTTCTCTGGCTTCCTCTACCGGGCGATTTGACGGACGTAATTACCTGATGGGCGCGGATATCATGTACTACACCACATGCACCTCTCTGATTGATTTGGCGGGGCGCACGATTAAACTGAAGGTACCGGACAAGAGCGGAACCTACCCGGAGTGCATTGTGGCGGTGGCTGAGAACCCGGAGCGCAGCCCGGAGAATGACCATGTGCTGCAGGTGAAGATGGCGCGCACGCTGAACGGTTATTCGAATCTTCCGAAGGATGTGGCGGAGCGCGGTGGCATGCCCTGCGCCGTGAGCTATGAGAAGACGGGTAAGGCCACCGCAGAGCTGATCCTGAGCCGCTGTGCCGAGGATGGCAGTCGCGAGGTGCTCGGTGAGTTCCATTTGGTTTATACCTCGCCCTTCGGCGGGCGCTACGTAGGTATTACAAAGGATACCAAGGATATGAGTGCTGCCCCGGTGCGCTTCGAGGGCTCGTTCGAGCTGACACGCCGCCCCGCGGAGTGTGTGCATGTCGGTGGTAAATAATATATGGCGTATTGAGCGTTTTACAGATATGAAATCAAAGGCAAAAGCGGACGATAGTCTCAGTTTTGAGCAGTCAACCCACCGTTTGGAGGAAATTGTACAGGCCATCAATAACCCGGAGACGGGGTTGGAGGAGATGATTGCTTTGGTGGAGGAGGGGCTGGGGCTCATCCGCCGAAGTCGTCAGTTGCTGGCCCGTGCAGAGCTGAAAATCAAGACCCTGGAGGTTCCGCAGGAGGAGCCGGAGGCACCGGGGGCTGTGCCCGCACCTGCCCGCTCCGCAAGAAAACAATCCGGTTACGATGAATTCTCCCTCCTCTGAACAAACATCGCTGCTTGCCGGCATTCATGGGTCGGAGGACGTGCAGCGGCTGGCGCCGGAGCAGTTGCCCCTGCTTGCGGCGGAGATCCGGCGTGTACTGGTGGAGACTTTAGCGCGCACCGGTGGGCATCTTGCTCCCAATTTGGGGGTGGTTGAGCTCACGATTGCCTTGCACCGGGTATTTTCGACGCCGCGGGACAAGATCCTCTTCGATGTATCTCACCAGTGCTATGTGCACAAGCTGTTGACGGGGCGTGCGCCGCGTTTCGGGACGATTCGTCAGTTCGGGGGTATCAGCGGGTTTGCCAAGCGTTCGGAGTCGCAGCATGATGTGTACGGTGCCGGGCACGCCGGTACGGCTTTGCCTGCCGGCTTGGGGATTGCCGCTGCCCGCGATCTGAACGGGGAGGATTATAACATTGTTTCCGTGGTGGGGGACGGTGCCTTTACCTGCGGTACGACTCTGGAGGGGTTGAATAACATTGCAACGACGACAAAGAAGTTCATCCTCATTCTCAATGACAATGAATGGAGTATCGACCGCAATGTGGGGGCCTTGCCGCGCTATTTTGCGCATTTGCAGCAGACGGAGGCTTTCGAGTGGTTGCGGGCCAGTGCTAAGAAAATTATGGAGGTGTTGGCCGGTAAACGTGCTCAGGAGCAGGTGGCTCGCTTGGCGCATGCTGCCTCTGCCTGCATCACGCCGCTCAGTTTCTTCCAGGAGCTGGGGCTTACCTATTACGGGCCGGTGGACGGGCATGATATGGTGCGCCTGGAGAAGCTCTTCCGCATCGTCTCGCGTCGTCAGGGGCCTTGTATCATTCATGTGATTACCGAGAAGGGTAGGGGGTACGAGCCGGCTTCTTCCAATCCTCCCAAGTTTCACGGTGTCGGTGCGTATAACATCGCGGACGGCGCGACGGGGCCTTCGGTGGGTATCACCTATTCGGAGGCGTTCGGGCGTATGCTGACGACCATGGCGGCCGAGGATCCTCGCATCACGGCAATTACGGCGGCCATGCCGGGCGGTACGAAGTTGGACCTCTTCCGGGAGCATTTCCCCAAGCGCTTTTACGATGTGGGTATAGCAGAGGAATTCGCTGCTATCTTTGCCTGTGGTCAGGCTACGCAGGGATTAAAGCCCTACTTGGCTGTATATTCTACTTTCATGCAGCGTTGCGTGGATATGATTCAGCATGATGCCGCGCTTCAGAATTTGCCGGTGCGTTTCTGCATGGATCGTGCGGGGCTCTCTCCGGATGACGGGCCGACGCATCACGGGCTGTTTGATATCGCGATGCTGCGCTGTATTCCGAATTTGGTGATGATGCAGCCGAAGGATGAGGCCGAGCTCTGCCGCATGCTGGTGACGATGAACTCCATTGATGATCGCCCCAGTGCGATCCGTTACCCCCGTGGTTGCGGGGAGGGGACACCTCTGCCGAATCCGGCGGAGCCCCTGCCCATCGGTAAGGCGGAGCTGTTGCATTCCGGCAGAGATGTGGCTTTGGTTGCACTCGGTAACATGAATTCCGTGGCGGCAAAGGTGCGCAGTATGCTGGAGGATGAGGGCATCAGTTGCGCTCACATCAATGCGCGTTTTATTAAACCGTTGGATGTCGATATGCTGATGCAGCAGGCTGTGGGCTGTCGCCTCATTGTTACCTTGGAGGATCATGTGGTGACGGCGGGTTTCGGTTCATCCGTCTTGGAGGCGTTGACGGAGCGTGGGGTGTCTACTCCCGTGATGATTCTCGGCTGGCCGGATGAGTTTATCGAGCACGGTTCGCTGGATAAGTTGCGTGAGAAGCATCGGCTTACTCCCCCTGCTGTTTGTGCGGCTGTTCGTCTGGCTCTTTCCTCGACAAAGTTATGAAACCGGTTCTGTTTTCAGTATTGTTCTCGGCTCTGCTGATGGTGGGTGTGTCGTCTGCGGCACCCTCGACCGCGGGGCCCAAGAAGCAGCAGGAAGAAGTGGCGCCTGCTTGGTTGGTGGATTTATCTAACCTTCCCAAGGAGGAGCGTGCTCGTTATCTGTCAGAGTTTGCTTCGGCCAAGGAGGCTTTCCGCGCCGGGCGTTGGGTGATCTGTTTCACTACGCTGCAGGGTTGTGAGATGATTTTTAACAAGAATCCCAACGTTTGGGCACTCATGGCCGGCTGCCTGATCGAGCAGCAGCAATTCGATGAGGCGGAGGAGTATGTGGAGAAGGTGGAGAAGGCTGCCCCCGGTGACCCTGTGAATGCTGTGAACCGAGCGCGTGTTTACATGGGGCGTGGGGAGTATGAGCGTTGCATTAAAGCGATAGATAAGTTAATCAGTACGCTACCCGGTAAATACGATGGGGAGGTGATCAATGTGCTGACCTATCGCCAGGTGCTTTGTCACCTTCTGCTCGGTCAGCGTAAGGAGGCGATTGCCCGCGTGTCTCATTTGTCTGCGATGGATGATACGCCGCTTTTCTATTACAGCCGAGTGGCTATAGCGTTGTTCGACGGCGATTTGCGCAGTGCACGTCGCGACCTTTCCGTGGTTCGTCAGGTGTTCAGTAATAATAACGCATATATTTCTTACGAGCGCGCTCTCTCCCAGCCGGGATTGGTCGATGCCCTGTCCGGGGCTAACCCGAGGCTCAAGCATTAGGGTGTTACCGTATGGAGAAGGATGTGGGCACGGTGCTGAAGCACTATCCTTTGGGGGAGCACGGCCTTATCGTTGTTTGGTGCACGCAGCAACACGGCCTGCTTCACACCGCTGCCCGCGGTGCCCGTAAGCCGGGCAGCCGCTGGGGCGGGCGCGTCGACTTGTTTCATGAGTGTGAGCTTGTGTTCAACCCCGCCCCCTCCGAGGAGGGGCTGAGTACCCTCGACAGCGTCTCCCTGATCAGTCCCCGACTCCCCCTGCGCCGCGACTTGCAGCGCCTTCGCCTGGCCGGGTACATGGCTCGCCTCCTCCTCTGCACGGTGGAACCCGGTGCTCCCGACCCCGCTTGGCATACCCTCCTTACCGCCGCTCTGGACTATGTCGCTACCGCCCCCGCCCCAAACGCCGCCATCCTCCTCCGCTTCGAGAAGCGCATGGCCCAGCTCCACGGCCTCTACGCCCCCGGCACCTCCCCATACGCCTCCCTCCTCCGCCACTTCCGCCACCTCCCCCCCGATCGCAACGACCTCCTCAGCGACCTGCAAGGGTAGTAGCCCGGTTTCCCTTCATTTGTCCTCCCCGGTAGGGTTGCATATTCAAGAATTCTCCTAACCTGAATAGGTATGGTGTAGGAGCAAGGTTATTTACTTGCGAATGTTACCGAGTTTCGAGGATACTAAGGCAGAAACTGCGGTGTCTCGTCGACGTTCACAGAAAAGTCGATACTGTTTCTGTGCTTGTTCTCGAGCATCGGTCACTTTTTTATTCGGGGTGTAATCGGCAGAAAGCGCAAATATATCGCGTGTCTGATCCGGTAGCTCATCGAAATTGTCCGGCAAAACAGTTGTGCCCTTAATCTGTGGATTCTTCAGCCGTTCTCAATCCAATACGAATCCTTTACGCATGAGTTCACTGAGTTGTTGGGTGGCCCGGATGCGGAATTGGGTATTGCGCATGCTGTTGACACGGTATCCTACGCTAATGTTTTGCTTCGTGGTCTGAAATAGCTCTGTCATCATCTGTTGCGACATCCATAGTTTTCATCCTCCAGTCATATATGAGAAAAGGTTTATGCTTTATGTAGCAGGTTGGGAAAAAGGGTAACCCTTTTCCGGGTATGTTACGTTCAAGGCTCAATTTCTAATACAAGGGGACGGTGATCTGATAGGGTAAGCCATTTCTCAGATGTTTCGATGTAGCAATCTCGTATGCGTTCCGGTGAAACAAAAGCGTAATCGATGTGATATGGTTTATCGGGATGACGGTGGAGAAAGAAAGTAGGGGTGCTTTCTTGTCCTTGTTCTTCGTGCTGTTGATGATGATATGCGGAGCACAATCCGACATCCGCCAGCATTTGAACGACGGAGCTATGATTCCGTTGTCCTCTCCCGGACTTGCGATCCCATTGTTGGTTGCTGTTGAAATCTCCCATCACTATCATTCGGGAGTGATATTTCTCTGCGTGCAGATGGTGGTATATGTAATACTCTTCGATGTAACGGATTTTCGCCCATACTGCTAATAAATCGAAGTCATCATTCACGCGAACGCATGCAAATTGTCTCAGACATATTGGTTCCCACTTGTTGTCTGTGATGTGGATGTGAGGCGTGACAAAGATGCCCAGACCCTTGTTTGGATTATCGCCCCACCACAGCCCCCCGCCGGCGAATTCACGATATACCTTGTTGCGACAATGCAGGGGATTCTCACATTCCTGAATGACGTAGATATCTCCGGCAAGCTTTCTAACCTCCGGAAATTTCTCGCGGAACCTTCCCTGTGCATTCCAGCTTATGATTTTCATCTTTGTGCAGTACCCTGTTTTTAAGGTGTGTCTCCTTCTCTGCCACGTCCCTCCGGGTTGAATTCCGGGCTCGTGAGCGGAGATGATTATCTCATGTCAGGGGCAAATTTGTCAACTCTTTTTTCGTGAACTTGGCGTGTGTTGAGAGGATGAACTCGCAGTATCGGACCGATGTGTGGGTATGTTGCCAGGATACTTATATGCGCATCGTTGCAATGATGTTGATCCTCTTCCGCGAGATAGGTGTGCTCGCGGCTGTCATAAGCCGTGTGAGAAACTCGTTCTCGTCGGGTTCTCATCCGAAGCAGGGCAAAATCGTCGAGGGCTGCACATAGATTTTATTATCAGACTAATCATTGATCTTATCTGAGTTCGAAATATATACCTTTGTGCCTTTCTTTACTTCAAAGATGAAAGAATTGGGAGTTCTGCCTGCCCAGAACGACCCATACCATAGGTGCTCTGGGTGGTCAAGCGTGCTTCCCCATTCTGTTCTCTTGTTGGTCGCCATTTGATCCTTGTTCCAGGTATATGATGGTACGATTCTGAATTTGAAATCAATTATAATCCAAATGGGAAAAGTGATTAGAATTATGATGCGGGATATTTTATTAAATGTCGAAATGTGATGTGTTGACCTGTTCGTGAATATGTAGAATGCCAGAAGGGAAAAGAGTACAACTCCGGATTTGAACATCAACTCATTGCAATCGTTTCTTCCTATCCAAATGAGGGAGCTGATAAGGAGAATGATTGTGATCAGAATGCATAGACGCTTGTTGAGTCTCCGGTTACCGCTGTTGAAGATAAAACATATGAACCATATGTATAACCATTGAGACAGTAGTCCGACAATAAATAGGGATAATTGGTCGAAAGCGTTTGTCCCGGTAGGAAGCATGTACCAGAATAACGTAACTCTGGCTCCGCCCGCAAGTGAAAAGTACATGATACTGCATATCGAGAGAGGAGAACAGAGTGATACTATTGCGGCAGATTCACGCATGCGGCATTCCGTACTGTTTTTTCTTTTATGAAGATACAGCATGAGAACTAATGGTGCCATTATAACGGAGCCGAGAGGCGAGCATGGAACGATGAGAATTGAAGAGAAGAGCACAAGATGAAATGGTAGGTGCTTCAGCAGAATTAGTGGCAGTAATACCAGAAGTGGTATCGCGTGATTAAATGTTCCTGTAATTTGGGTCCACATGGATGTATAGAAAAGGCTTGATGAATAAAAACTATCAAATGTAAACCTGATAATATTGCTTATTGTCTCGGGAAGACGTGGAAGAAATATATCAACATATCTTGATAGGGGCATCCCTGATATAAGAACAAGAATGAAGAATAACAGGATTTTGTTTTTCAGACGCAGAAACAGCACAGAGACGGCCAGAAATACCCCCAGAAAGGTCCAGATGTATAATAGTAAATCTGGATTAAGTGTCGGAAATAGTCTGGAAAAATAAGCCGGAGGGAGCCAGAATGCGTGATAGTAAACGAAGTATTCCCCACGTGCGCTGTATAACGGGAGCTCATTGTTGACGAGCATGTAATAAATGGGATTTCTCACAATAAAATCTCCGTGCTGTCGTACGTGGAGGTTGAATCCAATACATTCCATCAGAAGAACAATACATAATAATGTGAGGATATAAGAGAAGAGATCTCGCCGAGAAAAGAAATATATGTATTTTCCTGACTGATACAGAGAGTGTAGGCAGAGGATAAAAGAACATATTAATCCGAATATGGTGACGCATGCTACCGGTACAGTTAGAACTTCCAGAGAGAAAAGCAGGCATGGGAGAAGTAGGTAGAACAGGGTAGCTGAGATTAACGCTTTCGCGTGCATAAAACGCATATGTGACATATTGAATTGAAAAGTCTGCTATTGTAAACGAAGTCTACAGTTTTTTTCTTGTGTATGCAAGTCTAAAGTCTTCGTTCCGGAGGGGACGGAGTAAATTTCGTTCTTATGGGCGCCTAAAAATCGTATTGACAGAGGCGGCGGGATGTAGTAGTATGGGGATAGGCGAAAATGAACAGGATTTCAGCGATTTGTGTGATGTTAGGAGCGCTTGTGCTCGGGGGCTGCAGGGAGCAGGTGAGAGTGACGACTGACGATAGAGCGGAGGCGGTGGAGATGTTGGCTAAGCAGTCAAGTGGGGCTGCGCCGAAGGGGTATGTTGCGTTGACGGAGGCGGCAGGAATGGGGAAGGTTGGGGTGTGTGCGGAGCTGCTTCGGATGGGGGTGCCGGTGGATGCACGGGGCGCAGCGGGTGAGACGGCACTGATGCGCGCGGCAGCCGACGGATATGGGGCTGTGGTTCGTCTGTTGTTACGTCACGGTGCACAGGTGGATGCTCGCGATCGCGCGGGCGAGACAGCCCTGATGCGGGCCGCAGGTGGAGGGTACAGCCTTGTGGTGCATGCTTTGCTGGAGCACGGTGCGGATGTTAATGCGTATGATAAAGACCGATATACCGTTTTGATGTGGGCGGCAGGGAAGGGGCGCGAGGAGGTTGTTCGTGAACTTCTTGAGCGCGGTGCAACGGTGAATTCCGGGGACAAAGACGATTACACGGCCCTGATGCGGGCTGCTTTTTGCGGCCACCTCCGCGTTGCGGAAATGCTTCTGAAGGCCGGGGCCGATGTAAATGCGACGACCCGCGGCGGATGGCATGCATTGATGTGGGCAGCGTGGAAAGGACACACCGCTCAAGTGCGTCTGTTGATTGAGAACGGGGCTGATATCAATGCTCGCGACAGTCACGGGAATACGGCAATACAATATGCCGCTGAGCGCGGACACAGCGAAACCGTGCGTCTCTTGAAGAAACTCGGTGCAGAATCCCGACTGTGAGCCGACGAACGTGCTGATTACTGCATGCCTGTCTGCGGTCCGGAGAGGGGATTATTGCGACTCCAAAACCTCATCCACTGTCACGGCTGCGAGGCACGGTTTCGGTGCATCACATGCTGTCGAATGGCAAGGATGGCAGGGTGTGTGGTTAGAAATTGCCCGTACGTGCGGCGCAAAGGGAGCATAGCGCGTGGGCAAACGGGACGCCATGAACACAGTCGTTCGGGCACCGTACAGGGCCGCCGATTGCGCTAAGATCCCGTCGACTGCGAAGACCGTGCTTCCGCAGCCGATGTGCTCTGCCAGAGCTGCCGGATCATCCAAGACGATGCGAGGCATTTCCGAACCGAAGTCTGCCGATGCCCTTGCCTCGTCTTCTCGGAGCAGAAGGAGAATAGGCTTTTTATCGGCTAAACGCGCTGATAGGTCCAGCCAGTTCTCCGTGGGCCAAGCATCAGCCGAGCCCAAAGAGGAGTAAGGCGCCAGGTAGACCGAAGCGTCCGCATCATTCCCCGCGAGCAGAATCGGTGTTTCCTCTGCTGCATCGATGTCCAGACCATGGATCTTATCAAGCGGTGTCAGGTAATCCATGTGGCGCGGACGCGGCGGGCCGGTGTGTACGGAAACATAACGGCGGTTGAACCTACCCGCCAGAGGATTGGAATCGAAGCCGCAAATATAGAAAGGCCCTTGGGTGCGCAGGGTGCGCAGGGTGCGCGCATTGTCGCTGAACATGAAGAGGTAGTCCAAGGGGCCGTCATTATAAATCTTGTCGGACTCCAACTGTGTACGCAGGGGAATTGTGCCGTCTGTTGTCAAAACGTGGGTAACAAAACCTGCCTGCCGCTTCCAGAAAGCTTCCTGCGCTGTCGGACAAACGATGAGTAACTGCGTATCGCGACGGGATTTCTTGATAACCGAAAGAGCCGGCAAGAGATAGAGCGCCTCCTCGAAGGACTCCGGAACCGCAACAAGCACGCGGAAGGGGAGTCGCGTATTCGCCACGCGCACCTCCTCACACCCATCCTGCTCATCTATGCCGAACTTGTCACGATATTTCCAGCGGTGGTGCATCCAGAGCCCGTCCAAAATATTCTCGAGTTGAACATCCTCCAAGGCGTGATTAACAGCCATGGTAATGTCCGGAATCGAGTCTGTCTTACCCTCCGGTACGGAGATGGTATGATCAAGCACCACATCCCATTTACCCGTGCCGTTGTTGCGGCAATAAACGGCGACGAGCGTGCCTTTTCCCTTGCAACGCTTGTAGAGCAAGGCCGGGAGCGAGGTGACACCCGTTACCTTGCCGAAATAGGGTAGCCAAAGCCCCTCACCCGTAAACTGATCACTGAGCACGCCGAGTAGCCCGCCGGAGCGCGCCAGCTTGAGGACGGGACGCAGCCCCTCCTCCTTGCTGAACATCTCACAACCGTAATTCGTGCGAGAACGGTAAACGAGATCCTCCAACAGCGGGTTACTCATGCGGCGGTACATAGAGCCGAAGTGCTCTACCTCCGGGAAGAGCGGTCGGATGCGAGCCAGCATCTCCCAGTTTCCCGCATGGGGGATGCAGGAGATAACCGTGTGCCCGTTCATCCCGTGTTCGCGGAAGTAGTCCGCACCCTGTATCTCGATGCACCGTAACATCTCGCGGTGGGTGAGAACACCCGTCTTGAGAGAACAGGCCAGATTCATGCAGGTGCGCACGATATTGCGGCGCACCATAGATGATAACTTATTGCGACGCAGTGTGGGGTCCACACAGATGCGCAGATTGCGCTCCACAATGCGCCGCCTGCTTCCGGCAGCAAGCCACACCCCATAGCCGACGGCCCGTCCCATGCCTGCTACCAGTGGCACAGGGCACAGGCGCAATACACCGCACATGGCACGGTACGCCCACAGGCCTATACGCTGTGAGCACGTTGGACGAGGTGCTTCTGCTGCGTCTCCCATGTCAGTTGAATGTGTATGCGCGCGGCATGGTGAACGGCTTGCGTGTATACGGATCCCACACACGATCACCGGGGCGGCAGCCTCGGCAATCCAACAGGTAGTACGGTGCATGGGGGGAGAGCACGATGTCGCTGTAGCGGCTTGCCTCACCGTACAACGTGCCGTCCGGTGCCGTGTCAATCTTGTGCGGACTGAAGCTACTGGGCGGCGGCAGGTCATCCGGATTCACCGAGACCCATTTGTTGGAGGCGGGCTTACCGCCGACATCGGCGATGACATGCGGGGGACGGGTGCCGGGGTACTCCGGGCGCACCATCGTGGAGGTGACAATCTGCCAGACGCAGGAGCTGAGCGAAAGCGAACCGACAGCAAGTGCGGCAGCGATGATTATTTTCTTTGTCATGGGTTTGTATTTTGTTGCAGAGAATCGGAGGACGGGACTAGAAATACACGGCTTTCCTGTCCGGCAGTGCCTTTAACGAAGCGGGGAAGATAGGTGTGCTCCTGTATGGTAGCAGTGACACTGCGGTAGCAGTTGAGGAGTGTATCGAGAGCGGGCTGCATGGTTTGCATGAATCGCTTCGGCATACGCACGTTACCTATGCGCCCGCCGCAGGGGATGCTTCCCCATATTTTCGGGCCGCCCTCATAACTGACCTTTACCTCGGAACGCCCCCCGGAGGTCTCGAGCGAGAACGTGAAATAGATGGAAGTAGTTTGGTGAAGGTTAGCACCTACCGTACGATCAACAATCAACTCTGCGTAGCCATTATGAATCCGCAGTGCAATGCCATGAGTATCCGCAAAGATGGAAAGAATGCCTGTTTGTCGCGGCAGACACGTATCGCGCAGGTAGCGGTTGATTTCCGCCTCCGTAAAGGAAATCTCCGCACCGTGGGCCGCCTGAAGCGCAGCAACCAGGTCACGGCTGCTTCCGTTGTCCGAATACCCCGGAATGTTCGACAAATCGCAGGGTATCCACATGCGGCAGCAAAGCAAGAGAAGATAGGTGATAAACGAAACGAAAATCAGTGCGGCCGTGATGGAGAGAACATTGACACGCATCCAAATTCGGTGCAGAAGACTCCCTTCGGTCATTTCCTCCTCGTCCTCCGCCTCCGTGTCATCTCTGCCGAAAAAGTAAGTGTAGCGGGGGAGCACAGGCACGACGGGGGCCTGCTGCTCACCCTTGCGAAACAGAGACCCCCACGGGGCCTTGCTGTCCGCGAGGCTGCGCTTGCCTTTTCTGCGTCTGTTTACGGTCTCTGCCATCGGTGCGTACTCTATCCTACACCACTTTTCGCGGGATGGAAAGCAAAAAAGTAATCCGTGGGGACATTAAGAGATGTTCAGCCCCCATTTGAGGTACTTAAGGGACTCACCCCAGATTTTACTGCTGGTGCTGCCGAGGATGACGACAATGACCGCGCGACCGTTAGCCGACCCGCAGGAGATGAGGCATTTGCCGGCCTTGTTGGTGTAGCCGGTCTTCATACCCTGCACCCAAGGGTAGAGCCGCAAAAGCTTGTTGGTGGAACGCACGGTGCGCACGGTACCGTCCGCCTTGGTCATGGTATATTCCGGTATGTTGATGTAACTGCGTATGGTGGGATTGCGATAAGCGTAGAACGCAGCCCGTGCCATATCCCGAGCCGTGGAGTACTGATCTGCCGGCAGGCCGTTAGCGTTGACAAAATGGCTGTCGGTCATTCCCATGCGTTTGGCGCGTGCGTTCATCCGTGCGGCAAAGGCCGGAATACTACCCGCCGTGTCGCGAGCCAAGCAGGCTGCCACATCGTTAAAACTGCTGGTGAGCATGGCTTTGAGCAGGTCGCGCTTGCGGTACTGCTGGCCGGGACGCATGCCGAGTTTGATCGGTGGTTCCTTACACTCCGCTGCCTGAACCGTTACCATTTTGTCCAGATTGCCGCTGTCACAAACACAGAGCGCTGTGATGATTTTCTGCGTACTGGCTACCTGACGCCGCACGTTGGCATTGTATGCGTAAAGTTGGCGCCCCGTCAGCGCATCCATGACATACACGGCGCTGCAAGCAGGGGTAGGGGCCGGGCGGGAAGCAGGGGCGGCCGGACGGGCAGGGGCCATCCCCCCGGCGGCAGGAGACGTGCGGGTCGCTGCCCCGGGAATGGGGGCTCTGCGGTGCACGGTAGCCACGTTGTTCCGCTTGTTATAGGGCGGATAATTACCTTGCCCCTGCACACAGGAGGACAACACAGCCAAGGCGAAAATGCCTACCACCTTTGCAAACACGTTCATGCGCGCCATTATAAGCATGAAACGGAGATGCGCAAGCCTAAAGTTTGCCATCCCTGCACGTGCCTCCCGGGGGGCATGTTTCTTTACACCTGTTTTGCGTGCTCTGTTTTATCTTGTGCTTGACAATTCATATGCGTTTCGCTATAATCCCGACGCGCAAGTTAGGCCTTTTACATAACCGTACGGATGGATTTTACGAACATTGCCTTCTGGATAGCATTGCTGCCCGCACTGATGGTGCTGGCCATCGGGGATGCTGTGCTCTCCCGGCGACCCGAGTCGAAGCGGTGTTTCCACCGGTGGTTGATGCTGGTGTTGAGTATCTCTCTGCTGTGCATGGTCAGTCCGGAGACGGTTCTGGTGTTTGCCGGGGTGAGCCAACTATGCTACCTCGGCTGCCGCGTCGGTGTATGCTTCGGAAAGTCCGGTCGCAGGCTTTGGCTCTGCTGTTTGATTCCGCTGCTCCTGTTGCCCTTGCTTTATTATAAGTACGGGTATTTCCTCGGCAGTAACCTGATGCCCGGTCGGGATTGGGATACATTCCGCGACTTGGTGATACCCGTCGGCATTTCCTTTTATACATTTCAACTCATCGGTTTCAGTGTGGATACGCTCTGCCGCAACGAACGTATGCCCGGCTGGCTGGATTATATGAACTTTTCCGCGTATTTCCCGCAGATTGTATGCGGACCGATTGAGCGACGCGCCGAACTACTGCCACAGGTTCGCGCGATGGAATTGCGCTTTGAGGAGGGTAACCTGAATACAGGTGTTCGTTACATGATTCTGGGGCTCTTCTTTAAGATGGTTCTGGCGGATTCTCTTGCCTATGCGTTCTGGCAGAATTACAGCTTGGGTTCTGCCTGGCAGATATGGATGAATAACGTCATGTTTGCCTTCCGAATTTACTTCGATTTTGCCGGTTACGGGTTGACGGCATACGGCATAGCCCGTTGCATGGGTATTACGCTGCGCATGAACTTCTTGGCCCCCTATACGGCCGGGAATATCCGTGATTTTTGGCGACGCTGGCACACCTCCCTGACGGGGTGGTTTACGGACTATATATACTTCCCCCTCGGCGGGAGTCGCACCAAGCGTTGGGCTCTCAACATTATTTTAGTATTTGCCATATCCGGACTTTGGCACGGTGCGAACTGGAACTTCATTCTTTGGGGAACTCTGGCCGGTGTTGCCATGGTGGTGCACCGGGTTTGGATGAAGCAGGGACTCCGCATGTGGGCTCCCATGGGATGGGCTCTGATGTTCTCCTACATGGTGTTTGTATGGATGTTCTTCTACATCACTTCATGTGATTTGCTGTGGAATAATCTGCTGTGTCTCTTTAATCCGGCGTCCTACAATTGGGAGGGCTTTCTCTGGGGCTGCCTCTGGAAGTATCGTGCCTATCAATCCGGTGTCTCGTTTTTCTTCCTAATCCTGTCATTTGTTGTTCTGTTGGTGGAGTTCCTCTCTTTGCGCCTCATGCAGGATCCCTACCGCCTTTTCGTATCGGATGTCGGTTGCTTTGTGATGGTTTTTATGATCTATATGACCAACTACGGCGTGCATAACGAATTTATTTATTTTGCCTTCTGACGCCATGCGACGACTGCTTCTCATTATCATCAGTGCTCTTGCATGCGCCTTGTCCTTTTCGCTGTACTATATATACAAAGTCGACCCCGGTCTTGTTTATTTTTGGCGCTGTGCTGATGCTGCGGAGGAGTGGGCCGATGTCCTTCGGAAGAGCCCTGACGGCTGCTATCTTTTCGGCGGTGGTTCCGAGATTCGCGCCGGTATTGACCCGGAGGTAATGCTGAAGGAGCAGGGGCTCCGTTGCATTAACATGGCTGTGGCAGCAGGCAACGGAAACGGGGCCAACGCTCGCATAGCGCTGGAGCACTTGCGCTCCGGCGATACGATGGTGTTCAGCCTCATGCCCGGGTATGTCGGTACTTGGACTTCCGGAGGTGTGGTGTCGGCCTTCCGTTTCTGCGGCTTCGGGATTTTTGATGAAGGTTTTGCCCCCCTGACGGCGGACAACCTAATGCAACTCATTCGCCCGGAAATGGCATCAATGTGCGCCCATGCCGGCAAGAAGCTTTTCCGCCCCGGGTTGATCTTCAAGTATGATAAAAATACGATCATCCACCCATCCGGTTGGATGGAGGTGCTGTGGGATGAGATGCAGCAGGTGAAGGAGTTGCGTCCCTTCTGCTATGAAAGCCTGAGCTCTCGCGTGACTCCGGAGAGCCTGAGCTTCTTGAAATTGCTGAAGGAGGAGTGCGGGCGGCGCGGGGCGGACTTCATCCTGATGTTCCCCGTTGGCTTGAATCACGATAGTATGCGTTGTATCGTTGCCCGGGATTTGTTGGATATTGTCCGCGCCGGGTATCGGGTGTTAAAGGATGACCGCTTGGGGGCTTGGCCGTACCCGGAAAAGTTTGCGGATACCTCCCTGCATCTAAGCCCCGCGGCTGCGCGTGAGAATTCTCTGCTCCTCGGGCAGTTGCTGAAGGAGCATCTTTACTGGACTGAGGCCGAGCTGGTCGAGTACCTGCGCGTCCGGGGATGGAATGCAGACGGAACTCCGATAAGCTCAGCCGAGGGGAAGAAGGAGTGATTCCAGCTCGGCATAGCTGTTGACGCTTGCTAACTGTGGACGCAAAGGTTTGCTTCCCGGTATGGCTTTCGCGTAGGCGAGCAGGCGAGATCGCATGGCGCGCATGGTGACATCTTCTGCGCCGTAATGCCTGCTATCAATAGCCATGCGTGCATGCCGCAGGATAAATTGCACTCGCTCGCCCGCCGAGGGTGAGGCCGGCACCGTGCCGCTGCGCAGAAACTCCTTAGCCTGCCGGAAGATCCAAGGCGCGCCCATCGCGGCACGGCCTATCATCACCCCGGAAACCGCTGTGTTCTCCCGCGCGCGCTTCACATCCGCCGCACAGGTAATATCACCGTTCCCGACCACCGGAATGCTCACAGCGCGGGCGCAGCGATCAATCATCTCCCAGTCTGCCCGCCCGCTGTATTGCTGCGAACGTGTGCGCCCGTGGATGGTGACCGCAGCCACACCGGCATCCTGCAGGCGCAGTACACACTCCGGGGCATTGATGTGCTCGGCATCCCACCCGATGCGTATTTTAGCCGTCACGGGGCACACCCCCTCCAGCCTCTTTACAGTGGCCTCCGCTATCTTCTGAAGCAGAGGCAGATCCTTCAACAGGGAAGAGCCACCATTCTTACCGACAACCTTCGGCACGGGACAGCCGGCGTTGATGTCAATAAAGTCCGGGCGCACCGCCTCGGCTATGATGGCCGCTGCCTCTGCCATATGCTCCGCCACTCCGCCGAATACCTGCACACCCACCGGCCGGTGCTGCTCCTCGAGCTGCACATAACGCTGCGTGCGGTGCCACGCCTGCAACACACCCTCGGCGGAGACAAACTCCGTTATCATCACATCGGCCCCCTCTTCCTTACACAGTGTGCGGAAAATCGGGTCGGTTACCCCGGCCATAGGGGCAAGAAAAAGCGGAAATTGATCCTGAAACCACGGAAGCATGCGCCCTATTGTAGCACAGTTCCTCCGACCGGGCAACACAAAACCCACCCGGCGCGAACCGGGTGGGTGAACGATCTAGCCGGAAATAAGAATTACTTGTCGGACGGGCTCCACTCCTCGGCCTGCAGGGCAGCGAGGTTGAAGGCCTGCTCCAAGCCCACCATGTCGCCGGTGCGCACGGTCTCGAAGGCGGCCGTCTCGCGGCGCAGCTGCTCCGGATCGTAGTTGACAGCCTTGATGGAAAGACCGATGCGGCGCTCCACCTTGTCCACCTTGATGACGCGAGCCTTGATCTCCTGACCCACCTTGATGACGTCCTTGACGCGCTCCACGTGCTCCTCGGAAAGCTGGGAGATGTGGATGAGACCGTCGATGTCGCCGTCCAGGTTGACGAAGGCGCCGAAGGAAGCAATCTTGGCCACCGTACCGGTGACAAGGTCGCCCACCTTGAAGAGCTTGTCTATGTTCTCCCAGGGATCCTGCTCCAGCTGCTTGATACCGAGGGAAACGCGCTGATTCTCCTTGTCGATGTTCAGCACGCGAGCCTCCACCACATCACCCTTCTTGAGCACCTCGGACGGGTGGTTGATCTTGCGCGTCCAGCTCATGTCGGACACGTGGATCATGCCGTCAATGCCCTCCTCCAGAGCCACGAAGGCACCGTAGGGAGTGAGGTTACGCACAGCACCGGAGATAACGGTGCCGACGGGGAAGCGGTTCTCGATAGCATCCCAGGGGTTCTCGTCGAGCTGACGCACACCCAAGGAAATCTTCTGCTCCTCCACGGAGATGTTGAGCACAACGGCCTCGATCTCCTGATCCAAGGACAGCACGTCGCTGGGACGCGTGATGCGCTTGGTCCAGGAAAGCTCGGAGACGTGCACCAAGCCCTCCACACCCTTCTCCAGCTCCACAAAGGCACCGTAAGCGAGCAGCTTGGTGACGCGGCCCTTGACCTTGGAGCCGATGGGGTACTTCTTCTCGATGTCGGCCCAAGGGTTGTCCGTGAGCTGCTTGAGACCGAGGGAGACACGCTCCTTCTCGCGATCCACCTCGAGGATGAGCACGTCGAGCTCCTGGCCCAGGTGCAGCATCTCGGAGGGGTGATTCACGCGGCCCCAGCTCATGTCGGTGATGTGCAGCAGGCCATCCATGCCGGACAGGTCCACGAAAGCACCAAAGTCCGTGATGTTCTTGACGACACCCTTTACGCGGTCGCCGATCTTGACTGTCTCCAAGAAGCGCTGACGCTGCTCGCTGCGCTCGGCCTCGATGACCTCGCGGCGGGAGAGAACGATGTTCTTGCGCTCGTCGTTGACCTTGACGATCTTGAACTCGTAGATGTTGCCGACGAACTCGTTGAGATCCTTCGGCGGGATGATGTCCACCTGGGAGCCGGGAAGGAAGGCCTCCACGCCGACGTTGACCATCAGGCCACCCTTGACAACGCTCTTGACCTTGCCCTTCACGAGACCGCCGTCCTTGTAGACAGCCACGATCTTGTCCCAGTTCTGCTTGTGCGCAGCCTTCTCTTTGGAAAGGACGACGAGACCTTCGTCGTTTTCAAGGCTCTCGAGGAGAACCTCGATTTGATCGCCCACCTCAATCTCCTCGTCCTCGAACTCGGAAACGGGAATGACACCCTCGGACTTGTAGCCAATGTCGACGAGGACAACCTGGGGGCGGATTTCCAGGATGGTGCCGGTGACGATGTCACCCTTGCGGAAAGAAGGAAGCTTGGAGTTAATCAAGGCTTCCAGTTCAGATATGCTCATGATAATGTTTTAGGTTTAGATTGTCACTCAACCTCTGGGCCCTTACCTCGGCAGTTATCAGGGCGCCTCGAGCTGCCGGGCGGAAGAGTGGTGCAGCATTATACCGTTTTTCGCAGCGTTGTGCAAGTCTTTTTGTTGACATAGCGCAAAAAAAGAACCCCGGCGTGCGGCTCGGGGTTCGAAAACGGGTGCTCGGCAGTCTCATGCCTCCTCTTCCTCGTCATTATCCTCATCGGCATCATCGTCCTCATTGCCGGGGAGGGATTCCGCCTTCGGTGCGGCCGGCGGGGGGGTGACGTTGCGCCGACCGGACTCCTGCAGGAAAATTTCTGCCACGCGGAAAGCACGGGCGGAGGCTTCGCGGGCGGTGCGGTCATCCATCAGTGCCAAGCCTTCTTCGGTCACCTCGCCCAGGAAAATCTTCCAAGCGCAGCGGAAGAGAGCCTCCGGGGCCACTCGGGGCTCGCGCGGTTGCTGTTGTTGCTGGGGCTGCTGTTCGCCGTTGCCGCGACGGTTGCGGTTGCGGCGGCGCTTGCGGCGTCCGTTGCCTCCTTCATTACCGCCCACGGTCTCCGGCATGGCAAAGCCGGGTGCGGGGGGAAGGGAAGCGGCTTCTACCTCCGGGCGGTCCTCATAATCCACAACGTTGGTCTCCGGCTTCGGTGCCGGTGTGGGTTGGGGGGCTGGGGCCGCCTCCTGTTTGGGTGCATCCTGTTTGGGTGCAGCGGGAGCGGGCTCGGCAGGTGCCGGGGCAGAGGCGGGTTTCGACTTCGCTGCGGGGGCTTCTGCCGGCGTGGGGGCGGAAGCGGGCTCGGGCTGTGCCTCCCGGGCCGGTGCCGTGTTCTCCGGCGTTATTTTCACACGGCGTACGCGGACGGTGCGAGGCTTGGGACTCTCAGCGGCCTCACCCTCGGCCGACTCTTTCTTGGCGCGGGGTTTGCGGGTGGTCTTCGGTTTTTCCGCGGCATCGGCCGCCGCCTTGGGCTTGCGCACGGTTTTGCGCACAGCAGGCTTAGCGGCGGGCTCTTCCCCCGCGCTGGTGTTTGTGTTGTCTTCTTGGTCCATAATGATTTAACTTCATTGTTGACCCGGCATGTTCCTGTCCACCCGGAAGGACCACTCTGCCTTGCGTGCGGCGCCATCGGTGCTGGTCCAAGTAACATGTACGGAGATGTTCGGCATGTAGATGCGGCAGGGGGGCGTCCACTCAATCGTCCGTTTCGTGGCATCTACCTTTGCGGGCACACGGCCGAAGCCGCTGACCTTCATGTGCAGAGTGGAAAAATCAACCCCGGCTTCACCTCCCAAATTGGCGGAGATAGCCGGTACCTCGGACGAAACGGTGCTGTTAGGTTTGGGTAAAACGGGGAAGGGGGGCAGCGGCGTGGCAGCAGAAAGCGTGCCCGGTGTGGTGCCGGTGGAGATGCTGCGTCCTTGCTCCGCGACGCGGAAGTCCATGGCGTTGCGGAAAATGGAGGGGTCATTACCGAATACCATGTAGCGGTGGATAAGCCAAGGGTTCTCGGCCTCCGTTACCTTGCCGGGAATGACGGTGAAGGCTGCCATATAGCCGTAACCGGGCAGTTTGTCCACCATGGCCTGCGTGTTGTAACCACCGGGGTAGCAATAGGTGTTAATCGGGCCGAAAAGGGAGGAGAGTTTGGTGAGGGACTGCCCGATTTCCCGGTCAATGAGCTTGTGGTATTCCTCCTCGCCCTTGGCCTCTGCGGCCTTCCAACTGCGGGGGTAGAGGTGGCCGGTGGAGTGGCTGCCGATGCTGGCGCCGTTGGCCATCATTTCGCGTATCTGTGCCGGGTTCATGCTGTCGCCGCGCCCGCTCAGGTATTGTGTGTAAAGAAAGAGGTGAAAGGGGTAGCCGTATTCGCGCAAAATCGGGTAGGCATCCGTGTACACGCTTTTCCAGCCGTCATCCATGGTAATGAGAATACATTTCTCCGGAAGCTGCCGGGCACCGAAGCGCCACTCCAGAAACTCCTGCATGCTGATAACCTTGTAGCCGCTGTTGCGTATTTCCTCCATCTGCTTGCGGAATTCGGAGGTGCGCATCAGCATATCCGTTACCGGTTTGGTCTCGCTGAAGTTGTGGTAGCCCAGTACGGCCACGCGGGTTCGATCGCGGGGAACGAGCGGCTGTGCCGAAGCTGCGGGGCCGGCGGGGGCGGCAGGAGTGTCCTCCTGTGCTTCCGGTATATCCTGCCATTGGGGTAACTTGGCGGGTAGGGTTTCCTCCTCGGGGAAGGCGGGCAACAGCGGTGCATCCTGGGCACTCGCTGTCATTCCCGGTGCACAACACAGCGCCGGGAGGAGCATTAGCAGCAGTATCAAGAGCCTCACGCGAGTATGCTAGCACAGCGGTGCGTTTGTGGCAAGCTTTTATTCCGTCACGGACTCTTTTTGCTTCCGCGCGCGTGTCATGGTCGCTTTTTTGCTGTTCATGGCGCTGCGGATGTGGTACAATGCTGCGCATGCAGACTCCGGAAATCATATGTAAGCCCACGCGCGACACCTTTGTGCGTTTCTTTATTGTGCTGGCGGCTCTTCTGGGGTTCGGTGTCTACTTTTTTTACGATGGCGCAGTGGGGTATCGCCGTGCCAATTTGGCCTATTTTGCCTGCAAATCTTTTGCCGTACTGGGCGAGGTTGCGGAGTCCGGCCGCTGGGAGCAGGATGCCGCGCGTGCTTGGTTGAGCGGCTATGACGGCGATGCAGCCGACCCGGCTATCTGTGTGCAGCAGAAGCGTTTTCCCCTGCCGACGGGGACGCTGCGGTCTCTGCCGGATGGGTTGAATGCCGATGTACTGAGGCGGGGCTGGAATGAGAGTTGGACGGAGTACAGCCGCGTGCACGGTATGCCCATTAAACCAGCCGAGCACCCCTACGATGTGGGGGCCATTCGGGAGCAGTGGTATGCCGGCGGTGTTTGCCTGTTTTTGGCGGCTGTGCTCTTGTACTTTGTGCTGCGTACGCGCTCCCGGGTGCTTGCTCTGCAGGGGGATGTATTGACTGTGTCGGGGCAGCATTTTCGGGTGGATGAGATTGAGCGCATCGACCTCCGGCAGTGGGGGCCGGGTTTCAAGGGTGTGGCGTTCTTCACTGTGGGCGGGCGTAGGCTGCGGGCAGATGGTATGACCTATGGAGGTTTCAATGCGCCGGAGGAGCCTGCGGAGAAGTGGATGAAGGCTGTTTTGGAAAAGTACCGGGGAGAAATTATTGAGTATGCGGGTGAGAATAAGACGAATTCCGGAGTCTGAGGCACCGGCCTCTGATTGCTGCGTTTATGCGCGCCGCCGTTTCTTTCGGCGTGTGTGGCGTTATGTGCTCTCCCGTCGCTTTGCCATGATGTTGCTCTGTGCCTGTATCGCCTGTGAATTGGTGGTGCTGGCCATAGGCACTTGGCGGCGGGTTGATGCCCTCTACCTGCGTAAGCTGGAGCTGGCGCGTATGGAGTTGGCCCGTGAGGAGGCCGCCTCGCTGGGCACGAGTCTTACCGGGGGGGACGGCGCGGCGTCTCTGGGCGGGGTGCCGGAGTCTTCCGCTGTGTCGAGTGATTCGGAGGAAAACGCAGATGATGCGCCGCCGCTGCGTCCTCGAGATGTGGAGATGATTGTGGAGATGGAGAGCAGCGATACGGAGGTACTGCCGGAGGATAAGGGAGCCGCAGAACCCGAGGCAACGGAGCAGCCGAGCGCACAACAGTCCGGGGATTCTGCCGTTTCCCGCGAGGATGCGCAGGAGGCGGATTCCCTTATTCGTAAGGGTGTGGCGGCCATGGTATCGGGTGATATGCGTGCGTGTATTCTTGCGCTGGAGGAGGCTCGTACTCTCGTGCCGTCCAATCCGGCGCTGCTCTATTATTACGGCATGGCCTACGACAAGCTGCAGAATCCGACCAAGGCCAGGGAGTTTTATAACAAGGTGTTTCTGATGCGTGATGCGGCCGGTAAGTATTTCGCGCGAGCTTCCCGTCGTTTGGAGCACGGCAGCACCAGCGGGGAGTCGATGCGCGGTAAGCTTTCCTTCGGGCCTTTCCGTGTGGCGTCGGAGTCGGATGACCTGGGGGGGCAACATGTCACGATTCTCTTGCCGGTGATGCTGGCGCCGGGGGAGGAGGTCCGCGCGGAGGATATTTACATCCATGTGCAGTGCTTTGTGCTGCAGAAGGGGCGGAAGGTGATGTTCTCGCCCGTTAAGCCCGGTTTGTCATGGCAGAAGGAGCAGCCGACATGGGAGGACGTGGAGGAGAATCTCGTGATCAGTCTGGAGATTCCGCCGCCGGGGCAGGATGTCTCTGTCGATACGTCGGGCTTGAGCTACTATGGCTTCACGGCCAAGATTTTCTATAAGGGGGAGCCCATGGATTGTTTGGGCAACCCGTCCGCGCTCATTTTGCATGAGCAGATTATCAACAGTCGCCGATCCGGGCGTTCGAACGGCAATTCTTCCGATGGATTGTTGCCGGATGATGGTCTCGATTTCTCGGAGGAGGCGTTGCCCATGTCTGAACTTCCGCTTTCCATTTAACTTTACTTGCCGTATGTCTGCCGTTTTTCAGGAATACCCCGCCGCCATGGGGGATTATACGATTACCCGCCTGCTCAGCAGACGCGGGGGTACGGAGCTCTGCATCGGTACGCAGAATACCACGCAGCGTTCTGTGGTGTTAGAGATTTTGCCCGCTCGTGCAGAGGAGTCCGTGTTGCAGTCTTTTTTGGCCGGTGCTCGGGCGCAGGCTGCTAACACGCTGCCTTATGTGGGCCAGGTGTTCGCCGCTGCGCTGGAGGGTGAGCTCTGGCACATTGCTCAGGAGCTTCCGCCGGGGGTGGCTTTGTCGGATATGGTGGCGGCCGGCAGCGTCATCAGCAAGGGGCAGATCTGCCGTGTGTTGCGCAATGCGGCGCGCATGTATGAGGCCTGCCGCAGTCACAATCTCAACGCCCGCCCGTTGCAGATGTGTGATATTTTTGTGCAGGAGGATGCAGCGGTGCGTTTCCTGTCTCCTTTGCAGGCGGGGGAGTACCCGGCGGCGGATACCCTCCGTTTGATGGGGCAGTTGGCGGCTATTCTGCGTCCCTGTGTACCCGATGGTGTGGAGAAGGATGTTCAGTTCAAGGCTCTCTTTCAGTGGATGGAGCAGGGGGTGAACGGGCACTCTCTCCGTTGGGTGGATGTGGAGAATTATGCGGAGCAGATGGCGGCTCGCTTGGGGGTGGCTCTTGATCCGGTGGAGCCGGCGGAGTCTCCGGAGCAGAATGCGGCTGCGCAGATGCGGGATACCAAGCGAACCATGCGCCGTTTCAATAGACTGGGTAAGCAGCTGGGACTCAGCTTGGCCGTTGTCGTTGGTATGGCTTGTTTGGGGCTTTTCCCTTTCTTGGTGAATGTTTTCACGCATGAGGAGGCGGCGCCCGGTACTCTTCTGTGTTCGCGGGATGGTCAGGATTTTTCTGTCGCGTCGCGTCCGGTTAACATTCGGGAGTACAGGGAGTTCCTCAGCGCTCTCGGGGTTGCTTCTTCGCAGCTCAAGAATAAGATTAACAAGGATATTCCGCCGCAGTTTCATGATCATACGCCGCAGGATTGGCGCAATATGTCGGAGGCCGCTACTCTGAAGGAGTCTTGGAACGGGCGCCGTATGTCCGATCTTTCGGCTGTTACCAATGTCACCTACTGGGATGCCCTTGCTTATGCACGTTTCCGTGATACCGCACTTCCGGATGCTGCAACGCTTCGGGGTATTCGGGAGGAACGTGCGTCGAAGCTGGATGAGTGGTCTTCTACGCTGACTCCGGAGTCGCCGCTGAGCCCGGAGGGGTGCGTGATTTTCTCTGCGGCGTCCGGTAAGCTGCAGGCAGGTGTTCCGTCCTCTCAGCGTGCGCCCATGCGCGGTTTCCGTGTTCTCATTCCTTCTCCTCAATCATAATTTCCGCTATGAAAAATATCGTATCCTTCCTCTGTTGTTTCGTGCTGATGCTGCTGGCTTCCCCGGTGTGGAGTCAGGTGGATGTGCGGGTGGAGCCCGTGCGCAGTACCATGTTGCTCGGTGAAAATGTAACCGTTAAGGTTACTTTCGTGAATTACACGGATGCCAAAATTACACTGGATAATTCGCCGGAGCATCAGTGGCTGGTCTTTTCCGTGCATGAGGCAGGCCAGGCTCATGATATGAATCCCCTGGCTCGGGCCCGTTTCCCCAGGTTGGTGCTTGCGCCGGGGTCGCGCAAGTCTTTCGAGGTTAATCTGTCGCCCTATTTCAACTTTCAGCGTGCTAATAATTACCAGGTCGTGGCTACGGTTGTCATGCCGGACGGTGTGACGACTTACTCCTCTCGTCGCGCTCCGTTCCTCTTGTCGGCCGGTAGCGAGGTGCGTGCTTTCCGGGTTCAGATGCGCGGGCACCGCATGAAGATCAGCGTGCGTATGCTCATGCTCAAGCAAAAGACCTGTCTCTTCGGTCAGGTGTACGATCTGGATGCCAATCGTGTTGTCGGAGCCTGTTATCTCGGGCAGCATCTCAATTTCCAGCAGCCGAGCATTATGTTGGATGCCGCGCAGAATCTTCATTGCCTCGTGCAGTCTACGCCGGTGTATTTCACTTACTCGGTCATGGATACCCACGGTCGCCGTTCCTCCTGCAAGATCATGCAGCGTTCCGGCGGGCCGGTGATGCTTTCCGGTTCCGGCCGGGGTATCACGCCGCAGGGGGTTGTCCCCTATGTTAAGAAGCCTGCTAAGCAGGAAGATGAGCACAATATCACCGATCGTCCCTTCTGATTATGCCCTCTGTTCCCACTATTGCCATCGTCGGTCGCCCCAATGTGGGCAAGTCTGCTATCTTTAACCGCATGGTCGGTCGCCGAATCGCGATCGTGCATGATCAGCCGGGGGTTACTCGCGACCGTTTGTGTGCTCCTGCGCGTATTACGGATTATGAGGCTCTGCTGGTGGATACCGGCGGTATCGGTGCTACGTTGGATGACGGTTTTGCCGGCGCCGTGGCGCGGGAGGCAGATATCGCGGTGAATGCGGCGGATCTCATTCTGTTTGTCTGTGATTGTCGCGATCACCTCACGCCGGTGGATCGTGCCATTGCGGCGGATCTGCACAAGGGCAATGTGCCGGTGCTGCTGGTGCTGAACAAGGCGGATACGGAGAAGCAGGAGCTGAATGTCGGGGAGTTTGCGCCGCTCGGTTTCACGGATATGGTGTTTACTTCCGCTGAGCACGGTCGCGGGTTCGCTTTGTTAGCCAAGAAGCTCAACGATGCGCTCAAGTCGCTGGGGGCCGCGCCCAAGCAGGCGGAGCTCGCGGCAGATGCTGCGCCGGAGGAGGAGCCGGAGGCCGAGCTCGTCTCGGCGGATTCGCCTATCCGCATGGCCATCGTGGGGCGTCCCAATGCCGGTAAATCTTCTTTGGTCAACGCTATTCTGCAGGATGAGCGCACCATCGTTTCCGATGTGGCGGGGACGACGCGCGATGCGATCGATGTGCCGTATGAGCGCGGCGGTAAGCGTTATGTGCTCATCGATACGGCGGGTATGCGTCCGCGTTCCAAGCGTGATACCTCGGTGGAAGTATTCTCGGCCATGCGCAGTGAGAAGGCGATTCGTCGCTCTGATATTTGTTTGCTCGTGATTGACATTGCCGCAGGAGTCACACAGCAGGACCGCCGCATCGGTTCCATCATCGCGAAGGAGTGCAAGCCTTGCATCATCGTGGTGAACAAGTTTGACCTTTATTGCCCGGATTCGCCGCTCTCGGCTCGCAAGGAGGCGGTCAAGGAGCACATTAAGGAAAATTTGTTCTTCTTGGACTATGCGCCGGTGGCTATTGTTTCCGCCAAGGAGGGCAGGGGGATGGATCACATCTTCAAGGCTCTGGAGCGTGTGCGTACATCGGCTTGCAACATGCCCGGTACGGGTGAGCTGAATCGGTTGTTGCAGCGTGCTATGGAGATGAATCCGCCGGGCCAGCACCGTGTGCTGCGTAAGCGGCTCAAGCTCTACTATGCCACTACGGCGGTGAATGATAAGTACACGACGATTCCGGTGCCGACTTATGTGCTGTTCGTGAATGATAAACGCTTGCTGGCGGACAGCTACGCGCAGTATCTGCGTAACACCATCCGCAGCCGGGTGGATGCCATGGGGGTGCCCATCGTGCTGTCGCCGCGTTCCCGGGTGCGCAATGATTAGCCTCTGCGTGTCGTGAGTGTCTTGGTCTTCGGGGGCTCCGGGCGCACGGGGATGGTGCTTTGCGAGGTGCTGCGTCAGCGGGGGTGTGCGTTCATCGCGCCGTCTCATGCGGAGTGCGATTTAGCGGATCCCGCTGCGGTCTCGGATTTCGTGCTGGGCTGTGGGGCGTCTCTCGTCATCAACGCGGCGGCGGTCAGTTCCTTGGAGCGTTGTGCGGAGGATCCGCTCACGGCTCACTTGGTGAACGCCGTTTCTCCTGCGGCTATGGCTTTAGCTTGCCGCCACACGGGGGCGCGTTTCGTTCACCTGTCAACGGATTATGTGTTAGATGGCCGCCGTCCGGCGCAGCACGCGGAGGGAGCAAAGTGCCGCCCTTGTTCTGTTTATGCGGAGAGTAAGCGGGAGGGGGAGCTGCAGGTGGCGGAGGCTTTGCCGAGTGCTCTCATCGCGCGGGTGTCGTGGATTTGCGGTAACCCGCAGCGTCCGGGCTTCGTGGAGTCTGTCGTTACCAAGGCGCGGGCGGGGTTGCCGTTGGCTGCGGTGGCGGATAAGTTTTCCATGCCGACTTCGGCGGAGGATATCGCGCGGGTGCTGCTCTCGCCTCAGTTAGAAAGTTATCATGGTGTCCTGCATCTCTGTTCCGCCGGGGAGCCTGTCAGTTGGCGGCAGATGGCACTTTGGGCACTGGAGGAGGCCGCCGCTGCAGGGGTGCTTTCCGCCGTGCCGCCTGTGGAGGCGCAGTCGCTGGATTGCGTGCCCTTCTTCCGTGAACCGCGTCCGCGCCACACGGCGATGAGCTGTGCGCGGCTTCTTTCTCTGGGGGTGACCATGCCGACGGCGGAGGCGACGGTTCGCCGTGCGGTGCGCCGTATGTTAGCCGCAGGGTAGGGGGCTGCGGGGCTTCTGCACCTCTTTTCCGATGCTTTTTTGCGTCAGTTGGCCGCCTTACCGGGCTTTGTGCTTGCCAATTCGTGAAAATCGTGTAAAATTCCCCGGCAACCATTGACGATATGAGCAACGACTTAGCCGAGAGAGCTTTGAGATACCATGAGCACCCGCGCAGCGGTAAGCTGGAGGTGCTGCCGTGCAAATCCTGCTTTTCCATCGATGACCTCACCCTTGCCTACTCCCCCGGCGTAGCCGTGCCTTGCATGGAGATCGCGGCGGATCCGCGGGCTGCTGCCAAGTACACCAACCGCAGCAATCTTGTCGGTGTCATCAGTAACGGTACGGCTGTGCTCGGTCTCGGTAATATCGGTGCCCCTGCCGCTAAGCCCGTGATGGAGGGTAAGGGGCTGCTGTTCAAGATTTATGCCGATGTCGATGTGTTCGATATTGAGCTGGACATCAAGAAGCCGGAGACGCTTATCGAGGTCATCAAGACCATGGAGCCTACCTTCGGCGCGATCAATCTGGAGGATATCAAGGCTCCGGAGTGCTTCTATGTGGAGCAGCGTCTGCGCGAGGAAATGAACATCCCGGTCTTTCATGATGACCAGCACGGCACGGCGGTGATCTCCGGCGCGGCTCTGCTCAATGCGGCTCACCTCACGGGGCGCAACCTGCAGGATATGAAGTGCGTTGTCAGCGGTGCCGGTGCCGCCGGTATTGCCTGCGCTAAGTTCTACATGGCTCTCGGTGTTCGCCGTGAGAACATTTATATGTTTGACTCCAAGGGGCTCATCCATGTCGGCCGTTTGGATCTGCATCCCACCAAGGCGATGTTCGCGCAGAGTGAGGACTGCTCGCTGGAGGTCGCGCTGCAGGGCGCGGATATCTTCCTCGGTCTCTCCAAGAAGGGGCTCCTCTCTCAGCAGATGGTCAAGAGCATGGCGCCCAATCCCATCATCTTTGCCTGCGCTAACCCGGACCCCGAAATCACCTATGACGAGGCGAAGTCCGCCCGCGAGGATTGCATCATGGGTTCCGGTCGCAGCGACTGGCCGAACCAGGTGAACAACGTGAGCTGCTTCCCCTACATCTTCCGCGCCGCGCTCGATATGCACGCCACCACCATCAACGAGGCTATGAAGATTGCCGCCGCCCGCGCGCTGGCTGATCTCGCTCGTCAGGAAGTGCCGGAGGAGGTCGTCCGTCTCAACGGAGGCACCCCTCTGAAGTTCGGCCGCGACTACGTCATTCCCAAGCCCTTCGACCCGCGCATGATCGAGTACCTCTGCCCCGCCATTGCAGAGGCCGCCGTCATCTCCGGCGTCGCTCAGGTGGACCTCCCGCCCCGGGACGAATACGTCGCCTACCTCAAGCAGCGCGTCGCCCGCGTTCACGAGCGTACCCACGCCCTCGTGGACAGCTACTCCGCCCGCTGATCCACCCCTTTCCCCCACCCACGAACGCCCCCGCCCACCCCGGGGGCGTTCTGCTATCCGGGTGACTCCCCTCCTCCTCACGTGGTGGTGTGGCGCACCTTTTTTCCGGACTCGACTCAGGATGAAAAGCTCTAAGGTGTGTGCGAGTTTATTTTGACACTCCGTCAAATCAGGCGCGCAAAATCGGGACTCGATCGCTGCCGGAGAAAGAAAAAAGACTTGCATCACCTCCCGGATTCCGGTAAAATGACCCCGCAACGAATACACATTTTCCACACTATGAATCTGAGACCTTTTGTATGTTCTGTGCTTGCCTTGATGGCTTTTCCCGCTCTCGCTGAGCCCATTCAAACGGGATTGGAGGCAGAAGAGCCGGCAGCAGTAACGGATACCGCAACGCTCACGCGCGAGTTATTTCAGGCTTGCGAGCAAGGTGATACAGAGAAAGTTCGTATTCTTTTGCAGCAAGGGGCAGAAGTCAATGTGCGCAATATGAAGGACTTTACCCCCGTGGGTATTGCTATCAAAAACGGTCACACGGCCATTGTGCAGTTGCTCATGCAGCATGGAGCCTGCACGCGACTGGCGGCATACTCTCCGGATTTACACAAGGCGGGAGAAGAACTCTCTGCTGTAATTTCGCAGGAATTAGCGTTACGCCCCTTGCGAGAGATACTGACCGACGGCATTATCGGCAACCGATGTGAATACCATAATGTCTATACCGTTGAGGAGCTCAGAAATTATAAACTTTGCTACCCGCAGTACTACGCCCGCTACCTCTCAGAACTCACACAGAGCAAGGAAGCCGTGGCTCAGGTGGTGGAAGCTTGCCGCGTCTGGCTACACAAGACCAGCCTCTTTGCCGAAACCTATTATGCCAAAGAACTAGGCCCGCAGCTCGGCCTCTGGAATCGCTCTGACGATGTGTGGGCGGCACTTCGTCACGCCATCCGACAGGATGCCAATGGTTTTGCCCGTCACGCCTGCTGGTATATATCCCCTGTGGGCAAACTGGAACCGGATACCACCTCGCCGCAACTTTATAAGTTCGTGGTACCGTCAAATGCCCCGGAGGCCGTTCGTGCCTTGCTTGCGCCCATGCAGGAATACGCTCTCGGTAAACACAGCAGCATCGATTTGATAATCAAGGCACACAAGCTCTGGCTCGATATTCAGAATCAGGAGATAGCAACCTTGCGACAGGAGTTGTTGCATGATGAGGAAGTGCAGCGCCTGTTCGATGAATCCTTAGCCGCTTGGTCTCGCTATTACGAGCTTATGCTCTCCCTGCATATCAGTCGTTGCCGCTGTACCAATGGCACAGAAAATCACGAGCTTGGTATCTGGATGCTCTCGCACCGCGCTTTTGTTCTGGACGCTATCCGCTACATGAACAAAAAGCTGCGTTTTGAATCCGAGTATTTGCGGGGAATAGAAGCCGGGAATTCGGAAGGTGACTGAAACGCACAAAACACCACTCAGGCACCTCGTTGATACGCCCGGACAGGCCGCAAGACCATGACCCGCGCCGCCAAGGAAAAGGGGCTGATGTGAGCCCCAGCAGGCGGCAAACAGGCCAAAAAGCCACCTTGCAGGGTAGGAACAAGCCCCGGCAGACCAAGGGCTCCAGCGAAGGAGAATCCTAGGCTTTTGGCTAGTTTTTTGCGCTTAGTTGCATGGAATTATCTCCCAGCCCCTTGCCAGAAGGCTTCGGCATAGACAGAGGAGAAGAGCGTTTGCCTTAATTTGTGCTCAAAGCTTCTCTAACCTCGGTGGAGAATTTCTCCATTTGCTGTAGTATATTTTGGCCTTGCCGAATAACCCCTACGACCATATTCTTATCCCCACCTCGCTCTAAAATGAGTTTGACCAGCTCAACATCGCCTATACGAGCCGCAATCCAAAGAGGAGTAGCGCATCTCCCATGCGCCTGAAAGCAGTCGTTGACAGCATTATTCTTATTTTCGGAGATAAGAGAAATAGCTATTTCCCTAGCTCGCTCACGAGTATTGCCTTGAATGAGGGGGTGTTCAAAAGGATCTGTAGGGTCGGGATACTTCGGATTTATATGCATGTTATACAAATCCAGCATAGCACACATGATTGGGCTAATGTAGGATTCTCCACTGTTAGCTTGGGTTGTCCCCTCTGCCGGAATGAAAGAGCCAAAACAATCTTCCGGGACATAGCAGTAGAGTCCTTGTTTCTCTATGTATTTAGGAGAGGCGTCACTGGCAAAAGCGGCCACTGAAGTGGCGAGAATGAGTCCGGATATAAATAAGATTTTTTTCATGCCTGATTAAAGAGTCGGTTCAAACTCCTTTCGGATTATATATGATTTCCATCTTAAAGTAAAGTATTTTTTGGTTGTATTTCACTTAGCGTAAGCATTTTTTCTTCTCACTAGTAATCTATAGAAGAAGTAGGACAATCCCCCAACAACGGGCCAAAACACAATCTTGCAGCCTAGGATTCCTCCTAGGCTGTTCGCTTGTCAGGCCGGGGCTCCATCCTCCCCTTGCTGCCCTATTTTTGCGCCATCGGCAACAAAAATGCAGGAAATGCGCAACAAAATGCCCGCCTCGAGCGTCTCTATAATAGAAAATTTGCACTTTTCGCAGTTTTAAGTTGCGAATTCGCCAGCGAGATGTGTTAACATAGGTGTAAGGAGATAACTATATGAAAAATAAGGGCACTCCGTCAAATCAGGCGCGCAAAATCGGGACTCGTTCGCTGCCGGAGAATGAAAAAAAAGACTTGCATCACCTCCCGGATTCCGGTAGAATGACACCGCAACGAATACACATGTTCCACACTATGAATCTGAGACTTTTTGTATGTTCTATGCTGGCAGCCGCGGTATTTACCCCGCCACTTGTTTCTGCAGCAGAGCAGCAGCGGATTGACGCATCTTCTGCGGTATCCATGGCGGCATTAGAGACGGCATTTCATGAAGCCGTGCTCATGTGTTTTCGTTCCTACCGCTATGATGATTCTGCCATGCGCGAACTGCTGCGCCGGGGGGCGAATGTGAATGCAGTGGATGCCGAGGGGAATAATGCGCTGATGCTGCTCATCAAGGCCGCAGACGGTCATAGCGAATACCGAATCCGGAAAGAACTTTTTGAGTTCCTTCGCGATGCCGGAATTGACCTGCATGCCCGCAATAAGGATGGCTTGAATGCCGCGGAGTTAAACTGCGGCCTGTACCGGCCCTACAAGTTTCTGGAATTGGAATTTGAACAAGCCGGCGTTCCGGTAAGCCCGGGGGCGCAGCTCTCTGCCGCTGCGGCCAGAAGTGATGTATCAGAGGTAGAGCGCCTGTTGCAGTCTGGGGCTGATCCGAATTTCAACCGCGCCTGTGCTCTGTCTCAATGCATGGGGATTATAACAGACGGCCCCAAAAAGAACGAGGTCATCATCGCAGCCCTGTTGCCGCAGGCCGGGGCAGATCCGAACATGGGAGGAGATTCCCTGATGACTCGTGCGGTGCTCAGTGACTATTCTGAAGAATTGGTGCCTCTGCTCTTGCAGCACGGGTTCCGTGTGCGGGATTTCGATGCGGAAACTAAGGTGGTATCCCCTTCTCGACACCGAGTAGTCCTTTCTTGGTCAGACTAACGGGGCTGAATGTATTGTTGCATTTTCTATCGTCTGTGTCAAG
>SFDX01000038.1 GCA_004557455.1 Akkermansia muciniphila | reverse complement strand
ATCTTACTCATGATGGTAACTTCGGTGTATTGTAGCCCATCAGACTGACTCAATCAAGACTGTTTGCTCGAAATGTCTTGAAAATTGGCACCACCATAAGCTTGTGTCTTAGTCTCTCATATATGCCTTTACCGCTTCATTCCTGCCTTTCATTTTTGATTATGTTTTGAGAATGCCTTTTTTCGTTTCTCTTCAAAATGAATTCAAAACAGATTCAAAACAGATTCAAAATGAACGCTTTTTGCAATTTAAGCTGATCTTTCCGGCTAAAACTCTTTCATTTTCTGCGCAGTCATGCGGCTGTACTGCGCAAGTCCTCCAAAAAGCGTGATAAACGGCACAAAAAAATGTCACGCAAAAAGCGTGACAAATGTCCATTGAAAAGCGGCATTATAAGAATGATCTTTCCCTTAATGCAAACTTTCTCGCGGCTTCAATCCAGTCTGTTTCTTTTCCTTTCCATTTTCCTTCCAGCCATTCTTGCAAGAAGTCATAAGCTACAGAATCGATCTGTGTATCTGTAAGTACGTCCGAAAGAAAGGGAGCCATAATGGAAACTATGCCTTCCCGGGTTATTCTCTGCGCTTCCCCTTCGTATCCGTCTTCTTCTTTTGCGCGTGCCTGTCCGCTCCTCCTGCCAAGATCTGCCATTTTCTCTCTTGTCTCAAGTGCTTTCTGCTCTCCTTCTGTGGGGTAGGCGTCTACTATAAGATCTTCTCCTTGCCAGTGCCAAAGGCCGGGGCAGTCTTCTTTTACGTCTTTGGGGGTAAGGCCTTCCCTGTTGTACTTGGCGCTGCTCCACCCTTTCATGCCGTGGATTATGCCGCCGGCGGGGTGTTTGGCGCAGTAGAGCATGAGTGTAAGAAGCACGCCTCTGCTTTTGGCGTTGGCGTCAAGTATACTGTCATGCGCTTCTCCATAGGTGGGAAGTTTGATAAATGCTAGTGGCTTCTTCGTTTCCATATTCTCTCTCCTTTACATACATCTCGTCTTAATCGCCGGCATACCCCGCAAGACATACTCCCGCGCCCACTCCGGCGCATTCGGCGTCCTCACCCCCGCTCGCCGGCGCACATCCCGCCAAACATACCAAGAAAGCCCCTCCACACGCGCCGCCGCCTCCTCCGGCGTCGCCGCATACAGAATCGGACAATACATCGCCTCAATGCTCGCAAGCGAACCCTTCACCGCCGCCAACTGCATCCCGCGCTTACGGATCACCTCCTGCATCTCCGCCCCCGTACCCACCACCAGCAAAGCCCGCGTCCTGTACCCACGCATACGCTCCAGCTCCCGCATAAACCGCCCCCGCTCCTGCGAAAGACTCCGCAACAGATCCGGAATACTCTTACGCTCCACCGCAAGCACCCCCTGCAAGCCAAGCGCGGAATAATCCCCCGTCTGTAACGTCGTCCGCAACGTAGGGCAATGCTCGAACGGAAGCGGCGCCTGCTCCCGCGTATCCGTCAGCATCACCGGGCAAGGAGCGGAAGGATCCACCGCCGGCAGATCCTTCTCCTCCACCGCCGCCGGCAACACACCGCCCCACGCCGCCGCCGGCACTGCCGGCGCATGCGCAGAACCTTCTGCCACCCTCCTCATTTCCGGCGCACCCCCTTTCTATCCTCCGCCTCCGCCCCCGACATCAGAGCCGCCTCCACATCCTCGATATGGAACCGCTCATAGATCTTATGCCCCCGTACAGCATCCGCCCGCAGAGAACGCACCTTAAACCCCGCCGCCCTTATATCGGCAAGCAAGCGATACATCCCGCTCGCGTCCTTATACCCGAACCGCTCCGCAAGCTGCTGCACCGTCGCCCACTTCTGCCCACCACCGGCCACCGCCTGCTGCATCCACCGCCGCTGCTCCTCCAACGCCTCCACAAAGAAGCCACACAACGCCGCCGCATGCCTCGGCGTAAAGATCGGAGAAGCCGGATCCGCCGCACGGATCACCTCCTCCCCACGCTCCCGCAAAGCATCAAGCTCCGACTTCATCGCTCAACTCCTTCCTGCTCACACGCCCTTGCACCGAGAACCTCAATCAGCCCCTGCGCCTCCCCCGTCAACTCCATAAAACGCGAGAACCCCGCACGGCACGTCCCCGCCGTCAACGACCGCGCATTAGCAAGCGTCCTTATCGCCGCAAGAATCTTCCGCGCAGACACCACCGCCGCCTCCGCACGACTGAACATAAGCTGCGCCTCATCAGCACCGCCCTCCGCCTCAATGCCCCTTCTCATGCCTCAACTCCCTTCTGCTCATCGTTGCCGCCGGCATTGTCAGCACCCCCGCCAACAAAGCGAGAAGCCACCCACGCATTCACCAGATCCAAGCGAAAACGCGGACGCCTTCCCCGCCCGATCGTGGCCGTACCCGCGAAAAAATGCGGACACCCCTCTGCCTGCCACCTAGCCACCGTCTGCGGCGAAACATGAAAGTAAGCCGCAACCTCACAACGGGTCATCACCGCCCGCTCCTGTGTACTCGTCAATTCATTCTTTGACATGCCCCTATTTTACCATAGATTTTCTTGAACACATAGTCCGCCGTTCCGACTCTTCTCTCCGCCTTCAGTTTTCAGCAATACACCCACCCCCGCAACACAACATATTGAGCCGGCGATCAATAAAGCACCCGGAAAACACACCATATTGCATATGTGCAGATCAACGCTTGAAGCCTAATTTCCCGCATTCGCAAGCCTCCGTCCCGCCCCACCTTTTTCCGTTTTCTTTACACACCCCGCCTCCACAACACAAATTCACCCCCCAAATGCCCCGAACACACCGCCCCCACCACCACACAAAAAAGCCCCCGGAGTCACCCCCGGAGGCCCTGCACCACCCACACCCCGCCACACTCACGCCGGCTGATCCACCCCCTCCAACACATCCAGATACCGCAAAACAGCCTCACGGACCACATCCCCCTCACTCACACCCTCCGCCACCGCCCGCTCACGGATCACCTCCGCAAGCTCCGCCTCCACACACACCTCAACCTCCACCCACTCGTCAAACGTGGGGGCCTGCTGCTTGCCCGTGGGCGTGCTGTCAGTGCTCATAGCCTTCTTCCTTGACTGCTTCATCGTCTTACTCATGGTAGTAGGTTAAGCCTGCCGGCGGTACTCATCCCCCGCGGCGGAGGGCTTCACGATAGGCGCGCCCCCCTGCGGCCCCAAGATTGACTCTATGGCACGGGAAAGATGTGTAGCCTTACCCTCCATAGTCGCGCGGTAATAAGCCCGCTCCACCTCCTCGGAGGCATGCCCCACAATAGCGCGGCTCATATCCGCACTCGCCCCACCGTCACGCAACAGAGACACCAACCCCCGCCGGAGGCTGTGGAAGCTCTTATTGTGCACCTGCCGGCGGTCCCCCCGCGTGCTCCCCGTCTTCACCGTAGAAATACCGCAAGCATCCAGCAAGGCCACAAACTCCGTTGAAAGAACCCCGCGCGCGTGCATGTACCTGTGAGCCATAAGCGGTAAGACATACTCCTCCCCCGGCTCGCGCTTCGCCCACAACTCATCAAGCCTGCTCCTCAACGGCTCCAGAAGCGGATTCTTCACCTCGGCCCCCGTCTTCTGCGTTATAACGCTTATCGTCCCCGCCTCAAGATCAACAGAACTCCACTTCAAGCAAGCGCAATCACTGATCCGCTGCCCACCCGTGGCAAGGCAAATGCACACCATATCGCGCCAATGCTGCGGTGCTCTCTGCATGAACAAGGCAATCTCGGCAGGGGATAGGGCGTCGCGAGAGATCTTCTCACCTGCATTCTCCTGTTGTACCTTCGTCCCGTTCATCGGATTCCGCGTCAGAAGCTCCGCATTTACTGCCGCGTTAAGGGTGGAAGATACAGCAAGTCGGTATTGTCCCACTGTACCGGAACGCACTCTTGCCACCTGCGCGTCAATGAACGCTTGGCATTGCTCCGTGGTCAGCCTGTCAAGGCGAATGTCTGCCGCCTTGCCCAAGTAAGAGACAAAAAGCGTAAGCGCGCGCCTTACGTTGCTCGTGTTTTGTTCCCCGCCTCTCGGCTTGAACCCCTCCAGATACTCTCGTACGGTGGGCATTCTGCGCGCCGTCCCGCCGGCGGTCCCCAACTCACGGAGGACATCAAGCCTCTTCCCCAAGGCCTTCTGCTCCTCGGCCGTCTCCCCCGCCGCCGCACGGAAGATCTCCGCCTGCTTCGTGTACAGAATGCGCCCCCTGTACACCGCCTCGTACCCGTCCGCCACCGCCTGCGCCTCCTTCCTTGTCTGCGCCTCCCGCTTGCCGTCCTGCTGGACGCGAACGAATGTAGACTTGCGGCACTGCTTGCGACTGTCCGCCGTATCTGTAAGGATAGCCATCCATGAAGCTGTCCCCGGTCTCTTAAATAATCCTGCCATAATTGCTGATTTTGTGGTTTGAGAATTGCCGTTTTCGGAACGTACACTGCGGAGGGCAAGAACGTACACCGAAAACGTGCACGCAGACTATACCACCGTACGCAGTGCCTCGCAAGCGTAAACCCTTGAAACTAAAGGCCCCACGGGGTTTAATCCGTGGGGCGCAGGGGTAAAATTCAATCGGGGCGACAGGATTCGAACCTGCGACATCCGGCTCCCAAAGCCGGCGCTCTACCAGGCTGAGCTACGCCCCGAGGGGGGAAAGGGAGGGCACCGGCGGGGCATAAAAATGGTGGCTCGGGACGGAATCGAACCGCCGACACGAGGATTTTCAATCCTCTGCTCTACCAACTGAGCTACCGAGCCACTTTTGCAAGCCCACGTAGTGGGGTGCGGGGAGATTATAGCGCAGACGGAGGCGTTTGGCAAGCAAAAAAAGCGGATTTTTGCAAGAAAATGCCATTTTTCTGCGATTTCGGGTCCTTTTTGGGCGGAGGCAGGGTAAAAAAGCCCCGCCGGGGTGGTGGCGGGGCTTGAAAAGCAGGGAAGGGGATCAGTCGTTGTCGGCTTGGTCTTCGTCGATCACGTCGCCTTTGCCGTCCTCTTCATCGCCCCAATCATCGTCCTCTTCATTGTCCTCTTCATCGTCCATGTCGGGGCAGAGCTTCTCTGCCTCCTCATAGGAGCGCAGGGAAACATTCACATGGAGGCTCATGAGCTGCTCTGAAACGGAGACCGTTGCCTCGGCGGACTCCACCTTGGCGCAGAACTCCAGCATCTCCTCCGGCATGATGCTGAGCTGCGGGTTGCCGGAAAAGAGGGGGGCAGACCTGAACGTGAGGCGTGCGAAGCCCGGGACGGCGGTAGCACTGCCCTCCGTGGTGGCCAGCAGCTCCTTACCCATCTCCGGGTCGGAGGCCATCACCAGTGTCTTCTGAGCGTCGGGCGTCAGTCCGTGGTGTGCGGAATCCACCGGTTGCTCCGTCAGCGTAATGGGGAGCCCCCGGAGCTGCGCGGGATCCATCCCCAAGGGCGCGAGTAACTTACCTCCCATCTCGCGGAGGTCCTTCAGCCCCTCCGCCAACCCAGCCGCATCCGTCACCCCCAGCAGCATCCCCACCCGGGGGGTGATCAAGCCCGCCGGTGCCTCCGGGCGGGGTACATCCACCACCACTGCGCCGCCGCCCAAGCATGCCAGCGCCTTCTGCGCTGCGCGGAGCAGCGTTACGCCATCCGGCAGAAGGGTATTCGTGAGATCCATCGGCGGCTTATTGCCGTCACTGAGAAGTGCCTTGGCTTTGGTCACCGCCAGGGCCGCCTCGGCCGTTTGTCCCGGATCCGGCAGCACCGTGTGGAACGTAAAGGGCGCGGACTCCAGCGTCAGCAAGGTCTCCGGGGCTTGGGCTTTCTTCTCCAAGCTCGGCACAAAAGGCGCGAAGGAGCTCCCGCAGGCATCGCCCGAAATCAGGCCGTGGTACTTGCCCTCCCCGCCCCACACGCGCAGCAGGGCAGAGGCCGACGTCTTCTCATTCGCCGCCTTCATCATTCGGGCGAAGTCCGAGAACAGAGACACCACCCCGCGAGCCCCGGCCGCCATGGTCTCTGCCTGCTCCGGCGATTCCTTGGCATAAAGCTCGAACGCGCGTTTCCACGCATCTGCTTGGCCGCCGTAGAACTGCGTCACGGCCTCCGTGATCGCCTTTGTGGCCGCCACGGACAAATTGGCCTGCACAAAGAGGGGGCTGTTCGCGGCAGGCCCCCGCAGCTCCGGCAGCGCGGCGAGCGACTCCGCCGGCGAGCTCGGCAGGACCAGCTCCTCGGGGTCCTCGCACACAGCCACCATCATGGTGTTACCAACCAAGCGAGTCAGCAGGCAGAAATTGCGCCCGGCGAAGGCGGCCTGCAGCTGTGTATCCTTATCCTCCGGGTCGGCTCCCTCCTCCGGCGGCAGAACGGTGAGGCGAGTCCCCCGGAAGCCCTTGTACTCCAGCTTTTCGAAGTGCACCTCGTCATCGCTCTTGGGGAAATCTTGGATCATCTTCACGAACGAGGTAAACACCTCATTCCGCAGCCACTCCTCATTACCGGGGGTAACGCTGAAGGCGGCGTAAATAGGTTTCAGATGGGTTGAGCGCCAGAAGTCCGTTAAACATTTGAACCACTCTTTCTCAGCTTCATCGGACACTGTTTGCCAAACCTTTGCCACAGGGGAATCCTTCGCGACATCGGGTCCATTCACAAAGACGGAGACAAAGGCTTTCCGTCGGGCCATATCTGACATTGCCCACAAGCGGATGGTCGGAAGGGCCGCTTGCAGCACCTCCGCCATACCGGGGGAAATCACCACGGCCGCTCCCTCCACGCGTTCGGCGTCACGGCCGCCGACAAAAGAGTTGATCAGCTCCTCGCCGCGGATCACCACATACAGGTCGGAGGTGATGGGGAGGTGCGCCAAGGCAGAAACAGCGGGAGCCTCTGCAGCGGGGGTGCATACGGCGGCGGGTGCGGTCGGTGCGGGGTCCTGCGCCACCAGGGGCAGGGGTGCCAGCGTGGCCGCCATCATCATGAGGGTTGCTCTCACTTTCATAGTAGCGTCATTGTGGCATAACGGCGTGCGCAGGTAAAGAAAAAAATACCGTAAGACGCAAAATGATAGAGGCGCAGGGCGCTCTGCACCCTCTTTTTTTACAAAAAATGCGTAATACCGCGTAGGAAAGCTTGACGCGCCGCCGGAAAGGTGCTAAACTACCCCCGCGCGCTGCGATGGTAACGCACGCCGATTTTATTATGAAAGCTGATCTGCATCCCAAGTACAACCCCGTTGTGTTCGTGGACATCACCACGGGCCGCCGCTTCATCACCCGCTCCACCATGACTTCCGCCAAGAAGGAGGTGATCGACGGTGTGGAGCACTACGTCATTTCCTGCGGTATCACGTCCGACTCTCACCCCTTCTTCACGGGTAAGAACCAGTTTGTGGACACGGAGGGCCGCATCGACAAGTTCCAGAAGCGCTTCGGCGCCGTTCGTCGCGCCAAGAAGCCGACGCTTTCCTGAAGCACCCTTTCTTCTTCACGACACCGAGCACGGTAGGCGCACCTGCGTTTGCCGTGCTCAATCTGTATAGGCTGCCCGACGACAGAGCGGGAGTTTACTCTCGTGCGGCGAGGTTCCGCCAGCCCTCGGCCAAGCGGGGATTGCGGGGGACGCCGATGCCCTTCTCATAACAATCGGCCATGAGGGCTGCGGCGCGTCGGTCGCCGGACATGGCAGCGTAGCGCAGGAAGTCGACACCCTTGGTGAGGTCTTGCTGCACGCCCTGTCCGCGAAGGTAACGGAGGCCCAGGACACGCTCGGCCGGCGGGTATCGGCGTGCGGCAACCCGTTGCAGCCAGGGGATGGTCTGTGGGACATCCTTGGGAGAGCGGTAGACAAGGAGGAGCGAGTGGGCGGCACCGGAGTGGCCGAGCTCGGCAGCTTTTTTCAGACAGGATATAGCTTGCTTATCATCCTTTTCCAGGCCGCCGAGCCCCTTGTGATAACAAACAGCCAAGGCGGCCCAAGCATTCGGATTCTGCGCCTCTGCGGCCAGCTTAAGCCAAAGGATACCGCAGCGCTGTGAGGCAGGACCGCGCTGCAGCAGCTTGCGCGCCAAGGCAACTTGGGCGGTTGCGTCCCCGCCGTCGGCGCGGTCCACGAGCTCCCGGTCGATGCTGCAGGAGCAGCAGAACAGGCTCGGGAGGAGCAGCAGAACAGCAAGCAGATATTTCCTCATGACGGTAAAAAATAGTTTTGTTGTTTGACGGAAACGGGCATTCCGAGCAGACGCATGACACCCAACATGTCCTCCCACACACGGCGCCGTTCACTGAGAGCTTCGTTGCGCAGCAGATAACTGGGGTGGTAGGTGACACGCACGGGAAAGCCCTGGCAGAAAAACTCCCGCCCTCGCAGAGACCCGACGGAGGCCCCGCTGCCCAGCAAACCCTTTGCCGCCGTGCCGCCCAAGCACACGATGCAGGCAGGACGAATGGCACGGATCTCTGCCATGACCAAGGGCAGACAAGCCGCTATCTCCTCCTCCGTAGGTGGGCGGTTCGAGGTTCCCTGTCGCTCCCCCATCGAGGGGCGGAACTTGCAGATGTTCGAGATATAGACATCCTCGCGCCGCAGCCCCATGGCGCGCAAAATCTCGTTGAGCTTGCGCCCGGCACGTCCCACGAAGGGCTCCCGTTGCTGCTCCTCCTCATATCCGGGAGCCTCGCCCACCAGCATGAGACGCGCATGCGGGTTTCCCACAGCAAAGACCATGGTACTGCGCAGCGAGCCCAAGGACAGAGCCGGGCGCCAATGTTCCGCACGAGCCCGCAAGTAGTCCAGCTTAGCCTCCACGGTATCCGGCACTACCGCCGCCGGGGCAGGGGACTGCCGCTGCGCGACCGGGGGAGGAGCCGGAGGAGCAGGCGCATGCAGGGCTTCTGCACTGCCGCCGCGGCGAGCCTGCAACATCCACCCCCGCAAAATACCCCTTGCCTCGTCATCCAGCGCAAGGGTACGCGTCCCCTCTTGCAACAGATTCCGGAGGACCTCAATGGAGCATTGTTTAAGGGTGGTGGGCATAGCACACTCGGTTAATTCAAAAGCAGTAAGTACAGCAGGCCCAACACCGCCGGCCCGAGTATCACATGCATGGGTGCCAATACGCGATGGAAGCGCGCCCGGGAGTCGAAAAGAGCCAGCAGGGCAGCAACCCACCAACACAAGGCCGGTACGAGCAGGGAGACGATGCTGAGTGTGGGCCCCAACACCGGCGCAGCATCCCCACAGGAAAGAGCAAGTACGGCCAAGGCCCCACCGCCGACCCCGAACAGCGTGAGACGCAGGGAAAGCAACGCACGCCACTGCCGAGGCCACCCCAAGGCGACCGCCAACAGTACGGCATATGGAATCATGAAGAGCATAGCAGAGGCCCCGGGGGATAGTGATACCCGCAGAGGGGCAAACTCTGCGGGTACCGAGGAATAATTCAGCTGAGGTACGTTATGTTCGAGATATTATCTCCGTTATCGCCCTTTTGGTTCTTGCTGTCGCCCTTGCCGTCCGGCCCTTGGGAGTAGATATCGAAGTCCGGATTCATGCCCGAGCCCTTCTTGCCATCCGTCTCCGTTTCATAGCCGGCGCGGTAGCGGTAGGGATTTCCCCACGGGTCGATTACGGCGTAAAAATGCCCCTTCTTCTTGCCGGTGGCGTCCCGGCCGGTCATGGGCGTTTTGATTACCGGGATACCCTCCTCCGGGTGCTTATCCCCCTTGCGGATGACGGAAAGCGAGGGGCAGTAGGAGGCATTCATCACACCGTCCGCGGCCTTGTTCGGCTTGCCGCTGTTACTTGTGTCGCCGGAGAGGGCTCGGTAGAGCACATGAGAGCTCCATTCATCCCCATCGGCATACGGCACCTCGCCACCGTTGTCCTCCTTGTACTTTGTCATGGCGGCGGAGAGCATGGCGATTTCTGTCTCCGCCTTTTTGCTGAGCGTCTTCTTATCGAAGAAGCCCTTGGCGACAAAGCCGACCGTAGTGAGCGTGGCAATGATGGCGATGACGACGAGCAACTCGATGAGCGTGAAGCCGCGCCGCATGGTGAAAGCCGGTTTCATGGCGTGTTACACGTTCTTGATGAGCTCCATCATCGGCATGAACATGGCCAGCACGATACCGCCCACGACCACAGCCAGGAAGACGATCATCAGCGGCTCCAGCATGGCCGTGATAGCCGTTACGGAGTTATCCACCTCCTCATCGTACACGTTGGCAATCTTCATGAGCATGTCCGGCAGACGGCCCGTCTCCTCACCCACGTCCACCATGGAGATCACCATGGGCGGGAACACGGGGCAGGTGCTCATGGGCGAGACGATGGATTCACCCTCGCGCACGGAGTCGTGAATCTTGGTGATGGCATCTGCCACGATGATGTTGCTGGCCGTGTCACGGGTAATCAGCAAGGCCTGCAGAATCGGCACACCGGAGGCGACCAAGGTACCGAAGGTGCGGGAGAAGCGCGCCACCGTGCTTACCTTGATCATTGTGCCGATCTTGGGAATTTTCAGCATGAAGGTATCCACCACGCGCCCGCCGGCGGGGGTTTTCTTCCAGATGGAAATGCCGGTAAAGAGCACCATCAAGCCCAGAATGAACACACCTGCATTCGGCACCATGGGAATCAGCGAGCACTCCATGCAGCTATCCGAGAAATTGAACACGAACTCCGACAGCGCCGGCAGCTCCATGCCCTGGCCCGCGAACATTTCCTTGAACTTCGGCACAATCACCAACATCAGGAAGATGAGAATGCCCACAGCGATGAACAGGATAATGCAGGGGTAAACCATGGCGGAAGTAATCTTGCCGCGCAGCTTGTTTGCCTTCTCCTGATACTCCGCCAAACGACTGAGCACCACCTCCAGCACACCGCCGATTTCACCGGCCTTCACCATGTTCACATAGAGCTTATTGAACAGCTTGGGGTAGGCAGAGAGGGCCTCCGAGAAGGTGGAACCACCCTGTACGGACTCGCCCAGCGCGGTAATGGTGGCGCGCAGATTCGGGTTCGGCTCCTGCTTGCTGAGCACGTTGAGGCTCTGCAACAGGGGAAGCCCGGCATCGATCAGCGTGGCGAGCTGGCGGGTGAACACCATCAGTTCCCGCTGCTTGACGGAAGCACCGGCCTTGCCGCCGCTCTTCTGCTTGCGCGCGCCGCCCTTCGCATCCTTTTTCTTTACCTCCTTGGCCGCCGTGGGCTTAGCCCCCTTAGCCGCCTCCGTGCATTCGCGAACAAGCAGCCCCTGCTCGCGAATCTTGTTCATGGCGGCTACCTTATTTTCCGCCTCAACGATTCCTGTTTTCTCAACGCCGTTCTGATCCAGCGCTGTGTATTTGAAATTAGCCATATTGCTTGCTGATGAAAGATGTACCTGATGCTTTAGAGATTACCAAAAAACGTTCGGGTCGTCAAGTAATTAAGTGTACTTCAAGACCTCCTCAATGGTGGTATTGCCTTCAAAAATGTTCTGAATGCCGTCCTCGCGCAGGGTGGTCATGCCCAATTCGATGGCTTTTTGCTTCAGTACGATAGAGGGCACGTTCTGCGTGATGAGCTCCTTGATGGGATCCGAGGCGTGCAGCAGCTCGTGGATACCCTTGCGGCCCTTGTAGCCGGTGTTGGCGCATTTATCACAGCGTGCGCCGGTGTAGAACTGCTGCCCCTGCAACAGAGCGGGGTTCACCCCAAGCTGCTGCAACAGCACGTTGGAGGGTTTGTACGGCGTCTTGCAGTAGGGGCAGATGGTGCGCACCAAACGCTGGGCGAGAATACCGATGATGGTGGCGGAGAGCAGGAAGGGCTGTACCCCCATGTCCACAAAGCGCGTCACCGCGCCGGCGGCGTCATTGGTGTGCAGGGTGGAGAGCACCAAGTGGCCCGTCAGTGCAGCCTGAATGGCAATCTGCGCCGTGTCTTTATCACGAATTTCCCCCACCAGAATGCGGTCCGGGTCCTGACGCAGGAAAGCGCGCAGTACGCGCGGGAAGGTGACGCCGATACCCTCATGGATGGGCACCTGCACAATGCCGTCGATGTCGTATTCCACCGGATCCTCCGCCGTCAACACCTTGGCGTCGATGGTGTTTACCTCACGCAGGGCGGCGTAAAGCGTGGTAGTTTTACCGGAACCGGTGGGGCCGGTGACCACGAAGATGCCGTTGGGCTTGTTGACGGTATCGAGGATGTACTCGTGGAGCTTGGGCGAGAGGTTCAGGTTATTCAGGTCCAAGTTCACGGCGTTGCGGTCGAGCACACGCATTACCACAGACTCGCCGTACTGGGTGGGCAGGGAGTTGACACGCATATCCACGCTGCTCTTGCCTACCTTCATCACGATTCGGCCATCCTGCGGCACGCGGCGCTCGGCAATGTTCATGCCGGCCATCACCTTCACGCGGGAGATAACCGGGTTGGCCAAGTGTACGGGCGGCGGGGCCATTTCGTACAGAGCACCGTCCACACGGTAGCGGATCTTGAACTCCTTTTCGAAGGGCTCCAGGTGAATATCCGAGGCGCGTTCCTTGATGGCTTGGTGAATCACGAGGTTCACGAACTTGATCACGGGCGCCGCATTGGCTTCCTCCGAGCCGTCCTTGCTGCCGACGCTCATGGCGTTCATTTCGTCCAGCAGGTCGCCCATGGCCGCCTCTGCTCCGCCGTAGCATTCCTGCAGGCGGGCGCGCACTTCGTAATCGGCTGCCACATACAGGTAGATATCCTCCCCGCACGCCACGCGCAGGTCGTCCACGGTCTGCGGGTTCAGGGGGTCCTCCAGGCACACATACAGGCCCTCGCCCGGACGATATTCCACCGGCAGGGCCCCATGCAGGCGAGCCTGCGCGGCCGTCAGCTTACTGAGGGCCTCCTGCGGCGGGGTAAAGCCCTCCAAGGTGATGTACTGGGCGCCCACCTCGGTGGCGATCACATTCCAGAAATCCTCCGGCGCGCTGATAATGCCGAAGTCAATCAGCGTCTCCCACAAGTCCTTGCCGCTGTTGGACATCTCTTCCTTGATGTCCTTGGCAACGGACTTCTCGAGCATGCCATTGTTGATAAAAACATCAAGTGCTACATCCGTATCCATATTGGTAAAGAAAAGTTATGCGGTTGAGAATAATCCGTGCTGAGAGACTCAGGAAGCATCACCGGTGGTCACGCGGATGACCTCCTCTGCCGAGGTAAGCCCTGCCAGCACCTTGCGGATACCGTCCTCGCGCAGGGTGCGCATACCAAGCTCGCGAGCACGCTTGCGGAGCTGAGCGGAGGTGAGGTTGGAGTTGATGAGCCCGCGCACATCGTCCGTCACCTGGAAAATCTCGAAGATACCGAGACGGCCTTTCATGCCCTTGCCGCGGCAGCGGTCGCAGCCCCGCGGATTGGGCACCTTCACGGTGCGAGCGGGGTCGATTCCCAAGACGCGCGCCTGCTTCTCCGTCACATGCCCGTCTATCTTGCAGGAGCAGAGACTGCGGCAGAGGCGCTGCGCCATGATGGCGCGCACGGCGGAGGCGATGAGGAAGCGGTCGACACCCATATCTGCCAAACGAGCTACGGAAGAGGGGGCGTCGTTGGTGTGCAGGGTGGAGAGCACCAGGTGGCCCGTCATGGCCGCCTGAATGGCGATGCCTGCGGTCTCGCTGTCACGAATCTCACCCACCATGATGATGTTGGGGGCTTGGCGCAGCATGGCGCGCAAAGCGGCGGCGAAGGTCATGCCGATTTCCGTGCGGATCATCACTTGGTTGATGCCCGCCATCTCGTACTCCACGGGGTCTTCTGCCGTGATGATCTTCTTGTCCGGGCGGTTCAGGTGGTTCAGTACGGCGTACAGCGTCGTCGTTTTACCGGAACCCGTGGGGCCGGTCACCAGAATCACGCCGTCGGGCAGGGTCACCAAGCGGTCGAAAGTTGCCTCGTCGTCGGAGAGGAAGCCGAGCTGCGGCAGCCCGAGGGCCAAGGCGGATTTATCCAAGATACGCATGACCACGGACTCGCCGTGGTTGCTCGGCACGGTGCTGACACGCAGGTCGATGTGGCTGCCGTCCCGCAGGTCCAGCTCAATACGACCGTCCTGCGGCAGTCGCTTCTCCGCAATGCTCATGGTAGTGCTCATCACCTTGAGGCGCGCCACGATGGGACCGAGCAGTTTCTTGGGGTGGTTGGCAATCTCCACCAGTCGGCCGTCAATGCGGTAGCGCAGGCGCACGCGGTCTTCCATCGGCTCGATGTGAATATCGGAGGCTCGCATCTCGTGGGCCTCGTTGAACATATTTTCCACCAGTTCGATGATGGGGGCATCGCCGCTGCCTTTGCCTACCTCTATCTTTTTCGGGTAATATTTGTCCAGAGCCTTCAGCATGGCCTCCGGAGCCGCCACGAAGAAGGAAACATCCCGCCCCAGGAACTGCGGCAGGCTGTCCATCATTTCCATGTCAAAGGGGTCAACCACCGCAACCTGAAGGGAGAAACCGTCGTCCCCGATGGGAAGGAAGTTCAGCCGGCGAGCCAGTTCGGGTTTGGCTGTGGCCAAGATGCCCGGGGATACCTCGAAGGCCCCTAGGTCCACAAACTCCAGCCCGGAGTTGGCCGCTGCTACCTGGGCGATGTAGTCGCCTGTCAGGTAGCCGTTCTTCATCAGGTATTCCACCACACTGTCCACCGGCGAGATACTCTGGCGTATGCTGTCGACGGTCGCGCGGTCCACCCCGCCGGCATCCACCAGCAGGTCAAGGAGAAAGTCTTCGTTTGTGTACACGGTGAGAGGTTGAGGTTGATTGTACGGAGGGCACACAGCAAGCTGCGCCCTTTCTTTACTCTACACGATGAAGGGCCTCGCGTCAATCTTTCATTTCATTTTTCCTGATTTTTTTCTCTGTCTCGGGTCAGCGGCGGTGTCCGGGGGGCGGCAGAGGACGCCTCGGCGCATGGCGGGGCGGGTGCACGGGGTGCGGACGCGGGGCGACGTGCGGCGGACCCGCAGCATGCCGCGGCGGCGGGCCGGGGTGGTGGTGGTGACACGCCGGTACGAAGGCAGACAGGAGGAGCCCTAACGGTGTAAGGAGCATGAAGCGCACATAGTTGTTCATCACCCGCCATCATACCACATCTGCGGTGCTCGCGCAAGCAGGAAATGAGCCCCGTTAGCTTTCGCCCTGCCGCTGCGGTGCGGAAAGTGCGGTTTTGCGGCGGGAATGGGGTTGACATTCGGCGGATTTGTGGCAGAATAGGCGCAATGAGCGCGTTTGGTTTTTATCGTTTGGCTGCCGTGGTGCCGCCCGTGCGGGTAGCGGATGTGGACGGGAATGTGGATGCCTTGGTCAAGGCGGCGGAGCAAGCCGCTGCTCAGGGGGCACATGTAGCTGTTTTCCCGGAGCTGTGCATCACGGGGTATTCCTGCGGCGACCTGTTTTTTCAGCCGCTGCTGCAGCGTGAGGCGTTGAGGGGATTGGAGTGTTTTGCGGGGGCAACACAGCATCTGCCGATGGTCAGCATCGTGTCGCTGCCCTTTGTGGTGAACAATGGTCTGTTTAATGTGGCTGCCGCGGTGTGCAGGGGGCGTGTGCTGGGGCTGGTTCCCAAGTCAGTGCTGCCTAATTACCGTGAGTTTTACGAGAAGCGCCAATTCCGCCCCGCTGCCGACCTGAGGGAGACCGAGGTGGAGCTGCCGGGGCTCGGGCCTGTCCCCATCGGTACGGATCTGCTGTTCTGCGATGAGGGGGAGCTTTGCTTCGGCATCGAGGTGTGTGAGGACCTGTGGAGCGTGGTGCCGCCTTCGACCTGGGCGGCGCTCAAGGGGGCGAATGTTTTGTTAAACGCCTGCGCCAGCACGGAGCTGACGGGCAAGGCGGCTTACCGGCGTCAGCTCGTGTCCCAGCAGTCCGCGCGCTGTGTGGCGGCCTACGCGTTTGCCGCGGCCGGGGTAGGGGAGAGTACGCAGGATGTCGTTTACGGCGGGCAGTCGCTCATCGCGGATAACGGGCGTTTGGTGGCGGAGGGAACGCGTTTCTCGCGGGAGGCTACGTTCACCTATGCGGATGTGGATTTGCAGCGGCTGAACAACCTGCGTATGAGTGAGAGTTCCTTCCATGATGTGCACATCCCGGCGGAGCATGCCGGCCGCCGTCGTATCTCGTTCTGCCTGCCGAATGAGAAGTGCGATCTGCGCTTTGCGGATCTGCCTGCGCGGCCTTTCCTTCCCCCGCCTGCCGCGCGGGAGGAGCGTTGCGAGGAGATCCTGAATATTCAGGCGACCGGGCTGGCCCGACGCATGGAGCACACCTGCTCGGAGACGCTGGTCATCGGGGTTTCCGGCGGTTTGGACAGCTCGTTGGCTCTTCTGGTCTGCGCGCGTGCTTGCAAGATGCTCGGGCGGAGCAATGAGGCGATTCTGGCAGTGACCATGCCGGGTTTCGGTACTACGGGCCGCACTTATCACAATGCGCTTGCGATGATACGCGAGCTTGGGGCTACGATGAAGGAGGTGAATATCCGTGAGGCTTGCCTTCTGCATTTCCGGGATCTGGATTTCGACCCCGCGCTGCGCACGAATACTTATGAGAATGTGCAGGCTCGGGAGCGGACGAAGATTCTCATGAATCTCGCGAACAAGACGCGCGGCATCGTTGTCGGTACCGGGGATTTGTCGGAGGTGGCGCTCGGGTGGTCGACCTACAATGCGGACCACATGAGCATGTACGGTGTCAACTGTTCGATCCCCAAGTCGCTCATCCGCTGCCTGATCAGCCACGCCGCGCAACAGAGCGGCCCGGAGCTTGCTGCGACGCTGCAGGATATTATTGATACCCCGGTCAGCCCGGAGCTTCTGCCCCCCGCCGAGGACGGTACCATGGAGCAGAAGACGGAGGACATTCTGGGGCCCTACGACCTGCACGATTTTTTCCTCTACCACTTTATCAAATACGGTGCCGAGCCCGCCAAGCTCCGCATGCTCGCTCGCAAGGCCTTTGACGGTGAGTTCTCGCCGGAGCTCATCGACTCCACCCTGCGTACCTTCATCCGCCGCTTCTTCACCCAGCAATTCAAGCGTAGCTGCATCCCGGACGGCCCGAAGGTGGGTTCCATCGCCCTCTCTCCGCGCGGTGACTGGCGCATGCCCACCGATGCTTTCTCGAATCTCTGGAGCGATAACCTCCGCTGATTTCCCCCCTCACACCTCGACCCAGTCGGTGCGGTCGGCGGGGGAATACAACCGGATGTCCTCTTGGAAATGGTGGCATTTATAATGCAGACGCATACGGCATTTCTAATGCACACCCCATTCGAATTCTATATAACCCGTTGATTTTCAAAGAGTTGCGGTGTTTCAGCTGTCCGGAGTGCACTCAAATCGAAGAATAATGTCATTGTAAAAGTACCTGATTCTCATGCTCGTCAACACATTACACTTGACTACAGCATTAGAAATGCTGTATACTCTTCCGAGGTGCAGCATTCTCTCCATAGTCTAAAGGATTCCGCCGGGCGTCTTTTCTTCTCCTTCTGCAAGTATTTGGTCGCAGGGGGCACAGGCTTTCTTGTGGATTTCTCGGCACTCTATATTTGCCGCGATATTTTGGGACTTCATTACCTACTTGCGGCAGCTATAGGTTTTATCTTGGGCCTCGTCTTTGTGTATATTGCCAGCAACAGGTGGGTCTTTGAGACGCGAAAACTGGAGCATAGACGGTTTATTGAGTTCTCTATCTTCGCCCTTATCGGTGTGATAGGGCTTGGTCTGACCATGCTCTTTATGTGGGTGTTCGTCGACCTCGTCTCGCTTCATTACCTTGTGGCCAAGGTATTCACAACCGGACTTGTTTTGATATGGAACTTCGGGGCAAGAAGATTTATTTTGTACTCATAATATGAATAAACGCATCTTTATCATCGGTGGCGGTCCGGCGGGATTAACTGCTGCGCTGGAGTTGGCCCGCAAGGGGTATACGAATGTAACCCTTTTGGAACGCGAATCGCAGTTAGGTGGGATTTCAAGAACACTGGAACATCATGGCAACCTTATTGACATCGGGGGACATCGTTTCTTCTCAAAGTCGGACACCGTCATGAAGTGGTGGACGGATTTGCTGCCTTTACAGGGGGAACCCTCCTGTGATGATGTGGCTCTGAACAGAGTTGCCACTTTGACCGAGGGCGGCCCGAATCCGGAGTCCACCGATCGTGTCATGCTTGTGCGCTCTCGCCTGTCCCGAATCCTCTTCCTGAGAAAGTTTTTCAGTTATCCTGTTTCGCTCAGTTGGGAAACTCTGTCTAATCTCGGTCCGATTCGCACCGTCAAAATGGGTATCAGCTACCTGTGGAGTCTCGTACACAAGCGTAAAGAAAAATCCCTGGAAGACTTCTTCATTAACCGTTTCGGAAAAGAGCTGTATAATACCTTTTTCCGTGATTACACCGAAAAAGTGTGGGGTGTTCCCTGTTCCCGTATCGGTGCGGATTGGGGAGCCCAGCGTGTCAAAGGTCTTTCAGTCATCAAGGTTATTACCCATGCGCTCCGTAAAATTGTTTGCAGAGGGAAACAGGACAGTAAGCAGGGGGAAACATCACTGATAGAAGAGTTTTACTACCCCAAGCACGGTCCGGGGCAGCTCTGGGAGCTTGTCGGCGCAGAAGCTCGGAAAGCGGGGGTCTCCATTCTTCGTGAGCAGGAGGTTCTCGGCCTGACGCTGGATCAGGGGGCCATCACTCATTTGGAAATAAGGGACAGGAAGTCCGGAGTCACACGCACGGAGGAAGCAGACATCGTGCTCTCCTCAACCTCTATTAAAGAATTAATTTCAAAAATGGTTGGCCCGATTCCCGAGGAGATCCGTTCCATTGCCGACGGTCTTTGCTACCGTGATTTCATGACAGTTGGCCTGCTCCTCGACAAGCTTAAACTGCGGAGCAAGAAAATGAACACAACGGTCGGTGAACATGGGATTGTTTTTGATAACTGGATTTATGTTCAAGAGGCCGACGTGAAGGTTGGGCGATTGCAGATATTTAACAACTGGAGCCCCTATCTGGTTCACGATCGCAACAAGGTCTGGCTTGGTATGGAGTATTTCGTCAACGAGGGAGATACGCTCTGGAGCATGCCGGATGCAGAGTTCTCTGACTTCGCTGTCGGTGAGCTGGAGAAAATCGGGGTAATTGATCGCTCAGATGTACGTGATAAGGTTGTGTTCCGCATAGCAAAGGCGTACCCGGCATACTTCGGAACGTACGCTCGTTTCCCCGAGCTGCGCCATTGGCTGGACGGAATCTCTAATCTGTATCTTATCGGCCGCAACGGGATGCATCGGTATAACAATATGGATCACTCGATGCTTTCTGCGATGGAGGCCGTTAAGAATATAACATCCGGGACCACCGACAAGGAGAATATCTGGAGTGTCAATACTGAGAAGGAGTACCATGAATCAAAATAGCGTGAAAATACGATGGCCCTACTATGTGGGTCTTATGATTTTTATATTTTCTTTTTTTGCGCTTGTCTATAAAGATGCGTACCGGATTTGGGTGGATGTGCAGTGGGTCTATCTACCTTGTTTTCGTGGTGAGGTTGCTATTACAGATTGGCACAGCTCTCTTTTTATGTATGAGGGGCGAATCCTGACCAATCTTCTGGGTATAGCAGGAGTGGAGAATCCCTCCTTCAGAGCACTGCGAATATTTTGGATCGTAAGCGAGATAATCATATTCCTTTCGATTTATATATGGATAAAAAAACTTTCAATGTACAATATGTTGTTTTCATTATTGTTTCCCTTGTATGCTCTGGCTATGTTGATATTCAGACAGATGGCGTATTTTCAGTACATGTTCTCAATAGATTTATACTTTATCGCACTTCTCCTCGTCGCGATAACTTCTCCTCTATTCTTTTCTCGTATTCGAAAGGGCAAGACAAACGACCTAATTATCTTCCTGATCAGCTCATGTATATTTCTTCATCTTCTAAGTTTCAGAAAAAATGCAATTTTGCTCATTCCTTTCCTTGTAACATACAGCGTAATGATGAGATATCCTCAACTGCCGACTCGTAAACTGATTTATTCATTTTTTGTTACTTCACTTCTTCTTCCCTTTTTCTATGCAACAAACCATCTGCTCCCCGCGCGTCACACACATCCAGCTATTCCCATGGTGGTCTCTGACCTTAAAATTAGGCGCTCCGTCAGTTTTTATGACCACCCCCGGGAGCGAGTGATGCGAGATGGTAAAGATATACAGGCTTCCCATCCTCGGCATCTTCTGCTATAATTA
>SFDX01000010.1 GCA_004557455.1 Akkermansia muciniphila | reverse complement strand
TTGTAGTCGGCCAATCTCAAAGCACCATTTCTGTCATCCGCCAAATTTTTCCTGTATCCCGGCTACTCCACCCATTTGCCCCTTATGGGACGGCAATGACTTTAGTTCACATATCGCGTCGGTCGTACCAAAGGAGCCCCTGTCACCCAAAGGCGGCAGGGGCGTCGTGGCTTCTCGGAAAGGGAGAGGCAGATTATTGGAAACACTATCCCAGGGGGGAAACCCCTTGTTTGACTGTACAATTCAGATTGGCACTACCTCCATAGCCGCATGAGGTGCCAGAGGAGGTGCTAGGGAGGTTATGGGTGAAGGGTGCTAAATCATCAAATTTTGCGTCCACTTCTTGCTCCCCTTCACGATACTTCGAATAGTCAAAAATGGTCAAATTAACCAACGAGGTAACGCTGATCGTACAACCCAGTTTAGAATCGATAGAATCGGTAAAATTGGTAAGAGAGAGCTCGAATTTCCCATTCCCCTTAGATTCCGCGCTCCACGTTCCCGAGAGAGAGTGGTGTGTCTCTCCATTTTTGAGAAGCGAGAGAGAGCAAGATTGATCCGGGTGAAGAAAGATTTCGTAGTAGAAGCCGTCGTTGGACAGTTTCGATTCCAATTTCATGTAATCGAATCCCCCACCGATGAGACTCTCGGAGGGCCCGGAGGATGAGGCACCGCTTCCGCCGGATCCGGAGCCGCCGCATTCGTTTCATAATGCTGTGTGAATGTGTGTTGATGACGCGTCAAGAGTTTCTCCGCAGCATGCAGTTAGCCACTCCCGACAACATCAGCATACAGCATTCTTAATGCACACCCCATGTAAGTTATTGATAATCAATGATTTACGACGGATTCAGGGTACAGAGAGGTTGAAAGTGTCAGGTAGGATCACATTAAAAGAATGAGTTTTTTTAAGAAAATACAAGTTTCCTGCTTGACACAGCATTAAGAATGCTGAGGCTCTGGCTTATTTCGGGATCCCGCGAGGGAATGGTTTGTGTGGGGGACTGAGGGGTGACGAATCTGAATGTATGGAGAGCAGAAGATTAAATCATGTAGATGACCATGTTTGCGTCCTTGTTCTCTTGAATACCGAGGTGCGAAAAGGCTTGCAATGGCGCGGGAATGGTGTATAATGCAGGGGCCATGCTGACCATCAAGAAATTAACGAAGGCCCACGCCGGGCGCACGCTGTTTGCCGATACGGAGCTTGTGGTGAACTGGGGGGAGCGCATCGCGCTGGTAGGGCCGAACGGGGCCGGTAAGTCGACGCTCTTCCGCATGATCCTCGGGGAGGATACGCCGGATGAGGGCGAAATTGTCATGGATGATTATGCCGTGGTGGGCTACCTGCCGCAGGAGGCGGGTAACCCGACGGACCGCACGGTGCTCGAGATTGCCATGAGTACCACGCCTGAGATGGCTGAGGCCGTGCGCACCCTGCGCGAATGCGAGGCCAAGCATGATAACACCAGCGATGCCTATGCGCACGCCATGGATACCTTCATCGCCCACGATGGTTATCAGCTGGAGCCTAAGGCCAAGCGTATTCTCAAGGGGCTGGCGTTCAAGGATACGGATTTTAATCGCCCTGCGCGCGAGATGAGCGGTGGCTGGGTGATGCGTGCGCATTTGGCGCAGCTGCTGGTGGCGGAGCCGGATTTGCTGATGCTGGACGAGCCGACGAACCACTTGGATTTGATGAGCCTGCTGTGGTTCCAACGCTATCTGAAGAATTATCCGGGAGCGATTTTCATGATTTCGCACGACCGCGATTTTATGGATGAGTTGGTGGAGACGGTATATGACATCGAGAATGCCGCACTGGTGCGCTATACAGGGAATTACACCCGCTTCCTGGAGCTGAAGGAGGAGCGTTATCACCAATTGCTGGCCGCTTGGCGCAATCAGCAGCGCGAAATCGCTCACATCGAGGCTTTCATCGACCGATTCCGCTCCGTGGCATCCAAGGCTGCCCAAGTGCAGAGCCGTGTGAAGCAGTTGGAGAAGATGGAGCGAATCGAGAAGCCGAAGCAGTCCCGCAAGGTCTTCAAGTTCATCTTCCCGCAGCCGCCGCGCAGCATGCAGCGTGTCATCGAGCTGCATAAGGTGGGGCAGAGTTATGGCGATAAGCGTATCTACAAAAACCTGGATCTGCTTATCGAACGCGGGCAGCGTGTCGTGCTCGTGGGGCCGAACGGTGCGGGTAAGTCAACCTTGCTTAAGATCCTTGCGGGGGTGATTCCCATTGATGAGGGAACGCGTGAGTTGGGGACGACAACGCGCATCGGTTATTTCTCCCAGATGCGAGCGGAGAACCTGACGCCCAATTTCACGGTGTTGGAGGAGATTATGGAGGCGAACCACGAGCTGCGCGAGGAAGAAGCCCGCGCCGTTCTCGGCTCCTTCCTCTTCCGACGCCAGGATGTGGAGAAGCGTGTCGAGGTGCTGTCCGGTGGTGAAAAATCGCGCCTGAGCCTTGTAAAATTCCTGGTGAACCCGCCCAATCTTCTCCTCATGGATGAGCCGACGACGCACTTGGATCTCATGAGTGTGGAGGCTCTCTCTCAGGCCCTCAAGAATTATGAGGGCACTCTCGTGTTTATCTCGCACGATGTCCACTTCATCCGCTCTCTCGCGGAGAAGACTCTCCACATCAACCAAGGAACGGTAACCCCTTACGCGGGCGGTTATGATTATTATCTGGAGAAATCCGGCCTCCTTGACGCTCGCGACTCGATGGATATCTGATACCCGCATTTAAGCAAAAACCGCCCGGGTTGCGGGCGGTTCGGGGCGCTTCAGTGTTTGGTGGTGATGCGGGTGGAGTCCCAGCCGCCGCCGAGCGCGGTGCAGAGTTTGGCCAGCTCCATGCGGATTTGTTGGCGGGTGGTGATGAGGTTGAGCTCACTGCTGAGCCAAGCGCGTTCGGCGGAGGCAACGTTGAGGAAGTCCGTGTGCCCTGCGTTGTACAGCTGGAGGGAGAGGTCGGCGGCGCGCTTGTTGGCATCGTTGACTTTCTCCAGCTCCGGCGTCTGGTTCATGAGTTTGGCGTAGGTAATGAGGCATTTCTCCACCTCAGCGAAGGCTGCGAGTACGGTTTTGCGGTAGGTCTGGTATTGGGTGAGGCGTGCGATATCCGCGCGGCGGACGGCTTCGTTAAGTGAAACTCGGTTGAGCAGGGTTTGGCTTGCGCTGCTCCCCAAGCTCCAGGTGGCGTTGCGGAAGAAGTGGGCGAAGTCTGTTCCCGCGCTGGCCGAGGTGCTGCCGGTAAGCGAGATGCGCGGGAAGAGGTCGGCAACGCTTGCGCCGACTTGGGCGGTGGCGGCATGCAGATCACGCTCGGCCTTGATGATGTCCGGACGCCGACGCAGGAGGTCGGAGGGCAGGCCGGTGGGGACTTGGGGTATCTTGTTGTAGACGGACGCACTCGGCATGCTGAGGTGCACCTGATCCGGCGTGGTGCCGAGGTAGGTGGCCAAGGTCGCTTCGCAGGTGCGGATGGTAGCACGGTAAGCGGGTAACTGTGCGCGAGTGGAGGCGATGACGCTTTCCGCCTGAGCGAGGTCCAGCCCGGACTCGAAGCCGTTTTCCTTGCGCTCCTTGGTGATGCGGTAGGTGCGCTCCTGATACTCGAGCTGCTCCAGGGCCAGGCGAAGGCTCTCCTGCGCAGAAATCCACTCAAAGTAGGTGGTGGCGATGCCGGAGGCCAAGGCCGTGCGTGTGGCACCCTCGGCCGCTACCGAGGAGCCTAGGGAGGCGAAGGCCGCCTCAACCCGCCGCCGCGTGCCGCCCCAAATATCGGGCGTCCAGGAGGCGGAGAGGCCGCCGTTCCATTTGCCGTGCGAGGTCGAGGTGTTGAAGTTGCCGCTATTGGCGCCGCCGATGTTGATACCCAGGCTGGGGAAGAGGTCGGCCTTCTGCTCGCGTAGCTGCGATTCTGCCTTGTCAATGGCCAGCGCGGCGTTAATCATGTCCGGGTTGGCGGTGAATGCCTGGCTCAGCAAGTTGTTCAGCTGATTGTCACCGAAGGCACCCCACCATGCAGAGAGGTCATGCTGCGCACCGGCGGGAGGGAGGGCATTCTGCCATGTGACGGGCAGGTCCGAATCGCCGGGGCCTCCGTAGTTCAGGCCGAAAAGGCAGCTGCTGAGGAAGAGTGCCGGGAGGCTGGCTGACAAAACAAGGCGTTTCATGCGGAATCTTTTGTTTTTTATTAAAAAGGGAGTTTACTCGTGATGCAGTGCATCGATGGGGTCCAGTTTGGAGGCTTTCCAAGCCGGGTACCAGCCGAAGATGACACCGATGGTGCCGGCGACGGCAACGGAAAGGGCCATGGCCGAGGGAGAGGAGGCCACGGGCCAGCCGGATTGCGCGGCTACGATAACAGAAGCCAAGCGTCCTAGGCCGATGCCGAGTACGCCTCCGGTGAGGCAGAGCAACACGGCCTCCGTAAGGAATTGGAACATGATGTCCCGCGGACGTGCGCCGACCGCCATGCGCAGGCCGATTTCGCGTGTGCGTTCCGTGACGGATACCATCATGATATTCATGATTCCCACGCCGCCCACCACCAGTGAGATGAGGGCCACCACCACCAGCAGTTTCTTCATGGTGTCTGCCGTGGAGGTCATCATGTCGATCATTTCCTGCCTGTTGCGGATGTCGAAGTCATCGAGAATGCCGGGGGCCAGTCCGTGTTCGCGGCGAAGAACGGTTGTCATTTCTGCGATAGCCTTGTTCGCAACGGTCTGGTCCTTGATTTTCACCGTCAGGGAATCCACCGTGCGGGTGCGCATCGGGTGCGGTGCGTTGGTGTAGGGTTGCACATCGCAGCCGGGGTACAGGTCCACCCCGGAGGAGGTGAAGGTATCCGTAGAGCTTGCTTTGTTCGTGCTGTTCGAGGCGCCGCCTTTGCTGAGTGAGGCTGTGCCGGAGGCACCCATGAGGCGGGTGCGGATGCTGCTCCAGGGGATGAGGATGCAGTCATCTTTATCATTGCCCATCATGTCCGTTCCTTTTTCTGCTAACACGCCGATAACGGTGAAGACGACGTCCTTGATTCGGATGTCGCGCCCGATGGGGTCAGTATTGGGGTAGAGCTCGCGGGCGATGGTGTTGCCGATGAGACAGACGCGCGCGGAGTCCTCCACCTGCTTGCGGGTGAACGCGGAGCCGTGTTTCACCTTCCATCCCTCGATATCGAGATAGTGCTCGTTGCCGCCCATGATGGAATTGGGGCTCCAGTTTTTGTTGCCGACGATCACTTGGCCGGAGGCGCGCACAACGGGAGAAGCCGATACGACTAATCCGCCGCAGTGTTTCATGATGGCCGTGGCGTCGGTAGCATACAACGAGGCGCGTCCGCCCATGCCGGTGTTTACACCGCCGGTGGAGACAGAGGCACCGCGCACCGTGATGGTATCCGCGCCTAAAGTTGATAACTGGCTGGCAATTTGTTTGCTGGAGCCGTCACCGATCTCCATGATGGCTACCACGGCGGCAATGCCGATGACAATGCCGAGCACCGTGAGGAAGGCGCGCATGGGGTTGCGGATGAGCCCGCGAATGCAGGTGATGAGAAGGATGCCCGGTTTCATTTGCTGAGGGTGGCAGATAGTTCATCCGAGACGCCTTCGGAGATGAGTCCGTCCACCATGTTGATGGCTCGGTCCGTGAAGGCTGCCGTCTTGGGGTCGTGGGTAACGATGATGACCGTGATGCCCTTTTGGCGGTTCAGGTCGCGGAACATGTGCATGACCTCCACCGAGGTGGTGGAATCCAAGTTGCCGGTAGGTTCGTCTGCCAACAGAATACCCGGGTTGTTGATGAGCGAGCGGGCGATTGCCACGCGCTGCTGCTGACCGCCGGAAAGCTGGGCCGGGGTGTGGTGCATGCGCTCCTCCAGCCCCACCAAACGGATGAGCTCCAGCGCACGCTCGCGGATGACGCGGGTGGGCAGCACGGGGTGGTGGTAGTAGGCGGGCATCATCACGTTCTCCAGCGCGGAGGTGCGGGGGAGCAGGTTGAAGTTCTGGAAGACGAACCCGATGCGATGGTTGCGGAGAAGGGCGCGCTCATTGGCATTCAGGCGTGCCACGTTTTTGCCGTCGATGAAGTAGTCGCCGCCGGAGGGGTGGTCCAGGCACCCCAGCAGGTTCATCAGTGTGGATTTGCCGGAGCCGGAGGCCCCCGTCAGCGACACGAACTCGCCGTCCTCGATGCGCAGGGAAATGCCTTTGAGCACGGGGAGGTCGATTTCGCCCAAGTGGTACACCTTGGTGATGTTGCGAAGCTCAATCACGGTTGTGTCGGGAGGGTAGGGGGTTACATGGGCGGCCCGGGGTGGCTGTTCTTCTGGCTTTGCCCGGGCTTGGCGGGGGCACCGCCGGTGCCGCGTTGGGCGCGCTGCGGGCGCTTGGGCATGAAGGGGTTGTCGGAGGAGGCGGACTTTGTCCCGCCGGCGGCTGCCTGTACCACGTTGATACCGGTGACGACACGGGTGCCTGCGGTCAAACCGGTTTCACCGGGGGCGGGGGTGATGATGCTGCGCGCTCCGTCGCCACTGCCCTTGAGGACACGCACGGGGGCCACGTGTTTGTCATCCACCAAGCGCCAGATGACGGCCGGCTCGCCCTGCGGGGGCTCGGGAAGTTCGGCGCCCTCCTTGGGCGGGCCGGGGCGCTTGTGCGCCGCCTTGTCGCGGTATTCCGGGGCGATCATATCCTGCTCCGGGGTGAAGGTGAAGGCGGCCTCCGTGACCATGAGTACGTCCTTTTGCTCCTGCACCACAAAGTTGGCGTTGGCGCTCATGTAGGGCAACAACTTGCGGTCCGGGTTATCAATATCGACCTCCACCACATAGGTCACCACGTTGGAGGTCATGGTAGCATTCGGGCGGATCTTGTTCACCTTGCCGGTGAATTCCTCGTTCGGCAGGGCATCCACCGTGTAGCGTACCTCCTGTCCGGGTCTGATCTTGGCGATGTCCGCCTCGTTGACGCTGGCCCAGATCTGCATCTTCGTTAGGTCGCGCGCCACCAAGAAGAGGGTGGTGGCGTTCATGCTGCTCACCACGGTTTGACCCACATTGACCTGCCGCACCACGATGGTGCCATCCACGGGGGATTTGATATGCGTGTAGTCGCGATTGCGCAGTTGGCTCTTCTGAGAGGCCTCGGCGCTCTGCAACTGGGCCTCCGCCGTTTGCAGCTGGGCCTCGGCGGCAGCCAGATTGGCGGCAGAAGTTTCCGCCTCCGTCTTGTACTGGTCGAAGCTCATCTGAGAGAGGGCCTCGCCCACGCCGAGTTTCTCCGCGCGCTTCAGATCGCGGTCGGCTTTGTTCTTGTTAGCCTGTGCTTGCAAAATGGATGCCTTGGCCTGAGCGATTCCGGCCTTCGCCTGGGCTACCTGGGCCTCGGCTTTCTGAATGTCCAGCTCCACGATCGTGTCATCGATGCGCGCCAGCAACTGCCCCTCCTTCACCTCGCTGCCGTAATCCACCCGCTTGCCGTTCGCATCAACGCCGAACTCCTTGATTTCGCCCGTCACCTGTGCACCCACATCCACCAGCTCCTGCGGCTCCAGCGTTCCCGTTGCCTGTACCTTGTCCAGGAAGGTCGTGCAAATGACCTCGTCCGTTGCAAAACTCCTCTCCGGAGCCTCTCCCCGATTGTAGGCCACATACGCCCACACGCCACCGGCCCCTACTGCCGTGACTATTCCCCATTTGTAGATAGCTTTCACGTCTTCCGATTCTATACTGATTCTCTCTCTTGTCAAGCAGGAAATCCGCCCCTCCGCTTCCCGCAGAGACGCTTCATCACTCTCCTTCACTCTCTGTGAACGTCCCCCCGCCCCCACTTTCTACACCCCAACCGCATTTTTTCGCACGATGACACAAACCGCGGAGGGAGGGGCTTCGTTGCAATGCTGTGGTCAGCTCCTGTGGAAGAAACAGTTTGCCTTCTCAGACGAGACTATGTGTCTCGTCTGTAGAAATATACGGGGATTTTGCATATTTTGATTAAAACGCGTCCGCTTTTCGTGTATTTCCTTTGAAAGAAAAAGCGCGCAAGATGTGCTCTTACTCGACGGGCGGTATCCCCCAGCCGGATGGTGAACTGTCTCAATAACAATCCGGGCCTGTAGATAAGACTTCTGCGAACCCGGGCAATGGAAGCGAATTCCGTGCGATGATCTATTCCTATCTTTTCAATCAACCTGCCGGCTTTTTTACGAACGACGGAATGTAACTCTTTGGGCGTATAGAGAAACGTGCTGTTGATAAAACCATCGGCAATACACGCGAGAAATGTTTGACGAGATTCCTCCAAGTGATATTCCTTTATTACATTGTATACATCACTTATTACCTCTAAATGCTGCATGGCCCGCGGCGAACTTTGCCGCGTTTTATACATGGTAGAGGCCTCACGCTGGACATAATGATAGTAACGATGGTTCAAACCCTTCAGAAAGTAGCCGCATCTCGCAATAAGGAGAAACTTAAAGTTAAAGGTGCAATCCTGATACCATCTCCCAAGCGGGAAGCGAACATTATGCTCAATCAGGATGCTTCGCCTGAAGAGTTTATTCCAGATGGCTGTGTTCATTGTCAGGATGACCTCGTCGCTGAAGGTAACTATGCCATCATATTTAACGTGACATATGTCCTCAATTTTTCGACATTCTTCCGCCATCAGAGATTGCTGGGGATCATTCAGTGGCAGCTCGTTATCCACATATGCCCCAAAGAGCACCATATCTACCTCATCAGTCAGATGAGGTATGCACGCTGAATATGCCTCGGATTCAATCCAGTCATCTCCGTCAATAAAGGTGACCCATTCGCCCTTAGCTATTTCAATGCCGAGGTTGCGAGCAGCAGAGACTCCCTGATTAGCCTGTCGGATGACGCGAATCCGTAGATCCTTGGCTGCGAAATCATTGAGAATATCAATCGAGCGATCCGGTGAGCCATCATCAACGCAGATGATTTCAATATTGCGATAGGTTTGAGCGCAGACGCTCTCCAGGCAGCGAGATAGATAAGGCTCAACTTTATATACAGGTACAATAACACTGATGAGGGGTGCCGAGACTCCGCCATTTCTGCTTTGTCGTGATTCCGTTTGTTTGGTTCCGTTGCTCATAATCAATTCCGAGAAAATTGTCCGATAACTCTTTATGCCGATTGAGTTCTCTTGTATGAAAATACGGGTATTTTAGCGATTTTAATTAACAATCTTCCGCTTTTTGTTAATTTTTTTTGGTAGAAAAATCTTCCGATTCTGTGCAATCTGATTTTTACGTTCTTGGTTCCGTAATTCCACATTATATGTTCTTTCCTCGAGCCGACAAAATCGATGATATAGCCCTCATTATAGACAGCATACCCGATAACTCTTTCTACGACATGAGCCAGCTGTGAAGTATGCCCACTGTTAGCCATCGGAAAGTCTGCGGGACTCAATATCCCTTGTAATTTGCGAAAACATTGTGCTCTTGCTATAAACATAGCACCCGCCACAAAGTAATAGGGCCGATACTTCCACCCATGCTGCTTAATAAATTGTTTTTGTTCCGGATATGCCGATGAATCCAGAGCTCCATATTTGTCTACATCGAAAATCAATTCCTTATCTGTTAACATGCCGACCTTCGGATGTTTGTGAAAATACTCCAAGGCGGCCTTAAAGGATTCTCTGTGGGAAATAAAGGAGAGCAGCTTCTCTCTCCATCGGCCGCCGGATAAGTTAAATCCGTTCAGAATAAAGTCCGAGTCCATATCCCTTTTGGTATGGATTTTGATAATATAGCTATAATCATCCAGGTTGACTTGGTTCAATACTTCAATGAATGGAGCTATATCATATCCTCTGTTTTCACAACAAACAATCTTGGCCTGAGGGAAGGATGTTCTGACCAGTGAGAAAAGAGCCGGCCTGTTCTTCGGAACTGTGACATACAGGTCATATTTCTGATCAACGTTGCCTATACAGGAAGCCAACCGGGGCCACATTTCTTCGTAGAAGATGTGAGCATGGATGAGAATCTTTTTCATTTGTCGTTTCTGTTTTCTGTTTTTTCGAAATCGTGACAAACCGATTCCATAACAGAATCTATCTGTTGCGATAATTCATAATAATTAAAGTAAGATGACATAAATAGTTTTCTTGCTTTTCCTTGCATTTCGGCAATATCCTGAGGATTCTCGATGATCGTTCTCATGATTTCTGCAAGCCGTTTGCTATCCCCCGTTCTTATCACATACCCGTTGACGCCGTTCGTTATCGCGCCGGCATGACCTACGGTTTCTGAGATAATGGGAATTCGCCCATGCATCAATCCCTCCGTAACAACAATAGGTAAGGCGTCTTCTCTGGATACGCAGCAAATGACATCTAATGTATCCATGTAGCTATGATACTTTCCGCTGTTCAGGATGGGTGCCCTGTACTTCATTTCCCGGATTCCCTTGATGCCGGCTAAAACACGGGAGGCAAAATCGTCCTTGGGGGCATAGCCGATTAGCTCGAACGAAGCTTTTTCTCGTACGGAATCAGGCAGCATCGCTACGGCCTCTGTAAACACGTCCTGCCCTTTTCCCGGAGTTATCGTCCCTATAATGGCAAATCTGATTTTCCCCTTGCTGTAATACCGCAATTCGTGTGCCAAATCCAACACCGGATACGGAAGCGGGGTTATATGATGATTAAAAGTATTCAGACACGAAAGAGTCCTTTCACTTGGGATTACACACAAATGCTTTGTGTTTCGGAGAACATTTTCCGCAACAGAAGGTAGATTACCATCTCCAAGGCAAAAATTCTCGTGTACCCACCATATCGTCGGTATTATTTTTGAGAATTTTTGATAGGCTGCCCACATCAGAGCCGTGTTGCAGACACAGAATTCAAATTTGAAAGGGAGACGAGTCTCTTCGTTTGGCAGGAGAATCGTAGGATCAATGATGATTGAAATGCCTGATTCCTTGATATCCGCTTCCAGATCCCCTCCGTCTGCTGCCAGAATAAAAACATGATAGCCCTTCTCCTTCAATAGTCTGCCCAGATTCAGAAGTGCAATGGGTGCCCCTGTGTGTTTCAGAGGATTGGATACGAGAAGTATGCGTTTATCTCTGCCGCAATCATTTGACAAGCATCCGGTCAGATATGTCATGGTTGCATACATCTCGCCGTCGATAAAAGAAATCCTGTTGAATTCGTTTCTTCCGTATCTAAGCCAGTGAACAAGCGGGTTATCCTTTACCTCAGGATACGCTTGCATATACCTCTCCCCGCTGAAGGCCGCTGATGGAGAATATCCCTTGCGCCATCCTTCGGAGCAATAGTGCTCAATTGCATTCAATGCGCCTCCATCGATGGAATACTTCTCTGAATACCACTCAGAATCAAAAAGGTCGGAATCTGCTATCATTTGATGGAGTTCGGAAAATTGTGGATCGGTTATTCTTCCCTCGTCCAGACCGTACTCCAAATAATGTACCAGTGGATTGATGCCCGCTTTTCTTACATCCTCATTACAATGGAGGTAGCCTACGGTTGAGAACCTCGCCGACGGGTTCAAGCCCATCTTCCACCCGATATTCAGATAATGACGTAGGCCCTCCCTTGCACTGAATGACTCAGCACATTCCTTGGCATAGAATTTGGCATCAAATGCTCCGGAATGGATTAAATAAGCCTCCGTGCATCCGTAATGGAAAGCAAAACGTCGCACCACTCGTGTCCTGACAAGATGGCATCGCTCAAGGACGCAGAGTATGTAAAATGCGACCGATATCATCAATCTGCGAATGAACATACTTACCTTGAGCTATTTACATTTTTCCAACGAATGAACCCTCTCACCGGGCTGAGTATACAGCATTCTCAATGCTGTATGCATCATTGGACTCGTAAACCTTTGAAAATCAATGACTTACGTGAGGGAACCTCCGAAGCGCCGACAATAGTTGGCTGGTTTCTTTGCACATAGAAGTGGAATAATCGCTTTTCGATGATGATTACTGTATTCTCAATGCATCGGACGTGTTCCTTACCCTAACCCCTTGATACTCAACGGTTAAGCAAATTATCTGCACTCCAAATGCACGGAGACGTAGCTCCATCTAGCCAGAGAAATTGCGCGATTTTTCAGGCATATTCACACATTGGACTTGACTACAGCATTGAGAATGCTGTATACTCCCTCTGTCAGGAGCGATGGGTTTCATCAGAAAAAAGGTCAGTTGGCAGGGTAATACGCAGGTTCGGCGCTATTACCTCATGGGACTTCCTTTCTTTACAAAGAAGAAGGGAGAAAGGCAAACGTGCTGGCTATTTGGGATCCGATTGTTCTCAAAGAAGAGTAAGCGGAAACCTTCATCAGTGTATAATCGGGTCTCTTTTGCAATGGTACTGCAGAAAGAGCTTTGCACAAAAGGGAAATTTGTCTTGTGGATAGATCATTCTTTCGGAGGAGGAACCGAGGTCTATTCTAGGAATCATTTTCGCGAGGTTCGGGAGACATCATGTGTCGTCCATATGCAGTACTTTCCGGGGCAGAGGGTGTTTGTGCTTTCGCTTCCTACATCGGGGGAGAAGACATCAATGTCATTCGAGACTCTGGAAGAGACTGTCAATTTTGTAATGGGAGCGTTACAACTGGATGAGGTCGCCATAAACAATCTCGTAGGATATCCGAATTCTCTTGCTGTGCTGGAACAAATCATCCGTATTAAGAAGGAGATTACCCCCCGTCTACGTGTCTCGTTCCGAGGGCATGATTTCCAGAGCGTATGCCCCAGCTTCAATTTGCTGAATTCGGAGATGTGTTTCTGCGACCTTCGATATCCCTCCGGTTGTGAGAATTGTCTCCGCTCTGTACATCTTGGGAAAAATGAGTATGAAGACGCAATATTCATGTCCGGTGCTACGACGCTTGAAAAATGGCGAGAGGTGTGGGGCCTTTTTTTTGATTCTACGTTGGACGAGTTCATCGCCTTTTCTGAGGAGATTGCGCGGATATTCTTCAGGGTATATCCTCAATTGGAGGAAAAAACACGAATTGTGCCACATCGGGTTCCTCCCCTGAGGAAGGTAATCGTGCCCGCACATTCCGGTATCAACATAGGTGTTCTGGGCACTATTTCCCTTATTCGAAAAGGAAGACTGCTTGTCGATCGTCTATGCAAGCTGCTTCCCGACTATCCTGACGTGAGGCTTGTTATATTGGGCGACTATGAGGCTCAGGAAAAATGTACACAACTAAGTGTTCACGGACATTATAAGAGAGAGGAGTTGCCCTCGCTTGTAGAAAAAGAGAAGATCGATGTGGTTCTCATCCCCTCAATATGGCCCGAGACATTCTCTTATACAACTGCTGAAGCGATGAGTATGGATCTACCGGTTGCTTGTTTTGCCTTGGGTGCTCCCTACGAACGAGTGAGAGCGTACCGTAAAGGGATAGTCATTAGTTGCATGGAACCTGAGGAAATCTTAAACCGGATTGTTGAGTCTGTTTTGAAGATGAAACATATCGCCAACCAAACCCAATAAGATCAGATGCGTACCTTAAAAATACTTTTTTATTCTTTTCTTCGGCTTCTCCGGCTGATACCCAAGGATAGGTATAAGCAAAAGGTTCTCAAGCATCTGAAATACAGTGTCCCGGTGTCTGTGCTCGCGCAAAAGGTAAGGGCTATTCGCCCCAGATTGGAGGATTTCGATCAATTGAGTCTCCATCGTGCAGACAAGGAAGTTACAATCGATATTATCGTACCCGTTTATAAAGGTATAGACGAGACGCTCAGATGTATATACAGCGTGCTCCGCCATGATTCAGAAACTCCATTTGAACTTGTGGTCATCAACGATAAATCTCCGGATGTAGAGCTAACGGGCATCCTTCGTCATTTATCCGCGAGAGGTCTATTTACGTTAATAGAGAATCCTGTCAATTGTGGATTTGTGAAGACGACAAATATCGGCATGAAATTACATCCCGGGAGGGATGTCGTCTGGTTGAATTCGGACACGGAGGTGTATAAGGGATGGCTTGATAGGATCGTAGAATGTGCACGCTCCGATTCGAGAATTGCTACGATTACCCCATTGTCTAATAATGCAACCATATGTTCCTTCCCGAGAACATTGACTGAGAACAACAATTTATTATCATTTTCTGACGCGGAGATAGATCGAGCTGCGTCTGTCGCAAATGCAGGAGTTGTTGTTGATACTCCCACGGGGGTTGGTTTCTGTATGTATGTGCGCAGGAAAGCCATCAAGGCTGTTGGCTTATTGGACGAGGACCGCTTTGGTCTGGGGTACGGTGAGGAAAATGATCTCTGCCAGAGATTTATCAAGAATGGTTACCGAAACGTTATTATTCCCTCAGTTTTTGTCCGTCATTATGGTGCAACCTCCTTCGGGGAGAATAGTTCGAGATTACAGCAGGCTTTAAGCACACTGCGAGCATTGTATCCTTGTTATGAATCGGATGTGGATCACTGGGTGCAACGGAATCCCCTAGCCGGGGCAAGAATGAATTTAGAGTTGGAGCTACTACGGGGACGTGTAGGTCACGTTGAATTTGCGGTTAATATAGAGCAATCATCTGGGGGTGCATCAACGGAGCCCTGTTACTGTGTATCGTACGAAAAAACGGTGGGGTGTTGCACCCTCTTTTTGAAAATCACCGAGGAGGGTAATCCTGTTCTTTATCTGGACAAGGAAGTGTATCCAAATGTGAAATTCTATTTAGAGAGCGATTTTGACAAGTTTGCTCTCATGGCTGGCTTTTTAAAGGTTGCATATATCAGAATAAGGCTCTCCGGTGAGATACGTAATCGAGTCTTAAGTTTTCTGCACAATGCCAATCTTGAAACAAGTCTTGGCATATCCCCGGAAATAATCTGAAAGGTACACACCCTAATTCTTAAAATGCCTGTCTATATCGACATAAATATAATACTAATTACATGAGTAAGAAACCTAGCGTGTTCAAGAGAATCATTACAAATCTTTTTACCGGATTCATACGAGACAAGGGAAAGCGTCGAAGTGTGCGTCACTATCTGCTTTCCGAGACAGAGGAACTGAGGCATCCACAGTTGAATCCAATACAGGAGAAAGTCGAAGACCCTTCGATAACTGTTCAATTCGTCCCCTTATCGGAAAAGTCCTTCGTTCGACAAGAGGGAGATTGCAAGCTCATTGCATTTTACTTGCCTCAATTCCACGCAATAGATCTGAATGACCGGAATTTCGGCAAGGGATTTACGGAATGGACGAACGTCGTAAGAGCAACACCACAATTCGTCGGGCATCATCAGCCACAGATCCCCTTTGATGTGGGGTTTTACGATCTTTCACACGATGACGTTATGTTCAGGCAGATTGAGTTGGCCAAGCAATATGGCCTATACGGATTCTGCTTCCATTATTATTGGTTTTCCGGCAAGCGTCTTCTGGAAAAGCCGATCTTTAATTACTTGAATAATAAATCGCTCGATTTTCCTTTCTGCTTATGCTGGGCAAACGAAAACTGGTCAACCCTTTGGGATGGAGGGGACCGGAAGGTAATCATGAAACAGGAGCTTAAGTTGGAAGATTTTGATAGATTCTGGAATGACATTAAAGATTTTTTTGCTGACCGGAGATACATCAAAATTAATAACTCTCCTCTGCTCATTGTTTATAGGCCGGCACTTTTTGAAAAACATCTGTTCACGGAATTTGTAAATACTCTGCGTGAGTTGGCAAAGAAAAGTGGGTATGATGACCTCCTTATTCTGCGAACCAACTTTCAGGAAGAAGGCCCCTGCCGGGAGTGGGCCTGTGATGGCACCGTGCAGTTCCCTCCCCACGGATTGGGACAATATATTCCTCCCATGTCAAAACCCTCCTTTATCAAGGAAAATTCTATGGTTCGTTTTGATATGAGTTCCTTTTTAGCAGATTCCGGAATGGCAGCAAAAGGGCTTTCCGATGACGTCTACAGAGGTGCTTTTCCTGCATGGGATAATACGGCCAGGAAATGCCATTCGGGAGGTTGGATTTTTTCTGGTATAACACCTGATGGGTTTGCAAAATGGCTGGAGGAGTGTATCAGGTGGACGAAGGAGCATCATGATAAGGACCACCAGCTTGTATTCATCAATGCATGGAACGAATGGGGAGAAGGTGCACACTTGGAACCGGATATTAAATATGGCTACGCTCACCTCGAAGCTGTAAAAAAAGCACTTGAAGAAAGCCGTTGAGGTGGTGTAAGCCCTTTTCCCGGCAATTCTCTGCCGTCAGCAGAGAATTGAAAAACCGGTATTTGGTGGGTTGTGCAGCGAAGTCTGGGTCTGGCTGAGGTAGCGTTGCCTTAAGTACCTATACCTTACAGAGCCTGACCGGGGACTGTGTGGAATTTGCCACTACCCAGTGGCAAGGCCGGTTCAAGCTCATAGCTGTACGGGTGCTGAAACCATTCTTCGGAGTAGGCAAAACTTGCAGAAGCCTGTCGCCGATGATGAAACCACAGAGTACCGATACGGATATTCTGACCATCCTCTCCGGGGACTGTGGTGTAAACGCCTACTTCCGAGTCACGATCCATAACGCTTGTTGACAATATTTTTCGGCATGTTTTCGGCCTCGAGCCCCAAGCCGACGACATCGTGGCTCGCATCGAAAGCATCGCGGAGACGGTCGAGGAGACCAAGAGCGAAGATGACGGCGGTGTAACTGCTCATCGAGACACCGGGATCGCCTTGCTCGATGCGGTAAAGGGTGGAGCGGGAAATGCGGGCGCGAGCAGCCATGGTGGTAGTGGAGATGCGCCGTCGCCGACGTGCATCCCGCAAATCTCTGCCTAGCTTCTCAATCGCGGTCTTAGCTGCCGCATATAGGGGCCATCTTTTCTCCATGCGCCTATTTTGTCCTATATCTGATGAAAAAGCAAGACTTTTTATTCGGATATAGAACAAAATTCTCGCAGGACGATGGCACAGAAAGTCCTTTTGAGGGAAAGATTACAGAGCGTTCGGTATCTTTTCCCTTTGTTCGGGAAGATTTAGCTTGCAAAGCGGGCAGAAAGGTGTATGCTTGTCGCGAGATACATTTGAATCCGAGAACCATGAAAGACACGATACGCACATTCGAGACAGGCCGCGGGACGGCGGGTAAGTATTATTCACTTCCGGCGCTGGCGGAGGCGGGGTATCCCGGGGTCGGGCGGATGCCGGTATCGCTGCGCATTGTGCTGGAGAGCTTGCTGCGCAACTGCGACGGGCTGAAGGTAACGGAGCGGGATGTAGCCAATTTGGCGGCTTGGAAGGCCGGGGAGAGGGGGGATTACGAGATACCCTTCACCGTGGCGCGCATTATCTTGCAGGATCTGACGGGGGTGCCGCTGTTGGTGGATCTGGCGGCGATGCGCGCGGCCGTGCAGGATTTGGGGAAGGACCCGTCCGCGATGGAGCCGCTGGTGCCGGTGGATTTGGTGGTGGACCACTCCGTGCAGGTGGACCGAGCCGGCTTCCCCGGTGCTTATCAGCGCAACCTGACGCGCGAGTTCGAGCGCAACGCCGAGCGTTATGAGTTCCTGAAGTGGGGCCAGCAGGCTTTCAAGACCTTCTCCGTGGTGCCGCCCAGCACGGGTATCGTGCATCAGGTCAACTTGGAGCACCTGGCTCGCGGCGTGATGGAGCAGGACGGCGTGTGGTACCCGGACACCCTGGTGGGCACGGATTCGCATACCACGATGATCAACGGCCTGGGCATCGTCGCTTGGGGCGTGGGCGGCATCGAGGCCGAGGCCGGCATGCTGGGCCAGCCGGTCACCTTCCTGGTGCCGGAGGTGGTGGGCGTGCACCTCACCGGCAAGCTGCGTCCCGGCGTGACCGCGACGGACTTGGCCCTTCACATCACGCAGATGCTGCGTCGCCACGGGGTGGTGGGCAAGTTTGTGGAATTCTTCGGCGAGGGCGCCGCCGGGCTCTCCCTGCCGGACCGCGCGACCGTGGCGAACATGGCCCCGGAATACGGCGCTACCATGGGCTTCTTCCCGCCGGATGAGGTCTCCGCCGCATACCTGCGCGCCACCGGCCGCCCGGAGGACCATGTGCGCACCTACGAGAACTATTACCGCGCCCAGGGCCTCTTCGGCATGCCCCGCAAGGGCGAGCTGGATTACAGCACCGAGCTGGAGCTGAATCTGGAGGAGGTGGAGCCCGCCGTAGCCGGTCCCAAGCGTCCGCAGGACCGCATCCCCCTGCGCGAGCTCAAGGGGCAATTCGACAGCATCTGCCAAAGCACCCTCGGTCGCGCCCCCCGTCAGGAGCCCGTGGAAGTCACCATGCAGGGCGATGCCGGCGACCCCGAGGCCGCTACACAGCACGATGTTCGGCTGTCGGACGGCAGCATCCTGATGGCCGCCATCACCAGCTGCACGAACACCAGCAACGACGGCCTGATGCTCGCCGCCGGACTCTTGGCCAAGAAAGCCGCCGCTCTCGGCATGAAGGTCCCCGCCCACGTCAAGACCAGCATCGGGCCCGGCTCCCGCATGGCCGCGCGCTACTTCGCCCTCAACGGGCTGACGGAAGCCTTGGACAGCATCGGCTTCTCCATCGTGGGCTACGGCTGCACCACCTGCATCGGCAACTCCGGTCCGCTGAACCCGCAGTTGGAGGAAGCCGTGGTGCGGGAGGGCCTTCTCTCCTGCTCCGTGCTCTCCGGCAACCGCAACTTCGAGGCCCGCATCCACCCGCATGTGAAGGCCAACTTCCTCATGTCGCCCCCGCTGGTCATCGCCTTCGCCCTGGCCGGCCGCGTTGATATCGACATGACAACCGATCCCATCGGCTGCGCGGCGGACGGACGGCCCGTCTACCTCCGGGACATCTGGCCCACCGGCGAGGAGATCGCCGCTGCCCAAGCCAACGCCGGCACCCCGGAGGACTACCGCGCCTGCTATGATGGCCATGTGCCGGAGTGGGACGGCGTACAGGCCCCGACCGGTGCTACCTTCAACTGGAACCCGGATTCCACCTACATCCACCGCCCCCCCTTCTTCGACGGTTTCACGGGGGCCAAGAGCGACATCTGCGACATCGTCAACGCGCGTCCCTTGGGCATCTTCGGTGACAGTGTGACCACGGATCACATCTCCCCTGCCGGTGCCATCAAGCCCACCGGCCCCGCCGGTAAGTACTTGGAGGAGCACGGTGTGCAGCGGCGCGACTTCAACACCTTCGGCTCCCGCCGCGGCAATGACTTGGTGATGGCCCGCGGCACCTTTGCCAACGTGCGCATCAAGAACAAGATGACCGGTGGTGTGGAAGGCGGCTACACCCTCTACTTCGGCGAGGAAACGGTTCCCGCTCCGGACACCGAGATAGCAGCCCCCTGCGGCAAGCCCACCTTCATCTATGATGCGGGCATGGCCTATCTGCGCAGCGGCGTGCCCACCATCATCATCGGCGGCGAGGACTACGGCATGGGCTCCAGCCGCGACTGGGCCGCCAAGGGCACCAACCTGCTGGGCGTGCGTGCCGTGGTGGTCAAGAGCTTCGAGCGCATCCACCGCAGCAACCTCATCGGTATGGGCGTGCTGCCCCTCACCTTCGAGAACCCGCAGGACTACGACCGCGTGCAGGGGCTGTGGGATGCTACCTTCAGCATCACGGGCCTGCACAATGATATGGCACCGCGCAGCCGTGCCACCCTCGTGGTGCAGCCTGCGGAGGGGGCGTCCTTTGAGCTGCCGCTCATCGTGCGCCTGGATACGCCCATCGAGAAGGAGTACTTCCGCGCAGGCGGCATCCTCCCCTACGTCCTCACTCGTTACTGCTGAAGAATATGAAAGAGATCGATTTCCATAACCTGCAGGCCAACCCTGCGGAGCTGATTGGTAAACAATGGATGCTCATCACGGCCGGCACGAAGGATTCCTTCAACTTCATGACGGCCAGTTGGGGCGGCCTCGGTTTCATCTGGAACCGCCCCGTGGCTTTCGTGCTCGTGCGCCCCAACCGACACACCCGCCGCTTCATCGATGAGCAGGAGTCCCTCACCCTCACCTTCCTGCCGGAGCAATACCGCGAAGCCCTTACCTATGCAGGCCGCCACAGTGGTCGCGATGTGGACAAGGTAGCCGCCACCGGGCTGGTGCCCATGCTCACCCCCGGCGGCCTCGTGAGCTTTGAGGACGCGGACCTCGTGTTAGAGTGCCGCAAACTCTTCGTCACCCAAATGCAGCAGCAGGACTTCCTGCATTGGTCTGAGCTCACCCCGCGCTTCTACGCAGAGGACAATCCCCTGCATCGACTCTACATCTGCGAGATCACGGGCTGCCACGTCCGGGGCTGAGCCCTTCCGCTCCTCCTTTCTCCGCCGACCATTCCGCCCCGGGGTGGTCGGCTCGGGCGTTTACTCCTCCTCGCGGAAGCGGAGCTCGCGAGACCAGCCGTCGCGGGGGATGTGGGTGTTGGGGAAGATGGCGCGAGCGGCATCGCGGAAGGCCTTGGGATTGGGCATGGAGGGGCTGAAGTGGGTGAGCCAGAGCTCCTGCACGCCGCCGGCGTTGGCGGCCAAGCGCGCGGCCTCGCTGAAGAGCATGTGCCGATTCTCCAAGGCCTTGGGCAGGTTCTCCTCCTCGCCGTACATACCCTCGCAGATGAAGAGGTCGCTGTCTGCCGCGGCACGTTGCAGGGCCGGCACGGGGCGTGTATCCGTGCAATAGGTCAGCTTCAGGCCCCTGCGCGGCGGTCCCAGCACCATCTCCGGGGTGAAGGTTTGCCCATCCTGCTCCACCGTCTCACCCTTTTGCAGGCGGCTCCAGAGGCGCAGGGGGATATTCAACTCACGGGCGCGATCAGCATCGAAACGCCCGGCACGCGGCAGGGTGAAGCTATAGCCGAAGCAAGGGATGCCGTGCAGAACACTGAAGGCGCGGATGTCGCAGTCCTCGAAATACATGAGCTCCTCCCCCGGGTCCAACTCCGTGACGGAAATAGGGAAGGGGAGGTTCGGGGCGATGGTACGCAGGCTGCGCACGACTCGCTCCGTACCGGTTGGGCCGATGATGGACACCGGCTCCGTGCGACCCTGGTTACCCATGCTCAGCAGCAGACCCGGCATCCCGCTGCAGTGGTCGGCATGCAGATGAGTGAGTAGAATTTTGTCTACGGGCTTGAGAGAGAGGCCGGCGCGCTGCACGGCAATCTGCGTTCCCTCGCCGCAATCAATCAGCACGGCATGCCCCTTGTAGCGCACCATCAGCGAGGTGAGCCACCTGTTTGCCAGGGGCAGAGTGCCGCCGGTTCCCAATAGGCAGATGTCCAGCACGGCACAGAGTGTCGCACACTGCCCCCGCCTTTGTCAAGCGCAAATCACGCGGCATACGCATTTAGGAGCGACTCAATAGGGGCGCAGCTTGCCGTAGAAGCCGTTGTGCAAAGCCCGAAACAGGGTATAAAAACGCAGAGGCGTAAGCTCCCCCGTCCGCATCATGAAGCCCAGAGACAGCGCAGCGTACAGCATGCAGGAAGCGAAACGGCGCAGGTAACCCCTCGGGTGTTTGAGCCGCTGCAGCCACGCCCAGTTGCGCACCTTGTAGTACTGGCGCGACACACCCATACCCTGCTCATAGAAGAAGGAATATCCGCTGCAGGTGTAGTGCAGCAGCGGGAGTCGGGAGGAGGGGTGCATCAGCTCCGAGCTGCGAACCGTCACGAAGCGAAACCCCGCACTGCGTACCTTCCAGGGGTATTCCTCGTCCTCTCCGCGGATGAACAGGGCCCCCGTGGGCACGCCCGCTCTCTCCCAAGCGGCACGGGGATACAGCGCCCCCAGCCAGCCGCCGCGGCTCGGGATGAGCTCCCCCTCCGGCAGTTCCACCGTGCTCAGGGCGTTGCGCCAAGCATGTCGGCTGCCTTCCGGGGCACAGATGGTCAGCGGCCAGCTCAGTTCATCTCCCTTCGCAGGGTCGATGACCAAGCTCATGCGCACCGTGTCGGCTTCTGCCGGGCAGTCCAGCAACTTCTCCAGAGCCGCAGGACGCGGCCAGGAGTCATCATCCAACACCCATACAAAATCCACCCCCAGTTTACCGAAAGCGTAATCCAATCCCACGGCACATCCGCCGGCATTGCCCAGATTCTGACCGGTCTTGAGCGTGTGCAGCACCCCGGGGGGGAAGACGGGGGCGGGTTCATCGGTCAAGTCATCCTCATCGCTGTTGTTGATGATGAGAATGTGCTCCGGCCGGCGGGTCTGCGCCGCCAAATGCCGCAGGCAGGCCAAGGTATTGGCCTTAGCGGAAAAGTGAGTGAAGATGGCGCAAACGGTCGGCATGGGGGCATTATACCCTTTTTTCCCTAAAAGACAAGGCTATTTGCAGCGTCTCATGGCAAGAAGAACGCGCTGTGCGACCTCCCGCCAGCTCGGGTAGACAGGACACTCCACCGTCTCCGCGGTGTAGGCGGCATCCATGACGCGCAGAAAGTCCGCCTCGTCCTCGTTGCGGAAGAGGTAGCGCGCCGGAATGTTTTCCGCCAGGGGGGGGAGAAGCGAGGACACGCAGGGCAGGCCGGCCCGCAGGCTCTCCACCGGCGGCATGCCGAAGCCTTCGTATTCCGAGAAATAGACGGATACACGGCAGGTTTCCTGCATCAGGCGCCGCATGTCCTCCTTGGGGAGTCGCCCGTGGTGCACCCAGCGGGGCCCGGGTAAGACGGCACCCGGCGGCAATCCGCCCAGCACATGCACCCGCACTCCGTCGGCATGGGGTGAGACGTCCAGCCAGCGCCCCAAACGCGCCAAGCCGAGCCGCGTGAGTTTGTGAGGGTAGGGGGATGCATAGAAAAGGACATCCCGCCCGCGCGACTCGGTGTGCGGCTGCGGCGGGTCATCGAAGCCGATACCGACCCGTTCCACCCGGGCCTGCGGCACATGGGCAGCAAAACGCTCGCAGTTAAAGGCCGTAGAAGTCAGCACTAGGTCCGCCACCCGCAGACAGCGCAGGCCCAGGGTGCGGAAATACAACAGCTGGTGGCGGGGAAAGGGTGTGCCCTCCTGCCGCCCACGCTGTTCGTAGTATTCCCAGTTCACATCGTGCAGGTAGCAGGCCAGCTTGGTGCGACCCAAGCGGGGGAAGTAGGGGGGGAAGCCCTTGGGCAGCAACGCCCAGTCCGCCTGCATGCGCCGCAGGTAGCGCGGCAGGCCCACTTGGTCCCACCACACCCTCGCAAAGCGGCGCGGCACATCCCGATCCGTCAGGTGCAGGTGCATGTTTGCGGGTCGGTCGGCAAAATAGTCCGCGCATTCTCTGTTGCCCAGCACGTGCAGCTCCGCCTCCTCCGGGCACTGCATCAGGCCGCGCACCAAGCCCAAGGAAACATTGAAGATGCCCACCGACTTGGTGTCCGCAAAACTCTGGTCTGTCAGTGTCAACGCAATCTTCATGCGGTTACTGTCGCACACTTTCGGGCACGCGTCAAGCATAAATCTGTTGACAAGCGGACGAAAACCTGCTACACTGCGGGAGGTAAGCACCATGAAAGCAGTACTTATATTCCCCGGACAAGGTGCCCAGCAAGTGGGCATGGGACAAGATTTGTGCGCAGCCTTCCCCGCCGCGCGCGAGATGATGCAGCAGGCCGACGCCGCGCTGGGCACCCCCCTCACGGAGGTGATGTTCAAGGGCCCGGATGAGGAGTTGACCCGCACCTGCCACTGCCAGCCGGCCCTGTATCTGCACGGGGTGGTGCTCTGGCAGTTGCTCAAGGAGATGGTGGACGTGCAGCCCGTGGCTTCCGCCGGTCTGTCGCTCGGTGAGTTTACGGCGCATGCCGTGGCCGGTACCTTTGATTGGCAGGAGGGCCTTAAGCTGGTGCAGAAGCGCGGCAGCTACATGGAGGAGGCGTGCCAAGCAGCAGCCGGCAGCATGGCAGCCCTCATCGGTGGTTCTCCGGAGGCGGCGGACAAGCTCGCGGCCGATTGCGATGTGGATGTCGCTAACCTTAACTGCCCCGGGCAGATCGTGCTCTCCGGTTCCGTGGAGGGTATTGACAAGGCAGTGGTCGGTGCTCGCGCCGCCGGGTTTAAGCTGGCTAAAAAGCTGAACGTGGCCGGTGCCTATCACAGCCGTTTCATGCAGAGCGCTCAGACCAAACTCCAGCCGGATCTGCAGGCTTTGGATATCCGCACGCCGCAGTTCCCCGTCTACAGCAACTTCGGCGGTCGTCCCGTGGAGGGGCCGGAGGATATTCGCGCTATGCTCGGCGGTCAGGTGTGCGGTACCGTGCGTTGGCAGACCTGCATGGAGGACCTCGTGCAGCGCGGTGAGCGCCTCTTCATAGAGCTCGGGCCGGGTAAGGTTCTTGCCGGGCTCATGAGCCGCATCTGCAAGGATGCCGTTGTGCTCAGCGTCAGCGATGTGGCGAGCTTGGAAGAGGCCGCTGCCAAGCTGCGTGAGATGCAGGGTTGAGCCCACTGCTGAATCCTTTTTCGGCAGGAAGTCGGCCTTCGGGTCAGCTTCCTGCTTTTTTATTCTCCGCAGGCGGAGGTGACGACTTTTTTCGGGAGTCATTTGGGGGTGCTGCTGACAGGACCACAAGATATGGCACAATTTTCTCGAACTGTACAGAAAATCTTGACAGTACCCAATTTTTTTCTTGAAAAAGGACTTGATGATGCTATAATACACGCAACCGAAAGAGCACACAATGAAATTCTCACTTTCCAAACAGGTCTTGCTGGACGGCCTGAACAAAGTAACCGGCGTGGTTTCTACCCGCCCCAGCATGCCCATTCTTGCCAACGTGATGATCCAGGCTGAGAATGGAGAACTGACCCTGACCACCACGAACATGGAGCTTACCATCGTGGCCAAGGTGCCCTGCTTGGTGACGACACCCGGTACGGTCACGCTGCCGGCTAAGAAGCTCCAGAGCATTATCCGCGAGATGCGGGACGGTGAGGTGACGGTTGAGGTGAAGGGTACGGTGGCTTCCATCCGCTGCAACCGTGCGGTATTCCGCCTTAACGGCTTGGCTGCGGCTGATTTCCCCGGTCTGCCGCAGTTCAAGGAGCCCCGCGAGTTCAAGGTTCCTCAGTCCATGCTCAATAAGGGGCTGCGCTACACGGAGTACGCCATTTCTACGGATAACACGCGCTACGTTCTCAATGGTATCTACACCTGTTTTCGGGATGCCAAGCTGACGCTGGTGGCCACGGATGGTCGTCGTCTGGCGCTGTTTGAGAACGAGCTGGAGTTCCCGGAGTCCCAGCAGGTCAGCATTGTGGTGCCGACCCGCGCCGTAGCGGAGGTACACCGCCTGCTTTCCGATGATCACGGCGAGGTTCTGGTGCGTGTGATGCCCAATATGGCTGCGTTCGACTTCGGCGATACCCTGCTGGTCACCAAGCTGATTGACGGCAATTACCCGAACTACCGCCAGGTGATCCCGAGCCACTACAACGAGCGCATCACCATGCGCGCCGGAGAGCTGAGCGAGACGGTGCGCCGCGTGGCTCTGCTTGCCACGGAGAAGAGCAACACCGTGCGCTTCCACTTCACGCCGGGGCTCATGGAGGTGCAGTCCAGCGCCGACGTGGGTGAGGCTAACGAAGAGACGCCCATCGATTATCAGGGTCGCGAGCTGACCATAACTTTCAATGCGGACTTCATTCTGGCACCCCTCAAGGCGGTGGGTGACACGGAGGTTTCTCTGGATCTCATCGACTCCTCCAGCCCGGGCTTGATGCGCGTGGCGGATGAGTTCATGTATGTGATCATGCCGATGCACTCCGCCTGATGTAACAACTTACAACCGGAGAGCCGGGGTCTGAACCGCCCCGGCTTTCTTTTTATCTCGTAACACCATGCAACAACGCGTTTTGATTGTTGGCGCCGGTTTGGCGGGCAGTGTACTGGCTCGCTGCTTGGCAGAGGCCGGCGTTCCTTCTCTGGTGATTGACAGCCGGGAGCATCCGGCCGGTATGTGCTACTCCTCCCGTGATGAGGAAACGGGGGTGGAGGTGCATCGCTTCGGGCCGCATATTTTCCACACGAGTAACGAGCGGGTATGGGCTTTCGTGAATCGCTTTGCGCACTGGGTGCCGTGGGTGAATCGTGTGCATGCTACCAACGCAAAGGGGGTGTTCTCCATGCCCATCAACCTGCATACGATTAACCAGCTTTTCGGGCAGCGGCTCAATCCTGCACAAGCGCGGGAGTTCATCGCGTCCAAGCAGGATAAGAGCATTGTGAATCCTGCCAATGCGGAGGAGCAGTTGCTGCGTTTTGTGGGTCGGGAGATTTATGAGACTTTCTTCCGCGACTACACAACCAAGCAGTGGGGCGTGAGCCCGCGGGAGCTCTCTGCGGATATCATCAAGCGGATCCCCATCCGCTTTAATTACGATGATAACTACTACAATGATATCTACCAAGGGTTCCCGCAGGAGGGCTACACGGGGCTGGTGCAAAACATCTTGGCGCATGAGGCTATCTCCGTTCAGTTGAATACCCCCTACGAGTCTGCCATGAAGGGTGAGTTCAGCCACGTATTCTACTCCGGTCCGCCGGATGCGTACTTCCGATTCGCCTGCGGGCGTCTGGGCTATCGCACGGTGGATTTCCGCTATGAGCGCGGCGAGGGTGAGATGCAGGGCTGCGGCTGCCTCAATTATACGGACATGAGTGTGCCCTTTACCCGCGCGCATGAGCACAAGTATTTCTCCCCCTGGGAGAAGCATGACAAGAGTGTGGTGCTCTACGAATACAGCCGCGAGGCGAGTGGGGACGATGCTCCCTATTATCCCAAGCGCATGCCGGCGGATTTGGCGGGGCTGCGGGCCTACCTGCCGCTGGTGGAGGCGGAGCACGGGGTATCTTTCATCGGGCGGCTCGGTTGCTACCGTTATATGGATATGCACCACGTCATCGCTTCCTCTCTGGACTATGCGGAGCACTTCCTGGCCTACCGCGCCGGAAAGGTGGAGAAGCTGCGCAGCATGGCCACGGACCCTCTGTAATTCGCACATTACTCTGACATCTGCGCCGCTGACTCATGCTCGGCATTGACTCGGCGGCGTTTTTTGTGTACAATGAGGGCATGAGCAGCACCTACAAAGCACCGGCAAAGATCAATCTGTCCCTGCGCGTGAAGGGTAAGCGCGAGGACGGCTTCCACGAGGTAGATATTTTGATGGCCGCATTGGACCTTTGCGATGAGCTGGATTTCCACAACTCGCGCACGACAACGCTGCTCTGCGACACGCCGGGGCTGCCTCTTGATGAGACGAACCTGGTCATGCGCGCGGTTCGGGCTTTTGAGAAGGTGTACGGGCGCAAGGCGAAGCAGCGCATCACCATCACCAAGCGTATCCCCATGCAGGCAGGCTTGGGCGGCGGGTCCTCGGATGCCGCGACGACCCTGCTGGTACTCAACGAGGTGCTCGGTACTAATTTCAGCACGGAGGAGCTGCGTGAGATGGCGGCGGAGTTGGGCAGCGATGTGGCCTATTTCCTCACCCCGGGTATCTGCCGATGCACGGGTAAGGGTGAGCTTGTGACACCCATGCCGGAGCTGGCCGAGTGGACGTCGCCCATCGTGCTCCTCAAGCCCTCTTTCGGGGTGTCGACACCCACGGCCTACCGTTTGCTGGAGAGTGCGAAACCCTTGCCGGGGATCCCCTATGAGCCGCAGAAGGTGGATGGCGTGGTGCTGGAGAATCATCTGGAGAAGCCGGTCTTCAGCAAGTACCCCTACTTGGGTCTCCTGAAGCGCTGGGCCTTGCAGCAGGAGGGTGTGCGTGCGGCAATGATGAGCGGCTCCGGGTCAACGATTTTTGCCCTGACGCACACGCGGGAGCAGGCACAGGCCTTGGCGCAGGCGGCTAAAGAGCAGGTGGATGCTACGCTGACTACTTTCTGCGGCACGGTCAACCCGCAATGATATACCCCGGCGACAGCGCGGATGCGACGAATCGGGCTCTGCTGGCAGTGGCGGAGGATACCGTTACGGGCTTTCATGCTCGCCCCTTTGCCGTCATCGCGGAGCGTTGCGCTCTGCCGGAGGCGGAGGTTATCGGGCGTCTTCAGGCTATGTTGGCGGCGGGGACGATACGCAGAGTGCGGCAAACGCTGCTTTCTACCAGTCTGGCGGATGGGGCGCTGGTGGCTTGGAGGGTGCCGGCGGATCGGCTGCAGACGGCTTATGATTGGCTGGTAGCCCATGATCCGTTCACCGGGCATGTTGTCTTGAGGAACAGTGATAACCCGAACGCTCCGGGAGCGGATTATTGTCTGTGGACCACCCTTAAGGTTCCGGGGGGATGCAACACAGTGACGGCGCATTGTCGCCTGCTGGCGGAGAAGGTCGGGGCGCAGAATTTTGTGCCGCTTCCGGTGGTCGGTATGTTTGTGCTGGCCGTGGGTCATATTCGCCGGGCCGCTTTGCAGCCGGGGGATAAGCTGCCGGTGCCTCCTGCCATGCAGCGGCCCGCTGTGCCGCAGCTCAGTGAGCAGGAGTGGCGGGTGCTGTTGGCGTTGAAGGAGAGTCTGCGGCCGGAGGAGTTTACGACACACACTTGGGCGGCTCGCGCAGAGCAGCTCGGCATGTCGGAGGAGTCATTCTGTGCTGTGGCGCATGAGTTGGACCGCAAGAGGGTTATCGGAAGGTTTGCGACCTTCTTGGAGCACCGCGCACCGAGGGGTAAGCAGGCTCCGGGGACGGGGGCGGCGGGGCTGTTGCATTGGGCCGTGCCGCCGGGGATGGAGGAGCGGGCCGGTGCGGAATGCGGGCGGCATTTGTGCATGACGCATTGTTACTGGCGCAGTGGCGGGGCGGCCTTCGGTGGGGCGCAGATTATGGGTGTGGTGCACGCGAAGGATCGCGACGGGGTGCTGGCTCACAAGGCTGCCATTGATGCTCATCTGGCCGCGTGCGGCATTCCGGTGCTGCACACAGCGGTGTTCTGGAGCTACCGCTCGGAGATACGCCCCAGCGAAATTTCGCCGCTTCGCTACCGAGAGTGGTTGGCCGAGATGATCTGAGGCGGCTTTTACAGAAGCCACTCAAGCACCAGGGCTTGACCGGCGGGCACGCTTACGGGGAGTCCTTCGGCATCCAGCTGTTCGGCCGTACATTCCTGTTCCGGTGCATCGGGGGCGAGCAGGTTGCGGAATCGGCAGAGGCCGTCTTTGCGTCCTGCCCACTCGCGGGCATGGGTGGGGATGTGGATGCAGATGTTCTCTGCCGTTTGGGTGGGGTGGAGGTTGCAGATAACAAGCAGCGTGGCCTTTGCCTTACGATAGTGGCGCAGGTAGGCGTACAGGTAATGCCCGGAGATGGTTTCTGCTCCGCTGCGTCCGTACCCGGGGGTTCCTTTGTTTGCCCAGTTGAGGCCGTAGAAGCCGCCTTTGGACAGGGCGGGATGCTGCAGGAGGGGGAGCAGGCGGCACAGGAAGTCGCGTGTGGCTCGTTCGGTGTCGCTCATGCCGGCGCCGTCATAGGCGCCGCCGTTACTCCAGTGCATCAGACGCGGGAGGTTGGTGTAGTCGAAAATGCTGGTGCGTCCGTTGTCGCCGCCGAAGCCGCCGGGGCCTTCAGCCCGCTCTCCGAACTCCTGGCCGTTATAGATCAACACGGGGCCGCAGGTTGCAGCATACTGGGCCGCAGCCAAGGCGTTGTGTACCGCACCGCCCACGTTGCTCCACTGTCCGGGGGCTGCCAACCGGACTTCATCGTGGTTTTCGAGATAACGGACACCGCCGGCAAAGCAGGGGATTTCGCCGTGGTTGACGTGGTCTAGGTCGTTCGCCCAGGTATTGCCTTCGTACACGGACTTCAGAAGGTTGTAGGCCTCGCCGTCATAAACGGCATTAAATCCTGCGGCAAGAAGCTCGGGTATCACTTTACCACGGCACATTTTCATGTGGTCGTCATATCCCTCAGCCACCAGCAGGATATTCTCATCGCGCACCCGACAACGTACCGTCTGCCAGCGCCAGTAGGGCATGGGGATCATGTGGGCCATGTCGCAGCGGAATCCCCCCACGCCCATAGCCTGCCAATAGGCCAGCACCGCATCCATCTCCCGCCAAGTCCGGGGAACCTCATCCGTGCCCGCAAGCATGCCGGGCAGACCATCCGCCGCGGCCGCCCCACCTCTGTAATCCACGCCGTAGTTCAGCTTCACGGTCTCATACCAGTCATACTCCCCGGGCGACCAAGTAGCAGCATTGTTGCCCGTTACGCGACCGCATCCCTGCTCGGGGGCGAAATCCCCGCCGGGCAAATGAAGACACTGCCCGCTGCCGCAGGGCTCCAGATAGTAAAAGGCATTGTCGCGAGCAAAGAAAACGCTGCGGTTGTCCTCCGCGCCGAGCTGCCTTTCAGGTCGCACGCGCGAGTTGTAACAACGTGAGACATGATTCGGGATAAAATCCAGCATCGGCACCATGCCATGCCGCCGCACCCGCTGCACCAAGGCCCGGAATTCCTCCATCCGCTTCGCCGGCTCATTAGCCAGATCCGGGTCGACATCGTAATAATCCGTCACGGCATACGGGCTCCCGGCCTTCCCCTTCACCACCGACGCCGGCTCCGCCTCCATCCCCCCCCGCGCCGTCTGCGTCGCATGCCGCAGCACCCCCGTCAGCCACACATGCGTCACCCCCATTCCCGCCAGCGCCCCCAGCGCCGCATCATTCACCCCCGTAAACGTCCCGCACCCATTCTCATCCCTATTCCCCCATTCCACTCCTCCTTCACAAAAATTGGAAAAATGCCGCACAAACAGCTGGTATATCACCGGTCTCATGCCCCTATTCTACCACACCTCCCCCCGCCTCGGCAAGTTTCTTTTCTGGAAAAACGTCTCTGTATGTCTGCTTCGCCCGGGTGGGGCTATATGGTCTCGAGGAGGCGGATGGTTTCCTTGAGTTTGTCGGTGGGTTTGGTGGCGGAGAGGCGGGGGAAGTGATTATTGAAGGTGATGTAGTTGCCGTTGCGGGAGAGGAGGAGTTTTTGGCCGAGGAATTCGACGGAGGCGATGCGGCGGCGGGAGGCGAGGATTTTGATTTTGTGAACGGCGAGGAGGGTGTTGGCAGGGCGGGGCAGGGGGCCGAAGCGGTCTTTCCAGCGGAGGGCGAGTTCGTCCACTTCATCGGTGGAGGTGGTTTTAGCGAGTTCGGCGTAGGCGGCCATGCGGGCGCGCGGGCTTTCCATGTAGGCGGCGGGGAGGAAGGCGCCGAGGAGGTGGGCTGTTTGGTCTGCGCCGCGGGTGGCGAGGGATGCCTCGGAGAAGCAGAGGAAGTCCGCCTTCACGGCTGCCTCGGCACGGGTCGTCGGCACCTTGCCCTGCAGGTGCTCGATGCACTGGCGGAGGAGTTGGCAGTAGAGCTCAAAGCCAATGGCAGCGATGTGGCCGCTCTGGCGGGTGCCGAGCAGGTTGCCTGCGCCGCGTATCTCCAGGTCGCGCATAGCAATCTTGAAACCGCTGCCCAGTTCTGTGAATTGTTTGATGGCCGAGACCCGCTTGCGGGCATCGGCGGTGCAGAGAGCCTGCCGGGGCAGGAGCAGGTAAGCATAGGCCCGGTGGACGCCGCGTCCCACGCGCCCGCGCAGTTGATAGAGATCCGCCAGCCCGAAGCGGTCGGCGCGGTCGATGATAATGGTGTTCGCGTTCGGGATGTCGATGCCACTCTCGATGATGGACGTGCATAGCAGCACATCCGCCTTGCCCGCGATGAAATCGCGCATGATGAGCTCCAGCTCCGTTTTATCCATTTGCCCGTGCCCGATAACAATGCGTGCGCGCGGCACGAGCCGGTGGAGATCCTCCGCGACCTTGTGGATGGACTGCACACGATTATGCAGGAAAAACACCTGCCCCTTGCGGTCCAGCTCGCGTTCGATCGCCTTCGTGATAAGCTCCTCGTTATACGGACAGACCGCCGTCTGCACCGGGAGACGGTTGAGCGGCGGCGTGTCGATGGTGCTCATATCCCGCGCGCCCATCAGTGCCACATAGAGCGTACGCGGAATGGGGGTAGCAGATAGGGTCAGCATGTCCACCATGCGAAAACGGCGCTTGAACTGCTCCTTGTGGCGCACCCCGAAACGCTGCTCCTCATCGATGACCACCAAGCCCAATTTATCAAATGAAACATCCGCCGAAATGAGGCGATGCGTACCGATGACGATATCAACCGCACCCGTGCGCAGCCCCTCTAACACCTCGCGCGCCTTTTTGGGCGGCGTGAAACGGCTGAGCAACTCCACGCGGATGGGGTACTCACTCATGCGCGCGCGGAACGTGCGCCAATGCTGATCCGCCAGCACCGTGGTGGGTGCCAGCACCGCAACCTGCCTGCCGCCCGTGACGCACTTGAAGGCCGCTCGAATGGCCACCTCCGTCTTGCCGAAACCCACATCACCGCAGATGAGCCGATCCATGGGCCGAGTGCTTTCCATGTCCGCTTTTGTTTGGCTGATCGCCCGCGCCTGATCCGGCGTCTCGCGGAAGGGAAAGGCAGACTCAAACTGCCACATCCAAGCCGAATCCGGAGGGTGGGGTGAGCCGCCGCCGCATTCACGCTCCGCCTGAACTTCTAACAACTGTCCCGCGTAATCCGCAATAGCCTGCTCCGCCGCCTTGCAGGCGCGCTTCCATCGGGCATCCCCCAGACGGCTCAGCTCCGGAGCTTTGGCTCCGAGTCCCACGTATTTTGATACGAGGTAACTCTGCTGCAGCGGCAGCCGCAGCAGCACCCCGCCCGCGTATTGAATGTTCAGCTCCTCCTCACCCGACTCCGCATCGCGCACGATGCCCACGAACTTCCCCAACCCGTGCGCGGCATGAATGACAAGGTCGCCCGGTGCTATTTCCCGCAGCGGAGCCTGCGCCCGCTCCCGCCGCATGCGGTCCTCCCGGTCATCGCGCCTGCGCGAGCTCACCGATGTATAACGCCCGAAAATTTCCGCCGCCGACAGCACCGCCAGTTTAGCCCCCGGCACGGTGAAGCCCCTCGGCAGGTCACCATCGCGGCTCTGCACCCCCTGCCAGGCCTCATCATCCCCGCAAATCTCCTCAAAACGCGCCTTCTCCCCCTCGTGCGGAAAATACATCACCACGCGCCAACGATCCCGCCGCCACTGCTGCAGCGAGTTCCGAGCCAGAGCACGGCGTGCCTCCTGCATCACAAAGTCGCCGGTATCAAACTCCCCCAGAGGAGTCCCGATGAACGCCCGCGCCGCCTCGGACTCCGCCCCCTCCTCCGGCAGCAACTCCTCGCGGTCCGGCGGCAGCTCGAAAATCTGCACATCCCCCGCATAGCCGCAGTCCGGCAGGGCCACGATACGGTCGCCGTCTGCTATCCATTCCTCCGGCGTACTCTCCGCCGGCGGTTCCTCCAGCACCAGATCCGCCGCCGGCAGCTTGCGGAAGGAGAGCTGGGAGTCGACATCGAAGGCACGGATGCTTTCTACCTCATCCCCGAAAAATTCAATGCGCAACGGCCAAGCCGTCTGCAGAGGAAAAATATCTATAATACCGCCGCGAAGGCTCCACTGACCGCGCGCAATGACCTGCTCCGTGCGCTCGAACTCCGCCGCCTGCAGCCGCTCCTGCAAGGACTCCGGCGGCAGCTCCTGACCCACAGCCACATGCAGCATCCCCTCCGCCTGCGGACGGAAGAGCGGGGCCGGGCAGCGCAATGCCGCCGGGGTAACGATGACCACCTGAGTTGTGCACGGCTGCTCGCAGAGACTGTGCAGAGCATCCAGCCGCTCCGCCGCCAGATCGGGGTCGCTGAGCCCGTTGTTAATGTGCAGTTCCTGTTCCGGTAAGAAAATAATCGGCGCGTTGGTCCACAGAGGAAGCTCCGCTGCCAGACGCTCCTGGGTCGGCAGGGCATCCGCCACCACCCACACACGGCAGGGCGAGGGCGCGGCGGCCGCTGTCATGGCCGCCACAAAGGCATAGGCTGCCGGGCACACTCGGTTCAGCACGATGGGAGCTGTGCGGGTGCCACCGGTGCGCAGACGTGCCAGCTCCTCCGCAAAAGCAGGGGAGGCAGCAACGATTTCCGGCAAGGTTTTGGCCATGCGCAAAGTGTAGCAGCGTGAGGCGGTCTTGTCAACCCTGAGCCGCGACAACGGGGGCTTCCAGAGCCTCCGCCACCAAACGCGCGGCGATGTAATTGCGATACCAACGCCGGTCTGCCGGCACGACATACCAGGGGAAGGGGCCGGGGGTGGCCGCCATCACCGTATTCTGGCGGGCGCAGACGTCCGCATATTCTGCGGTGGATATGGGATGCTCCCGGCGCTTGCATTCCGCCTCGAACGAGGTGCGCAGTAACAACTTCACCACCCGCGTGCCGCGCTGTGCCAGCTCGGCCTCCCAAGCAGGAAGTAGAGGCAGGGCCTCGGGTAGCTCATAAGGACTGCTGCCCAACAAAAGAGCCGTCTCCGGCGGCGGGGTGGCAGCGGCCAGCTCCTCCTCCGTACGCAGCAGCGGACGAGGCGCGAAGGCGCGCGTGTAGAGCGGATCCAAGCAGCGCGCTACAGCCCGCAGGGTGTTTTTGCGACCGCTCCCCTCGCTGCCCAACAGCACCAGCAGCAGGCTTTTCCCCTCCTGCGCGGCATCAAGACGCTTGGCCAAGTCCTCCATTTGGTAGGCGATTTCCTCCTTGCCTCCGCCGAAGAGCGCAGTATCATCCGGGGCGGTCTGCGGAGCGTTGACATAGCGGCGCGTGGTGAGGGACTCCCGCAGCAACGGCACCAGCTGATCCATCGGCCCCGGGATGGGAAAGAAGGCCCGCAGTGCCTCCCGCACCGCCGGACGCTTGAAAGGCACGAATAACTCCTCGTGCAGCTCCGCAGCAGGCACCCAGCGCAGGGCCGTCAGCTCCGAGTCCGGCGGCTGCTGGGGCAGGGCTGGGCGGATGCCGGGGAGACGGAACAGAAAGTAGGTCTGCTGCTGCCCGTCCCAAGTGCTGCTCTTGCGGTTTTTGCTGCGGTAGCGGTAGCGCAGACCGCCCAGCTCAGCAATCAGATGCAGGGCGTCCGCGGACAGTCCCGTCTCCTCCTGCACCTCGCGCAGCGCCGCCTGCAGCAGGGTTTCCTTGGAGCGCACTCCGCCTTGGGGAAAATGCAGGTAAGGGCTCTTCCCCCCATTGCAGCCCAACAGCACGTTAGCATCATCATCCATGATGACGGCGGCGGCATTGTTGCGCCACAGCTCGGTATCCTCGTGGCTCATAGAGAGGGGTGCGAACGGCGGCGCCCGTGGCTTTCATCCTGCCAAGCGGGAGCCTCATATTTGTTACGGCAGAGGGCCTCGGCCTCCTGCAACAGCCCCGGCACAGGTTCCTCGGCCGTATGCAGCAGTACCTCCTCAGCCAAGGCCTGCGCCAGTGCCGTCTCCCACCCGGGTGGCAGCTCGCAGCCCTGCACCATGCCCTGGTGCAGCACCGCCCCGCCGCTCCGCCGCTGCGCTGCGCCCGCCAACTTGTTACCGGAAGGGGTTACGATATCCGCCGTCACCGGGCTGCTCCAGCAAGCGCGCCCGCCATCCGCTGCGTCCTGAGTCAACAGGTCGCAAGGCGTGCCGCCGCCGGACAACACCTCCGCCAGCGCGCGATGAATACGGGCATACAGGCAGGCACTCTCCGGGTAGGCCGCCTCCCCGGGCTGCCTCGCGGGCAGGGTCAGGGTGTAGGTTTGCCCGCGCCGGTGGTCCACAATGCCTCCCCCCGTCCAGCGGCGGATGTACTCCTGCGCCCCGGGCGCCAACCCCTCCGCCACATCGCGCGTATCAAAATAGCCGTAACTCACCGCAGGCAGAGCCCAGCCGTAGACCCGCAGCCAAGCCTCCGGCCGCCGCAGCAGCGCCTCATCCAGCGCCATGTTCAGGTAGCCCCGCCTCGGCGTGGGGTCAACCCACAGGTGAAGGCAGGGCAGCGGGGCACCGTCTTGCGGAGCTGGCTGCATGTCGGTCTTGCAGAGGTTACAGGGGATCCGGCAGCGATACCGTTCGCGAGAAAGAGGTCGTGTACTGACGGAAGAAATCCTCCGCCTTAGGCGCCTTGCGCTGTCCGCGGCGAATCTGCTCCACCAGCTGCACCCCTTTCTCCGACAGTACCGTTACGGCCACGGTAGCCGACACAACACGCGCGTTCTTGTAGGTATTCGTACCTGCCGTAATCGTTGTGCCCCGGATGGAGAAAGGCTTGGCCGAGCCGCGCGAGGAAAGTACCGGTACGGACACGTGCTCGTACTCCGCACGTCCTGTCTTGATGTCCGCATCACCCTTCGCATGGCGTACGTTGAACACCAGAGAGAACTCGATAATCTTATCGCACAGGAAGTTCTCCTCCGGTCGCAGGCTCATGCCTCGGTAGGCTGCAGCAAAGTCCCGCTGCCCCAGCAGACTCTCGAAGGTAGGACGGGGCAACACCATCGTGCGGTAGACGGAGAACATGGGGAACACGCCGCCACCCTTCTCCTCCGGGCCCAAGTTCAGCACTTCGTCGTGGTACTTCAGTTCATAGCATACCGTGCACACATCCCCCTGGGTCTCCGTGCTGCGGTTGCGCGCGTTGCGGTAGCCGGTGCGCAGGGCAGGGCGGCTGCTCACCGCCGGGTTGCGATCCGGGGCGCAGGTAAAGAAGGCCAGCCGAGCAGACTTGGGAAGCTTGAGCCCCTTCGCTGCGCCGACGTTAACGGACTCCGATTCCGCAAACATCCACTCATACTCGTTTGTACCCGTCTTCATCTGCGTGGATTGCAGATCCATGCCCAGCATCTCCAACGCCAAGCTGGAGGCAGAGGCCGCACTCACGTCTTCCTGCACCTTCTTCCACAGGTCTACACCCTTGCCGGTGAGCTGCATGATCATGAGCACCAAGATGGCCGTGATGGCCATGGCGACGATAAGCTCTACCAAGGTGAAGCCCCGGCGCAGGCTGTTGCAAAGTCGTGTCTTCATGTCAAAAAAACGAAAGATGAGGTTAATTTCAGCGGTGGAAAGACATGTTCACGGAGAAAGTGGGGCATCCCATCTGTTTCCATGTTTTATGCTTGTAGCGGGCAGGATCCGGCGTGGGCAGCACAAAGAAATCAGCCCGCGTCATCAGCACACCGCCCCAGCCCTCTTTGTCATCCTTGTCGGAGGAGACAAACTTCTCCGGCGTATTGGCTCGGGAAATCGTGCCGGGCTTGGAGGAAACGGTGTACGAACCATCGCGGTTCTCCACCAGCTCCGACATGCGAACCATGAATACCGGCCCTTGGGAGTAACGCAGAGCCTCCTTGAGGCGCGCGTCCATCTTGTTAATGGGGCATACCACGGTCAGCATCTGCCCCAGTCGGAAAGTCTCTGCCCCCTGCACTTTCTTGCCCGCCTTGTTCTTCTTGTTGCTGCGTGCCTGCATGGCGGGGTAATAGCCGCCCTTAGGCGTCGCCTGAGCATCCGTGTCGGCGCGGTAGGAGAAGATGATGAGCGCCGTGCCCGGTGTGCGCGAGCAGCTCATGAGCAGGAAAGCCTTGTCAAACGAGCTGATGTATTGCCCGAGAGAGGATTGTTTGGCCCCGGGCGGTGCGCTCTCCCCCGCACGCAGGGTGGTCAGCTCCGCCTTCAGCGTGCTGGCCACACGGTCCGCCTCTTGGCAGATGAGGGCATCTCGCACCATCGAACGGGCCGGTACAAAGATCGTTAAAAAGAGGGCCAGCAATATACCCACTACCCCCAAGGCAATGAGGGTTTCCGTGAGGGTGAACCCGCCTCGGCGTCTGCTTGTCATGTCCCTTGCTGTCATAGTCCGTTCTTGTTAATTATCGAAAATCTGCTCACGGGTGCGCAATGCCTCGATCTTGCCGTGGGGCCACACCAGCACCCCTGCTGCCACACCGGGTTTGCCGTCCTTGCCCATCGGCACAGGCAGAATGCCGTCCGCCGCGCCCTTCCCGGCCCCAGGGCGACCGGCTATCAGCACCATGCGGCACGGGCGTGTAGCCGTTTGCGGATCCGCATTCGGGGCCACAAAGCGTCCCTTGTCATCAAACTCAATGCAATACACCTCCATCCCGGCGCGCCCGGGTACGGACACCGTATCCCGACCCATGACATCCTTGCTGCCGTGGCTCCACTCCAGGGTGCGGCTGTGCTTGGGGCTGAAGTAGATACCCTGCGGCAGCAACTTGGGTGTACCTAAGGTCTTCCAGCTCCCCTTGGGGTTCACCTCCGTGGGCTCCTGACCGGGTTTGCGTTGGAAAGTCTGCACCGCCATCCAACGCAGGTGCGGCGAGCGCTCTGAGCGGTTCCTGTCGTCCTTTGCGATGACCAAGCGAGAGTAGGTGCCGCAGCGCTGGGCGGTCCGCTGCGCCTCCTCCAGCATCTGCCGGAACTGCCCCACGGCGGAATCCATGGAGCGGCCCTTGCCCACCCCGTTGATCATCGAGCCGCCGAGCCCCATCAGGATGGCCATGATGGCCATCACCACCAGCAGCTCCACCAGTGTGAAGCCGCTTCGCTTGCCCTTGGATAAAATTTTCATGCTGTGTATGCGTACAGAATCTGCGCCGTCCACCATACCATTTTTTCCCTCCCTCTTCAACCTTTTTTTTCGCTGACGCGGGAAAAGTCGATTTTTTTTCGCTTTTGGATTGACCTTTGGGCGGAAGTAGGGTATTGCATTGCGCAGTTATGAGCATCTTGGAAGCAATCATCCTCGGCATTGTGGAGGGGTTGACGGAGTATCTGCCCGTCAGCTCCACCGGGCACCTGATTATCGCGCAGAACCTCATGTCCATTCCGGAAGGAGATGCGGTGAAGGCGTTCGAAATCTGTATTCAGGGCGGGGCCATTCTGGCCGTGTTGGGGTTGTACTACCGCCGTGTCGCGTTCATGGTGCGCGGCCTGCTGGGCAAGGATCCCGCGGGGCTGCGTATGCTCATTAACATGCTGGTGGGCTTCCTGCCGGCTGCGGTCGTAGGGCTGATTTGCGGCGGGCTGATTAAGGATTACCTCTTCAGTGCCACAACGGTAATGCTGGCGTGGGCCATCGGGGGTATCGTCATCCTGATGTATGCTCGTGCCCGCGAGAAGAGCGGGCGCGGTATGGCAGGGGCCCCGCTGGAGGAACTCACTTGGCGCGGTGCCCTCGGCGTGGGGCTTTTACAGTGTGTGGCCATGGTGCCGGGGACCAGTCGCAGTCTCATGACCATGCTCGGCGGTCTCTGCGTGGGCCTCAGTGTAGCGGCGGCGGTGGAGTTCAGCTTCCTGCTCGGCCTCATCACGCTCGGGGCCGCTACCTGCCACGATGCGCTCAAATACGGAGATTGCATGTTGCGCGAAATCGGCTGGCTGCCCATGCTCGTCGGTACTGTGGTAGCTTGGGCCAGTGCATTGGCTGCTGTTAAATGGATGGTGGGTTATCTCAATAAGCACAGCCTCGCCATCTTCGGTTGGTATCGTTTGGCAGCCGCTGCATTCATGCTTCTTCTCGTCCTCTGCTTCGGCTTCAGCGTATGAGACGATACCCGGCTGCCGAAGATTTCTCGCAGTCGCTCGGTAGCAGTGGCGTTACGCCCTGCTGAAGTAGTTGCTGTGCAACTTGGTGATGATGCGGCTGAACTCTGCGGCTTCCTCGGGAGTGAGGCAGGTGAAGAGCTTGGCTGCATCGGCCTCCATGTGGGAGTACATGTCTGCAAAGAGTGACAATCCCTTGGCGGAGAGGCGGATGCAGACGGCGCGGCGGTCGTTCGGGTTCGGGGTGCGCTCAAAGAGTCCCTTGCTGACCATGGACTCAACGAGAAGTGAGGTGGCGGGAATCGTCATCTGGAGGTGCTTGGCAAGGGTTTTGAGCGCGACCCCATCCGGATTCTGTTCCGTGAGAGTTTTCAGTTGTCCCACGGCCCCGCCCTGCCGCACGGTGAGTCCCATGATCTTCTTCTGTTGGGCCTGATTGGCTTCCTTGAAGACCTTGCGGCGCATGTCGTCAGCAATGTCAATCAGCTTGCGGAAATGGATGTGATGTGCGGCTTCTGCGTTTTCCATGGAGAAAGTATAGCCCCCGCCGCAAATATTGTCAAGACAAAATAATTTGCAACGGGGGATATTTATGGTGTGAGCGGGTCAGCCCAAGACGATGGCGGCATGCCGCCGCAGGAGCCGGCGCAGGAGCGCCACGCAGGGCCAGACAACGGCGATGGTGATGATCGCGGAGAGGGGAACCTGCAGGGGGATGGGCACCTTGGCGTTCTGCACGAGGATGTTGGCAGGTCCGATGATGAGGTAGTGCACCAAGTAGATGCCGAGGCCGCAGGCCGTGAGGTTGCGCAGGGCGGCCTGTAGGGCGGGGGAGAAGCGGGCGGCGGGGAGGCTGCGGAAGATGAGGAGTACACCGAGTGTCATCAGTGCCACATTCGGGGAGCAGTACATCAGGCAGGTTTCATGCAGCTCCGTGTACGGGGCGGCAATGGCGGTCGGGGAGCACGCGTGGCAGATAAGCCTGCCGAGTTCCCAATCCGCGGCGTCCTGCGGCAGGGTTTGGGTGATGCGGAAGCCGATCAGGGTGATTGCGTAACCGATGATAATGAGCGGCAGGCCGATGCCGAGCGCGCGGCGGAAGCTCGGGGCCGGGGCTGTGGAGATGAGGTGCCCCAGGAGCAGGTAGCCGCTGAAGCCGGCGAAGTAGTACAGCATGCCGAAGTGATTCCACGCACAGGTGCCCAGGCATTGCGGGGTGACGATCGCTGCATACGGGAGGAAGAGGGAGAGGAACCAAATGCCCAGCACGGCCAGCTTTTCCCGCCGTGTGGCTTTTGCTACCCAGGCGGAGAAGACGGGCAGGTACAGGTAGAGCCCCAGAACCAGGAAGATGTACCACATGTGCACGGCGTAGGGCGTGAAGTCGAAGGGTATGCGCGCGATGTTCTGCAGCGCATCACACAGGGCGGGGGAGGGGGTCTCCACCTCTACGAAGCAACGGGTGACTGTTTCCGGAGCCATGCCGAGGCCCATGCCGATGACGGGGTAGAGGCAGTAGAGAACGCTCCAGATGAGGAAGGGCCACAGCACACGCCGGCAGCGGCGGCTCCAGAAGGTGAACATGTCTTCCCGCACCGGGAGCAGTAGCAGGCCCGTCATGCAAACAAAAAGCGGCACGCTCGGTCGGGTGAGACTCTGCCAACAAGCTCCCCAGAAGCCGAGCGAGGGGTCGGATGATACGGCGGGATCCGGGTTGGCGGTGAGGGGGTCGCAACTGTGGCTGAGGATGACGAGGAAGATGGCTGCAAATCGCAGGGCATCTACCCAGACGAGGCGCTGTCGATTCTCGGTAGGCATGGGGATATTCATAGCACATTTGCCGCGTGGTGTCAAATGCGTGCCGCTTGGAAGGAAATGCGCGCACGACAGGGATTTGCCTTGCAAAAGGGGCGCGGCGGTGCTAGGGTAGGGGCATGCAGCATGAAAGTCCCTCTCGCGCGTGGGTGGAAGTGGATTTGGAAGCCATCGCGCACAACCTCGATATAGCCCGCCAAGCCAACCCCGGGGCGCGGCTCATGCCGGTGGTGAAGGCCGGGGCCTATGGGCACGGGCTGGAGCCGGTGGCGCGTCGGCTGGATAACGACGGAATCGACTTTTTCGGTGTGGCGAATGCGGGTGAGGCCCGGCGCCTGAGCCGCGCGGGGGTGCGCACCAAGCCTTTTATTCTGGGCCCGACCCTGCCCGATGAGCGGGAGGAAATTGTGCTCAATAACTGGTGCTGCACCATCTCCACCCTTGAGGAGGCCGCGCAGTTTCAATCCTTGGCAGAGCTGTATGACAAGACCTTCCCGGTGCATGTGGCGGTGGATACGGGCATGGGGCGGGAGGGCTTTTTGCCCGCGCAGCTCGGTGGTATAGTGGACAGCCTCAAGGCCATGCGGAATCTCAAGGTGGACGGCGTGATGTCCCACATGCCCGCAGCAGATGAGGACGTGCCCTTCACGCAGGCGGAGATCGGGGTCTTTACCGCCTGTGTAGAGCTGTTACAGCAGCACTTCCGCCTGCGCTTCCGCCACTTGGCCGCCAGCGCGGGCGAGCTGGGCTACGAGGTGCCCTGCGCCAACCTGATCCGCCCCGGTCTTATCCTCTACGGGTATTCTCCCATCGCGTCCATTTACGACGGTGTGCTGCGCAGTACCCTCAAGCTTGCCTCCCGCGTAACCTTGGTGCGCGAGCTGCCCGCCGGGCACGGTGTGGCTTACGGGCGCACCTTCATCACGCAGCGGCCCACCCGCGTGGCGACCATCGGTATCGGCTATGCGGACGGCTGGTCGCGCCGGCTTTCAGGTAAATCCCCCTCTCTCTATATCAATGGGCGGCACTGCCCCATGCTCGGCCGCGTGACGATGGACCAGATTATGGCAGATGTCTCCGCGCTGCCCTTCGTCGGGCCCGGGGATGAGGTGGAGCTCATCGGGCCGCACTGCCCCGCCCTCCGTGTCGCGGAGCAGGCTGAGACCATCGTGTGGGAGATCTTCACCGGGCTCGGACCGCGCCTGCCGCGTATTTACCACTGAAAACGGCGAGCAGGGGCCGAAAATGGGAGTAAAAATCCCAAATTTATCCAAAGAAGTAAAAAAGTGTGAGATTTTGCTTGCATTTCCCGAAAAGGGGAGTATAGTGGGGCGCAGCAAGCGCGCACCCGGGAGGGAGCGCCCGCAAACAAGATAAACACTCACACCAATTATGGCACGTCTTTTCGGTATCGAAATACCCAATGAGAAGCGCATCGAGGCTTCCCTTTGCTATATCTATGGCATCGGGCCCTCCATCGCCAAGAAGGTGCTGGAGCAGTCCGGCGTTTCCCCGGACCTGCGCACCGGCACCCTCTCCGACGCACAGCTGACGAAGATTGTCCAAGCGATCACGAGCAACAACATCCTCATCGAGGGTGACCTTCGTCGTGAGAAGCAGCTGGCTCTCAAGCGTCTTACCAGCATCAACTGCCTGCGTGGCATCCGCCACCGCAAGGGGCTGCCCGTGCGCGGTCAGCGTACCCGCACCAATGCGCGTACCCGCAAGGGCCGCAAGAAGACCGTCGGCGCCAAGAAGTCCTGATTTAACCTTTAAGACAAAAAACTGACAATGGCTGAAGAAACCATCCAGGAAGAAGTGAAGGAGGAGACCCCCGTTGCCGTCGTGGCCGATGCTCCCGCCGCTGAGGCCCCGGCCGAGAAGAAGCCGGAGGGCCGTCGCGATATCTTTGCCGAGCTCGGCTTGGCTGACGACGAGGAGAAGGTTAAGATCCTCAAGGCTAAGGGCAGCAAGAACATTACCACCGGTATCGTTCACATCTCGTCCACCTTTAACAACACGGTGGTGAGTGTCACGGACCTCAAGGGCAACGTGATCGGCTGGTCCTCCGCCGGTAAGCTGAACTTTAAGGGCAGCCGCAAGAGTACGGCTTACGCCGGCCAGGTGGTCTGCCAGGACGCCTGCCGCCAGGCGATGGGCCACGGCCTCAAGGAGGTGCGTGTGCAGGTGAAGGGCCCGGGCTCCGGCCGCGAGTCCGCCGTGCGTGCCGTTCAGGCTATCGGCTTGGATATCACTGTGGTGGAGGATGTTACCCCCATCCCCCACAATGGTTGCCGTCCTCCCAAGGCTCGCCGTGCATAATTTAACCAAGTAACTATTCTCTAAACACATTATGGCTCGTTATACAGGTCCTACCGCCAAGATCAGCCGCCGTTTCGGTGTTGAGCTCTTCGGCGCCAGCAAGGCTTTTGCCCGTCGTCCCTTCCCCCCGGGACAACACGGTGCCCGCGCCGGCCGCAAGAAGAAGTCCGACTACGGTATCATGCTTGCCGAGAAGCAGAAGCTGCGCTTCATGTACGGTGTGCTCGAGGGTCAGTTCCGTAAGTACTATGCGGAGGCTGCTCGCCGCCGTGGTGTTACGGGTGATATCCTCCTGCAGCTGCTGGAGCTTCGCCTCGACAATGTCATCTACCGCCTGAACTACGCGAACACCCGCGCCGCTGCCCGCCAGATGGTCAGCCACGGCCACGTGCTCGTGAACGGTAAGAAGGTCAACATTCCTTCCTACAGCTGCAAGCCCGGTGATGTGGTGACGGTGGCCGCCAAGGCCCGCTCCCAGGCCCTCGCCAACCGCTTCGTTGAGCTGGCTGCCAATGCTACCGCCCCCGAGTGGCTGGAGCAGGACGCCAACAAGCTCTCCGCGAAGGTGAGCCGCATCCCCACCGTGGAGGAGATTGCTCCCATCGTGAACGTTCAGCTCATCGTTGAGTTGTACTCCCGCTAAGAGCTCGCTCAATCGCAAACTTCGGCCCGCTTCCGGTTCCCATCGGTCGCGGGTCCTTTTTTGCCGATGTGTGTGGCTACCGGCACACCGCCCGCCTCAACAGGCACATGCACACCGCGCCTCCGATGTAGCAGGCGAGGTCCCACGGGTCACTCGTCGAGCCTCCCCTGTAGAGCGGGGTAACGTATTCCCAAAATACCCCTGCAAGCAGCGTAAGCCCAATGATAAAAAGGCATCCGTTCGTGAACGCCGGCAATTTCTGCACCCTGCACAGGAATACCGCCACTCGTACCGCAGGGTAGAACCCAAGCCCCGCCATGCAATCATTGAGGTAGCACGCACGGAAGCCCTCCTTGCCGGGTAATACATTGTTAGCTAAGTAAGCCACCCCGACACAGAGCAGCAAAAGACGATAAAACCGTCCCTCGCCATCGCTTAAAACATGCTTGCAATGACGCCGAGCAGAATGATGATTATCAGTAACTTGATGCATCCGTCCATAGTGATGTATACGTAGGATATTCTTTCTCCGATGCCGTTTATTCTACTACACCATCCTCTCCAATGCAAGCAATAAAGCCGAGTAGTTTGGGGAGATAATGTCATATCTCTGTCATTTTGATTCATGTGATTGGGGTTATTTTCCTTCCATTATGACTTTTCCTCTTGTCACAGCCGTCGGTGGATTTGCTACATTGTATAAATGTAACAACAGAGAGGGCCAGCCGCCTCAGAGTGTTCTTCTTTGGGTGCTCCTCTTGTCTGCGGTATACGTATTGTGCTGTGATTACCGTGGATTCAGCAAGGCTTTTCGCGCGCCGATAGCGGTGTTTCTGACGGCGGGGAGCATGCTGGTGCTGTGGTCTGTGCTTAAGAGGTGGGCGGTGGTGGTATGGGCGCCGTTTTTGTTGTATGGGGTGGCAGAGGTTGCAAGCGATCTTTTTTATAACACGGGATTCAATTCTTTTGTGATCGGTGAGGCACTGGAGGCGGATCGAGCCGAATTCATGGCGTATGTAACGCCCACGAATGTGTTGCTTCTCCTCTTGGCCGTGGTGGGGGTAGGGGGCTTAGCGTACGCCCAGTGGCGGTGCTTGCGTGGAGTGCGACGTCTGCCGGCATTTTCGTTCGGCTGCCTGTTTTTGTTGCTCGGGGCCTTGGGGGCAGCGGCGGTACCCCCGGCCAAGTTCAACTATGCCTACCTGTGGCCCATCGGCAAACCTGTTACCGTTGCTGCTAAGGTTGATGAGGCGCTCAACTATACCAATGCTCTGTTAGAGCAGTTGGCCGCGCTCCCTTCTCCGGCTGAAAAGCCGTCTACTTCCGGCGTCGTGGCTCCGGATTCCGGAGTTGTGGTTGTGTTTCACTTGGGTGAGAGCCTGCGTGCCGACCGTATGAGCATTAACGGTTATGTTCGCGATACGACTCCGTGGCTCCGTCAATGCCCTGATGTAGTGAATTTCCCATACTGCGTTTCGGCCGCCTTCAGTACCTGTGATGCCCAACCTGTTATCCTGACGAACGCCCGCCGTTGTTTGGTTGGGGGAGAGCGTGATATGCAGCCCACGACGGGCTCCGTGTTCGAGCTCTTTGCCAAGCATGGCTTCCCTGTATACTCTTTTTTCTGGGCGCGTCGTTCCTTGGAGGTGAGATTCCACAAGGTTGTGGAGATGCTGGCTAGGATCTCGGTAGACAAGTTTTATGCCGACGGCCTGCCACTCAGTTCTCTGCCGAAGATGAAGCATGTCCTGGAGTCCAACCCGGGGCAGAATCTCCTCCTTTACATCAACAATGAAGGTAGTCATGTTCCCTTCCAATTCTTCGACCGAGAGACTGCCCCCTTTGCTCCCTGGGCCAAGGATTTTTCCTCCCCCGCTGCTCAAGCTCAAGAGGTAAACAATGCTTACGATGCTACGGTCCATTATACGGATAAATTCTTCCGCGAGGTGGCAAAGTTGTTGAAGGGTCGCCCATTCGTGTACTTTTACGTCAGTGATCATGGTGAGGTGTTGGGTGATGAAGGTAAATGGGGGCGTGGAGCTTTCGGGGAGGACAACGCCCTTTATCACAAATCTCCTGCCTGTTTGGTCGGAATGTTCGTGATGGCGTCCCCGGAGTTCTGTCGGTTGCACCCGCATTTTGCTGAGGCTGTGCGTCAGCTGCGCGCACATGCCAATTTGGTTGTAGGGCACGAGCATGTCTTCCATACCCTTCTCGGTCTGATCGGGATTCGGACGCCATATTATGATGCAACGCTGGATCTTTGTTCGCCGGAGGTTCGGCCGTATGCGGGGCCCCGCCCTGCGAATTGTCCTCCTGCGGAGGCGGAAAATGCGCGAGATGTCGGGAAAAGTTGAATCCTTCCTTGACGTAGGGGCCGACCTGTGGTATCCTTAGCCATACAAGGTAAGCACTTGATTCCATTTCCAAAGATATGAAACCTGCAACATTCAATTGCACTGTGCTCCGCGACGGTCACCAGTCGCTGGCTGCCACCCGCATGTCCACCGAGCAGATGCTCGAGTTGGCTCCCATCCTCGACACCATGGGCTTCTCCGCACTGGAGACCTGGGGCGGCGCGTCCATTGATGCCGGGCTGCGCTTCCTCGGCGAGTTCCCCTTCGACCGTTTGGACACGCTCAAGAAGCTGGCCCCTAAGACCCCGCACTCCATGCTGCTGCGCGGCCAGAACTTGGTGGGCTACACGCACTACGCCGATGACGTGGTGGAGGCCTTCGTGAAGATGAGCGTGAAACACGGCATGAACATCTTCCGTATTTTCGACTGCCTGAATGACCCGCAGAACATGCGCACTTCCATTCAGGCGGCCAAGGCAGCCGGTGCTACGGCGCACGGCGCAATCTGCTACACCACCTCCCCGGTCCACAACTTGGAGTACTTCGCCAAGCTGGGCAAGGAGATCGCTGACATGGGCGCGGATGGTATCGTCATCAAAGACATGGCAGGTCTGATCCCGCCGAAGGAGGCGGCCGACCTCGTGACCGCCCTCAAGAAATCCACCGGGCTGCCGGTGTGGATCCATACGCACGACACCGCCGGCATCGGTGCCTCCACCTATGTGGCGGCCATGAACGCCGGGGCGGATGCGGTTGATGTGTCCATCTCTCCCTTTGCGAACGGCACGGCCCAGCCGGATTGCCTGCGCATGCTTGCTCTGATGCAGGGGTACGAGGCCTGCCCCGTGGTGGCGGATGACTTCAAGGCCAAGCTGGCGGATATTTCGGCTAAGCTGCAGCCGATCTACGAGAGTCTTTGCCGCTTCACCGGCCACAAGAATGAGGTGGTGAACAGCGATACGCTGCGCTACCAGGTGCCCGGCGGCATGCTCTCCAACTTCCGCAACCAGCTCAAGGAGATGAACATGACGGATAAGTTCGAGGAGGTGTTCGCGGAGATTCCCGTCGTCCGCAAGGCCCTCGGCTGGATCCCGTTGGTCACCCCCACCTCTCAGATTGTGGGTGTGCAGGCCATGATGAACGTGAAGTTCGGCCGCTGGAAGAATATCACCCCGCAGTGCGCGGACGTTGCGCTCGGCTACTATGGCCGCACCCCCGCCCCCGTGGACCCGGATTTGCAGAAGCTCTGCGCGGAGAAGATGAAGAAGGACCCCATCACCTGCCGCCCGGCGGACCTCATCAAGCCCGGCATGCAGGCCCTGCGCGACAAGCTGGCCGCCAAGGGTATGCCCACCACGGACGAGTGGTGCGTCATCTACGCCATGTTCCCGCAGCAGCTGGAGGATTACCACAACGGCAAGAAGCCGGAGCCGCCCACTGCTCCTGCCAAGAAGCCGGCCGAGGCTGCCCCCGCCTCCTCCGCTGTGGCCCCCACCACGGTGGGTCTCTCCGCCAGCATCAACGGCAAGGATATGAAGATCAACCTCCTCGGCAAGACCTACGATATCCGTATCGAGGAGTTCTGATTTCCCTCTTCCACCTAATCAGCAACCGCATCGCGACCATCCCGGCCGTGGTGCGGTTCTACTTTATACTTAGAGTTACGCCGGCCGCATGCTGCTGCGATTATGTGTCCCCTCTGCGTGCGAGGAGTTGTTCGAGAAGGGCGTGGGTGGCCTCGGCTTCTGCAGCAGCAGAGTTGCGCTCGGTCTCGGAAATGTGGTCGGCTATGTCGGTGAGTTCGGCCGGGGAGGGCAGGGGGGAGCGTTGGCCCAAGAGCCGGGAGAACGCTCGGTGGACGATGAGGTCGGCGTAGCGGCGGATGGGAGAGGTGAAGTGGCAATAGTCCCCGATGGCCAGACCGAAGTGACCGAGCGGATGCGGGGAATAGCGGGCACGCATGAGGCTGCGGAGCAGGGCGGGGAGTAGAATGTAAGACTGCGGGTGCACCTTGATGGCCTCCAGCACCGCGACGAGGTCCCGCCGGTTGTTAAGAGAACCGGCGGAGATACCGTAGGACGCGGCGAGCAGGGCAAACTCGTGCAGCTTGGCGGGATCCGGTTGCTCGTGTACGCGGTAGATGGCAGGCAACAGGCGGGTGCGTAGGGCTTGAGCCACGCATTGATTCGCTGCCAACATAAACTCCTCGATGAGGTGGTGCGCGGGGTCGGATACCTCAGTGACAGCCTCCGTAGGCTTCCCCTGTTCATCCACCAGCACGCGCGTCTGCGGTAGGTCCAGATCCAGCGCCCCACGGCTGAGCCGCCGCGAGCGCAGTATTTCGGCCAGACGGTCAGCCTCTCGCAGCATGGCATCTACCTGCGGCAGCCCCGAGGAGTCCTCCCCTTGCAACACACGAAGAGCCTGTTGATAATTGAGACGGCAGCACGACACGATGAACGAATCCCGGAAATCCGCCGACAGCACAGAACCATCCGGTGCGAAACGGATGAGGCAGAGTTTGGTGAGTCTGGGACGCCCCGGAAGCAGCGAGCAAAGTCCATCGCACAAGCGAGGCGGCAGCATGGGGATGACACGCCCCGGAAGGTAGGTCGAGTTTCCCCGCCGACGGGCCTCGGCATCGAGCGCGGAGCCCGGGCGCACATAGTGCGAAACATCTGCAATGTGCACAGCCAGTTCCCAGCCCTCCGGCGTGGTGAGCAGAGAAAACGCATCGTCAAAATCCCGTGCGTCCTCCGGGTCTATGGTAATGACGCAGGGATGCCCAGACCGGAAGCGCCCGTCCGTCTCCTCGGCGGACGGGTCCTCCGGCAAACCCTCCACTTCCTCCGGCACGGCCTTCGGGAAGTATTCGGGCAGCGAATACTTGCGGATAACAGAAGCGAGGCACACCCCTGCCTCATCCGGAAATCCCAGCACCTCCGCCACGCGACCGGTGGCCTCGCTGTGCGGCCCGACCGGCAGGGTGAGGATTTGCACGCAGATGCTCATACCCTCTTGCAGATTCGCCGGTGGAGCCTGCACCAGCCGCACCAGCTCCGGCGCGGTACTTCCATCCCCCACCATATATCCGAAACGGCCACCCGTACGGTAAATCCCTACCCAAAAGCCGCGTTTTCGCTCCGTCACCTCCTCGATGCGCAGCTCCGGCTGCAGATCCTCCGGTCCCGGGCGGTGGCCCCTGTGACGTCGCCGGTAACCGGGCGGGGCAACCATGCGCACGGAAGCCCGCACCGTATCCCCATCCATGGCCCCATGAGCTCGCCGCGGCTCCACCCGCAGTGCGATTTCACCCTCCTCCTGCGGCAGCAGACGGTGCAGGCGCTCCTGCCCCTCCGCGTCGGCCACAAATAAAAGCAAGGTAGGCGACACCCGGCGCACCCTTCCCCGCAGCGGAGCGTCCTCCGTAACCCGGCGCAGCACAAAAGCCCCGCGCCGTACCCGCAGCAGCATACCCGTCTCTTCCATCCGTCGCAACGTGGCTCGGAATGCCGCCCGCTCCCGCGAGGGAATCTCCAGCGCGCGGGCCAAGGCATTTTGGTCTAAGGGACTGTACTGAGGCGAGCGAAGCAGGGCGAGAAGCCTCTCCTCGGTATTCATGGCGGCAGGGGGAGGGGCTTAACGGTCTTGGTTCGAGATGTGCATCAGCATCTGCACGGTAGCAGCCAGCTCCTCGTTGCCGTAGCAGTCCGCCTGCAAAAGGCGCTCCGCCTGTTGTTTGATAGCCCTGCACATGCCGGAATACGCTTGCTCCATCTCCTGAAGCACGGGGCCCGCCCCCTCCGGGTCATCTTCCACATACAGAGCGGTTTCTTGGCACAGCTCCTCGTAGCGGTAGGAGATGGGGGTGATACGCGTGTTGGTTTGCGCCGCGCTCTCCGGATCAACGGCGCGCTCCAGCTCCCGACGGAGCATGGAAAGCAGATCCGTCATCAAAGAATTGAGCTCACTCAGGCGGCGCTGTGTATCGCGGTGCAGCAGTTTTGTGTCGTTGTAGGTAAAACAGAAGATGCTCATGTCATTCTGCCGACGCGCTCGGGCCGGTTCCTGTTCACCGCGGGGAACACGTTCATTCTGCTTGGTCGTCTGGGGGCGGGTGTTATAATAGCCCAAGAGCAGGAGGTTGGTATGGCGGTAGTTGCTCATGATGCCATCGAAGCTCGGCAGATCCTCCGCACGGCAGCCGGCTCTCCGCAGGTTCTTCGCCAGGACTAAAATCTTAGTTTCCACCTCTCGATGCTTGTTGATGAGCTGTCGGTCCGTTGCGGCATCCGTTCGCTCCTGCAGAGCGAAAAAGAGGTAATTGTACTCCAGTGCGGCGTTGAGGGTAGCCGTCAGCTCGGCCGCCAAGGCATCCTTGGTGGGGAGGGGGGCGGCGGGCTGAGTGGACGCAGGGGCGCATACGGCGGGAGCCGACATGGCAAGAGCTGCGCAGAGGGCAGCAGCCGGTGGCATAATAGCTTGCATACAGCGGTCAGTATAGTGCTTTTCTGCCGAGGTGTCAACTCAAAACTTGACAGCTCGGCCGAGCTTTGCTAACATGGTGGGCATGAAAACGCGCATGGAAGAGTTCAACGATTGGGGCACCGAAGTTGTGTTCGGGCGGGCCCATGGATTTCGGGCCTGGATGCTCTGCTGCGTTCTGCGCGTCGCTTCCTTCTTCTTCTGGATTCTGGTGCGCATGCGCCTGTTTCTCTTCCGTCGGCAGATCAAGACCGTGCACTACTTGGGCACCTTGGTGGTGAGCGTGGGCAACATCACCGCCGGCGGTACGGGCAAAACCCCCGTAGTGGAGTTGCTGGCCTCCACTTTGGCCGCCAGGGGCCGCCGCTGTGCCATCCTGACCCGTGGCTATAAGAGTGCGCCGCTGGAGAAACCCCAGGTATGGCGTGATGCAGAAGGGCGTCGGGTGCGTCAACTGCCCAAAATCGCCAGCGACGGCACCACGCGCTACCTCTCCCCGCTCTACGCCGGCGACGAACCTTTTATGCTGGCCCGCAATCTGGACGGCGTGGCGGTGCTGGTGGACAAGGACCGCGTAAAGTCCGGCATCTTCGCCATCGAGCAACTGGGCAGCAACACGCTGATCTTAGATGACGGCATGCAGTACCTCAAGCTCAAGCACGAGCTGGACATCGTGTTGGTGGACTGCGGCTTCCCCTTCGGCACGGGCTCTCTGCTGCCGCGCGGTACCATGCGCGAGCCCCGCAGCAGTCTGCGCCGCGCAAGTTACATCATTCTTACCAAGAGCGGCGGCAAGCCGCAGGACGAGCTTATTTCCGTCATTCGCCGCTATAACAAAGTGGCGGACATCATCGTTACCGACCACGTACCGGCCTACTTGGAGAATATCTTCACCGGCGAGCGCAGGGAGCTCAGCTTCCTGCAGGGAAAGTATGTGGCCTGCATGAGCGGCATTGCCCGCCCGGAAAGCTTCGAGGTGCTGGTGGAAAATGCCGGCGCGCATGTGGAGATTCGTCGCCGTTACCCGGACCACTATTGGTTCGACCCCGAAGATATGGACGCCTTTGTGGAGCGCTGTGCCGACCGTGCTATGGATATGATCGTGACTACGGAGAAAGACGCCGTACGCTTCCTCAAGCCTATGGAGACGGAAGTACCCATCTACTTCCTGCGCATCCGCATCGAGATTATCCGAGGCCAGAAGGAATGGGATGCCATGGTGGACCGCATCTGCAATTTGGCTCAGCCCCAGCCCGTGCCGGAGTGGGATAATGTGCTCTGAACAACGCCTGCGGGCAGAGTTTTGCCTTGCCAAGTGCGGGAGAATATGCTACCCTCCCCGGCACGCAACATGGCAGCCTCCTTCGATATCAATAAACTCAATACGGCCCAGCGTCAAGCCGTGCAGACCCTGATGGGGCCTGTGCTTATCTTGGCCGGTGCCGGTACCGGCAAGACGCATACCGTTACCTGCCGCATCGCTAACATGCTCGCCAAGGGGGTCGACCCGCGGGGGATTCTCGCCCTTACCTTCACCAACAAAGCTGCCAACGAGATGGCGGACCGAGTAGCCGGGCTGGTGGACCGTCGGGCCGCACGCAAGATGACGGTCTGTACCTTTCACTCTCTCTGCGTTCGCATTCTTCGGCAGGACATCGGCCGCTTGGGCTACAAGGAGAACTTCTCCATCTACACCGGAAGCGACCAAAGCGGTATCATCAAGCGCCTCATCATGCAGCAGGGCGGGCGGCATGAAAAGCTGGAGCCCAAGCAGGTGTTGTCCGAGCTGTCCTTGGTACGCAACGCCGGTTTGGGTATCGACCGTATCGAGGATGACCTGATCCGTGCTGTGGCTAAGGAGTACCAAAAGGAACTGCGCGCGCAGAACGCCGTGGACTTCGATGACCTGCTCATTCTTACGGACCGTCTGCTGGCGGCCTACCCGGAGGTGTATGCCAAATGGAACGGGCATTTCCGCTTCATCACCGTGGATGAATTTCAGGACACCAACAGCCTGCAGATGAGTCTGCTGAGTCGCTTGGTAGGGCCGGAACGCAACATCTGCGTAGTGGGGGATGATGATCAGTCCATTTACGGTTGGCGAGGAGCTCAGATCTCGAATATTTTGGAGTTCGAGTCTTTCTTCCCCAACCCTGCCGTCATCAAGCTGGAGGAGAATTACCGCTGTACCAAACAGGTGCTGGACTGTGCCAATACGCTTATCCGTAACAATCTCGGTCGGCGGGATAAAACGCTGAGAACCGACAAGGTCGGCACCTATCCCGTGCGCCTTCTGGCCATGCCCGGTGATGCGGAGGAGGCCGAATTCATCGCCGATGAAATCGAAAAAATGCGTGCTGAGCATAACATGTCCTGGGAGGATTTTGCCGTGCTCTTCCGTGCGAATACGCAGAGCCGAACCCTGGAAACAGCGATGCGTGAACACCACATCCCCTATCGCATGGTAGGCAGTAAGAGTTTCTTCGATCGCCGCGAGGTGAAGGACCTGCTCAGCTACCTGCAGGTCATGGATAACCCGGAGGCGGACCTGCCTCTGCTGCGCATCCTGAATACGCCGCCGCGCGGCATCAGCACCAACACTGCTACCTTTACCATAGACTGGAGCCGCGAGCACAAAAAGAGCCTCTGGGCCACCCTGTTGGACCTCTCTTTCCTCTCCGAGTGTTCCACTCGCTCTCAGAACAGCATTGCCGCGTTTACGGATCTTATTACGCGCTACGGTACTGAGTTTCAGCTCAGCGAGCGCCCCTTTGTGGATGTGTTGCAAGAGTTCCTCAACGAGATTGATTACGAGGGCTTCATTGCTAAAAACTGCAAGAGCGATGCCGAGAGGGATCGCCGCCTCTCTGCCATCGACGATATTAAGAACGGGCTGCGCCGCTTCTGGCTTCCCGGTCATCGCCTTTCCGACTTTCTGGCCGGGCTGGCTCTGGACGATGAGCGGGATGACGATGATATCGAGAAAAAGAGTGGCGTGTGTCTCATCACTATGCACGCTGCCAAGGGGTTGGAGTTCCCGCATGTCTACATTATCGGGGTAGAGGAGGGGCTGCTGCCCCACACACGAGCGGTGGATGAGGGGCACTTGGATGAGGAGCGTCGCCTGTTCTATGTAGGCATTACCCGCGCTCGAGAGCGCCTCACCATGACCTACTGTGCCAAACGAACCCGCTACGGGCGGGAGGAGCCCTGCGCACCCAGCAGCTTCATGCAGGAAATCCCCCACCGCCTCTACGAGTTTGTGGATTACGCTGCGCTGATGAAGGAACCCACCTCCGATGAGGAATGCAAGCAATTTTTTGATGACCTCCGCGCCCTCCTCGACTAGCTCGGTGTGAAAAGGTGCTTGCTTTTCCGGTGTGCTTCTGATATTCTCGGGGTGTATGGAGGAACCTTCTTATCTCGAGGAATTGATTCGCGGTGGGGAGTCCGATTGCGTGGAATTCAAATCGGAGCGACCCGCCTCTGATAAAAAGTATCTTAAAACGGCAGTCGCCTTTGCGAACGGCAAGGGCGGGCATCTGCTGTTCGGTATAGAGGACGGGGGGCGGAGTGTGGTCGGGGTTCCCGAGGATGAGGTGTTTCGTATGATGGATACCTTGGTCAACAGTGTGGCGGACTCATGCACACCGCCCATTGTACCGGCTCAGCGTCTCTGCACCCTGCGCGGAAAGCGCGTCATTTAGCTGGAGGTGCTCCCGGGGCAGAACAAGCCTTATTACTTGCGCCGGGAGGGGATGCCGGCCGGGGTCTATGTGCGGACCGGTGCGACAACGCGGCGTGCTGAGCCGGAGCAGGTTCAGTCCCTCATTTTGCAGGGCAGAAACCTTTCCTACGATGAGCAGCCCACCGGTGCCCCGCCGCTCTCCCCGGAGGAGGTGGTGGGGCTCTGCCGCCGTATCGGGAAACGTGCCGGCAAGACGGTTACCCCGGAGAACTTGGAGAGTTGGGGAGTGCTGGTTCGGCAGGGTGAGGACTTTCTTCCTACCCATGCTTTCGACTTGCTGGCCGGGCGCTCGACGCATTTTGCTACCGTGCAGTGCGCCTGCTTCAAGGGCACGCAAAAGGGACGCTTCATCGATCGCATGGATGCAGAGGGCCCCATTGATGAGCAGGTTGAGCAGGCGTTCCGCTTCGTGTTGCGGAATATCCGTCTCCGAACCCGCATCGATGGTTTGTATCGGGTAGAAGATTATGAGGTGCCGGAAGCCGCGCTGCGGGAGGCTATCGTGAATGCCGTAGTGCACCGAGACTACCTGAAACACGCCTTCATTCAGGTGGCGGTGTATGATGACCGCGTGGAAGTTTCCTCTCCGGGCGGTCTGTATGGTGGCCTTACTTTGGCCCAAGCCCTGCGGGGCGGATCGAGCTACCGGAATCGCGTATTGGCGGAGCTTTTCTTCAAGATGGATTTGGTAGAGCACTGGGGTAGCGGCATCAGCAAGATGTGCGATTCCTGCCGCGCTGCCGCAGTCTCCGAGCCGACTTTTTCTGATGACGGGGAGTCCTTTGTCGTGACCTTCTGCAGGCAGAAGAATGCTGAGAAACCGGAGACTGTGCTCCCACCGCCGCCGGTACCCCGTCGCAAGCTGACCTCAAATGAGGTGGCGATTCTGAACTATCTGAAGGAACACGAGAGTATCGCCAACAGACAGGCGAGGGAGCTCACAGGGCTTAGTGTATCTCGGGTCGCTGCACTCCTCGCTCGCTTGGCGAAAGAGCAGTACATTGAGGTGTCGGGGGAGGCAAGAACACGTATCTATCGTCTTGCCTCCGCCCTTGGGGATGGCTTGTTGTCTCCCTCTTCTGAGGATGAATAAGTTATCTTCCGCTATTCTTCCACTGCATGTAATCATGTAGTGAAAGAATAGGAAGAAAAGCAGGAAGAATAGGAAGAAAAGCAGGAAGAATAGGAAGAAAGGCAGGAAGAATAGGAAGAAAAGGAGGGTAAAAGTGGATGATTATACCCCCGCTTTGTGTTGTCTGCGGGTGGATTCCGATTTTTTCCATCCTGCCGCGCTTTTGACTTCACAAACGGCGCGGAACGTGCTAAAGTGGGCTCATGGCAAACAAACCTGTAGTTCTGATCATCCGCGATGGCTGGGGCCGCAATCCCAAGGGCCCGCAAGCCGCTCAGCAGACCGGCGATGCCACGGTGCTCGCCAACACTCCTTTCACTGACCAGTTGCTGGCTACCTGCCCGCACACCATGCTCGGGGCCTCCGGGCAGGACGTGGGCCTGCCGGACGGGCAGATGGGTAACTCCGAAGTGGGCCACCTGAATCTCGGTGCCGGCCGCGTGGTCTACCAGGACCTCTGCCGCATCACCAAGGCGATTGAGGATGGCTCGCTGGCTAAAAACCCGGTCATCACCGAGGCCTTCGCCAAGGCCGCCGGCAGTCGTCTGCATCTGCTCGGCCTTGTCTCCGACGGCGGCGTGCACTCCCACATCGACCACCTCATCGGCATCGTCAAGATCGCTGCCGCAGCCGGCGTGAAGGACATCATGATTCACTGCATCACCGATGGTCGCGACACGGATCCGAAGAGCGGTGCCGGTTTCCTGCAGAAGCTGCAGGACGCCGTGGCTCCCTGCGGTGCCAAGATTGCTACTGTGGTCGGCCGTTTCTACGCCATGGACCGCGATAAGCGCTGGGACCGCGTGAAGGTGGGCTGGGACGCCATCGTGCTGGGTCGCGGAGAGGCCTGCACCTGCACGCCCGCCGAGTACGCCGCCAAGTCCTATGAGGCCGGCACGACGGACGAGTTCCTGCTCCCCGCAGTGTTCTGCGAGGCGAACACGCAGCGCGTTCGCGACAACGATGTGGTCTTCTTCTTCAACTTCCGCGCCGACCGCGCCCGCGAGTTCTCCCGCGCGCTGCTGTACCCGGACTTCGACGGATTCGACCGCGAGGTGCAGCCCAAGGTGCACTACATCACCATGTCGGAGTACGAGGCTTGCTACCCCTCTCCCATTGTCTTCCCGCAGGAGATGCTCACCAACATTTTCGGCGAGGTCGTCTCCAAGGCCGGGCTCAAGCAGCTCCGCATTGCCGAGACAGAGAAGTATGCCCATGTGACCTTCTTCTTCAACGGCGGCGTGGAGAATCAGTATGAGGGCGAGGACCGCATCTTGGTGCCCTCCCCGCGTGAGGTTGCTACCTATGACCAAAAGCCCCAGATGAGCGTGGCCGAGGTGGCGGATAAGTTCGTGGAGGCTATCGACAAGTATGACGTGGCTATCATGAACTTCGCCAACCCGGACATGGTGGGGCACACGGGCTTCCTGAAGGCCGGTATCGCAGCCTGCGAGGCGGTGGACAAGGCGCTCGAGAAGTGCGTCACCAAGATCCGCGAGCTGGGTGGCTGCTGTCTCATTTGTGCGGACCACGGCAATTGTGAGAACATGCTGAACCCCGACGGCTCACCCAACACGGCCCACACAACCAACTTGGTCGACCTGATCTACTGCGGCCCCGACCAGGCGGAGGTGACCATGACCGATGGCATTCTGGCAGATATCTCGCCCACCCTGCTGCACTTGCTCGGCATTCCCCAGCCTGCAGAGATGACGGGCCATACCTTGGTGACCAAGGCGTAAGACGTCACCTATAGAATTCTACCTCCCCGCTGCTTACCGATGTGAGCAGCGGGGAGTTTGCAGCGGAAACGATATACACTGAATATGGCACAACTCTCTACCTCCTCGAACTACTCATCCATCTTCCGAGATGGCTACTACCCTCACATTGACGGCATCCGCGCATTTGCTATCCTCGCGGTTCTTATCTACCATGTTTTCCCCGGCTGCTGCAACGGAGGTTTCATCGGCGTAGATTTGTTCTTCGTGCTCTCAGGCTACTTGATTACCAAGGGTCTGTACAGGGATCTGAATGAGGAGCGTTTCTCCATTGCGCAGTTTTATGTACGGCGTATTCGCCGTATTCTGCCGGCTTACGCCGGGGCCATCATCTTCGTGATGGCGGTTAGCATGGTGCTCTACTACGGGTTTGCTCTGGTGCCTATTGTTCGCGCCGCACGCGCCAGTGTATACTTCTGTACCAACATCTTCTTTGCCGGCAATTCCGGATACTTCGATGCTGCTTCTCATCAGAATCCCATGCTCAATATGTGGTCACTGAGCGTTGAGGAGCAGTTCTACGTCTTCTTCCCCCTGCTGTTGGCTTTCATTTACGGGTGGCGCAAGAAGCAGCTCCGTGTGATTTTGGCAGGCATCCTGTGCATTTCCTTTCTGTCCGCCACCATTGCCGTTTTTACCGGTTATGCTACGGCGGCCTTCTATGGGCTGCCCTTCCGTGCTTGGGAGCTGATGGCGGGCAGTATGTTAGCCGTTCGTCATCGTATTCATCCCCGCAGCAACCCTATTGTGGGGATAGTTGCCCTCATCGTCATATGCGGAGCTTTCTTTGCTTACCGAGACCACATGCTGTTCCCCGGCCTGAGCGCGGCCTTGCCCGTCATTTGCGGCATGCTGCTACTCGACTACGGCAATTTGGGACCCTCACGCTATATTTTGGAGAGCAAGCCTATCGTCTTTATCGGCAAAATCTCCTATTCTCTCTACCTGTTTCACTGGCCGGTGAGTGTCTTTGCCCGCTATCTTTTGGGGGTGAACGAGCTCTCTCTTACTGCGGGCGGTGTTGTTATCCTATTGAGTCTGATCCTCAGTACACTTTCGTGGCGCTTTATCGAAATGCCCCTTCGCCGCACGAAGTGGAAGATACGCTCGTATTTCATGCTTGCCGGTGGAATCCTGCTGGGTACATTCCTGTTCACTGTGACGCTGCGTTCTGCCATTCGGCACCAGCAGGAGAACCCACCCTGCTTGGTGGAGCCTATGTGGCGAGGCACCCCGCCATCCGCTGCTGCGCAACCCGATCCGCAGTGGGAGGAGACGCACAACTCCGGCAAAAACTCGCTGTGTGCGCTGGGCGGAGATGATAATCCTCGCTACCTTCTTTGGGGAGACAGTCATGCATTGTCCATTGCTCCCGGCTTCGAGGCCTACTCGAAGCAGTCGGGTATCCATGGCCTGTTCGTGAACAGACGGCATATTCTCCTCTACAAGGGTAACAGCTACCGAGAGCCGCGTAATGCAGAGGCTGTTGATGCAGTACTCTCGTGGTTGGCGCAGCACCCCGAGCTGCGAACAGTCTTCCTCTACAGTCGCTGGGTGAGTGCCGCCTCGATTGGTCATGCAGGTGGCGGTCATGTGGTGGCCTACCAACTGGAACAGCAGCCGGAGGACCTTACCCCACTCGAGGTATTTGAACAAGGTCTGACAGATCTCGTTGTCAAACTCCGTGAGATGGGCCGTGAAGTGATACTCTTCTCCTCCGTTCCGGAGCAGAGTATGGACATCCCATTGATGCTGCATCAAGCCAAGCTCTACCGACGATCGCCGATGGATTTTGTCGTGGATTACCCAGCCTATTGTCAGAGACAAAAGGAGGTTTCTGATGTGTTCCGCAAGCTGGAGTCCTCAGGTTTGGCGACCGTGTGGTGGGTCGACGACTTCTTCTTCCCGCAAGGAGAGAAGCGTCCCCTGCTTACCCCGGATAATGTTGCCTTGTACCGCGATGGGGACCACCTGTCGAGTACGGGGGCCAAGCTTCTGGTCGAATTCTTCCGTAGCAAGCTGGATGCCTATTTCCGGGCCACTACCGCCGAATAGCCCCGGGAAGCGCGGCAACTTTTTCGGTGTTGCCGCGCTTCCTGCTTGACAATACGGGTGCTTGGTGTAGAGTGGGAGGGTAACGAAACACCGGAATATGGCTACGATACGTCCTTTTGCCGCGATACGGCCGCCGAAAGCATATGCGGAGCAGGTTTCCTGCCTGCCGTATGATGTGATGAACCACGATGAAGCCTGCGCCATGGCTGCGGGTAATCCCACCTCTTACCTGCACATTTGCCGCGCCGACATTGACACGAGCGAGGCGGCAATTCACGAGCCGGAGACTTACGAGAAGAGCCGGCAGAATCTGGAGGATTTTCTGCGTCGAGGAGTGCTGGTGCGGGAGGCGAAGCCCTGCTACTACATCTACCGCCAGATCATGTGGGGGCGGGTGCAGACAGGCATCGTGGGCTGCGCCGCCGTGGATGAGTATCTTGATAACACCATCAAAAAGCACGAGCTGACTCGCAAGGAGAAGGAGCAGGACCGTATCTGCCATTTCGATGCTTGCTCCTGCCAGACGGAGCCGGTGTTCCTGGCCTATCGCAAGCACGAGGGCATTGCCACTGCCGTGCGCGAGTGGATCAAGTTCCACAAGCCGGAGTATAACTTCACCTCCGAGGACGGGGTGACCCACATCCTGTGGCCCGTGGACGACGACGCGGTGATTGACGAAATCCGCCGGGGCTTCGAGGAGGTGCCGACGCTGTATATCGCGGATGGTCATCACCGCACGGCCAGCAGCGCCGCCGTGTCCGCCCTGCGCCGCAAGCAGCACTCGGACTACACGGGGCAGGAGGAGTTTAATTACCTGATGGCCGTGACTTTCTGTGATGAAGATCTGTTCATCATGGACTACAACCGCGTGGTGATGGACCTGAACGGCATGAGCGAGCCTGCGTTTCTGGAGGCCGTGCAGCAGAAGTTTGACGTGCAGCCCCTTCCGGAGGGTCAGTCCGCTGCGCCGCCTCGCAAGCACAGCTTCGGGATGTTCTTGGGCGGTCGCCGTTATGTGATTACGGCCAAGCCGGGCACCTTCGATGAGGCCCACCCCATCGAGAGCCTCGATTGCGCCATCCTGCAGGCAAATCTGCTGGCACCTATCTTGGGCATCGAGGACCCGCGTACCAGCCCGCGCATTGACTTTGTGGGCGGCATCCGCGGGCTGGAGGAGCTTGAGTCGCGTGCCGGTGCCTCCGGTGTGGCCTTCGCGCTCTACCCCGTTACCATGGCGGACCTGTTCCGCGTGGCAGACAGCGGGGAGATTATGCCGCCCAAGTCCACATGGTTCGAGCCCAAGCTGCGCTCCGGTCTGTTCGCTCACGAGATCGAGCGTTGATGCCCATTAACCCCTTTGCTCAATAGAACGAATATGAAGATACTCATCCCCACGAAACTGGACACCGCCGCTGCGGCCCAATTACAGGCTGCCGGTTACGAGGTGGTGCAGAATGACAGCGACCCCATCGACACCCAGGTGGCAGCCAATCCCGATGCCGTCGGTCTCATCGTGCGCTCCGAGAAGGTCACTTCCGCCATCATCGATGCCCTGCCGGGGCTCAAGTGTGTCATCCGCGCCGGTGCCGGTTATGATAACATCGATTACGTCTACGCCCGCACCAAGGGTATTGATGTGATGAACACGCCGGGTGCTAACTCCAACGCTGTGGCCGAGGAGGTCATTGCGCTCATCCTTGCGGCGTATCGCCACATCATTCCGGGCGATGTGACCACCCGCGCGGGCGAGTGGAACAAGAAGAAGTACATGGGCCGCGAGCTGACAAAAAAGACCATCGGCATCCTCGGTCTGGGTAACATCGGCCGCCTGCTCGTGAAGCGTCTACAGGGTTTCGAATGCACCATTCTGGGTTACGACCACTTCCTCTCCCGCCAGCGCGCTTTGAACATCGGTGCCACCCCTGCCACGGTGGAGGAGATCTTCTCCACGGCGGATATCATCTCGCTGCATGTGCCCGGTGGTCCCTCCACCAAGGGCATGATTAATGCGGACCTCATCGCCAAGATGAAGGACGGTGCCATGCTGATTAACTGCGCCCGCTACGGCGTGGTAGACGAGGACGCCCTTCGCGCGGCCAAGGCGGCGGGCAAGAAGATTATTTACTGCACGGATGTGCACCCCAAGGACACCGCAGCCATGCAGCCCAGCGCGGATGTGGCGGATGTGCTGGAGCCGCACTTGGGTGCCAACACCAAGGAGGCTAACAAGAAGGCTGCATTGCGCGCTGCTGCTCAGATGATCGCCTACTTTGCGGACGGCGACACGAGCTGCGTGATCAATGCCGAGAAACCGGAGGGCCTGAACCCCGCCCACCTGCAATTGGCCGCCATGCTCGGTTCCTTGGCCTATCGTGCCTCCGGCTGCGCGCCCATCCGCCGCATCGAGTGCACGTTCTACAACAACCTGCGTTCTTACCGCAAGTGGTTCACCCCGTGGATTTTGCAGGGTGCCGTTCCGGGGGCGGAGCACGGGTTGATGCCCGCCGCGGCAGAGGCTTCCCTCCGGGAGCACGGTATCACCTTCAAGGCTCGCGAGCCCATGGACGATAAGCTGTATGACGATGCCCTTACCCTAGATCTCTTCACGGAGGAGAAGGGTGAGCAGCGCAAGACCAGCGTGCGCGGTATGGTGGTGGACGGCACGCCCGTCATCTCGCGCATCGATGCCTTCGACCGCCTCTATGCCGCCCTCACCGGTAATACGCTCGTCCTTCGTTACCCGGACCGCCCCGGTGTGATGGCTTCCATCGGTCAAATTCTGGCTGAGGCAGGTATCAATATCGACAACATCGTTGCCCCCAAGGACCACGCCTCCGGAGATGCCCTTGCTTTCATCAAAACAGACAAGAGCATCGATGAGGCTATGGTTCAGGCCATCGGCACCGTCATCCGTGCCAAGCAGGCCTTCTTCCTCTGCCTGTAACAGCCTTACCGCTCACCCCCATGCCTTGTGTGTGGGGGTGAGTCGTCTGCCCGCCTTTCACACTCCGGTCAATCTACCCGGGGTGTTTCTGTTTCCTTCTCGGTTTGCGGAAGGAGTGTCTCCAAATAGGCCTTCATGTTTTTGGTGAAACGAGCTCCGATGTAGGTGCAGCTTGCCTTGAGTATCTCGTCTGTCGCAGCTTCCGTTCCAAGTGAGGTGCGGGCGAGCTGCAGGAGTTCCTGAAGTTCGTTCGGCGGAATGTCTTCTGCCTTGCGGTCACCCTTGGTGCGGAGCCGAACGGCCGGTTGGTCCGGGAGTCGCAGGACACAACAGATCTCGGAGTTGACTTCTATCTCGTCCATGACGAGCTGCTCGGCCTTGAGGAGGGCGCGGATCGCCGTATCAAGCTTGCGCGGGGCAGAGGAGTGTGAGAGCTTGGCGAGGCGACTGTACAGATAGTGTTCACACACCGGTCCCTCGATATAGACGAGGTTCATGATCTCCTGTTTCATCGTGCCGGGACTCATTTCGAACAGATAGGGCAGAGGGGCCTGAGGTAGGTAGTACTCATAGGGCTCGGCCTTTCCCTGTAGCCCGGGGGAAGCGGGTTTCACCGTTGCGGAATCGGGGGCGGGCGGTTCCGGGGTGGGTTCTGCCATGTCCTGCCGAAGTTTTGCCTGGGCCGGAGTGATGCCTTCCTTTTCCAGCGCCAGCAATTGCTCGTGCAAAGCCTGCACGCAGGCCTCCCTGTTACGCCACCAATCCACGGACCAGACACGCAGGACATTCCAGCCCAGATGACGCAGGATGCCACTGCGCTGTACGATGCGGTCCCGTGCTGTGGCGGCAGAGGCGTAGTTTTCTCCGTCCGTTTCGATGGCTGCCAGCATAAAATCCGGCTCGTCCCGGCGCAGAACGGTGATATCCAATTTGTATTGCGATGCACCGCTGTTCGTGCGGACCGTCCAACCCAACGCTGATAGATCCGCCGCGAGGGAGTCTATCATATGGTTTGTTTTTGCCTGTTTCACGATTTCTGTGTTGTCGGGGGTATTCCCCGAGCACAGGCGTGCAAAGCGGAGGAAGCTGCCCAAATCCCGGCCGCCTCGAGCCTTCACCGTGGGAGAGACCCCGGGCAGAGAGGTGAACACGTGCATGCGCGAGCGCGCTCGCGTGATGGCTACATTCAGGCGGCGTTCACCGCCGCTTTGATTCAGAGGACCGAAGTTTTGCTGAACCTTGCCGTGTTCATCAGGGCCGAAAGTCGTGGAAAAATAGATGACGCCGCGTTCATCCCCCTGTACATTTTCCAGGTTTTTCACAAAGACGGCATCCTTGTTATCCTCGGAAAAATAGGGCTCCAGTTCAGAATCCTTGCTGCGGGCTTTTTCCAGCATGTCTTCAATGAGTGCTTGCTGTTGGGAGTTAAAGGTGACAATGCCTATGGAGGTGTCTTCGTTATACTCGAATCCCGGCGCTTTGAGTACCGCCAGCACATGCGCCACCAAGGCCGCCGCTTCCTGCTCATTCGTGTGGTCTGCGGAGCGGTAAGTGCCGTTAACCGGATGGTAGACCAAGGCTGCGTCTCCTGCAACGGGAGCGGGGAAGGTAGTGAGCTTTCCTTCGTAATAGTGTTGATTGGAGAAGGCAATGAGGGATTCTGACTTGCTGCGGTAGTGCCAGGTAATCTGCTTCTCCGGTATATTACATGCGAGGCATTCGTCCAGAATACTTTCCCTATCCCGCTCCGGGTCATCGGTCTCGCCGTCTGCGGCATTGAAGAATCCCGTGGGTGGCATTTGCTTGGGGTCTCCGACAATGACGGCACTCTGTGCTCGGCCTAGGGCACAGATGGCATCGCATACGGGAATCTGGGATGCTTCATCGAAGATCACGAGGTCGAAGGGCTCACTCTCTGCCGCCAGATATTGAGCAACGGAAATGGGACTCATCATGAGGCAGGGTTTGAGTAGCGGCAGAATATGCGGTATGCTGTCCAACAGCCTGCGGATGGGGAGTATGTCCTTCTCCTTCTGCTTGGTGCTTTCCCGACGCAGGAGTTGCAGCTCCTCACCGTGTTGCAGAGCCTGTGCGGCACGCGAGGCCAGAAGCATACGCACTTGTTCTCTGCACAGCTTGCGCACCTCTGCGTCCTTTTCTGCGAACTCTCTCAATTTGGTCTCATAGAGTGGTGTGGAGAAACGGTTGAGGGTCGGGTTGGTATCTAACATGTAGCGGATCATCTGACGGCTCAGATTAACCCGGCACGCCGACTCGAACGTGCCTGCCGGTACTCGGCAGCGCACCAGTGCTTCAATCAGTCGCGTGCCCCGTTCCCCACTCGACCGAGCGGTTTCATTCCACAGCACGATGTCATGCCAGCGGTGGCGTAGGCTCAGCAACTCCCTGGCCCATTGTGCCGGCGGGGTGTTTGACAAGCCTCTTGCCGCTGCGGGGGAGCAGCCTAACAGGGCATCCAGCCTCCGCAGCTGGGGGGTGAGTTTTTCCTGTTCCGCAGTCCACGCTACCAGCGCCCGATGAGCCTCGCTGTTCGGTGAGGCGAGGTTATGGAGTACCATCTCTGCCTCCGGTTCCTTTTGTATCAAAGTCGCCAAACGCTCCGCCCACTTCTCCGCCTCGGCAAGATGCTCTGCCGTGGTATGCGCCCCGTCGTGCAAAGGGGGCGGAAGTTCCTGTGCGACTCGGTTGAGGGCTTCCGTCTGTTTAGCCAAGGCCATCAGGGTTTCAAGGTCCTTTTGACAGTCTGGTTTCTCTCGGCATCCCGCTAAGGCCTGTAGGCCTTTTTCTACGCGCTTCGTCTTCAGGGAGCGCGTGATGAAATTTGCCAATCTGCTTTCTACCCAGATTCGCTGTAGCTCCGGCAGTTCCGGAGCAGAGAAGGCGGTCTCCGGGTAGGGAAGGGACAATATGCTGCGCAGCCTTCGGCATTCCGCCGCATGCTCGACCAACAGCCGCAGCGCTCCGAGAGTTTTACCGGCCGCCTCCGGAAACAGCGGGGTGAGGTCGCGTCCGCTTGCTTCTGTAACCAGTTCGGCGAGTTCTCTGAGTACCTCGGGGGCCATTCCCTCCGCACCGGCAGCGTGCCGGAGGGTTGCACCTGCCTCGCTCTTGCCCGCTTGCTTAATGAATTCTTCCAGAGTGCGGGCTAAATTCTCCTCTCGGGTAGATGTATATTCGGTGGCTTTCAGATCTTCGGCGCAGCCCGGCATCAGATCGGCCACGGGTATAAAATGCTGCTCCAGTTCGCGCGCGCAGGCTGCAAGCTCTCGAATGCTTTCGGCAGATCGGTTGCCGGGCTCCCCGTCTATGGGGGTAAAATGGGGCAAGTCAGCGTGTTGCGTAGCCAGACAAATGTGGTGGAAGACGGACTCGCCGTCCGGTGTGGGGCGGTGGAGCTCGTAGGGGAGCATGTCCAGTTCATAGCGCAGCTTCTCCAGTTCATAGTTGCGCAGGTCCCAGGGAACGGACGGAAGCTTTTGCCCGGCGAGCTGGAGGGCCTCGTTGAGGGAATCCAACACGCGGCGTCGACCGGCCTTGCCGGAGTGTAACTCCAAACAGAAGGGAGCCACCCCGATTTGCCGCAGCTTTTTGGCGACGGCCTCCAATGCCACTGCTTTTTCCGCCACAAAGAGAACCCGCTTGCCGTGTGCCAGACAATGCGTGATCATGTTGGCAATGGTCTGGCTCTTTCCCGTTCCGGGGGGACCGACCAACACGAAGCTCTTACCCTGTTCGGCGGAGAGAATAGCTGTTAACTGGGAGGAATCTGCGTCCAGTGGCACGTACAAATCTCGCAGCGTCAGCTCGGAGTCCAAGCGTTTCGGGTCAGGAAAATCATTCGGCAGGCAGGTGGTTTCGTCGCTGCCGGCTATTTGCCGTACGATGGGGCTGCGCATCAGCAGATGCTGTTTCTCCTTCAGGTCTCGCCACATGAGGTAACGGGCAAAGGAGAAGAGCCCGATGGCGCAGGTGTCAGATACCTCCCATCCGGTCAGTCCCGATATGGCGGAGCGAAGGCAGCCGAAGATATAGTCTACGTCAACCCCATGCTCATCTGTCGGCAAGTTTCCCTCCAGCTCCGGTATTGAGATGCCGTAATTTTGCCGAAGGTGTTCCAGGAGTGTGGCGTTGATGCGAGTTTCGTCCTCTGTGCTCATGATGCGGAACCCACTGCGCGCGCTCTTTCGGGAAATCCTCACCGGAATGAGCAGGACAGGGGCCTCGTACCTCCCGTCGGTTGTGTGGTTCACGTCGTTCCATTTCAGGAATCCGCAGGCAATAAACAAGGCATTGACACCGGTCTCTTCTTCTTCTCGGCGTGCAGCTTTGTAGAGGGAGGAGAGGGCGGAGTTGAGCTTCGCCGGGGTCATACGCAACAGGAGCTCTCCCCTCCGGAACATGTGGTCGGCATTTTCGCGCAGGGCTGCCTCGCAGACTTCGCGATCCATGCTTTGCCTCGTCTCTTCATTATTCCATACACTGCTTGACAGCCCCTTGAGGGTAAAAACCGAACCGAGGGAAAGAAGGTCTTCCAGCATCGCAACATTGGGCACGTGGAGCTGGAGACAGCCTCCGCGCTTGCCCCCGGCCGCGCGATTCAGCAGGGGGTTGGAGGTGCTCAGGTTGAGCTGCCGCCGCTGCCATTGATCCGGCTTGCTGACGGTCTTCTTCTCCCCGCCTTTGACGGTCATGTAGATTCGTTTCGGCCCGCTCTCTCCCCTGCCGCCGAAGACGGGGCGTATCCCCAGTTCTGCCCAGGTGCGTCGTACATCGACGGTGATAAAAAAGTCCGCGTCCTTCATCGTCGATATGGTATGCAGGGCGGAAGACGCAGCCATATCGAGCGAGCGATTGCCCTCATCCTCGCTGTCTTCACCCGGTGTCATGATGGTGGCTTCGATGGGCAATATATCCCGCTGTCGAACATAGTTGCGTATCGTGCCGACCATCGGCATGGTGGGCGCATCCAGGCGTCTGTCCTCCATCCACACACCGACGAAGGCGTGATCCTTTGTGATGAATAACAGAGGGTTGAGGCCGAGCCGGATCAGGATGGCGGCGATCAGTAGGGTGGAGTCGAGACAGGTGGAGCATTGCTCCTGCTGAATGATGGAGGGGATGCGGATACGCTGGCCCACACCCTCCGTCCTATACGAATCCTTCGGCGGCAGGTTGTATTTTATTTTGCGTTGGAGCAGCGCGTTCCACATCGCATTCACAGCAGCGAATACGGACGATTCGTATTCATAGCCGGGGAAGCCTTCATCGTCTGCCTTCATGATTCGACGTATATCCTGCACGATGGCGTTCACAAAACGATCCTCCGGCAGAACAAAGGAGGCCAGCATCTCCATATAGAAGTCGCCTCCCGGCCACGCATTGAATGCTAACCAGATAAAAGATTCCTTCTTCTCAGCAACAATTTCATCCCCGTTCATCACTCGAACTAGGATGCACCCCTGTTCCTCATCGCGTATGTTCAGCAGCTCCTCCGCATCGTACTCAACGCGTTTGATGCGATACGGAACACTCGCTCCCGCCTCTAGGTACCCGATATGCCACACCTCCGGTTCCACATAGTCCGGGGCATAAATGATCTCCACCCTCACATCTTCCAAGGCTCTGTCGGATGTAACGGACAACTTCCATATCACAGAACGTCCGTTCCGAAAATAAGCAATGGAGGCATACGCGATGGTTTGCAGATGAATGTGTACCGACATATCGATGTGGTGTTTCTTCCATTTCTACCCCATCCACTTCCCTATGTCAAGTTTATTCTGCAACCCGAATAATACAAAGTAGAGAGCTTGTATGAAGTATTTGCGCTTCTATCTGTAAGTCTCGGCAGTGTAAGTGAGAATCCCTATTGAAGGTGGGGTGTGCATGCGCAATGCTGTAGTCAAGCCTAAAGTGGGAAAAGCCCGATGTAATAAGGGAAACGGCTTTGTCCGGTACATCTCCATGAGATAGGTTACAAAAAAGTACCACCACATAGGTTACACTTTTGGGCAGAATGTGGCATAATGATGTTATGCCATGGGAATCCAAAAGCTTGCATCACCAAGGCTTGCATTACCACATCAGAGTATTCTTTTCACGCCCGGGATCATTCGAAGTATTGAACCGATGAAACATGCTAGGAAATATGAAAGGAAAATATAACATGTAGACGTTATTGTTGGGGGGGTATGTATGTGGTTTATTATCAGATTTTTGATTATAAAGCGGGAATTTTCCTCTAAAAGCATGACGCACAAAGAGAGTTGAGAGAAGAAAAGGATAAATCGTCCTGAGAGTGAGCAGGACTCTATCTTCTGAAAAAGACGTCTGAACGAAACAAAAATAAAACAGGACGGAATAATGATGAACCCCTTATGAAGTAAGTGGAGGTGAGCGTCCCGGATGGGTTCAACGGAAATATTCCATGCTGTTAATAATAGAGCGATGAGCACAGATAAAACGGACGCGCCTCCCAGAATGAGCAAGATACGCCGTGAGATAAAACTATGAGGTATTCTCTTAGCAATGAAGTATCCAAGTGTCGGGTAGAGGATCCATTGACCGAGAAAACCTGTATAGCCGAGAATTTGTGGAGCAATCGCACGCCCATGGTTGCTCAAGCAGCATAACATGGGTAAAATTGCTAGGAAAAGAAAGGAAAGTATCAGCACATATACGAAATGTTCAATGGACATATTCTGAACCATCTTGCGATGTATAGGCAGAAACAAAAGAAAAACAAGGTATGCGTATAAAAACCAATAGGAAGCAGGATAGGCCCACCCGGAAACAGAACCATATCCCGCAAGAATTTGATTTACTGCGGGTGCTATATAGAACGGCGTGCCTGTGGTGCAGCTTCGCCATGCAAATTGGAGTACCGTGAATAAGACCAAGACGAGAGCAAATCGGCATACTCTCTTACGCAGCAGGTACAGTAAAGATTCCTCTTTGTCAAGTAGAAGCGCTCCACTCACCATAAAGAAAAGAGGGACGGCAACCTTACAGACAACGTTTCCCGTGAGATGAGCGTAAAATGACCATCCTCCTTCAGCGTGTAGGAGGGCAAATCGTCCGGCCCCATATTCGCCTGAATGAGTATATATAACTAATAGCATCGCAAGTATTTTGATGACGTCAAAATACAAGGTTCTGTTTCTACTTTTATCCATTTGAGAATAGGAGAAATGATAACGAATTATTGCTTCGGCAATGAATGATTGTCGTCAGCGGCATATGCCACCTTCGGATCTTGGCTTCTTTTTTTATATGCGCAACGACCTGCTCCTTCAGTTTGCTGCTGCCTCGTGCGGGAGCTCCCCGGTTGAGGGCTGTCTTCAGGTCATTGTTCAGATACTCATCCGGA
>SFDX01000064.1 GCA_004557455.1 Akkermansia muciniphila | reverse complement strand
AGACTGCCATCATCGAGCGGTATCGCCGCCGGGAGAGCAGCGTGGAGGAGGCCCTCATCGAGATGTACCTGGCAGGCGTTTCCGTGCGCCGGGTGGAGGACATCACCGAGGCACTGTGGGGCAGCAAGGTTTCGCCCGCCACCATCAGCGAGCTGAACAAGAAAGCCTACGTTCACATCGAGGACTGGCGAAATCGCCCGTTACAGGGCGGACGGTATCCGTATGTCTATGTTGACGGCATCTACCTGCGCCGCAACTGGGGCGGAGAGTACGAAAATGTTGCTGTTTTGGTGGAAATCGCCGTAAATGAGGACGGTTTTCGTGAGGTTTTGGGCGCTGCCGAGGGCATGAAGGAGGACAAGGCCAGTTGGGTCAGCTTCTTCCAATGGCTCCGCGGGCGCGGGCTGGACGGCGTAAAGCTCGTCGTCGGCGACAAGTGCATGGGGATGCTGGAGGCCGTGGGCGAGGTGTTCCCAGATGCCAAATATCAGCGCTGCACGGTGCATTTCTACCGCAATGTTTTCTCTGTTGTGCCCAAATCCAAGGCCAAAATTGTGGCAAAAATGCTCAAGGCGATCCATGCCCAGGAGAGCAAAAAGGCGTCCCGCGAGAAGGCAAAGGCCGTGGTCGCCGAGCTGCGCGCCATGAAGCTGAAGGAGGCTGCCAAGAAGGTCGAGGACGGCATTGAGGAGACGCTGACCTACTGCGATTTTCCCAGCGAGCATTGGACGCGCATCCGCACCAACAACGTGATCGAGCGGCTGAACCGTGAGATCCGCCGCCGAACCCGCGTGGTGGGGACGTTCCCTGACGGGAACTCCGCCCTGATGCTGGTCTGTGCGAGGCTGCGCCACGTGGCAGGCACTCAGTGGGGCAACAAGAAATACATGAACATGAAGCACTTGGAGGCAGCTTTGGACGACGCCTCTATTGCCGGCTGATTTCATTCAGCCGGAGCCTGCAAACAATTTTGCGCATAAATCTTGACGGGACCCGCAGCTCGGACCGCCCAAGAGTATCCGCAGCCGCCGAACCATTCCGATCCCGGAACAGTTTTGCCCATATGTTCGCTATCTCCGCGAACACAGCGGCACGCCCTACGTTTGGACCTGCCCCGGAGGGAACCCGCTCTATGGCGTTGGCTCCTTCCGCCGGCGCTTCTATACGGCGCTGAAAAATGTCGGTCAGGTGCGCAAGCTCTCGCCGCATTGCTGCCGCCACACCTATGTGACGATGCTGCAGGCAAACGGTGTTCCCATGGAAACCATTGCAGCGCTCACGGGACACTCTGACATCAAAACGACCGAGGGCTATCTGCACCAGTCTGCGGATACGCTCGCAAAAGCGGTCGAAGTGCTCAACGGCAAGGCGGCCTCCTGAGCCGCCGGAAAGGAAACTATATGGATAAGAAGATCGCTATTCACACGATGGAGCTTTGGCTCGCAAATCTGCCGGTCACACCCGGCCATGTCCAGCACGGCACCCGTCCCGTCGTTATCGTGTCCAACGATGTGGCAAACAACTTCAGCCCCATCGTCACGGCCGTACCGCTGACGAGCAACCGCAAGGCAGCAACTCTGCCGACGCACGTCTGCCTGCGCGGCTATGGCCTTGCGGCCACCAGCATCGCCAAGTGCGAGCAGGTCATGGCGCTGGACAAGTCGTGCCTCATTCGCCGCCTGGGCGAGGTCTCCGATTGGTATGACCGCCTCGCCATCCAGCACGCGCTGGCCGAGCAGCTCGGCATCGAGCTGCAGGTCAACCTCGCGGCGTAAGGGGGGTGAGACAATATGGCGAAGACCTTTACGAACGACGAAAAGAGGGAGATCGAGGAAAAGGCGAAGTACATCCTCACAGCCATGGATGATATCGGCAAGAATGGGGACGCCTACTGCACCGACGAGCAGCTGTTCCGCGCCAGCAAAGCGGTGAGGCCAAGCCTCACCGGACAGCGGTATCGCACCGATAAAGCCCTTCTGCTGCAAGCCGGTTTCCTCCATCAGGAGGGGTATCATCTGTATGCCAAACGGACGTGGGACTATGAGGTGACTGCGGCGGAGCGGCTCGCTGACATCCTTAAAGACCCGGCTTTGCCGGTCATGGAGATTCCGAGGGAGCTCCGCGCCGGTGACATTCTCCTCAGCGAACAGCAGCGCGAGGCGATCGAGCTGGCGCTGAACAGCCGCCTCTCCGTCATCCTCGGCGGCGCGGGCTGCGGCAAGACCACGCTCATTGAAGCCATCGTGCATTGCTTCAGAGAGCGCAATGACGCTTTTGTGCCGTATGTGGTCGCCGCCCCGACCGGCAAGGCTGCGCGCAACCTCACCGAGCGCACCGGGATCGAGGCACGCACGGTCCACGGCGCGCTTGGGAAAAGCCCGGATGCAAACTTTCTGGACGCCGTTTCGTGGAACTGCATCGGACTGGTCGTCGTCGACGAGGCGCCGATGGTGTCCTTGGAGATGCTCGCCGGCATCCTCAACCGTGTTCGCAGGAATTGCCGCGTTGTTCTGCTCGGCGACCCGAATCAGCTGCTGTCCGTCGGGGCAGGAAACATCCTTTCCGACCTTCTGACGCTCGGCGTCCCCTCTATCTGCTTGCAGCAGCAGTACCGTCAAAGCACGGATGCCGCGGCGCTGCGTCAGAATGTCGTGGACTTCCCAAAGCTGAACGGGGAGCAAGAGCTGCGGTGGGATGACAGCTTCCGCCTGCTTCCCGCGGACGACCGTGCCATTCCCGACCTTCTGTGCGAGGAGGCTGCGCGGCGTTACCGGGCGGGCGAGAGCATTCAGGTCCTCTCACCGGTGAGGGTAAAAACCGGCTTTTCGGTGCAGGCGCTCAACACGCGCCTACAGAACGAAGTCAACCCGTTGACGGCGGAAAAGCCGACATGGGGAAAATTCCGTGACGGCGACCGTGTCATCGTTACCCAAAACAGCGCTTATTACAACATCTGCAACGGCGACGTCGGTGTGCTGCATATTCGCGGAGAAAAGTCGCACCGTGTTGCTGTGCTGGCAGTCAGGGGTACGCTGAAGACATGGCAGATCGACCGTGGACAGGGCGAATACGGCATCGGTCATGACGACGCGCCCCCGCCGCAGCTTGCGCTCGCCTATGCGCTGACGGTACACAAAAGTCAGGGCAGCCAGTACGACACCGTCCTCATGCCGGTGAGCATGGCGACAGCAAGAATGCTGTATCGCAACCTGCTCTACACCGCGATCTCACGAGCGGGGAAGGAGGTCGTCCTCGTGGGGAGCCGCGAGGCGCTGAACACCGCGATGCAGTGCATTCCGTACCCGCGCAAATCCAAGCTCGTCGCCCGGACCAATCTGCTGCGCCTTGGGCGCAGCGCGTGAGGCGGCATGGAGAGAAGGGAACTGCCGCGCTATCCCGTCATCGACGTTGCCGCCACGGGCCAAAACCTCCGCCGCCTGCGGCTGGAGAAAGGGTACAGCGTGAAGGAGCTGCAGGAATACCTCGGTCTGGGCTGCCCGCAGGGCGTGTATCAATGGCAGGCGGGAAGGAGCCTTCCGAGCGTAGATAA
>SFDX01000037.1 GCA_004557455.1 Akkermansia muciniphila | reverse complement strand
AAAAAAGAAGCCAGGATCCGACAACGGTGGCCAAACTATTCCAGCATCCGAAGGTGGCGTATGCCGCTGACGACAATCATTCATTGCCGGAGTAATAATCATTGAGAGTCAACGAGTTGAGTGAAAAATGGGTAGGATGTATAAGAATAGTCTCGAAGAACAGAATATGGCGAAACCCCTTGAAAAATAAAGAAAAATTGGATTCGGACTTGACTACAGCATTAGAAATGAATAAAGCAAGTCACCCGAGGTGGACTCGGGTAAAACAGAAAAGCCCCCGCTCGGGTGAGGAGAGGGGGCCTTGAAGAACGCCTGTAAAGGGGATCAGTACTTGGCGTCCACGTAGAATTGGAATTGACCGCCGCTGTCGACGGCGTTGTCGGAGCGGATGGGCATGGCGTAATCGACGGCAATGGGCCCGATGGGAAGGTTGAGTCGAAGGCCGATACCCCAGTCGGCAGCGAACTTGTTACCCTTGAAGTCAAAGGCCTTTTCGTTCACGAAACCGATGTCAAAGAAGGTCGCAAAGCGGATGGAGTCCACGAGGGGGAGGCTGACTTCGAACTGGGCGAAAGCAGAGGAGCGCCCGCCCATGGATTCGCTGCCGGCGAGGGCGGGGTCGATGCCGCCTACATCGTGGTACTTGAAGCCGCGGAGGTTATTCGGACCACCGAGGTAGCAGCGCTCGAAGAGGGGCACCTGCTTGTTGTTGTCCAAGGCATCCACCGTCTCCATCGCAAAGTTGACGCTGAAAATCGAATCCCAGAACGAGTTGTAGTAGTAAGAACCCTCCATCGCAGCGCTGTAGGTCTGCACGGTGCTACCCGGGCCGCTCCAGCCACCGCTCAGGCGGAAATGGCCGCCCTTGCGCGGGGTGATGATGGCATCGCGAGAATCATAGGTATACCCTAGGGAGAGGTGGCTGCGCGTAAAGGAACCCATGTTGTCGCGGAAGAAGGGAGGTGCATCGTCCTCCGGGCGCAGGCGGAAGTTCTCGATGCGGTACTCCAGATTCACCGAGTGGTAATCGTTGAGTGCCTTGTTCAGCGTAACGGCATAACCGAAATTGCGCTGGGTGTAGTAATCACTGATATAGGAGCTACTGGAGAAGAACACCTCATTGCCGAGAGCCAAGCGGGAATCCAGGAACCAAGGCTCAAGCAAGTGAATGCGGGCGCTCTGGTAATCGAAACCGAGATCACCCGTCACCGTCAGGCGCTGACCGCCACCCACAAAGGAACCCGTGAGGAAGCCGGCGATATCGAAGTTGGATTGCGTGGTGCTGACGTAGATCGACGCATTCTGGATGCTGGAGAAGCGCACACCGACCTGGAACTGCCCCGTCCCCTGCTCGTGCACCGTCACATCAATGTCACGATAGCCCGCCACCGGCGACGAAGCCTGGGAAATGTCGACATAATCGAAGTACTTGAGGTTATCCAGACGCTTCTTAGCCGTCTGCAGGTCCACGGAATTGAGGTTACTGCCGGACTTGACCGGGAGCTCGCGCAGGATGACGTGGCTTCGCGTCTTGGTGTTACCGGTAAGATTGATACGCCCTACGCGATAGGGGTTACCCTCCTCGATATTATAGCGAATATCAATCAGGCGAACACCCTTATCATCCACACCCACCTCCGTAATATCCGGGTTCACCTCGGCATCGGCATAACCCTTTGCCCCGTAGTAGGAGCGGATCATCTCCACATCATCGGAGACCTTCTGCAGCGAGTAGATATCGTTATCCAACATGCTGAGACCGGGGGAGAGCTCCTTGGGCGTATAGACCTTCATCGGCCCGAAGGTAACGTGTCGCACGCGGTAGAGCGGGCCCTCATTGAGATAAATCTTGAAGCCCAAGTTCTTTCGGCTGCTGCCCTCGGCGGCGAAAGTATCCACCTTCGTTACAGCCGCGCGCAGATAACCGTAGTTGCGGTAGTGGCGCACGAGTGCCTGCAGGTCATCATCCAACACCTCGCGATCCAAGCGGCCGTTCTTGGTGACCCAAGCCAAGGGCTTGAACCAGCCGCGCTCCTTGGTCTTCATGATTAGGCGCAACTGCTCACTGTCAAAGCGCTTGTTGCCCTCGAATTCGATACGCGTCACATGGATACGATCGCCCTCCCTGATGGAGAAGATGACATCCTTGTACTCATTGCGCGCGGTGGAGGTCGCACGCCACGTCACCTGAGCATCGGGAAAGCCCGCCTGCTGGTAAAACTTGATAATCTCGGCGCGCGCGCGGGCGAGCTCCCTGTCGCTGAGCGGGCGTCCGCTCGCAAGCTTGGTCACGGGGCGCAAGTCCTCGGAATCAAAGAAGTTGTTGCCCTCAAAACCCACACCGCTCAACACATCCGCCGTGCGCACCACAAACACCACATCCACCCCCTCGCCGCGCGGGGTAGCAAGCACACGCGCATCCGGGTGCACATAGCCGCGCTCGATCAGGCGCTCCAAGTCCGTATTGACCCGCAAGGGAACGTATTTGCTGCCCGCGCGGGTCTGGATGACATCCATGATACGCGCAGCAGGCACCGTCCGTTCCGCAGACGCAAACTCCAAGCGCACACTGTTGACGGTCTTGCCGGCCAAGGCCTCCTCCCCACCCTGAATACCGCTGCCCTCCCCCAGCTCGCGCTGCAGCTCCGCCTCACTGATCAGGCGGGTCTCATCGGCAACATTCACCAAGCGCGTCTCGCGGTCCGCCTCCTTCTGGCGTTCGTGAAGGTTCAGTGAGGGGTCTACCGCAGCAGCGGTACCCTCGGTCTGCTGCGCCTGTTGCTCAGCCGCTTGTTTGCGGGCCTCGGCCGCCTTGCGCTGGTCCTCCACCATTGCATCCATAAAGGGATCTCCGGTGGATTCTTGGGCGCAGACTGCGCAGCCTACGGAAAGGGAAAGGGCAAGCATCTGGGCTACCCGTTGCGTCGTGGGTGTGTGCATGGAGTCATTGTAACGGCTACCGCTCCTATGTCAAGCCTATATTCTGCACCCCTTGCATTTTCTTTTTATGCTCAAAAGTGAATTTAGGCTTGAAGTTCGGCCCCGAATCGGGTATGCTTGGGGCAGTGCGGCAGGCATATCCCGCGCGTTTCACCGATATGGCTAGTGAAGACCAACAGACAATAGAGCAGAATTACATGTGCGACCCGGATGCAGACGGCGGCTTCGTCTACACCACGGTGGAGGCCGCCATCAACTGGATGCAGAAATACTCTCTTTGGCCGATGCCTATGGGCACCTCCTGCTGCGCCATTGAATACATGGCTGCCTCGTGCTCCCGCTACGACATCTCCCGCTTCGGCGCAGAGGTGAACCGCTACGCCCCCCGGCAGGCGGATTTCATGTTTATCTGCGGCACGATTACCTACAAGATGGCGATGCTGGTGCGCCGCATTTGGGACCAGATGCCGGAACCGAAGTGGTGCATCGCCTGCGGCGCATGTGCTTGCTCCGGCGGTATGTTCCGCAGCTACTCCGTGCTGCAGGGTGTGGACAAGATTGTACCGGTGGACGTGTACATCTCCGGTTGCCCGCCCCGCCCGGAGGCGCTTCTGCAAGGGCTCATCACGTTGCAGGACAAGATTATGGCAACGAATCACCCGCTCAAGGACTTCTTCAAGGAGCACTCGCTGCGCGAGGCCCCGAATGCAGGCACCATCCGCGCAAGCATTGCCGTAGACGGCGTATCCGATTGATTAGCCCCACACCATTTACACTGAAAAACCATGGCCAAACTTACAGAGCTGCAGCAGGCAGCGGCGGCAAAGATTACCGAGCGGTTTCCGCAGGTGAAGGCAAAGGAGTTCCGCGGCGATACGACCCTAACGGTCGCGCCGGAGGATTTGACGGCAGTGATGACTTTTGCCAAGCACACCTGCGGGTTCGACATGTTGGTGTGTGTCTCCTCCGTTGACCACTTGGGCGAGGAGCCGCGCTACGAGACGAACTACACCATCACGCAGGCAGAGACGGGGGCTAACCTCTTGGTGCGCTGCCCCGTGGCGGGCCCGGCTCCCGCAGTCCCCTCGATGGTACCGGTTTGGCGCTCTGCCAACTGGCTGGAGCGCGAGCAGTTCGACCTGATGGGCATTGAGTTCACCGGTCACCCGGATCTGCGCCGCATCATGATGTGGGACGGCTACCCCTACAATCCGCTGCGCAAGGACTTCCCAGTGGCGGGTAAGGAGTTTGAGCAGGCGGGCATGGCCTTTACCGAGGTGGCTCCCACGGAGGGCGGTCCTTTCACGACCCGACCGGGCACTACGGCCGGCTCCCGTGAGCCGGGGCCCCGTGCCTGAGCCTCCGTTGCAGGTTTGTTGCAACCGCCGTCAAGCCTCTCGGCACGGCGGTTGCTTTTTCCGCAAACGATACGTCACACTATGTCTACCTTACCTCCGGATGCTGACCCGGTCTGCCGCGCGCAGGCGTGGATCGGCGATGCTGTTCTGGCGCTCTATGTGCGCGAGTGGATTCTGAGCTTTAACGGCGGCACCATCGACGGCAAACTCTTTACCGAGTTTACGACTAACAACTTCCTGCGCCTCACCGGTAACGCCACGGGGGTGGAGGCTCACATCGGTCGTATCTATGCTGCCGAGGGCCTGGCTGCGGCCTTCGCTTGGATCGGGGAAAACCTGCGACCCAAGATGGATGCACGTCTGCATACCCTGCGCAGCAAGAACAAACATTAAACCATTCTTGATTGTTTTACAATTTCGGCATGAAAAAAGACGCGCACGGGAACCCCGATGGGAAGGGCGCTCGCAGACGCTGCGCAGGAGTTGACGCTGTTTTGACTTCATTTTCCGAAGCATTAGCGCTATAAAAGAGGCCGTGCCGATTTGTCCCAAATGCTTTTCCACCATTCACCACAGCGCGGCTGCGTGCCCGGGCTGCGGGTATAGTTTGGCTGTGGCGGAGCAGAAGTTCACAGCGGAGAAGGTGCGCTTCAGCCGTGTGCACGATGTGGCGGGGGCGCTCTGCAACAGGGACCGTGCGGAGTTGGTGCGCTTTCTGGAGGCCTTGGAGCGCAAGCTCCCTCCGGTGGTGCCCTGCGTCTACATTACGGACTGTGGGGAGAAAAGGAGTTTCAGCACCTTGGCGCACTGGATTCTGAACCATGCGGAAATAGATGACAATAGCTTCGGCCTGCGGCAGCGTCCCAAGTTGCTCTCCGAGGTATCCGTGCGCATGGGGACTCCGGGTGAGGCGCGGGAGGAGGATGAGTCGGAGACAGGTAATGCCGTGCAGCGGATGCTGCGCCGGGTGAAGGCCGCCTTCTTGGACTGGCGGCACCCCATTCCTCCGCCGGTGGATCAGCGCTGGTTCCTCATGCTGGTACTGGATGTGCAGTTAAATGCCGCCTGTTTTTCTTGGGGGTATATGTTGGATCCCTATGTGGAGCCCATGCGCATTAACAGCGCTATTCTCGGGGGTATGCTGCAGTTCCGTGAGCGTTCGATGCTTGCGGCGCTCAAGCGGGTGATGGAGGAGGCCGTCACGCAGATCGCCGTCCGCTCCCATGCCGTCAACAGGGACTTGGCTAAGCGGCGCGGTGGTGTACTGCCCGGGGTGCTGCTCTGCTCTGCCCTGCTGACGCTCCCTGCGCTTTCCCCCGCCGTTGCTGCGCCCACGGCGCCGACTCCACCCACCGCCGCCGCGGGCGAGGATGCCATTGCCGAGGAGGTGCCCGAGGCAACAGAGGATGATGCCGTTGCGGAGGAGGTGACGGATACCCCCACCGCTCCGCAAACACCCGCCCCGGTGCCGAACGGAAACGCTGCTCACCTGCCGAGGTGGACCCCTACGGATTACAGTATGCTGATGGACGGCCGCTTGGCGGACAGTTTTGCCGCCCTATTCCCCGAGCAGCCGCAGCAGCAGTCCGCCAAGAAGCAGGAGCCCCGCCGCCCGAAGCCGTCCCGTCGCAATGCTTCGGCAGAGCAAGGCGATCTTCTGCGCCTGTATATCGACCACTTCCGGCGTCGCACGAAAAACAGCTCGGATCTCTGTGATCCCGCCGGGCTTCTTTCTGCCCCGGAGGCGGATGATGTGGACTATCTTCTGCGCAATACCAATGCGTCTTCATCCTTCCGCATCTATGTCGTGCTCGTGCAGGGCGCGGAAAGCATCCCGACCGAGCTCTCGGCTCCCGCTATCACCCACGCGCTTGTGCCTACCTTCGAACACGGTGTCGTCATCCGCTACACTCCCGGTACCCCGGATTCCATCGACCTGGGCTACTGCAACATCCCCGGTGACGAGGCTCAGCGTGATGCCCGCCGCAATGCGGTGCGCCTTGCCGCAACCAAGGCCGGCGACCGCGTGGAGGGTATCTTGGCGGCCGTACGCAGTATCCATGCACAGTTGCTCCCCATGTCCGGGCAGTTTATCACGCCCAAGGACTGCACGGGGGCCCTGCCCCCGCGCATCGACATCCCCATGCGCCCCGTGGACAAGCCCGAGAAGAAATCCATCTCGCAGAAAATCGAGGCTCTGCTGGCAATACCCGGTGTCAGCCACGCCCTGACCGCCGGCGCTGTCCTCCTGACCGCGCTCGCTCTCGCTTACCTCTTCTACCGCAATCACCGCCACTCCGGAAAACTCCGCGAAACCAAGCCGGACCTCCGCCTCGGCTCTCCCTACGGCGCCGGCGTCAGCCGCTGCGTCAGCTACATGACCGGTCACGTCGCTAAATCTACCCCCTCTCTGTAACGCAGCAGCCCCGCCCCTCAAAGAGCGGAGACTACCGGATTATACCGTAGAATACCACATATGCACACTCGTCAGGTTCTCCGAGCGAGATTCTCCTTAACCCGAGAGCCAAATGTAACTAGACTTCGGCGAATCTTTGAACAAAGCATCTAATAGTTGCGGCCCCTCGCCACAAGCTCATTCCGTTGAACTGACGATTTTTGCATGTACAACGTCCCCGCAGCCCACTGCATTCTGTGCTGAGGCCGCTTCGCTCCCCTCTCCCGTAGAGAGTTAAGGTGTGTACCTTTCTCTGACACACCCACCCGTGCTAATTCCGGATTCGCGTGCGGGAGTGATTATCTGGCACTCCGTCAAATCAGGCGCGCAAAATCGGGACTCGTCCGCTACCGAAGCTTCAACCGGAGGTACCCAATCGAGGGGATTCCCCGGGGATGTAAAATCCGTCTGTAAAATCTGAGCACCTCTTTGCTACTCGCGCGCTTTCTTTTTTAAGGAGCTTGCGTTCTCCCTCGGAGGCATGGCAGCCGCGCGCAGGCGCGCGGCTGCCATGCCCGGGAAAAAGCTTGAAGTGTTCAGCCACTAGCTGTATTCTTTTCAAAAACCAAACAAAAAGACACCATCATGACTGAACACACCAAGCATACCACATTCGCCGACATTTTCAAGCTTTTTGAGCACCTCACCTCTGATGATGCCCGAGAAAATGCAGGCGTCGTCCTGCTCGATGCCTTCCGGCTTATTGTCGAACATTGCCTCCGAGCTCAGCAGGATGACTACCTCGGCTGTCAAAAACACGACCGCCCGGGCGATCGCATCGACTACCGCAACGGCTACAAGAAACGCGCCATTCTGACCCCGGCCGGCAAGGTTGACATCAACGTCCCCCAAACCCGTAAGAGCGGCTTCCATCCTATCATCCCCACCCTCAACGACGGGTCTCGCCTTAACAATGCCTTCCGTACCGCCGTCGCCGAGATGTATCTCAAGGGTGTCTCCACCCGGAAGGTCACCGAGATCGTCCAAGAACTTTTCCCCGGACAAACCATTTCGGCTGCCACGGTGAGCAAATGCGCACAGGAATTGGACGGGACTTTTGATGAGTGGAGAAACCGTAAAATCGACCCCATAAGTATCCTCTACCTCGATGCTACATATATCAATATTCGCGAATCATGTATTGTTCGCGATTGGGCCGTCCTCATCGCGGTCGGCGTCGACAGCGAGACCGGCAGACGACGCATCATAGGCGTCTCTGTTTCCCTCTCCGAGGCGGAAGAACATTGGTCTAACTTCTTCAAGAGCCTGATGGCAAGAGGAATGAATCGGCCCACCCTTGTTGTGAGTGACAGCCACGTCGGTATCCGCGGGACCGTCGCCAAGACCCTCATCGGCGTGCCATGGCAACGCTGTCAGTTCCACTTTCAACAGAACGCGCAAAGTTATGTTACCGGTAAGCGACTCAAGAGTTTCGTCGCAGGAGAGATCCGCGCTATCTTCAATTCCGGTAATCGGGAAGCGGCTGAGAAAAGAACCGCGATGGCGGTCTCCCTCTTCCGTGAGAAGAAGTAGGATAAGCTCGCGGATTGGCTCGAGGAGAATATCGAGCAAAGCCTCACCATCATCGATTGCCCGGCGGAGGTTCAGCGGTACATCAGGACCTCCAATATAATGGAATGCGTCAACAGCCAACTCAAGAAGCGCACGAGACTCATTCCCGTATTCCCTTCCGAAGCATCTCTGCTAAGATTGCTGACGGCTCGGCTCATGGACCTTTCCGATGAATGGGAGGGTAACTACGGCAGGGCCTACATATCTCCGGAGAAGCTCGAAATCATAGCGGAGGTGCTTAAGGCAGCGGCACCTCAGCCAAACCCGAACATCGCTGCGTAACCCACAAAAACACAGGTTTAGCAGAAAGAATTTTTCTGATGGCAGAGATTTTCCAGAAAAAAGGCTTGCATCACCCTTCATTTTCCAATATGATAGAGTTTTATACATAGTATGTGCGCTCGCAAAACAAAGGAAGAATCATTCATCATAGACCGATTTGGTAACGAACTCCCGTTTGGCCGTTTCTGGGGCATTCACGTCTGTCCAAATGGCTGGCTTATGCCGATAGAAGAGAAACCTTCCGAAACTTCCCGTTTTCATTTCATTCATCGCGAGGACGGAAAGATGATAGACCTGCCTTTTCGGGAACACTGGGTAGGTCACTGTTTCGGAGACTTGTATGTTGAACATTACGGTGATGCCCCCGGCGATTTTTCATGCTTGTGGTCAGTCCGCGAGCAACGCTCCATCCTGAGCAAAGGTTACAAATTGATTTTGCCACTCTCTGCCCCGTGTGGACATTTTCTTGTGAAAGACGCTCAAAATCACCTGCAGATAAGAGCCGATGGAGACAAATTAATAGAAGACCTCGGAAAGCTGCCGGACAAGCTCATTTGGATGTGGGAAGAAGACCGGCCATTCTATATTCCTTACAAAACATACAAGGATGACCGGCTCCAATGTGTGGATCTGATGACCGGCAAGAAGTTCGGACCGGAGTTTACCTGTATTGGAGATTTGCGGGAGGGGATGCGCTACATGCGAACTCCAGACGGCAAAGATTACTTTGTCGATAAGGATTGGAATATCCTTTTCGAGCTGCCTTACCCGGCTCATCTGCTCGATAATGTCAAAGCCGGATATATCGAATGCAGGGATGGTCTGATTTCCATCGAGAGTGATAATTTCTGCTATCTGATGGACGCCAGCGGTCAGGTTCTTATCCCACCAAAAAAACACCGATATCTTCATAACGTGGGAGAAAAACGCCTTCTCATTTCCAAGGGCCCCAACTATGCGCTGGCAGATGCTTCAGGAAACCAGCTCACCGATTATCTCTACCGTTCCGGGTACTTCTTACATGCCCGGCCCAATAACTTCTCGGAGCAGCGTCTTCACATTGTCAAGAAAACAGATAAGAAAAACGAGAAGGTCGGGTTCCTCGACCCTGAAGGGAACGAAGTCATACCGTTCATTTACGATATAGCCCATGGTGATTTCGAGCAGGGAATCATTTCAGTCACACTGCAGTAACATTATACCAGCAAAAACACCACGAACCATGTTTTTTTTCGGCATGAACTCCTAGGACACCTGGCGAACGCCCCTATGAAACAAAAAGACACCCGCAAGGGTAGGACGAGTGCCGGAGCTCATTCTTGCCCAGCTTTGGGGGTGTCCTAGCCTTGCAGGTGGTGTTTTGAGTGCTGATTTTATCCACCCTCCGCGAATGCTGTATTTCATTTTCTATGACCTCTTACAAGCGATGTAACAGTCTCCTAAATTGGGAATTGGTTTTCACAAGGCACTACTATCAAATATATTATAATGTGATTCCATATTTGCTTTGGCTGAACGTAGGAAAAACGAAAAAAGCGAATTCCGGGCTCAATTTTCCCAAGCTGATGGCTCGTTAATTCCATGCAAAAAGGCACCCGATTGGGTGCCTTTTTGCATGGAGCATCACGGGGCTTCTCACCCTGACCTGTTGCGGGCGATGGATGAGCTCCCCGGTTCACCGGGCGCCCGCAGGGCGAGAGCGGTTGTTGAGCACACGCGGAAGCCCGGTGGCTCCCGCGCCCCGAGAGGCGAGGACACCTCCGAGCCGGTACCTCGGCAACGCCGAGGGCGAGTGGGGGCGTCAGATCATCGAACGCCACATTACAGGGGGCTTCGCTAAAGCTATGCCCACCCTAGCGCTCGCACGCCCGCGCAACGCCCCGCCGGGCGCAAAACGGCTCCCAAAAGGCCAAAAAGCCTAAGCCTCTTTTTCTAAGCTCAAATGCTTTTCAAGGTCACTAACATGCTTCGAATCTACAATCTGTTGATTCTGTGAGCTTAGGCGATTTTATGGTGTGCTCGCTTTTTCGGACACACCTCAGGATGAAAATCCTTCTGGTCTTGATTTCCAATGGGTTTGAGTGCATCATCGCAACACAAACCAAATTAACGCATAATGGCAAACAAGATCAAGAAGAGAGGTCGCTACAGCGCGGCCATGAAGGAAGAGGTCGCATGGCAAGCCACTCTCGGTCAGAAGACCGATGAACAGATTGCCTCCGAGTACCAAATCAGCGTTGCGCAGGTTCAGCAATGGAGAGATGAGGGAAAGGCCGCTTTTTCTGGGGCCTTTCGGAGCACGCAGAACGATGCAAAAATGAAGAAGCTGCTGCAAGAGAATGAACACCTCAAGTCTTGTATGAGAACCGCGAAAAAACGAACCTGAAGAAAACCCGTACACTCGACGTTCAAATAATTGAGTTAGCCGATGATATTGCATACGCTGCTCATAATTTAGAGGATGGACTCTCGCGTCAGAAATTCTCCATTGATGAAGTCCTATATCAGATCAGAAATTACGAGTAAGCACGGAATCAACTATCCGATATGGTATCGAAGGCAAGGAGATATGCGGAGAAGGAAACAAATGGCGATATAGTTCTCGCAGGCCTCTGTCATTGTGATGGAGGCCTGCTGAACGTACTGAATGAACTCCATTCTCATTTGGTTACAGCTCTTGGATTTCCATGGCATAGCGTCATTATGCCACATTCTGTCCAAGAGTGTAACCTATGTGATGGTACTTTTTGCGACCTGTCTCTAGGCGATGTACTGCTTAGGAGAAGGACACCTTGCCGTCCTGTACATCGGCGTGGATGGTGGAGCCTTCGCGGAAGCGGCCGGAGAGGATGGCCAGGCTGAGCGGGTCCAGCAGGTCGTGCTGGATGGCGCGCTTGAGCGGGCGGGCACCGTAGACCGGATCGTAGCCGTGTTGGGCAATCAGGGCGGTGGCGGCGTCGCTGAGTTGCAGCTTCAGCCCCTTGGCCTGCAGGCGCTTGTGCACGCGGGCCAGCTGGATATTGATGATGTGCTTGAGGTCCTCTGCCTGCAGTCGCTCGAAGATGATGATATCATCCACACGGTTGAGGAACTCCGGGCGGAAATGACCGCGCAGGGCATCCAGTGCCTTCTCGTTGCGGGACTCGGCATCGGCCTCGTCCAGAATGAAGCGGGAGCCGATGTTACTCGTCATGATCAGCACCGTGTTGGTAAAATCTACCGTGCGGCCCTGGCCATCCGTAATACGTCCGTCATCCAGCACCTGCAGCAGCACATTGAAGACATCCGGGTGAGCCTTCTCGATCTCATCGAACAGCACCACGCTGTAGGGACGGCGGCGCACGGCCTCGGTCAGCTGACCGCCCTCATCGTAGCCCACGTATCCCGGAGGCGCTCCGATGAGCCGCGACACGCTGTGCTTCTCCATGTACTCCGACATATCGATACGCACCATGGCCGCTTCGTCATCGAAGAGGAACTCCGCGAGAGCCTTGGCAAGCTCCGTCTTACCCACGCCGGTGGGGCCCAGGAAGATGAAGGACCCGAGCGGGCGGTGCTCGTCCTGCAAGCCGGCACGCGAACGACGCACGGCATCCGCCACGGCCTTGACCGCCTTCTTCTGCCCGATGAGCCGCTGCCCGAGCCGCTCCTCCATGTGCACGAGCTTCTCACGCTCCGCCTCCGCCAGACGCGCGGCGGGAATCCCCGTCCAGGTCGAAACCACCTTCGCGATGTCCGCCTCCGTGACCTCCTCCTTGAGGAGCCCCTCCCCGCCGTTCTGCAGAGCAGCGAGCTCCTCACGGGCAGTGCGAGCGGCCTTCTCGGCGGCCGGGATCTCCCCGTAGAGGATCTCCGAAGCGCGCCCGAGGTTACCGCGGCGCTGGGCAAGCTCCGCCTCCGTGCGCAGGGCATCGATCTTCTTCTGGGCCTCGCGAGCGCGGGAGACGACCTCCTTCTCGCTCTTCCAGCGGGCGATCATGCTCTCCACCTTCTCCTTGGTGTCGGCCAGCTCCTTGGTGATCTTCTCCAGACGCTGGCGAGAATCCTCATCCTTCTCCTTGGACAGGGCTTGGCGCTCCATCTCCAGCTGCATCCCGGCACGGTTCAGCTCGTCGATTTCCATGGGCATGGAGTCCAGCTCGATCTTGAGCCGTGCGGCGGCCTCGTCCACCAGATCCACGGCCTTATCCGGCAGGAAACGGTCGGTGATGTAGCGGTTGCTGAGGGTCGCGGCAGCCACCAGCGCGCCGTCCGTGATGTGCACCCCGTGGTGCACCTCGTAGCGCTCCTTCAGGCCGCGGAGAATGGCGATCGTATCCTCCACGCTCGGCTCTGCCACGAAGACGGGCTGGAATCGACGCTCCAGGGCGGCATCCTTCTCGATGTACTTGCGGTACTCATCCAGCGTGGTGGCACCGATGGTGCGCAACTCGCCTCGAGCCAAGGCCGGCTTGAGGAGGTTGGCGGCATCCATGCTGCCCTCCCCGCCTGCACCGGCACCCACCAGGGTGTGCAGCTCATCGATGAAGAGAATGATCTGTCCCTCCGAGGCACTCACCTCCTTGATGAAGGCCTTGAGACGCTCCTCGAACTCGCCTCGATACTTGGCACCCGCCAGCATGGAGCCGATGTTGAGGCTGATCAGGCGCTTGCCCTTCATACCCTCCGGCACATCGCCGTTCACCATACGGCGAGCAAGGCCCTCCGCAATGGCGGTTTTACCCACGCCCGGCTCACCGATGAGCACGGGGTTGTTCTTCGTGCGGCGGGAGAGGATTTGCAGCACGCGGCGGATCTCCGTGTCGCGGCCGATGACGGGGTCAATCTTGCCGCGGCGAGCGAGGGCCGTCAGGTCCGTGCCGTACTTCTCCAGGGTCTGGTACTTCTCCTCCGGGTCTTGGTCCGTGATGCGCTGATTGCCGCGCACCTCCTTGAGGGCCTGCAGGTATTTGGCCTGCGTGAGGCCGGCGGACTCCAGCGCACGGGCAAGCTCATCCGACTGCCCCAGCGCGGCCAGCACCACATGCTCCACGCTCAGGTAGTCATCCTTCATCTGCTCGCGCACCTGCTCCGCCGCCGTCAGCAGCGTATCCAGCTCGCGGCCGATTCCGGGGCTCTGCGCCACCGCGCCCATCTGCCGAGGCACCCGCTCCAGCAGCCGCGTCATCTCGGCGGCTACTCGCTGGGGGTCTACCCCGGCCTTCTGCAGCACGGATTTCAGGACACCGCCGTCCTGGTTGACCAGTGCCAGCAGAAGCTCCGCCGGCATGATCTGCGCCCGCCCCGCTGATTGAGCAGCCTTCTGGGCCGCCTGCAGGGCTTCCATCAGTTTTGTGGTAAGATTGTTGTTCATCATGCAGTATGGACACCCTCGGCGGGGGATTTGTTCAAAAGATTATGCGAAGTTGTAAAAATTTTCGTCTGGTCGGCCCGCATGGGTTCTGAAAGGTGGGCTAATCCGTGCGCTCGCCGATGGTGCGGGTATCGAAACGCAGGCACGCAACGGCCCAACGGGCCCCGGGATACCTGCGGCTCAGCGTCTCGATGAGGGCCAACTCACCCTGCACGGGGGGACAATCCCCGCGCTTGAGCTGCTCCGCAAGGGCACCCGGCAAAGGTACGGGCTGCGAGCAGGCGACCGCTACGACGACCTCTTCACCGTAAGGGGGAGCAAGCTCGTACTCATAATCGCACTTGTCGCTCAAAGGAGGAAAGAGTGCCTCGACATCGGCATAAAGTCGATTGGGAGTATCCGGGGCCTCCGGCAGCAGCAGCTCGGTAGAACCTTCCACATCATGCTGCACCAGATAGAGGCAACAATCGCTGTCGGCATGGGCGCCGAAGCGCAGGCAGCATTCTCCGTCGTTGGACACCAAGACGCTGTCCAGCCGGAATCGGAGCCCGAAGTCTGCGGGCAACTCGCCTCCATCCGTGTTGACCACGCCCGCATCCATATGCACCTTGCGGGTCTCGTGCAGGGCGAGGGAGACCTTGCCCTGCTCCGCCGGGCGCGGGGGCGCAGCCTTGCGGCGCTTCACCTTTACCTCCGGTCGAAAGACGCGCGGCCGCACGGCGGTCGGCGGGGTGGGCTCAGAGGGGGGTGGTTCGGGGATGGGTTCCGGCTCAAGTACCGGCTCGAGGGCGGGCTCCGATTCCTCCGAAGGCTCGGGGAAAGGCACAAACTCCGGTTCCTTCTCGGGAGCGGACCCGGCCTCCGGCAGGGGCGGTGGCACGAACTCCCCTTCCTCCTCGGGAGCGGACTCGGCCTCCGGCAGGGGCGGCGGCACAAACTCCGCTTCCTCCACGGGAGCAGGCTCAGCCTCCGGCAGGGGCGGCGGCACAAACTCCGCTTCCTCCTCGGGAGCAGGCTCGACTTCCGGCAGGGGCGGTGACACAAACTCCCCTTCCTCCTCGGGAGCAGGCTCGACTTCCGGCAGGGGCGGTGGCACAAACTCCGGCTCCTCCACGGGAGCGGGCTCGGCCTCCGGCAGGGGCGGCGGTACGAACTCCCCTTCCTCCACGGGAGCAGGCTCGGCCTCCGGCAGGGGCGGCGGTACGAACTCCCCTTCCTCCACGGGAGCAGGCTCGGCCTCCATCAGGACAATATAAGAAGCACCGGCACGGTACAGCACCCCTTCCTGCATGTGCTCCGCACTCACGCGCACCTCATCGCGGAAAAGGCCATTCGTGGAATGATTGTCCGATATATAAATATACCCATTGGCACATTGAACATAACAATGCACGCGGGATGCAAACGGGTCCTCCGCAAGATGCACGGCACAGGACTCCGACTTGCCGATGGAAATGGCGAGGCCTTCCGTCGGTTCAAAGGGAAAATCAAAGCTCCGACCGTTGGGATCGGTAATGCGAATCTGTTTCATAGCATGCACTATATCTTAATATCAATACCCTTGGAGCGCGCTTGGTCCCGAACCGTCTCCAACGCTCTGCGGGCGAAGACATTGCCACCGGTGGTGGAGCCCTGATACGAGTCGATGATACGCTGCCGAACCTCTGCTGCCTGTCGAAGGGTGGCTTCCGCCTCCTCATCACTCATTTGACGGAAAGCCGCCGGCAGGTTGGCTCTGCCTCCCACCATATACAGCTTGAAGTCCTTCCCCGCCCGTCGGCAAATCTCCGTTGCATCCCAGCAATAGCCGGAGAGCAGATCGGCGTGGTCCGAGATCCAATCGAAAATTCGGTCGGCGCCGGTGGCGAAGCGCGGGCGCTCGGCAAAGGCTTTTTCATGCGCGGCCTGCTCGGCGGGGGAGCCTGTGGGCACGACCGGGCAATCATACAGGCGCTTGGCCGCCTCGAACAGCTCACGGCATATCCGGGCGATTTCTTTCTTCTCCCCGACCTCCTCAAATTCGAACGTGAGGGCTCTCCCGTTCCCGAGTGCTGCCGCCTCACGCCACTGCTCCTCCACATCCTTTTCGGTCACGAGCATGCTCATTCCACCGCAGTAAACCGTGTTCACGATGATGTTAGATTCCTTTGCTTTGCGAATGGCAGCGCGATAATCGACGCTTCCCTGATCAAAGCTCTCATTGCCGGCAATGAAGATGACCTTCAGCACATCCTCGCGGTCGCGGCGGTTCCATGCAAAGCTCTCGACCGCAAAGTCAATGGCCTCACCGCAACTCTCAAAGGCACCGTCGGCCATTCGGCCTTCCAGTGCTTTCTTCATCGCCTTTTCGTCCATGGAGAAGTCGGAGAGTTTGTAGGCCTGTCCGCCGTTCTCACCCTGCCCGTAGCACACCAGCCCTATGTTGACGCGGAGCTTCTGGCCGTTGAGCTTCGACTGGTTGAACACCGCCACCATCATGGCCATAGAATCCGCCGCTGCAGCCAGCAGTTGGTCCATACTGCCGGAGGCATCCAGCAACAGAACAACCTGCAGGTCATCATTCTTGCCGGGGCCCTTCCCCTTGTCGCGTCCGCCACCGGTGCCGCCTCCCGAGCCCATACCGCTGCCGGGGCCTTCCCCCGACCCGATGCCGTCCCCCATTCCCATACCGATGCCCAGGGATGAGGAGTCATCCGCCGTTTGCTCCAAGCCGAGCCCCTCCACCGTGGGCATGCTCACCGTCGAGGGGACATCAACCGTGATGGTGGGCATATCCGGGGAGACGGAGCCACCGCCGCCGCCCGGGTCCTGCTGCGGCTGCGGGTCTTCCTCGGTCGGTTGAGTCGGGGTCGGTTCTGAGGGTGGAACATAGGTGAACACCGCTCGAGAGGGAGAAAGCTGCACGATGGAGCGCAACAGCAAAACAACGGCCACACCCAACACCAGAGCAAGTGAAATAAGCAGCGATTGAACGGCGATACGCCGCATGGCAAGGCGCATCAGGCGGCGCTGGCGAGAACGAGTTTTAACGTGTATAGCCATGGTGTATCATCATTGTTCATTACCGGCAGAGAGCGCCTGCACTGCTGCGGCACTGCCGGATTGCTCGGCATACCGCGCTGCGGTCTTTCCTTCGGCGTCTTTCGCATCTCGAGTTTCGGGCGCGGCCTGCAACAGGGCGCGTACGGCAGCCGCGTTGCCGCTGAGGGCGGCGCACATCAGAGGGGTCTCTCCTTGCTTGGATACGGCATCCGGCTTGGCTCCCCGTTTCAGCAGGTCGGCAATCATTTCCACGCTGCCTCGCCGTGCCGCCTCCTGCAGCGGTGTGTGGCCGAAGTCATCCGGGGTGTCGAGCAGATTCGCCCTGCTGTCCAGCACGGCGGCCAAGGTCTCGGGGGTGCCGCAGCGGGCTGCCACGCAGGCGGGGTTGGTGCTCGGCAGCTTCTGCGCATCCATGCCCGGCACCACTTCCAGCCAAGTCCGTACGGCCTCGGCATTGCCTCGCGTCACCAAGCGGAAAAAGGGATGCTCGCCGCTGCTCAGGGGTTCATTCACGTTGCACCCTCCGCCTACCAGATAGCGAATGGCCCCGGACATATTATGCAACACCGCCTGTTCGAGCATGGTTGTGCCGTCGGACATGCGGGTCTTGACGGACGGACGCGTGGCGAGCAGCACATCGACTACCTCTTTCTTGCCGGATTTGATGGCATAGCCCAAGGGCGGTTCTCCTTCCACCAAGGTGTCGGGGGGCAAACCGCATTCCAACAAATAGGTCACGGCGTCCTCATCGGCGTTTTCAATGGCCTGCGCCCAGCGCTTCTGCAAATGGGCGGCCAGGGCATACCCCATGACGCTTTGTTCATAGCCCAGAGCCGTCTGCCCGGCTTTGTCGCGCAGGTCCAGCTTCGGGTCGTCTGCCAACACCTTTTCCATGGCCGCCGTGCAGTTGCACTCCGCCACCAGCATGGCCAGGGTGCGTCCCTGCTTGTCTCGCCGGTTAATATTCCCGCTCTTCTCTACTTCCTTGGCCAAGCGGGCAATGGCTTCGCTGCGCTGCTTGAGCTGCCGCTTGCATTTCGCCAAGTCGCGCTCCAGTTTCTTCAGCTCTTTCGTGGCATCCCGCTGCGCCTTGCGGTCGGCGGTCATCGAGGTCATCATCATCTTGCCCGTCTTGGCATCCTCCACCGCGCGCTCCAAGCGCTGCACATCGTCGTTGGTCGCCAGGGCTGCCATCAGCCCCGCAGCATCCGGCACGGCCGTAGCCGGCAACGCGGCGGCGACACACAGCACCGCCGCTCGACTCGCTTTGAGAAGCTCGCTAAGCAGTTCGTTCATTCCACCGTCAGTATACCAGCCTCGGCGGAAGCTTGTCAATACAAAAGGACCGCCGCACTCCCCTCTCGCCGCAAAAAAATCCGCTCTGCTGGCGGAATTAGGGCTCGCACCGCGGCGCGGGCTGTGCTATGATGATGCCATGAAACACTGGATGACGACCGCAGCCGCCCTGCTGCTGGCCTTGGCCGGCACCGCCGCGGCAGAGACTCCCTCCGCCGATGAGATCCTGCGCGCCATGCGCGATATGACGGTCAGCCAAGGGAACAAGGATGTCCTCGGTAAAATCCGCAAGGGTGGCGTCAAGGTGCCCTTCAGCCTCAGTGCGCGCGGGGAGACCATTGCTTTTCAATATAAGGCCGGTGGGGCTTGGAAGCGTTTTGACGTGCGCATTAAATCCAACAGCGCGGACCTGCTCACCGTGGTGAATAACAAGGCGACGGTCATGCGCCCGGCTTCGTACACGCAGACGATTGCAGGCACTGATGTTTGCTATGAGGATCTCTCCCTGCGCTTCCTCTACTGGAAGGGTGGTAAGGTCATTGAGAATACCGCGGAGAGCCGCATCAAGGGGCGCGATTGCTATATTGTCGAGGTACCGAATCCCAAGCCGGGGGTCGGGCAGTTCTCTTGGGTGCGTCTGTGGGTAGATAAGGAGAACGGGACTTCTTGGCAAATTGATGGGCACGGCCCGGATGGCAAGCTCCGCAAACGCTTCACCATCAACTCCGTACAGAAGCTCTCGGATGATACCTGGTTCTTCAAGCAGATGGTGTTGGAGGTCCGCAACCCGCAGAATCCGGAGCGTGTCCTCTCTCGCAACTATCTGGAGATGGACGACCTGCCCGACAAGAAGTAGCGCATGCGCATTCTGTTCCGCACCCTCTGTCTCCTGCTGCCACTCGCTCTGTTCAGCGGCGGCCTTTGTTGGGTGTACACCGGCAATACGGGGCTGTCAACCGCTGGGTCGATCCTCGCGGTGCTGGCCGGCGCGGTTATCTTGGTGAGCTGGGAGGTTCGCATGCTCCGACAATGGGCGCTGCCCGCTCTCGGGGACATCCTGGCCCGTTTCCTCTACTCCGGTCACTATTGCACGGCTGACGATGAATTGGCACAACTGGTGCAACGCATTATCGCCGAACAGGATTCCACCCTCCTCCCCGAGCTGGAAACTCTCGTCCGCCGCCACCCGCGCCGCCTCCGCGGCTGGCTGGAACTCGCGCACCTTCAACGCACCCTCGCCGCCGATCCCCGAACCGCCTGCTCCACCCTCCTCGAAGCCTCCCGCTTCGTCCGCAGCAAACAAGACCGCGCCCTCCTCCTCTACCGCGCCGCCTCCCTCCGCTCAACCCTCCTCCGCGACCACCCGGGTGCCCAAGAACTTCTCCGCCGCGCCGCCTCCCTCTACCCCCGCACCACCTACGGCCGCAAAGCCGCCGAAGAAGTAGAGAGGGGGTGAGGAGAAAGGTGCTGTGAGATACGCGCTCGGGGAACAACGTATGCAGTGAGAATGCAGCCCTTGCAGGATAAATGGGTATGGTTTTCCGATCTTGCTGCCATTGACCGGCGTTGCTCCTCAGGGTTGTGTTTCTGCTTCATCACGGCCCCAGGTGGCCATTCTCCACAGACCTCACATCGGGGCGGTTATATCGACCTCCGGGCCTGCCGGAGAGGAGGCAAAGGAGCCGGTAATCACCTCGCCGGCGCGGTAACGGGCCATCTCCCCGGCGGGGATGCGCAGGATCATCGGGTTGTTGCATGTGATGACGCAGCCGGCCTTCGTGGTCGATTCCGGTGCCGGTGTCAGGCCGGTGACCTGAATCTCGAAGGAGCCGTCCGCCAATTGACGCTCAGTCCAGCGTCCCTCATAGTCCTCTACCCAAGCATGATCTTCGTAGAGGGCGGTATTCCAGAAGCTGAGGTCGCATTCGCCGCCGCGGATCAGGTCGAAGGTGTAGCCCTTTCCGTCGTCCATCAGGCCGTCCAGGGTAACGATGTTGTAGCCGGGGCTGAGTAGCGAGGACCCGGCTGAAGCGGAGGACGAGTCGCTGCCACCTCCGCCGCCGCCGCAAGCCGCAAGGGACAGGGCCGCCAGGCAGCCCAACATGGTGTTGAATAATGTGTGTTTTATCTTGATGTTATTCGAGTGAGAATTTCGGATTCAGTGCTTCCGGCGGCGGCGCCCGAGCAGGGCCGCGAGTCCCAGCAGGCTCAGGGTGGCCGTGGCGGGTTCTGGAACGGTGTAGTTCACTACGTTCTCCACGTAGACCGTCCGAGCAGCGGAGTCGTACACCAGCTTCGTGTCCTCGCCGATCCAGTTACCGGTGAAGTAGTCGGAGGCCGTGTAGCTGTACAGCCCGCCATCGACGGCGTATTCGGGGTGT
>SFDX01000063.1 GCA_004557455.1 Akkermansia muciniphila | reverse complement strand
AGGCCCAGGCGTGGGAACGGGAGTTTCTGATGCAGAAGCAGGCCGATGTGAACATGACCTTTGAGAGCTTCGCCCAGCTCTATGAGAAGGATATGAAGCTCAAGCTGAAGCTGAACACCTGGCTGACAAAAGAGAGCATCATCCAGAAGAAAATCCTGCCGTATTTTGGAAAACGGAAATTGTCGGAAATCACCGCCAAGGACGTGATGGATTGGCAGAACGCAATCCGGGGATTGACGGACGCCAAAGGAAAGCCCTATTCCCCTACCTATCTCAAAACCGTCCACAATCAGTTGAGCGCCCTCTTTAACCATGCTGTTCGCTATTATGGCCTCCAGGTCAATCCTGCGGCCAAGGCCGGGAACATGGGTGTGGAGGAACGGCGTGAAATGCTGTTCTGGACGAAGGATGAGTATCTGAAATTTGCCGACGCCATGATGGACAAACCCCTCTCCTACTATGCCTTTGAAATGCTCTACTGGTGCGGTATCCGGGAGGGGGAACTGCTGGCCCTCACCCCGTCTGACTTCGACTTTGAGGCGGGGACAGTGTCCATCAGCAAATCCTATCAGCGGCTCAAGGGCGAGGACGTGATCACCACCCCCAAGACGAAAAAGAGCAACCGTGTCATTAAGATGCCCAAATTCCTCTGTGGAGAGATGGAGGACTACTTAAAGATGTTTTACAGCGCCGGGGCGGATGAACGGATTTTCCCTGTCAGCAAGCACTATCTCCACCATGAAATGGACAGAGGTGCGAAAGCGGCGGGAGTGAAGCGGATCAGGATTCACGACCTCCGACATTCACACATTTCCCTGCTGATTGATATGGGCTTCACCGCCCTGGCAATCGCTGACCGGGTAGGGCATGAGAGTATCGACATTACCTACCGCTACGCCCACCTGTTTCCCACAAGGCAGACAGAAATGGCGGACAAGCTGGACTTTGAAAGGATGGGGACGTAACCATGTCGCTGAAAAACCGAGACAACAAAAACCGCTGGAGGAACAAGACCGTGGCCTTCCGGGTATCCCCGGAGGAAGATGAACAGATTGAGGCCGCTGTGCGGCTCTCTGGCCTGACGAAGCAGGACTACATCACCAAGCGGCTCCTGTGCCGGGACGTGGTAGTGCAGGGCAATCCCAGAGTGTATAAGGCCCTGCGGGACGAGCTGGCCGCTGTGTTGGGGCGGCTGGGGCTGCTGAGGCTGCTGTGCGGCGGGCGTGTTGTCATTGCCAAACTTTGAGCCGCTCTCGGGCTTGGGGATGCAGAGGGTGGCGCAAACGCTCAGGACGACGAGCAGTCCGGCGAGGGTCCAAGTGGCTTTCTCGATGACGTCGGTGGTTTTGCGTACGCCCATGATTTGGTTGGACGAGGCAAAGCCCGAGGCCAGACCGCCACCTTTCGATTCCTGAATGAGCACGATGAAGGCCAGAAGTACGGCCACGATGACGGCCAGAACGACGAAGATGCTATACATGTCTATTTCGTATTACTTTTTTGGTTGATAATCAATTTCTGCAAGAATCGCATTTGGTCTGCAAAGTAACGATTTTTTTTTGGATAATTCAAATGTATTTTGCGGATAATTTCCATGGCCTTCTCATATCGGCCCTGTTTGATGTATATTTTGGCCAGGGTTTCGGTGAAGTAGTCCTCCTCTGCGTCGGTTTCGATGTCTTCGTCGGGGATGTCGGGGGTGTATTGCGGATTCTCTTCGAGCTTGGGCCTTTCGTTGCCCTGGGCAATGTAGCCGTCGATGAGCTGCTCGCTTCTCGAGGTGTTGGTCTCGGGCGCGGGCTCTTGCTGCTGCGGCGCGATGTCGTCCATCTGCAGCAGGTAGGCGGCATAGTCGGTGGTGGCGTCGAGGGGTGTGGGGGCGCGTCGTGGCGTGGGCGTGGCGGCGAGCCCTTCGGAGACGAGGAAGCGGTCGATGAGCGAGGCGGTGCGGTCGGTGTCTTCGGCGGTATTGTCGTCGTCGGGCGTCTCGAGAGCCTGCGGCTTGATGTCGTAGTTGTCGCCCTCAACCATGTCGAAGAGCACCTGGCGGTCGGGCACATAGAGCGCCGCCTTCTGCAGTTCGTCGCCGAAACTGCTGTCGTGCAGGACGAACAGGTTCTGCAGGAACAGGATGCGCGCCGCCTGGTAATAGGGGTAGCGGGCTACGATCTGTCGTAGTCCGTACAGCGTGTCGGCGTTGAGCCGTTCGGGGTGGGCGGTGAGTTCTGCTATCTGTATCTGCATCCTGTTTGTCGGTGTGCCGGGTGCGTGGCTGGAGGGTTGGATTGGGAATGAGGGGTGTGTGGAAGGGAGGGGCGGGGCGTTACCAGTCGGCCACGGTGGCGTTGAAGATTTGGTCGGTGATATCCTTGATCATCTCCGTGACCAGTTCTTCCTGCACGGCCGAAAGCTGGCGTGAGGCGTCATACTGCGTGGTGGCGCTGAACTGCCGTTCCCAGTTTTGCCCCGTCTTTTCGTTGGTGAAGCGGATGTTGACCGTCATCTTGAGCTGTACCTGCGAGGAGAGGCCGTCGGCCGAGATGCCTTTGTTGTACTGCTCATAGGCGGTGATTTCGCCGGCGAGGTGCAGGTCGCCGCCGCGCTTGACCAGTTTGAGGCGCGTCTGGTTGACGTAGGCATCCTGGAGCGTGTTGTTGAACATGGCCTCCATCGGTGCCCAGCCGTAGGGTGCGCGGTTGGCAATCTTGTCGATCTGTATGCTCTTGATGATGTCGTAGTTGATGCTGGTGCCCGTGAAGGAATAGCTCACCGTGCATGCGCTGGCTACGGCCATGATGAGGATGGCGGGCACGATGATGGCCAGGAATACGCGCCGATGAAGCTGGCAAGGTGCTGGCTGGCCGATGACGCTGCGTATTTCAACCGAAGCTCCGCATATAAAAAACCGGACTGGGCGTTTTGCCCAGTCCGGTTTTTGTCTTGTTTGTCTGCCCTTACGCCACGCCAACCGTGATGAGGATGTTGGCGAAGGTGCGCTGCTCGCCGGTGGAGATGGCCAGACGCACGCCGTCCTTGCAGCATTCGTCGTAGTAGGCCCAGCGCGCCAGCTTGCTCACAGGCACGCCGGGGAGCATGGCGCGGAACTCGTCGAAGATGGGTGGCTCGGTGCCGTCAGCGGTGTCCATGAGGGTGACGGCCTCGATGTTGATCTCGCTCTGCAGGGCCTTGAGCACATCGGTGACGGTGGGCTGTCCGGCGGTCAGCCCCAGGTAGACCTTCTGCGCGTCGCCGGAGCGCTGGGCCAGGGGATAGTTGCCGTCGGCGATCAGGACCTTGTCGCCGTGGCCCAGCAGGGACACCACCCGCATCAGCTCCGGATGGATGCACTTTCCCGTCAGCATTCACCGGCCCTCCTTACTTCTCGTTCTCCCGCAGCTGGCCCAGCTTTCCGCCGGGATGGCAGCGGACGTACTTCACAGGATCCCAGTCCTTCTCCACCTGGAGCGCCACGGACAGGGCCTGCAGCGTCAGCAGCTCCGCCAGCACGGAGTTCCGGGGCGCACGGTTCAGCGGACCGCCCTCGGCCTTCACCCCTGCGAACAGGAACGCGTCGGTATTTTTAGCCAGCCAGCTCTCCGGATTGCCGGAC
>SFDX01000036.1 GCA_004557455.1 Akkermansia muciniphila | reverse complement strand
GTCAACAATCTGCGTAAGCTGTCCGAGGTGGTTGTATGTGTAAGTTCGGGCTGTCGTGCCATCGGAATACGTTGTCCCCAGCAGAAGTCCGCGAGCCTGTTCGTAGCTATGTGTCTTGACTACGCCTCGCCCATCCGTCTCAGTGAGCAGACGGTTGTAGGCATCATAGGTCTTCGTCACGCCCTTCCCATCGGCATAGGTCTTGCTGGTTTCCATACCGGAAGCATCGTGGTAGCTCCAGGTTGTCGTGTCACCGTCTGTGCGTCCGGTCGGATCAGAGGAGATAGTTTCATCTGCCACTCGGAACGTGGTGAGCGAGACAAGGCGGCCGGCTGAGTCATAAGCATAGCAGACCGGCTGAATGCCCGTTCCCCATTCTGCAATCTTGCGCCCACGTTCATCATAACGGTAGCAGCTGGCGTTACCCTGCGCATCCGTCACGGTTGCGGGCCGGTCACAGCAGGTGCAGTAGGTTGTGCCGGAGCTATTGCCTGCGGCATCCGTCACGAGAATCGCACGACCTGCGATGTCGGTTACTGTAGTTGTGGTGTTACCTCGGCCATCCGTGTGGGAGATGGTCATGCCACTCGTTGCGTATGAACGAGCCGCAGTCGAGGTAATACCAGCGTTGTCCTTCCGGGACACAACGAAGCCGTCCACCGTTACAGTTTCTGCCGTAATGGTAGAAGTGGGAATGCTGCTGTAGGTTACTCTCTTTGCATCTCCATTATACGCAGTCCATTGGGCTGAAGTCAAGTTTCTTTCATTGATAGAAACTGATTTACTTTCAATGGTAGAGGAAAGGGCCGAAATCATCTGCTTCTGAACGCTGGTGAGAGCATCGCCGGCAGCATTGTAACGAGTTCTGATGACGGTCGAATAGATACCATCCTCCATCGCCTCAGCTCCGTAGGCGTATTCCTCAATCGGGGAGTTGGTGGAGGTGGGAGCTTCTGCCAGAGCAAGCGTCTTCTTGGTAATGTTGCCTAGGTTGTCGTATTCAAAGAGCGTGGCAGCGGTTTGAGGAGTATTCCATCCTGTATCCTGATAGCTCTTAGTCATCTGCCCCTTGGCATTGTACTCATTGCGGGTGTAGATGAAGCCGGTAGTAGAGGCTGTTGCTTCTACCAAGGATTCACCGAACCCATTGCTGATGGACTGCGACAAGGTTGTCCGGTTGTCCGCCAGCTTCACAGTTTCTCGGATATTGCTTCCGTTGATATCATAGACATAGTAAAGCTCGCGTTGCCCGGTGCCATAAACATGGGCAACGCTGCCGTCTGTGTTGCGAGTGGTAATCAGAGTCGATCCGGAGGGCGTGGTTGTGGTGGTAGTCAGGCCGTCTGTACTATACTCTGTTGTTGTGATGCGTCCGAGAAAGTCCGTCTCGCTCACCTTACGCCCTGCAAGGTCGTAAACCGTGCCGGAAGTGGTGGTCATGGAGCCGATGCGGGTAATGGTCGAGGTTACTCGTCCGGCTGCATCGCGAACAAACTCGGTAATGGTTTCCGGCGTTACGCAGACCTCGCCATCATACACGGCAGAGCGGCTGATTTCCGTAAGCTGGCGAGCAGAATCGTAGGTGTAGTCAGTACGCACATTATCCTCATCAACCTGCCAGAGCATGGCTCCGGTGCAGGACAGCTCCTGAGAAGACGAACGCCCATTATCACGCGTACTTCCGGCAAGTTGGTTCTGAGTGTTGTATGAATGAGTAACACCATTAATCTTCTCCCAAGTCCCGGTGGTAAGTAGAATATACTCCTCTTCTCGAACCGTATTACCGGCAGCGTTGATGAACTTCACCGTGCGGCGGGACTGCCCGGCAACAGGTTCACCATCTACACGAGTTTCCGTTGTGATGGTATAGATTGCACCGTGAGAAGTCGAGGATTCGTAGGTGTACCATGTCTGAACACCATCGTTGCCCTGAGTCATGCGAATGCGCCCCTTATCCAGAGAATTGGGGGCATCGTTCGTCCATGTTTCCGTCACTTCAAAATGCGTATGGGAGGAGCCTGCAGCGGTAGTGCGTATTTCCTCGCGTTTGATGCCGTTGGTAACGGAATACGAGTGGGTCTCGGTGCTGAGTTTTGTCATGGAATCTGCTCCATCCTGACGCAGCCATTGAGTGATGGCTGAAATCTCAGAGGAATAACGCGCATCCGATGTGTTGGCGTAAGTGTAATCGGTGATGAGCTTGTAGTTTCCCGCGCGCCAAGGCTCGGAACGCTTAGTCATGCGCCCGAAGAGGTCATAGCAGTATTCAACCCTATGGCCATTCGGAGAAGTCCGAGCAATAGGATTGCCGACGCCATCGTATTCGAAGGTGGTGGTCTGAGCAGAGTCGGAGCCATAGCCCTCTACACGAGTAAGCAGCAGATTCCCAATGGGAGAATTCTGGTACACCTCGCACACGCAGGAGGCAGGCACATTGCCTTTGCTTACAGTCGTCACCATCTGCCAGACCTCGAATCCGGAAGTTTCGGCCGGTTCAATCACAGTACGCACGCAGGAGGAGGTGATCATTTCCGAAGCCTCGGAGCCTATAGCGATGCTCCAAGCCCCATCCTCGCCCTTAGACCATGTGCAGGAGTAGTCTTCGCGACCGGGAGTCGTTTCAACGATGGTAAGGCCTGATTCAGCATAAGTCACAGCAAAGGTCTTAAATGCATCGTTAATTCCGGTTACTGTATAATACCCATCCTCGCCAATGCCTGTAACTTTGGAAGGGGTGTACAGGCGAATCTTGTAGCCGGTCGTCGTAATCTCCTCGATATTCATCAAGCCATCCCACAGACTCCATATCTGACGGATATGAGTCTCGTCTGTGCTCTTCTTAACAACCAGATAGTCAGAGACATCGTCAACTACCACCATCTCGGGGCCGGTGTAGGAAACCAACTCGCCTGAAGATCCATTGAATACCCAGGCAGCACCGGAATTATCCTGCCACTTCACAGATACGACAGCCCCCGATGCGTCCAAGGTCACCGAAGCTCTGCCGTTACCGGCAGAATCAACACCAATAGGGGCGATACTTCCATCCAGATAATACCGGAGAGCAATGACTCGATCACCCATGTGGATTTCTACCTTAGCTCCGGGTACAACTCCGACTTCCGGTATGATAAGCTTGGCCAGCATAGGATGGTTGTAATAAAGAGCAGCAGGGGATGCGAGCGAAGCATCAAACTTATCCGTATAAAGCTGAACTCTACCGCTGAGCTTAGTTCCGAGACCGCGCAATACGCCCATATTGCATGACCAAACCATGCTGTCATCGGTCACCTTGTACACAACGTCGGTACCGGCAGAAGATGAATCAAGGGTATTGTTTATTATGCCTTGTGAACCGGGAGGGTTTTGACCTCCCTCCAGGCTGCAGGTATTACCGGAACAGGGGCATTTCCGGGGATCTTTCTTGCCGCCCGATTCAAGCACTACTGCCTTATAGGAATACTCGCAGATAATCTGATTCATGTTCGGATCGGACATGGTGATATTCTGATAAGAAAATTCCAGAGCATGCTCACCGGAAGAAATCGCTGCAGATTTTGATTTCTTCCATGCTGTGTGACCACCCCATTGCCCGGTTACACCTTCTTCTCGGGAAGTAAGGTCTATAAGCAACTCGTCGTCTAAATAAACATCACCCCAATCCTCTACTCTGTATGATACCCGGAGATTAGTGAGGATTGGCTTCGGATTGCCCTGTTCATCCTCTCTCCATGGAATATTGATGGTTTCTGTGAAATCATAATTTTCTCCATTGGTGGGAGGCGCTTGATTGTGGCTAGCTGAGCCGAATGCAAAAATTTGCCCTTCGACAACGGTGCTTGTTTCGACTTCGACGGTAGGTTCAACAGGCAAACCGTTGAACCACTTCTTGTATGTTGGCATGTTTTTCATTGCTTCTTATTTTGTTTGAAAGCCGGCGCCCTTCGTAGCAATTTTGCCGAATTGCGCCCTTTACGGGAATTATTATACATCTCATCTCAGTTCTGTCAACACCAAAATAAGTTTTCTACGAATTTTTTTTGAAAATTATGACAATTTTGTTTCTTCACGATATCGCCATCGAGAGGGACGGACACCTCAGCGCACCAAACGAATCGGTAGCATCGACGGCCTCAAGGGGCTGGCCGCTGTCTTTATTCTTGTGTTTCACTACCTGCTCGCCTTTGCACCATACGGCCACATAGGCTTCGGCAGCGGGGTAGCAAAGCAAAATGCGGAAGCGGTGTACATGGCTTCCTTCCCCTACTTCCATTTTGGTCAGCACGCCTTTTGCTCTCTATATTTTCTTCGCGCTCATCGCCTTCATCCCCGCTCTGCGATACATGAAGACGGGGGATGCAGGCTTCCTTTATAAGCAAGCTACCGTTCGTTATGTACGCCTCATGCCGCCCACGCTGGTGGCCGCTCTGTTGGGCTACATCGGTTATGCCTGCTTCGCCGGTCAGCACACAGCCCTGGTGGAGGCCCTGCGCCCCGTGACCGGGGGAGGCTGGTTGAATGCCTTGGTGAATTCGGACCTCAGCCTCGGGGATGCCCTGCAGGCCGGACTCTGGAAGTCCCTCTGCCTGGGGGATGCACGCTATAACAGCCCGCTGTGGTGCATGAGCATCGTTCTCTTCGGTTCCTATGCGGTCTATGCCGTGCTGCTGACTTTCGGTAAACTGCAGCGTCGATGGATCATTTACCTCATCCTCGCCTTCGTCTGCGTTGCTGCGGGGGCAACTCGCTACCTCTCCTTCTTGGCCGGTATTGCGGCTGCGGACTTCTCCCGCCAAGCGGAGCCCGGCAAGCACAGCGAGGCTTGTGCCCTGTCCTGCGTTGCCTTGGCCATCCTGATAGCCATCTTCCCGTCCGTCCTCCTCCCCTCCTTCTTGGATGCGTACACCATGCAGGGCATCGCCTGTTTCTTCTTCCTCTTCGGCATGGTACGCTCTGCCATCCTGGAGAAGATGCTGGGCCGTTCCCGCACGCTCAAGCGCCTCGGCAAACTCTCCTTCGGCATTCTTCTGGTGCAATTCCCCGTCCTGCTCTACTTCTCCGCCTGGGTTTACACCTCCCTTGTCGGCTGCGACTGGAGCTACCCCGGCGCCGCTACCGTCTCCTTCCTTGTCTCACTTCCCCTCGTCTACGTCCTCAGCCTCGCCTTCTACTACGCCGTAGAAGTCCCCTGCGGCAAACTCTGCAACCTCATCTACGCCCTCTTCGCTCCGGCAAAACAGCCCAGCTGATTTCCCCGCCTGAACTTACCATAAACTCGATACAAGCCCTTCGCGCTCATCCCCGAAGGGCTTATTTTGTCCCATCTGTTTTGACTACAGCATGGCAGGTGAGTGCAGAGTAGGGGGCTTCAGCCGTCAGGGAACAGCGATGATCAAGGGGTAGCGATTCTGACGATGCTGTATTCCCATTTCTTCGGGATGTTCGGTGTGAGGATAAGCCCTATGGTGTACCCCTTTTTTCCCACTCCTCATGTGAGGAAGCAAGGTTCACACTCCGTGGAATCAATTGGCACATCGGAACCGGGCGGGTTTGCCGGTTCCGATGTGCTGTGATGCGGCGAAAAATCGCCGGGTTTATCTGCTTGAGGAAGAGCTGCCGCCGGAGGCGCTGAGGCGGGCCTCTGCTTCCTTGGAGATCTTGTCTGCCTTCTTGCTGTTGCCGGCCTTGTTATAGGCCTCGGCAATCTTGACCATGATGTCGTACTCGCGCTTCACCTTGAAGTAGTCGTTCGTGTCCTTGGCCATCACTTCGCGGTAGAAGACACCCTCTGCGTCCTTTGCCAGGGTGTTCCAGGCCTTCTTGTCCACGCTGCCTTCCTCCAAGTAGGCGCTGTATTGGTTGATGAGCTCCAGGAACACATCGCCGCGCTCTGCGTTGTCCCGGAAGCCGCGTTTGTACAGGGCCGCCAGCCCCTTGTAGTCCTTCTTCTCCGCGAGGGCATCGCCCTGCCGCTTCATGTTTTCCAGCAGCAGGTCAGAGCGCTGGTCCTTCACCTTCTTGAGCTTCTGCGCGGCGCGCTTGGCCTCGGCGCCGCCGCCTTTGCCCATGTAGTCATCCGTGATGATACCGGAGATCTTGATAAGCTCCGGGTTCTTGTTTGAGTTGGCGTTCAGCTCGGAGAGCAGCTTTTTCCACGCCTCCGTGCTCGGCGGGTTGTCCTCATCGGCAGCCATCACCTGCACACGGTTCTCCCAGCCGGTGGTGACGGCGGGGGCCAGTCCGGTGGCAGCCTTAGCGGCAGAGCGGGCCTGCGGCATGGCCTTGGCCTGCACCAGCGCGCGGGAGAGCAGCATGCAGTCGTAGGCCGGGGCCAGCTTCTCCTCCGAGCTCTTCTTGTCGCTGTTCAGCAGCAGGGACTCATGCCACACGCGCGGGTTCTTCTCCGCCGCATAATAACAGGGGTTGATGTAGGTGCCTGTCTTGTACCCGTAACTTCCCCAGCCCTTCCATTGGTGATCACCGACCATGATGGCTACCCAAGCATGCCCGCCGCGGTCGCCGTCGCCGGTCACCATCACGGCGGGGATTCCCTTGACCTTCGCCCCGTTCACGGTGTAATAGGCCTGGTCTCGGCACACGCCGCCCAGCTGCTTGATTTCCGCCAAGGTATATTTGGTGTAGGGGTCCGCATTGTTCTGCGCACGCGACATCATATACTTGATCGAGGCATAGGCATCTCCCCAGTTGGTGCGGTTCCAGCGCATGTTGGCATCCACCCAATCATACTCCGAGCGCGGCAGGTACACATCCACCACCAGCAGGGCCTCCGCCACGCTCAGTTTCTTGATGTCCGTGAGCAGCTTACCGGCCTTGTCTTTCTCGCGGAAGTAATCGAACCTCTGCTCCACGGTCAGGAACTCCTTCTCGTTGCAGCGGGTGCGCATGTTCGCGTATTGGAAACCCGGGTACACCAGGGCGCAGGCGCACATCAGCTTGAGGTAGGCACTGCGGTCCGCCTCCGGGGTCGATTCCCAGATGTCAAACATCTTCTTGAGGTTGTACGGGGTCTTCTCCTTCTGCACCTCCTGCGAGACGGTCGCGCTCATCAGCGCATGCAGCGGGTCGGCCTTGTCCGTCAGCAGCCATTGCATGAACTTCTTGCGCCCCTCCGCCCCCGTCTTGGTCACATCCCTCGGGCCGGGGGTCAGGAATAAGGGGATGTTGTCCACCCCCACAAGCTCGATGAGCACGCAGAGATCCACCGCGCGCTGCAGCAGCTTGGCTTTCTTGTAGCCTGCCACATTCAGCTTGCCTTTCTCGATGAGCCTCTTGCTCGCGGCAGCTATTTTCCATTCAAATGCCTTCTTGAACTCACCGAAGTCGCGCTCCTGCAGCAACCGCTCAATGGCCTCGTTGTAGGCCTTGACATCGTCCTTGCTGCCGGAAAGCAGGTTGATCGGGGTGCTGTACGGCCCCTCCGGTTCGGTTGCCACCTGTTTCTCTGCCGCACCCTTGGGCGCATCCGCTTCCTGAGCCTGCAGGGCAGGGGGCAGGAGGAAAAGGGCTGCCAGTGCCGCCGCGCAGATCATCGGTCGTCTTGCTTGTCTCATCATGCCCCCATTCTAGCACCCCCGGGGGCCTCTTGTAAAGCACAGAACGCGCCTGAAACGCTTTTTTTCGCTGCTGATGCAATTTTGGCTGGACATCGGCGTTTCTTTTGCTACAATGGGGAAAAGCAAGGGCGGTGCGCCCTTCCCGGTGTGCACTGCTTCTCTGTTTTGTTCTTACAACCGCTAATCATACCATGCAGTACTCAACAGAAGTTGAAAAGATGTGTTGCGTCAAGAAGGGCTGCAACCACGGCCCCGCGCCCATTCCGCAGGAAGGGGCTTGGACGAAGGTCACCAAGACGGAGGAAATCTCCGGCCTCACCCACGGTGTAGGCTGGTGCGCGCCGCAGCAGGGCGCTTGCAAGCTCACGCTCAACGTCAAGAACGGCGTCATCCAGGAGGCCCTCGTCGAGACGATCGGCTGCTCCGGCATGACTCACTCCGCCGCCATGGCTTCCGAGATTCTTCCCGGTAAGACCATTCAGGAGGCTCTGAACACCGACTTGGTGTGCGACGCCATCAACACCGCCATGCGCGAGCTCTACCTGCAGATCGTTTACGGTCGCACCCAGAGCGCCTACTCCGAGGGCGGTCTGCCCATCGGTGCCGGCCTCGAGGACCTCGGTAAGGGCCTTCGCTCCCAGACCGGTACCCTCTACGGTACCCTCGCCAAGGGGCCCCGCTACCTCGAGCTCGCGGAGGGCTACATCACCAAGCTTGCCTTGGATGAGAACAACGAGATCATCGGCTACCAGTACGTCAAGATGGGCCCGATGATGGAGGAGATCAAGAAGGGCACGGACGCCAACGAAGCCGTCAAGAAGTTCACCGGCACCTACGGTCGCTTCCAGAACGCCGCTAAGTACATCGACCCCCGCCACGAGTAATTAACCCCTCAACCATCATTCAAAATTATGTCACTTTTTGAATCCTACGACCGCCGCATTAAGCAGATCGAGGCCGCCTTGGCTCCCTACGGCATCGCCTCCTGCGAGGAAGCGGAGAAGATTTGCCTCGAGAAGGGCATCGACGTGCGCGCCATCGTGCGCGGCATCCAGAACATCGCCTTCGAGAACGCCGGCTGGGCCTACACCGTGGGTGCCGCCATCGCCATCAAGAAGGGCTGCGTGAAGGCTGCCGACGCCGCCGAGGCCATCGGCGAGGGCCTGCAGAGCTTCTGCATCCCCGGCTCCGTTGCGGATGACCGCAAGGTGGGTCTGGGCCACGGCAACCTGGCTGCCATGCTCCTGCGCGAGGAGACCGAGTGCTTCTGCTTCTTGGCCGGTCACGAGTCCTTCGCCGCCGCCGAGGGTGCTATCGGTATCGCTCGCTCCGCTAACAAGGTGCGTCAGAAGCCGCTGCGCGTTATCCTCAACGGCTTGGGCAAGGATGCCGCTTACATCATCTCCCGTATCAACGGCTTCACCTACTGCCAGACGCAGTTCGACTACGCCACCGGCAAGGTGACCGTTGTCAAGAAGACCCCGTTCTCCGACGGCGAGCGCGCCAAGGTGAACTGCTACGGCGCGGACGATGTGCGCGAGGGCGTGGCCATCATGTGGCTGGAGGGTGTGGACGTGTCCATCACCGGTAACTCCACCAACCCCACCCGCTTCCAGCACCCCGTTGCCGGCACCTACAAGAAGGAGTGCGTCCTGGCTGGTAAGAAGTACTTCTCCGTTGCCTCCGGCGGTGGTACCGGCCGTACCCTCCACCCGGACAACATGGCCGCCGGTCCCGCCTCCTACGGCTTCACGGACACGCTCGGCCGCATGCACAGCGACGCCCAGTTCGCCGGCTCCTCTTCCGTGCCCGCTCACGTGGAGATGATGGGCCTCATCGGCATGGGCAACAACCCCATGGTCGGTGCCACGGTTTCCGTCGCCGTCGCCGTGGAGGAAGCTATGTCCAAGTAACCGCACGGGACATTCCCGCATTTTTCCCCCACTGCTCCCCTCCCGGGGCAGCGGGGGATTTTCCTCTACCCGCCCTTCGCAGAAGCGAGACTTCGTACCGCCGGGGTTGAAAAAAGGCGAGTGGAGGATGACCGCGGAATGAAAGGAATTTTGGGAAAGTTTGCGGCGTGCTCGGCTCGGCTCAGACTGCATACCGCCGGGGTAGTAGGTCCCTTGGTATTTTTTTATCAGATTCTAAAGCCACCTGCTATGAACATACTCCGACGTCTTGCCTGAGAGTAGCATAACATACAGTTTCCGAAAATTCCCTTAATTCCGCGGTAGAAATTCTCGCTTTCTTCCACCACTGTGGCATGAAGTCTGCTCAGAGCCGGGCATACCACCGACTCTCCCCCTCGATTCCTTTCATTCTGCGGTCTGCACCTTTCGGTTCCGATCACCCCTGTGGCATGCGGTTCGGGGTTGTTAAAAATGTCGGAGGGTAATTTTTTGCTTGATTTCGGGAGGAGAATGGGGTTAAATAGCCGCATGAAGCGAATTGCAATAATGCTGCTGGTGGTGTTGGGGGTATTGAGTGTGCCCGGGTGCGGGGAGTGTGATTGTCACCGTGCGCGACCGGAGTATTACCGGGATTACTCGGTGGAGTCGTACCGCAGTTTCTAAGGGAGGTAGGCGATGTCGTTCGAGATACAGGAGAAGCCGGATATGGTGGAGCGGGCCCTGCTGGTGGGGCTTTGCTTGCCGGGGGAGACGAAGCGGGAGCGGAGTGCTCTGCTGGCGGAGCTCGTCGATTTGGTGTCGAATCTGGGGATAGGCATCGCCGAGAGCCGTCTGGAGTTTACGCGAGAGATACAGGCCAAGTATATCTGCGGCGTGGGCAAGGCCGAGGAGCTGCGCGACCGCGTGGATGAGCTCGGGGTGGATTGCCTGATATTCGATAACCTCCTGAGCCCGTCGCAACAGCGCGAGTGGGAGCGGTTGACAGGCGTGACCGTCATCGACCGCGAGGAGGTGATTCTCGATATTTTTGCCAAACGCGCCCGCACCAAGGAAGCCGTGATGCAGGTGGACTTGGCTCGCATGCAGTATGCGCTGCCGCGCATGGCCGGCATGTGGAAGCACCTGGACCGCCAGCGCGGCGGCAGTGGCGGCGGCAAGGGCGGCGGTGCAGCGGCCCGCGGCGAGGGCGAGAAGCAGATCGAGGTGGACCGCCGCTTGGCTCATGACCGCATCGAATCCATCCGCGCGGAGCTGGAAGTGGTGCGCCGCCAACGCAGCACTCAGCGCAAGGAGCGCAGCCGCCAGGGAATTCCCACGGCGGCCATTGTCGGTTATACGAACGCCGGAAAGTCCTCGCTGCTCAACTTGGTGACGGGTGCGGGCGTGTTGGCCAAAGACATTTTGTTCGCGACGTTGGAGACAACGAGCCGCAAAATCGAGCTGCCCGACGGCCAGCCTCTGGTGTTGACCGATACCGTCGGGTTTATCCGTAACCTGCCGCACCGCTTGGTGGAGGCCTTCAAGGCCACGCTGGAGGAAGCGGTGCTGGCCGACTTCCTGGTGCAGGTGGTCGATGCCTCCGACCCCGAGGCCCTGCGGCACTACGAGACCACCTGCGAGGTGCTGCGCTCCCTGGGCGCGGAGAACAAGCCGATGTTTGTTGTCTGGAACAAGGTTGACCTGTTACCGGAGGAAATGCGTGAAGTGACCTTGCAGGCCTTGGCGGCGAAGGTGGATTGCCCCTCCGTCTGCATGAGCGTGCTGCGGGAGCAGGGGGTGGAGCAGTTGCTTGCCTCCTGTGTGGAGATGATGAGCCACCGCGTGAGCACGGATCGCTACCGCATCCCGCAGTCGGAAAGTCGCCTGATAGCCCTGATGCATCGCGACGGCAAGGTGCAGAGCACGGAGTACGAGGGTAACGATGTGTTGGTGGTTGCGACCCTGCCGAAGGAGTTTGCCGCCCGCCTGGAGTCTTATAAGATTTTGTGATATGAAACGGTTGGTACTTGTTTTCTGTGTTCTGGCTGCCATGGTGGGTTGCCGACAGACCCATCTGACGCCCCGGCAGAGCGGCGACGCTTGGGAGGAGGCGACCAAGGGGAAACGCGTGAGCTACACCTTCGAGGATTTCATCGCCCTGCCGGGCTACCGCAACAGCCGCGATTATTGGCGCGGAGCAGCTCTGGAGCAGCATGACCCGTCGCACTCCCGCGTGGAAATTCTGCTGAACGAACAGCGCGGACGTCTTTATATCCGTGAGCAGATAGCCATGGATTTTCCCATCTGCTCCGGGCGCGTCGGCGGCATGGAGACCCCGCGCGGCACCTTCCGCATCACGGAAAAGAAGCGTGAGAAACGTTCCACCAGCTACGGCACCTATGTGAACGCCGCCGGCGAGTTTGTGAGCGGCGGGGCGGTTTCTTGGCGCAAGGGCCCGGCCGGCACGCACTTCCAAGGTGCTTCCATGCCGTACTGGATGCGGTTTAACGGTGCCATCGGTATGCACGTCGGGAAGGTGTTACGCGAAACGGACAGCCACGGCTGCGTGCGTATACCGGAGGAGGCATGCAGCATTCTTTTTGACAAATTAGCCGTCGGCTCGAAGGTCACGGTACGTTAGAGCAGGGAGGCCCGCCATGATTACGCGCTTGCATTCTGCATCCGTGCTCGGCATCGAGGGATTCGATGTTCGGGTGGAGGTGGATGTGTATGACGCGTCGGAGGGCGGATCCATGACCATTGTCGGCCTGCCGGATGCCGCAGTGCGCGAGAGTACCCGCCGCGTCTGTACCGCGTTGACCAACAGTCAATTCTACCGCACGGGGGAGATGGTCTCCATTGTGAACCTGGCTCCCGCCGATGTGCGGAAACAGGGGCCGGGATTTGACTTGGCCATCGCTTTGGGCTTGGAGATTGCCATCCAACAAAATCTCGAGGTGCCGCGTCCGCTCAAACGAAAGGTGCCGACGGGGCTGGAGGAGTGGTGTTTTGTGGGCGAATTGGCACTGGATGGCCAGGTGCGTGGGGTTCGCGGCGTGCTGCCGCTGGCTGTCGCGGCGCGGGATGCGGGCCTGACGCGCCTGATGGTGTCGCCGGAAAATGCCGAGGAAGCCGCCGTGGTGGAGGGCCTGCAGGTGTATGCCGTGGAGAACCTGAACGATGCCTGGGCCGTGCTGCTGGATCCTTCAGCGTACCTACCCATACAGCCCTCCGATGCATCGGGTGAGGTGCCGCGCGATGTAGATTTTGATGAGGTGAAAGGGCAGCCCTATGCCCGCCGTGCCATGGAGATCGCCGCAGCAGGCGGGCACAATTTGCTGATGTGCGGAAGTCCGGGCAGCGGCAAGAGCATGCTCGCCTCCCGCATGCCGACCATTCTGCCACCCATGACGCAGGACGAGTCTCTGATGGCCAGTAAAATTCACTCTGTCTGCGGACTGCTGCCTCGCTCCGGCGGGCTGCTGCGTCGGCGTCCCTTCCGCGCGCCGCACCACACGATTTCCGACGTGGGCCTGATGGGCGGGGGAACGAATATCAGCCCCGGCGAGATCTCGCTGGCGCACCACGGCGTGCTCTTTTTAGACGAATTGCCGGAGTTCAACCGCCGTACGCTGGAGACCCTGCGCCAGCCGTTGGAATCCGGCGTAATTAACATTGCCCGCGCCTCCGGCAGCATGCAGTTCCCCTGTGAATTCATGCTACTGGCTGCCATGAACCCGTGCCCCTGCGGCTACCTCGGCGACCCCCGGCATACCTGCCGCTGCCGCCCCGCGGATGTAGCACGTTACCGTAAGAAAATATCCGGTCCTCTTCTCGACCGCTTCGACATGCTCATTGAGGTCCCGCCCGTGGACCCCGCCTCGCTGCTGAACAAGGCGGACGGCGAGAGCAGTGCAGTCATTCGGGAGCGTGTGGTGGCGGCGCGCAAACGCCAGCAGGAACGCTATGCAGGCACGGGTGTCAGCTGTAATGCTCGCTTGGGCGGCAAGCTGCTGCACCGCTGGGTCCCCCTCACGGAGTCACAACGTAAGATGCTCCTTGATTCAGTCGAGATGTTAGGCCTGTCTGCCCGAGCCTTTGACCGCATTCTGCGCGTGACCCGCACCATTGCCGACCTGGCGGGGCACGAGATGCCGACCGATGACGATGTATTCGAGGCGATTCAGTACCGCCAATTCGAGAACCAGCTGCGCGGCTAGGGCTTGACAGTGCGGCGGAGAGGGGTATAATACGCGGCCGTGAAAAAATTCATCAAGACTTGGGGGCTTCTGTTGGCCTTCATTGTGGGCGGCCTCCTGCCTGCGCTGCATGTGCTGGCTTGGGCGATTCCTTACTGCGTGGGGAGCATGCTGGTGATCACTTTTCTCGGAATGAACGCGCAGAAACTGCTACCGCAGAAACGCCATGTGGCCATTTTAGCAGCTACGGTGCTCCTGGGCATGAGCGGCTGGGCTGTGTTACGAGCGGCGGGGGAGCCGGAGCTGGCGGAGGCAGCCTTCTTCTCCGGTATTTTGGGCGTGGCGGCGGGCGCGCCCGTCATCGTGCAGATGCTTGGCGGCAAGTCGGAGTTCGCTGCAACGGCGTTGGTGCTCAGCAGCATCAGCTCCTCCATCGTCATTTCTCTGTTAGCGCCCTTCGTCATTACCAGCGGCGGGGTCGATGTGTCGCGTTGGGATGTTTTCTGTGCCGTGTTTCAGCAGGTGAGCGGGATGTTGCTCGTGCCCTGCATCGTAGCCTACCTTCTGCGGCATTTTTATCCGGAGAGCAAGGAATGGAGCAGCCGCCTGAGCGGCGTTTCACTGGCTATTTGGTTGCTCACCATGGCCATTGTCTCCGCCTCGGCGGTGGTGCGCGTGGCGGATCAGCCGTGGAGCGCGTTGTTACCCTATGCAGCGGTGAGCTTGTCGCTCTGCATTTGCGGTTTCACCCTGGGGCGGCTCATCGGCGGGCGTAAGTGGGGTTTTGAATGCGCGCAGTGTTTAGGGCAGAAGAATACCACGGTCGGCATCTATCTGGCCATGGTGTATTCCGCCCCACTCGTGTTCCTCGGCCCGGCGCTTTACCTCTTTTTTCACCACCTTTACAATACCTATCAACTGGCACGCTATAACATGCGCCGCCGCAAAGCCTAGCAGGGCAGGGCGGCTGATTGCAGCAGCCGGAGGGCTCTCAGGCAGACCAAGTCGCGCAGGGGATTACGCTCCAAGTCCGGACGCAGCAGCGTCTCCGTGTGGGTAGAGGCTCCGCGTCGCGCCAAGGCAATGCAAACCGTGCCTACGGGCGGCTCCCCCGCCGCTGCCGTGGGCCCCGCATTGCCCGTGACCGCCACAGCCAGATCCGCCCCGGAGACTCGCAAGGCCCCCTCGGCCATGGCAGCCGCCACCGGTTCACTGACAACGGTAAATTGCTCGATGAGAGCCGCCGGAACTCCCAGCAACCGCTCCTTCGCCTCGTTGCAGTAGGTCACCCAGCCGTATCGAAAAACACTCGATGCCCCCGGTACACCCGTGAGGGTAGCTGAGATGAGCCCGCCCGTGCAACTCTCCGCCGCGGTCGCGACCAGATGTGCCTTCTTCAGGGCCGCCACAGTCGCTTGTGCCTGCTGTTGCAGCGTGCTCATGCCTCCGGTAGTTGCAGGGAAACGGTCGCGAAAGCCGCCATCCCCTCGCGGCGGCCCAGCGCTCCGAGCTTCTCGTTCGTCGTGGCCTTAATGCCCACTCGTTTGGGGACCACGCCGAGGATGGGCGCGAGGGTCTCCTTCATCTGCTGCACAAAGGGCAGAATCTTAGGTGCCTCGGCAATCAGCGCGCAATCCGCATTCACCACGCGGCCGCCCTGTTCGTGCAGGAGCTGCACGGCTTTCTCCACAATGCGCAAGGAACAAATACCCTCGCAGTTCGGATCATTCGGCGGAAACCAATAACCGATGTCCGGCTCACCGAGCGCGCCGAGGATGGCATCCGCCAGTGCATGGCACAGCACATCGGCATCGCTGTGTCCCTCCAGCCCCTTGGTGTCGTGTACCTTCACCCCACCCAGCCACAGGGGACGCGGCTCGGCGGAGAAGCGGTGTATATCATATCCCAGTCCTACCAATGTATCCATAATCAATTTCAGTGAGCATCCAGCCAGTTATCAGCCACATTCGACTCCACCAACAGGGGGACCCCGTTCGGCAGAGAGAAAGCATCCGTCATCTCGCGGCAGATGCGGGCGGGCAGTTCCTCGGCTTCATCGCGGTGCAGATCGACCAACAATTCATCGTGTATCTGCATGATCAGCCGACTCTTGCGGCCCTTCAGCAGACGGGCTACGCGCACCATGGCCAGTTTGATAATATCCGCCGCCGTACCCTGAATGGGGGTATTGATAGCCGTGCGCTCGGCTGCGGCGCGCAGGTTAAAGTTCCGGTTCTCCAGGTCCGGCAGGTAGCGGCGGCGCCCCGCCATGGTCTCCGCATATCCCCTTTCGCGGGCATCGATGACCAGACGATCCATATAACTTTTAACGCCGGGGAACTGAGCAAAGTAATTTTCGATGAGAGCGGCGGCCTCCCCACGGGTGCAATCCAGCCGCTGCGAGAGCCCGAAGGAAGAGATGCCGTAGATGATACCGAAGTTCACCGTCTTCGCCTTGCGGCGCATATCCGCCGTCACTTCCTCGCGCGGCACGCCGTAGAGCAGGGCGGCTGTCTCGGCATGGATATCACGTCCGCTGCGGAAAGCCGAGACAAAGGCGGGGTCCCCGCAAAGGGCCGCCATTACACGCAGCTCCACCTGCGAGTAGTCGGCAGAAAGAATGCGGAAGTTATCATCGCGCGGCACGAAGGCACGGCGGATGAGTTTGCCGGCCTCGGAGCGGATGGGGATATTCTGCAGGTTAGGACTCTGGCAGGCCAGACGCCCCGTCGCGGTTACCATTTGCAGAAGCTGGGCATGGATGCGCCCGTCCGCAGGGGAAATAAACTTGGGCAGCGCATCCAGATAAGTCCCCTTGAGCTTCACGAGCTCGCGGTGCTCCAAAATGTCCCCCACCAGCGGTGAAATCGGAACCAGCTTACGCAGAGTCTCCTCATCCGTAACATATTGCCCTGTGCGTGTTTTTTTAGGCTTGGCGAGCAACTTCAGCTCATCGAAAAGCAACTCCCCGAGTTGGCGGGGCGAGTTGAGATTGATCGGGTGTCCCACGATGGCATCGATGCGCTCGCGAACCTCCTCCAGTTGCTTGCCCATTTCGGCGGAGGCCAGTTCCAACTGCTGCGGGTCAACACGCATCCCCTCCGACTCGATGTCCGCCAGAACGGGGAGGAGCGGGAACTCGATGTCACGCATCAGCTCCGCTTGACCGGCCTCCTCCAGCTTGGGACGCAGGGCATCCGCCAGTTGCAGCGTGATGTCGGCATCCTCCGCTGCATAATCCGTCATCACGGGCAGGGGAACGGACGCCGTGTTCGCATCTTTGCCTGCGATGTCCTCCAGGTGAATCGTGCGGTAGCCGAGCAGGGTTTCCGCAATATCATCCATGTTGTGCCGCAGGTTCGGGTAGACGGCGGAGTGTGCTAACATAGCATCGAAGAACGGCCCCGCGACCTCTACCCCCGCCTGCCGCAGCACACGGAGGTCGAACTTGAGGTTCAGCCCCACCTTCTCCGCCGGCCCGGCAAAGGCAGGCAAAAAGGGCTTCAGGTCTTCCGGCTCGCTGATCGGCACATAAAAGGCCTCGTGCGCCTGCAGGCAGAAAGATACGCCCAACAGTTTATCCGTCATCGGGTCGAGTCCCGTGGTCTCCGTGTCAAAGGCCCAGTGATCCGATTGCATCAGACGCTCCGCCAAGGCGAGCCGAGCTTCGAGTGTCGTGATAGCCGTGTAGCTGTGAGGCGTGTCGGTCATGCTGCGGAGGGGTGCCGTGGAGAAGAGATCCGGCTGCACAGCCTCATCGACCGTAGCGGCCGGCCGTGCCGTGTCGGTCGGTGCGGGGGCCTCCTTGTCGCAAAGGCGGGTAATGAGGTTCTTGAACTCCAAGCGGGTGAGAAACTCGCGCAGTCGCGGGATATCGAAGTCCTGTTTTTCGCAATCGTCAATGCTGCAGGGCAGGGGTACATCGCGCCGAATAACCGCGAGCTCATAGGACAGGCGAGCCTGCTCGCTGTTTTCCTCGATCTTTTGACGCATCTTGCCCTTCACCTCCGCCGTGTGCTCCAGCAGGTTATTCAGGCTTCCGAATTGTCGGATGAGCTTGCGCGCCGTCACCTCGCCGATTCCGGGCACGCCGGGGATGTTATCCGCCGTGTCTCCCATCAGGGACAGAATATCAATGGTCTGCTGCGGGGTGTCGATACCCCATTCCTCCAAGAACTGTTCGCAGCTAACCCTTTCAAAATCGCTGCCTTTTTTTCCGGGCTTCAGGAAGTGACATCGGGGGGAAAGAAGCTGCCCCAAGTCCTTGTCCTTGGACACCATGTACGTCTCCATGTCTCCTCGCTCATCTGCTATCCTTGTAAAGGTACCGATCAGGTCGTCCGCCTCGAATCCATCGAGCCGCACGGTGCGGATACGCAGGGCCTCCAGCAGCTCGAGAATCAGGGGAATGGAGGCCCGCAGCTCCTCCGGCATGGCCTGTCGGGTCGCCTTGTATGCCGGGTAGCGCTCATGGCGAAAGGTCGGCCCGGAGGGGTCCATACAGGCAACGATGTGGGTGGGCTTTTCCTTATCAATAATGGCGCAAACGGTGTTGAGAAATCCGAAAACGGCGGAGGTGTTGAGACCTGCTGCCGTGCGCATCGGGGCATTGATAAAGGCATAAAAGGCGCGATAAATGAGCGCCATGCCGTCCAGTACGTAAAAGGATCCCATGTCCCGGCCATTGTACCACGTCCGGCGGGGTGTTCGCAAGCTCATTTTGCGTGTGCGAGCGGGAAAAATCGGACTTTCGGCTTGACATCGCAAGCAAGCTGTAGTGTAATATGGCCTATGAGTTTTGTTGATTTTCTGCGCGCCACTTTCGAGATTCTCGTGCTTTGGTTGGCGATTTACCAAATGTACCGAGTCTTTCGCGGTACGAGGGCCGTGCCCATCCTCGGCGGCCTCATCGGCGTGAGCATTCTGCTGATGGTGTTGATGTATGTTACACAGGCCAATGTTCTGCGCAGTATCGCCGGCTTCATCGTCGGGCCGGGTATCATCATTGTCGTGCTCTTCCAGCCGGAGTTGCGCTCCGCGCTCGCGCGTTTGGGTTCGCAGAGGAATTTTCGCTGGTTGTTAGGTAAACACGATGCGGAGCAGACCGCATTTTACGAGCGTGTGAGCGATTCGGTTGCCGCTCTGGCGTCCAAGCATCACGGGGCATTGCTTGTGTTCTGCCGCAGCAACAAACTGAAGGACGTTATCAAATCGGGCACCAAGATCGATGCCATCTTCGGCAAGGAATTGGTGCAGACCATCTTCATGCCGAAGACCCTCCTGCACGACGGCGCGGTTATTCTGGACGGCCAGCGCATTGTTGCAGCCGGTTGTATTCTGCCCGTCAGCAACCGAGAGCTTGCGGATCGCAGTCTCGGCCTGCGCCACCGCGCGGCCTTGGGCGTGGCAGAGAACTCGGATGCCATGGTCGTGGTGGTCTCGGAGGAGACAGGAAAGATCAGCGTTGTTTCCAATGCTAAAATGATGCACCGCAACGTGAGCACGGAGAATTTGGCCCATTTCCTGGAGGAACAATTCAACCAGCTCCCGCAGGAGGAGAAGACAGAAGATAAAAAACACCTCGATTATCATGAAGGATTATAAGGAAATCATACGGCAGAAGCTGGTGAAATTTCTCATAACGGACTGGCAGGCCAAGGCCTGTACGCTGCTGATAGCCATCGTTATTTGGGGGACAGTCTACTGTGTCACCCGTGATGAGAAAAAGGTATCTCGCTTTGCGCTGCCGACCTTGCACGAAAAATGAGCGGATTTTTTATAACCGGCACAGATACAGAGATAGGCAAGACCTATGTTACCTGCCTGTTGATACGCGACCTGTGTGCACGCGGCTTCCGAGCGAGCGGCTATAAACCGCTGGCCTGCGGCGACCGCGGGGATGCGCTTGCCATGCTGGAGGCCGCCGGCAGCGAGCTTGCCCCCGACCGGGTGAACCCCGTCTCCCTGCGTGCGGCGACTGCCCCCTACATTGCTGCCGAGCTGGAGCGGCGCCGCATTCAGCCCGAGGAGCTGCTGCACGGCTACCGCGCCCTGGCCTCGGAGTATAGCCCCGTGTTGGTGGAGGGGGCCGGGGGCTGGGAGGTGCCGATTGCGCCCGGTTACGTGATGGCCGATTTGGCCCGCGACCTCGCTCTGCCGGTGATACTTGTTGTCGGTAACAAGTTGGGGGCTGTCAATCATGCCCTGATGACGGTGAAAGCCATTCGCGCGGCGGGTCTGGAATGCCGCAGCATCGTGCTGAATCACATGGCAGAGAACTGGGACACGGCGGCGGTAACGAATCGCCGACTGTTGCAGGAGTTCTGCGATGTCCCCGTAGCGGCAGAGCTCATCCACGGTCAGACGTCGATCGACTCTGCCGCTGTGTTAGAGCCCTCAGCGTAGCCAAGCCAGGAACTCCTTGTTACCCTCCATGCCTTTGATGGGGGAGTCTGCCACCCCCATCCACTCGCGCCCCAGCTCGTTCACCACAAAATCGTGTATCTTGTCCACCGCCCGCTGATGCAGGTCGGGGTCGCGCACGATGCCACCGGCTCCTATGTCCTCCGGCTGCAGCTCGAACTGCGGTTTGATGAGCACCAGCAAATCCCCGCCGGGTAGCAGGCAACCGTAGGCGGCGGGCAGTATCTTGGTGAGCGAGATGAAGGAAACATCGCTGACAATGAGCTCTACCTTCTCGCCCAGATCCTCCGGTGTCATATAACGAGCATTGAATTGCTCGCGGACGATCACCCGGGGATCATTGCGCAGCTTCCATACCAGCTGGTTTGTGCCCACATCCACCGCGTGCACGCGCAGAGCCCCGTTTTGCAGCAGGCAGTCGGTGAATCCCCCCGTGGAGGAGCCGATGTCCAAGCATACCTTGCCCTGTACACTCACGGGGAAGGCCTGCAGGGCTCCCTCCAGCTTCAACCCGCCCCGGCTCACATATTTCGGCTTGCTCTTGAGGGTGATGGGCAGGGAGTCGTCAACCTTCGTTCCGGGCTTGGTTATCACTTGGTCGCGAACGGTTACCTCGCCCGCCAAGATGAGCCGCTGCGCCTGCTCGCGCGAGTCGCATAACCCGCGCGAGACGATAAGCACATCCAACCTTTGCTTCGGCATGCCGCTTCAGAGTTTGAGCCCGCGATTCTGCCCCGGCATGAGCACGCGCTTGGGCGTAGCGGAGCGAGCACTCCGATCCTGTTGGGGCGTGGTGATCTGCGGTCTCGGGGCAGGGGGTGTCTGCTGTTGCGTGACCGTGGGCCTCGGGGTCGGCTGCGGTACAGCGGCCGGAGGCGTCTGCTGCCGGATAATCGTTGCACCGGCAGAACGCTGACGCTGCGAGACGGTGGGTCTCGGCGCAGGAGCGGGTGCCACCACGGGCTCCGGGGCCTGCGGGGCTACCGCCGGGCGGGGTGTGGGCGGTGTCTGCCGCTGAGAAACGGTGGGCTTGGGCGCGGGCGCGGGGGCAGGCGTCACCACGGGCTCCGGGGCCTGCGGGGCTACCGCCGGACGGGGCGTGGGCGGTGTCTGCCGCTGAGAAACGGTGGGCTTAGGCGCGGGTGCGGGGGAAGGGTCCGGCAATTTGAACCGAAGGTTTAATATTCCGGGCTTAGGCGCGGGCTTGGGGGCAGGGGGCGTCTGGCGCTGGCTCACCGTAGGCTTCGGGGCGGGGGCCGGAGCGGGTTGCAACTCGGAGGCGGGAAGCGCGGCAGGCAGATTCGGTATATTCGGGAAATGGATACGGGCACGGCCTGTCACAACGTCCGTTTGCTCGCAGGAGCAGAGGAGGGCCGCAGAACCGAGTGTCAGATAAAGTACTTTGTTCATGAGTGTAAGAGTGAGGGGAAGAGATTAACGGTGCAACCGGACCAACCGGAAGCCGCATAGGCCGCGACCAGCACGCACATGATGATGAAAACGGGGTCCTTGGAGGCCGGCTGAGCGGGATCCTCCGGCCCGGGACGCAGGGTGCTGACGAGCAGGCAGACGGATGCTATCCAAGTGAGCAGATAAAGCCCCTGGCAGATATTCGTCGTAAAGGGCGCAAGCGCGGCGGGATTGCCCTCGCCTATGGCCTTGAGCGCCAGGTAAATACCCTGCGGCAGCACGGCCAGAATCGAGAGCTCCGGCCGCTTGCCGGGCATGCCGAACATGCGCAGCCACACCAGTCCCCATGCGGCTAACAAAATCGGCACGCCCAAGCACAGCGCCGTCGTGGTGCCGAAGGCCGCTGCCGCCGTCGGGGCGCAGCTCAACAGCGCGAACAGGGGCACGGCCCCGTAAATGTAGGAGAGGCGTTTCACGGGCGGATCAGCCTACCCAATTCCAAGTGATGGGCACCTCGATATCCGGGTGCAGACTGCGCATGGCGGGACTGCCCAGCGCGCATTGTTCCAGCGCCGACTTGTGCTCGGTATCCGCGGGCAGGGGAACGGTGATCACCGTCTCGATGCGGGCAATGCGGCGGGGGGAGGCATTCATGTGCTTGGCCACCTCGATGGTGAGCCCCTGCAGGTTCAAGCCGTGCTCCTCTGCATAAATGCCCATGATGGTGGCCATGCAGCCCGCCATGGCAGAGCACATCAGGTCCGTGGGGGAAAAACTCTCGCCCTTGCCGTGGTTATCCACGGGGGCATCGGTGCACACGCGCGCGCCGGAGGGCTCGTGCACCAGTTCGGTGTGCAGCCCGCCTTCATATGTCATCTTGCATTTTACCATGCACCCATCTTACTCCTTTTCGCCCGCCGCGTCAACGTTCTTGTGCGTCAATTCCCCGCTTTTTCCGCATTTTCCGGGGCCTTCAGCAGGGGCAGCAGCCATTCGGCCACGCGCAGCGAGCCGGGGCGCGACAGGTGGTTGGAGTCCCGGTACAGAAAGCGCCCCGCCCGGGTGCGCAGCCGGTATTCATCGCCGTCCAGCAGCACGGGTGCGGGGTCCGGTATGTCGAATCCCTCGGCCTGCAGCGCGCGGAACAAGTCCTCGTTGCGCTCGCGCAGGGCCTGCCACTCCCCGCGGCTCAGGGCGGGCAGCTCCTCGGGCAGCCCCAGCAGGCGGCGGCGCTGCCAAGTGTCCAGCGGTGTTTTATCGCCGGGGAAGAAGGGGGTATCGCGTAACACGATGACACGCTTGCCGCGGGCACGCAGGCGGCGGCAGAACTCGACGATACCTGCGATGATGGCGGCGCGGGCCTGCTCGCGGGGTATGCGGCGCATGTTCCAGTCGCGTATCGTGTTATCGCTCAGGCGCAGGTTCCAGAAATCAGCAATGACAACCGTGTGAATATGCATCTGCGAACCGAGCCAGGCGAGAAGCTGTTCGCCGTACTCACGGGAGAACTGGGCATCGCCGTTATCGCGTTCTAGGTAGCAGTTCCAGGCGGGCACGCAGGAGCTGTTCAGGGCCATGCCGCGCAGGGTGCCGCGCTCGCGGCAGAGCGCATCCAGCCCGTAGCACAGGTGCCAGCAGTGGCTGTCGCCGAGCAACATGAAGCTGACCGGCACGTCTGTATTGTTGCCGAGGGGGCGCGGGCGCTTGCGGAAGACCTTGTGCGGGAACCCCTGCAGATCCGCGTCGGGCAGGCGCAGGGTAAGGATGGGGTGGGAGCCCTCCGTCACGTCGTCCCCGCAGCTTCCGGGTAACCAGCGGGAGATGCTCGGGAAGGCCGACATGAGTCCCCAGAGCGCCGCCGCTGCCGCCATTGCGCCGAGCATGCAGCACGCAGCCCGGCGGCCGAGGAGTTTCTGCCACCCGCCGCAGCGCTTCTCCACTGCGGTATACAGCGCCGCCGCAAGCAGCAGGGAGAGCGCGACCATGCCGGCGTGCTCCCAAGCCGTTGTTTGATTGAATCGCAGATAACGCCACAGCGCCATCACGGGCCAGTGCACCAGATACAGAGAGAAAGAGATGCGCCCCGCGGCTTGCAGGGGGCGCAGGCTCAGCAGCCACCGGACCGGCCCCGTGTCGCCGTACCGCAACAACAGAAGACTGCCCGCCACCGCGGGGTAGACGCAGGGGCTGCCCGTTTCCGAAAGCCACATGGGCACGATGAGCAGCAGCAGCCCGAACAGGGAGAGACCGGCGCGCAGGCTGCGGCGTCCCTCCCAGGCGGGCAGGAGCAGCGCGCCGCAGGCCGCCATAGGCTCCCACAGGCGTGTCGCAATGCTGTAGTAGGGCGGGAAGAGGTCCTTCAGCTCCCGCCCGTGCTGCATCAGCCACGGAACTTCTTCCCGATAATTGACAACCACGCCGAGCGCCAGGGACAGGACCGCCACAAGCCACCACAACCACGCCCCGAGGCGTCGTCGAGCTCCGTCAATCAGAGGCAGTATCAGGTAAATTTGCAACGTTACCCCGACGTACCACAGGTGCATCAGCGGGTTTTCCTGCGTGGCGGGCTCGAAGTACCCACCGCTGCGCGCCGTGTATTCGTTGCTCACCCCCAGGGCCGCGCTGCCGAAACTGCCTAACACGGGCATCAGCCGCTCCGGCACCATGGTGAGCATGCTCACCAGCACGGTCAGCAGCCCCGCCACCATCCACGGCGGGTTGATGCGCCACAGCTTGCGGTGCAGCCAAGTGCCGTATCCTTCCCGCCGGTCGCCCCGCAGAAACATCAGATACCCCGTCAGCACCAAAAAGACATCTACCCCGAAATAACCGCACGGGCACCACGCCGCCTGCAGGTGATACAGCACCACCGCCGCAATTGCCAAGCCGCGCAGGCCGTTCACGTGCTCCAGGTACGCCTTTCTGTCCGTGCTCTCCATGCCTCTCATCATACCGCAGCTCGGCCGCAAACGCAAGCCCTTTTCCGGCCGGTGCTCGGTGTACCCGGTAAGCAAGGTGACACACCGCCCGTTCCCGCTGACGCCGGGTTGCCGGGCGAAGGGGGTGATTTGGCATGCCGAACAGGCAGTGCGGCACACCGATTCCGGCTCGCACTTTTCATCATCATCGGCAAAAAAAACTTTATCTCGCCCCGTTTTTTTCTTGTGCCTTTTCCCGAGCGTGTGCATACATACGCGCATAGGTCTTTTTTACCGCAGAGATGTGCTTCCGGTCAATGACTATATCCCGAAAAACCTTGATTTTATTATGAATTCTCTTCATTGCCGTCCCATAAGGGGCAAATGGGTGGAGTAGCCGGGATACAGGAAAAATTTGGCGGATGACAGAAATGGTGCTTTGAGATTGGCCGACTACA
>SFDX01000035.1 GCA_004557455.1 Akkermansia muciniphila | reverse complement strand
CCCATCCCGAACCCGGAAGTGAAACATCAGCACGTCGATGGTAGTCGGGCGCTAGGCCCCGCAAGAGTAGATAGCTGCCGGGAATAAATCACGAGCCGCGAGGAGAAATCCTTGCGGCTCGCGTCGTCTACAGAGAACGCCCCGCTGTGCTGATAGGAAGCGGGAATGGACTGACTGCGGAATGAAGGGGGATGAACAGATAGCGGAGCCGTGCTACTCTCAGTCAGGACTTCGCATCGCTGTGGTAATAGTAGCCGAGAGGTTGATGACCGCGGAATAAAAGGAATTTTTGGAGACTGATTAGCCTTCAAAGCTTCGGCAAGATGACGAGGCAAGCTCATAGTAGGTGGCTCCAGGAAAACATCAAGGAAGCTACTATCCCGGCGGCGTGAAGTCTGAACCGGGACAAGCAAGCCGCAAACTCTCCCAAAATTCCTTTTATTCCGCGGTCAGACTAATCTCGCCTGCGACCACCCCGGTGGCATGCAGTCTGCACCGGGTCGAGCACGCCGCAAACCTTCCCAAAATTCCCTTTATTCCGTGGTCAGCATCCTCTCGCTCTCTGTTATGACGGTGGTGTGAAGTCTCCAAAAAAGCTGCCGGGCCCGGGGTGGGGGCTCGGCAGCGGAAAATGCGGGAGCTTTGTTACTCGGCGTCCTCCTCAGCCTCCTCGGCACGGAGACCGGAGGTCAGGGCCTTCTCGAGGGCCTCGGAACCGAAGAAAGGGTTGGCGGCGTCCTCAAGGAGGCGAGAAATGGCGTTGTTAATGCCATCCAGCGCCCCGCTGTGGGCGACCTTGAGTTCGGCATCGTAAGACTCGAACTCAGCCAAAAGCTCGGGATTCTTGCGAAGGGCGGCCCCCAGCGAGTCGTCGATGACGTTCTGCTTGAGCACGGCCTGAGCCAGCGCCTCGGCCGAGGCATCGGCGGTGGCGCGGTCCGTCACCCCGTTGAGCAGCTTCAGAATCTCCTCCAAGTTGGCGTAAGATGCTTCGAGGAGTTTCTTGCACTGCGCGGAGGCATCGGCGGGGGACACAGCGGGTGTCTCAGCCGGTTCCGGAGCAGCATCCTGTGCATAGGCAAGGGAAGCTGAGGCAAGGGCAAGAAATGCAATTTTTTTCATGGTTGTATCGGGGAAATGGTGTTACTTCTCCGGAGCAGGGGCTGCCTCCTCTTCTTCTTCGAGGGTGGTGGGCTCGTCCTCCGGCACGTGACCCATGACCTTCATCAGTATAGGAAGAAGCATGGCCTTCTTCAGCTTTTCAGAGCCGAAGCAGTCGTTTTCCATGAGAGCACGCATGGCCCGGAACTTAAGTTCAATGGCATCGATACGATTGCTCTGGGTCTTCAAGTACGCCTCCAAGACCTGACGGAGCTCCTCGGAGGGCTCACCCATGGCGTCCGCCTTGGTCTTAACCTCCTGTATCCGAGCTGCGAGAGCTGCAACCTTATCGGCGGCGGCATCGGCGGTGGCAAGGTCCTTCACCTCAGCGATGACGTTGCCGAGGACCTCGGCGATGTCCAGCGCCTCACTGAGGAAAGCCTTGTAGTCCTCCGGCGTGGCGGGTGCTTCGAGTGCAGCCTGCGGCGTGGGAGCGGGGGCAGGAGCCGGAGCCGCGTCCTGCGCAAAGGCAAGAGAGGCTGCGGCAAGGGCAAGGAACGCGATATGTCTCACTGTCGTATCAGGGAAAAGGGATTACTTCTCCGGAGCGGGGGCTTCCTCTTCCTCTTCTTCTTCGAGAGTGGTGGGCTCGTCCTCGTCCACCGGCGCGCCACCCATGGCCTCCATCAGCAGAGGAAGCAGGGCCTTCTGCAGCTTCTCGGAGCCGAAGAAGGGAGTCTCGCTGTCCATGAGGGCACCCATAGACTGGAATTTGAGGCCGATCTCCATGAGGCGAGTGATCTGGGTCTCCATGTACGCCTCCAGAGCCTGCTCGATCTCCTCGGAGGGATCACCCATGGCCTCTGCCTTGGTCTTGACCTCCTGCATCTGCGCGACGAGAGCGGCAACCTTATCGGCGGCGGCATCGGCGGTGGCAAGGTCCTTCACCTCAGCGATGCTGTTGCCGAGGGCCTCGGAGATGTCCAGCACCTGATTGAGGGCAGCCTTGTAGTCCTCAAGCGAAGCGGGGGCTTTGGGTGCAGCCTGCGGAGCGGGAGCGGGGGAAGTGGCGGGAGCAGGAGCCGCGTCCTGCGCAAAGGCGGTAGCGGCAGCGGCAATGACGGCGGCTGTTGCAAACAGTTTCATTTGTATAGAATACTTTAGGGATTGCATCTCTCCGAGGAAGAAGGGGTATCCCCGTAAAAACGGCGGATGAGCCCGCAACCGGAAAGATGCCGCATTGTAGCGCAGCCCGCCCCGCTTGTCAACACAGAATCACTGTCATGTCACGCATTGCGCACGTAAAGCAGAGCCGTGCGAAGGGGGAGGGGAGACTTCATGCCGCTATATCAACAGAGAGCGAGAGGAGTCTGACCGCGGAATGAAAGGAATTTTCGGAGAGGCGGTGGCCTGCTTGTCTCGGTTCAGACTTCGTGCCGCCGAAATAGGAGGTTCACTGGTTATTTTTGATAAAATCCTAAAGCCACCTACTATGAACTTGCTTCGAAGTCTTGCCTAAGTCCGGCAGGGTATAAACTTTCCAAACATTCCTTTTATTCCGCGGTCATTATCCTCTCGCTCTCTATAATCTCGCCGGCCTGAAGTCTCGCACCCCCGTCAGGAAACGATGGCGCCCTCGCCGCTTTGTTGCTGCACGAGGGCGAGCAGGGGGGCGTGCTCCGGGCGGAGCAGGTGGGGGTCTGCGTTCAGGATGCGCTCCGCATCTCGGTTGGCTCGGTGGATGAGGCGCATGTCGCTGATCCAGTCCGGGAACTGCACGGCGCCCAGGCCGCTCTGGGCCGTGCCGAGCACATCCCCCGGCCCCCGCAGGCGGAAGTCCTCCTCCGCGATCTCGAAACCGTTTTGGGTGCGGCAGAGGATGTCCAGCTTCTCGCGCCCCGTCTCCCCGGGCTTGGCATCCGAGAGGAGGATGCAGTAACTCTTGGCATGTTGACCGCGCCCGATGCGCCCGCGCAGCTGGTGCAACTGCGAGAGCCCGAAGCTGTCGGCGTCATGAATAATCATCACCGAAGCATTCGGCACATCCACCCCCACCTCCACCACGGTGGTGGCTACCAGAACAGAGCTGCGGTTAGCATGGAAATTCTGCATCACGCACTCCTTCTCCTCTGCGGAGAGACGCCCGTGCAGCAGCCCCATGGGCACCCCGGGCAGGCGGTGCTGCCAAGCCTCCAGCGCGCCGATGGCAGAGGCGCGGTCCGTGGCCTCGCTCTCCTCCACCAGCGGGGCCACGATGTAGACCTGCCGCCCCGCCTCCAGCTCCTTCTGCAAAAAAGGCACGATTTTCGGCAGGGCCTTGGGGGTACGCAGCACGGTGAGCACGCGCCCGCGCCCCGCCGGCAGCTCATCGAGCACAGAGACATCCAGGTCCCCGTACAGCGTGAGCGTGAGGGTACGCGGAATGGGCGTCGCCGTCATCACCAGCACATCCGGCCTCTCCCCCGCGTCGATGAGCCGCGCGCGCTGGGCCACGCCGAACTTGTGCTGCTCATCGATGACCACCAACCCCAGGTTGACGGGGCGGTTCTTTTTGTAGAGCAGGGCATGGGTACCGACCACGAGGTGCGGCTCGGTGTCGCAGGACTCCGGCAACGCCTCCGTGTCGGATTCCGCGCGATCCGACGTCCGCAGGCTCAGCCGCACATCCGTGTGAGCCAACAGGCGGCGGAAGTTCTTGTAATGCTGCTCCGCCAGAATCTGGGTCGGTGCCATGAGCGCGGCAGTCTTGCCGCTCTCCAGGGCCAGGAGCATGGCGCAGAGAGCCACGAGAGTTTTGCCGCTGCCCACATCCCCCTGCAACAGGCGGTTCATGGGACGCGGCACCGCCATGTCCGCGCGTATCTCCTGCACACTGCGCTGCTGCGCGGCGGTCAGGGAGAAAGGCAGGCTGTCCAGCAGCTCGTGCAGGTACGCATCGGTGGTAGCCGTCACCTGCCCACCCTCGGCGCGGGCCTGTCGGCGGCGCCAAGCCACGCAGAACTGGCGCGCAAAGCACTCCCGCAGCGAGAAACGCAGGCGCGCCTTGCGGGCGGCCTCCTCACTCTCCGGAAAATGCAGATCCCGCAGGGCGAGGACCCAAGGGTAACTCGGGGCAATATCATACTCACCCTCCGGCCGGGCATCCGGGGGCAGGGCACTCAGCAGCTGCCACACCAGCTCCCGGTAACGGCGGGGGAGAACGCCGCCGACCGCGCGGTAGATGGGCACGATGCGCGCCGTATGCACCGTCTCGCTCGGCCCGGAGGAGGCGTGCGAAACGGGGTTGCCCAAGGCGGCCTCCGCCAACTGCTGCCCGGCCTCCTCATCATCCGTCACCTCAAACTCGGGGTTGGCCATGGTGGGAATGCCGGCGTAGTAGCGCACCTTGCCGTAGGCGGAGATATTCATACCGGTGGCCAGCAGCTTGGCCACATAGGGCATGTTGAACCAGCGCAGCAGAATACGCGGGCCCTCCGGGTGCTCCGCCGCCCCGGCAGAGGCCTGAAAATAGCGCGTGTGGGAGTACTTCCACCCCGCAGCATACACATGCAGCTGCAGGGTCGCGGCCTCGCCCTCCGCCAGCTCGCTGATCTGCGGGCAGTTCCGGCGGTCCTCATAGCGGCGCGGGGTGCGCAGCAACACATCCTGCACGGTCTGCAAGCCCGCCGCCTGCAAGCGACGCTCCAAGGCGGGGGGCACATCTGCCACTTCCGCCAGGTGGGTGGAAAAGCGGAGCTCCTGCGGCATGGTGAGCGGCGGTGGGGGCAGGGGATCAGCGGTTGGGCTTACCGCCGTTGATGCAGCGGTAGTAGTAGTCCACGCGGGAGATGAACCAGGCCCACTTCACACCCGGACGCCCGCCGTCCAGCAGGGGAGCGGGGCAGTTCTTGCGCGTCCAGTGGTAGTGCGGCACCACATGGCGCAGGTTCAGGCCGTAGCGCTTCATGAGCACGGCGGTCAGTTTGGCGGCGCGCTCCCAAGTGCGGAAGTGATTCTGCCGGGTGTTCTCACTCTCGCACATCTCGATTCCGATGGAGTTTCTGTTACCGGCAGCGTTGCCTGCGTGCCAGCCTGTTTCGGTGAGGGGTAGGTTCTGCACCACCATGAACTGATCCACCGTCAGGTGCCACGAGCGGTCCGTGAAAGCTCCGTTGCAGAGGGCGCGGGAGTGCTGCATGGCGGTGGAGGTAGAACCGTGGTTAGCGGTGCTGTGGATGGTGATGAAACGCGGGTTGAGCCGCTTGGCGGCGCGGCGTTGGGGAGAGTTGCGGGGCAGGATGCGGGCCTTGATGTTCGCCTCGCGCGCCAGCTTGGTCATGCTGCGGGGAACGATGGCCCGCGGGTCCGGAACAAAGCGCACGGCGCGCGGCGTGCGCAGGGAGGCCTCCTGCTGGCACTGCGTGCAGCAGAGTACGGCAACAAGAGCCATCATCAACAAAAATCCCCTGTGAAGCATGCCCCCCATTCTGCCACAAAAAAGGCCCCCGGGCAAGCGGAAATTGCGGCAGCGGGGGCTGCATGCCGTTTTTCCGGCTTTGCCTCGGGGGCAGGGTGCGGCCTGTCATCAGGCCAAGCGGGTGAGCACGCTGCGCAGAATGCCCAGGCCCTCGCGGAGGGTCTCCTCCGGTATGTTGAGGGCGGGAATCAGGCGCAGGGTGTCCTCCCCGGCGGGGCAGGCCAGCAGGCCGGCCTCGCGGCAAAGGTTGTTCACATAGGCGGCGGGGGTGCTGCCCTCCGGTACGGTGAAGGAGCCCCGGCGCAAGCCCACGCCGCGCAGCAGGCCCAGACCGCGCACGCCCTCCACACAGGGAAGGTCCCAGCTTTCCACCTCGCGCTTTACCTCCTCGCCCAGTCGCTTGGCGCGCTCGGCCAGGTTCTGCGCCAGCAGCTCGCGCACCACGGCCAGCGAGGTAGCGCAGGCCAGCGGTGTGCCGCCGAAGGTGGAGCCGTGCGAGCCCGGGCCCATGATGGAGGAAAGCTCCGTGCCTGCGTCATCGATGGCGCGGTTGCTCACCCAGAAGCAGCCCATGGGGAAGCCGCCGCCGATGCCCTTGGCGCAGGACACCAAGTCCGGCTCCACCTCCGGGCAGACGGCTTTCCAGCCCATCGTGGTCCCGCAGCGGCAGAATCCGCACTGTACCTCGTCCATCATCAGTAACAGGTCTTTCTCGCGGCAAAGCTGCGCCACCGCGCGCAGGAACTCCGGCTGCACGGGGTTGACGCCGCCCTCGCCCTGCACGGCTTCCAGCAGAATGCCGCAGGTGATGGGGCTGATGGCCGCACGCAGGGCCTCGATGTCGTTGAAGTCCACATAGCGGAAGCCCACGAGCATCGGGTCGAACTCAATCTGGATTTTCTTCTGTCCCGTGGCGGCCATGGAGCCGAGGGTGCGGCCGTGGAAACTCTTGTTGAACGTGATGACCTCGTAGCGCGGCGAGCCATCCGCCTGCGGGCGGCGGTGGCCGAAGCGGCGGGCAACCTTGATGATGCCGTCATTCGCCTCCGCGCCGGAGTTGCAGAAGAAGACGCGACCGGGGATGCCCACGATCTCGCGTACAATGAGCTCTGCCAGCTCCTCCTGTCCCTCCACGCGGTAGAGGTTCGAGCAGTGCATCAGCGTATGCGCCTGCTTGCAGAGGGCCTCCACCACCGCCGGGTAGCAATGCCCCAGACAGCAGGTCGCAATCCCGCAGCAGAAGTCCACATAGCGTCGCCCCTCCGTGTCGTACAGGTAGGATCCCTCACCCTTCGCCGGCGTAAGCGGCGCGCGACCGTATGTAGGAAGTACGTATTCAGAACTCATAGCGCCAAAAAGAGTACTCCCGCGCCCCCCTTTTGTCAATACCTTTGCTTGCCCGAAGTCCTGTTTTTTCGGCACTCCGTCAAATCCGGCGTGCAAAATCGGGTATGCTGATCTCGTTTTCAAGCACGTCGCGGGATTAATTTTCCGGGAGAGAGGTTGACAAATTGGGGCGCAGAAGGGAATTGTTCTCCAACAAAATGTGCACGTCGCCGCATTTTTCTGTTGACAAACCGCAGCGGGAAAGCTCCCCAAAAATGACGCTTGCCGAGGATTCTCCTGCTGCGTACTTTCCCTGTCGGCGCTTCCGCTCGAAGTAGGCGCGGCTGCAATGCGGCTTTGGGAGGGCGCGGAATCATCGGTAAATGAAAGCGCGAGAATAGCGAGGAGCTGATCGGCATTTACAGACAGGGCCGGGTATCCCGATCAGCGCATGTCCGGGTAAGTTTTCGGGCGCATTCTGCGATGCTTACAGAATGCGCCCGTGCAGGGAAAGAAACGAACGGCGAGGACAATCAGGCAGGAGTGAAAATCCAAGCCCGCTGCCCGATTACATCATTTCACAATCACTTCAATTGTTTTCTTGACACCCTTGCCGTGTTCATTGGTGAGTTCATAGGTCAGAACATCCACTCCGGTGAAGCCGGCCTTGGGAGTGTAGACGGCCTTATCTCCGCCCTTGAAGCTTACCTTACCGCCCCGCCGAGAGGTAGGAGCCCATTTGATACCGGGCTTCTGCGCAAAACTGAGCAACGCATCTTTACCGCATTCAATAGACAAAGGCGTGTTCTTTTTGGTATTGAGTTTCTTTTGCGTGGACAGATAGGTGAGGTCCCACTTGGGCAGTTTCAATTGATCCAGATGGCGAGCGGCGCCGTCCGAGGGGAACATCTTGAAATGCGCAAAATAGGGGCGAACATCTCGCTTGGCGGCCTCCGACAAACCAATCAGGTAACGGTCTATCTTGGCTTGGTCCGCATCTGCATTCTGCACGAAGCTCCACTGGTACATGGGGCCTTCCTTGTCACGCAGACGCTTGATGGTGGCCTTAATCTTATCCCAACCGAATTCCTCGGCATAACCAACCATCATGGTGGTGATGGGGTATGACCAATGGTGCGTTCCCTTGGTATTGATTTTGTACCATTTATCCTGCATGATTTCCTGAATCCCCTTGTCATTAACATCGAACAGGCGCTGCAGGTGCGTCTCATGGGAATCTTTCCAGTCAAAGGCCTTGCCCTTTCTGGCTTTCAGGTAATAGCCGCCCCAGTTGGTGGTAGACTCACCCCAGAACGAAAGCTCCATCTCCCCGAAATCACAATGGTGGCCGTGCTCATGCAGGAACAGTGCGGCGTTTTTGGCGCGCATGGCCTCCATGTTAAACAGATAAGCTATGTTCTTCGGCTCCCAATGCAAGGGCCAGTAAGAGAGACCCTGCTCCGCGTAATAGCCGGAGTGCATGCGGAAAGGAAGCTTCGGATAATAGGAGTAGAAGTCCTCCAGGTCACGGTCGTTCGCATTCCACCACGTCATCACCTCGGTGGGGTTCTTCACATTGCGCAACACGTCGGCGGGGGCAATAAATATGATGTGCTCACTCACCAGCTCGCCCCAGGGAGCGGGGGCTTGCTTCAGCTTCTCCCAATCCGCATCCGTATCCTTGCCCAGCACGAAACGCGGCGCACGCAAGGCACCGTCAACAACAACGGAGGCCTTCTTCAGCTCTACATCCTTGGGCACCCGCAGGAGCATAAGGCCACCGTGCGGCGTGACAAAGGTGGTCGTAGCATCCTTCAACTCAAAGGTGCGGGTGGTACCGGGCATGCTGATGAGCGGCTTGTTCTTCTCCGGGAAGTGATGCCCCACCTGCACTGACAATTTCTTGGAAGCCAACTCCTTCGGAATCGTCACCTTCACCGGCTTACCGGGTGCAGCATACAACCCCATGGATACATGTTCCTCGCGCCATTTATCACCGGAGGAATTCAAACTCAGAGAGACGCTGCACACCTTGGCACCGGGCCCGATTTCACCCAACGAGGGAGCCAAGCGGTGCGCCCCGAGTTTGACCAACTCGTCGTGCGGAAGAGATTTCAGCCACGCCTCCTCCAGTTGGAGCAGGGTTTTGGCCACGGGGTTGGTTACCGGAGTGTCGGGCGAAGCCTTGACACCTGCCGCAATTTCAGCATAGGGCCGCATCTCCTTGCGGATTTTTTCAGGCCCCTCCGCAGCGATGCTCGCCTGAATTTTACCCAACGCGGCATCCAGAGACTGCAAATCTTTCTTGGGGAGCTTATTCAGCCACGGCATCAGATCGTCAGGCTTCTGCTCTCCCATAGCTTTCAGCAACTCCTTACAGCGCGCCTCCTGTGCGATCGTTTGCTGCCACAGCTTGCGCTGCGCATCATTGATGCGCGGAATGAAATACTCATCCGCTATGATGCCTTTCGGCACCCCCGGCCCCTCCCAAGCAAGTGCCACATGATCGGTGCGGAGAGCCTCCTTGTAATTGAGCTCCAGCGCGTATTTCTTGCCCTGGACCAAGTGGATTTTCCGGGAAGCCCGGCCCGGAGCGAATTGGTGACGCGGCACATAGGACTTCACCTCGCACACCTTCTGTAAATCACCGGCATCCTCCGTCGTGCTCAGCAGCAACTCCGCAGAATCATCCGCCGCCATATAAAACACATATTCACCGGTGCGCGGCACGGTCAGCCAGGCCGAAAAGCGAGCCCCGAAGTTATCCTTACCCGCTCCGAATTCATCAATCGCTTTTCTGATGTATACGGCATCGGCAGGACGTTTGGAGGCCGCCGTCAACAACTCTGACACCTTCCCGGTCTTGATGTTGTCCCAAACCTCCATCACCACACCCTGCTTCGGCAGCTCGGGTTCACCGAATGCCACGGCAGAAAGCAAAAGACCGACAATCTGTAAATGATGTGTTCTCATACGCGTATTAAAGATGCTCCGATACTTTCAGGGAGCTTAGCACAAAACATCATCGTGATGCAAGCTTTTTTTTCGGAAAATCCCCGCCGTCAGAAAAAACTTTTCTCAAAGCCTGCGTTTTGCCCCCTACGCCACGGGGCAGGGGTCGCCCAAGGCGCAGCGGACTTAAACACTATACCGGTGACGCACCCCCGATACGTCCGGAATGATTGCCGGGCCGGAAGAGAGGATAGGGAGCCTCGATTCGGTGCGCCGGAATTGAGGGAGGGACGTTTTTTTCCGCGTACGCATGCGGGAATGCGAATTTGTGCTTGACTTCAATCGTGGAACAGGCTACACTCTCCACACAGCTATGACAGACCGACGTATTGTAATTACAGGTATGGGTGTCTTGTCCCCCTTGGGCAATAGTGTTGCCGAGACGTGGGAGGGCATGAAGGCCGGTCGCTCCGGCATCACCCGCATCGAGAGCATAGATCCCTCTCCCTTTGCCTCGCAGATTGCCGGCGAGGTGCGCGGCTTTGACCCCGCGCCCTACTTCAAGAAGGACCCCAAGACCGTGCGCCGTTGCGACCGCTTTGAGCAGCTCGCCATGGGGGCTGCTGCCATGGCTCTGGAGGATGCCGGGCTGGACCCGGAGAAGGTGAACAAGGAGCGCGTGGGTGTGATGATCGGCTCCGGCATCGGTGGCTTGGGCACTACCAGCACCAACATCGAGACGCTCGTCAAGTCCGGTCCGCGTCGCGTGTCCCCCTTCTGCATTCCCTACCTCATCACGAACATGGCTTCCGGCATGGTGAGCATGGAGTACGGCTTCAGCGGCCCGAACATGAGCATCTCCACCGCCTGCGCTACCTCCAACCACTCCATCGGTGAGGCTTGGCGCATCATGAAGTTCGGCGATGCGGACGTGATGATCTGCGGCGGCGCGGAGGCTTCCATCCTGCCCATCGGCATTGCCGGTTTCGCCAACATGAAGGCTCTTTCCACCCGCAACGATGACCCCGCTGCGGCCTCCCGCCCCTATGATACCGGGCGCGATGGCTTTGTGATGAGCGAGGGTGCCGGTGTGGTGGTGCTGGAGACGCTGGAGCACGCGCAGGCTCGTGGTGCCCGCATTCTGGCGGAGGTGACCGGCTACGGTCTCAGCTCGGATGCCTACCACCTGACTTCTCCGCTGCCGGAGGGCGAGGGCGCCAGCCGCTGCATGCAGATGGCCTTGGATCACGCCGGTCTCAAGCCTGAGCAGGTGGACTACATCAACACGCACGGCACCTCCACCCCCATGGGCGATGTGTGCGAGGTGAAGGCCATCAAGCGCACCTTCGGTGACTACGCCAAGAACGGCCTCGTCGTCAGCTCCACCAAGTCGATGACGGGTCACCTCCTCGGTGCCGCCGGCGGTATTGAGCTGATGGCTTGCGTGATGGCGATTCAGGATAACTTCATTCCCCCGACCATCAACGTTGAGAACCAGGATCCGCAGTGTGACTTGGATGTGTGCCCGAACGTGGGCCGTGCCAAGCAAGTCAATGTGGCCCTGAGCAACTCCTTCGGCTTCGGCGGGCACAATGCTTCCATCATTGTGCAGCGCTTCGAGGCCTGATACGCAGCAGTTGTGAAACCTGCCGCTACCATGCGGGCTGCGCTGGGCTTCTTGGGCCGGGGCGCAGCCCGTCTGCGGCGTCTCTGCACGCCGTCGCAGCAGCTTGCTCGGGGGGATCGGGCACTGCTGCGTTGGCTCGTGCTCTGCCTGCTCGTGCTTACTCTCTCCACCGTGGCGATGGTGAGCGGGCTTTGTTACCGGATCGAGCTGCACCAGATCCGCCTGCTCTGCGGGCCGCCTTTCTACATGGAGGCGGAGGCGGTGCAGGTGGAGTTATTGGACCCGCTGCCCACGTACTTGATCTGCATGGGGATTACGCTGTACTTCGGGGCGGTGATGATGCGGGCGCGCAGTTGGATAGGGCGTACGCAGTTGATGCTGGCGGCGTGCACGGCGCTGGCCCTGCCGGGGCTGATGTGCGTGTTCTGGGACGGCGTGCTGAACATGGCCGCGCCGCTGCTCTGTGTGCTGCTGCTGTGGGTGTGTACCACCTTCATTCCTTTCTTCCGCCTGCAACGTTCTCCCTCCGCATGAAACAGCAGGATTATCCACCCGCCGCGCAGGAGCTTATCGCGCGCCTCAAACGCATGCCCGGTGTCGGGCGCCGGGGGGCGGAGCGGCTCGCGCTCTGGTTCCTCCAACAGGGCCGCATGGAGGCGCAGGCTCTCTCCGCCGCTCTCGCAGAGGCCTCGCAGCAGGTCTCGCTCTGCCCGGAGTGCGGTTTCTTTGCCGAGCAGGGGCAGCTCTGCATCGCATGCTCGGACCCGGAGCGGGAGTCGGACCTCCTCTGCGTGGTGGAGCAGCCTACGGATGTGCTGCCCATCGAGCGCAGCGGCGTGTTCCGTGGCCTCTACCACTGCCTCGGCGGCAAAATTTCCCCCCTCCAAGGAGTCATGCCGGAGGACCTGGACCTCCCGCGCCTCTTCGATCGCATCCGCCGCCGCCCGGGCTGCGAGGTCATTCTCGCGGTCGGCAGCGATGTAGACGGCGAAGCCACCGCCCTCTACCTGGCCGACCAGCTCTCCCGCCTCGATTGCAAGGTCACCCGCCTTGCCCAAGGCATGCCCGCCGGCTCCGGACTCGAACACGCCGACGCCGTCACCCTCATGTACGCCCTCCAAGGCCGCCGCTCCCTCTGACCCCGGCTCCGGCGGAGGGGAATGGACAGACGCAGAGCCGAACAGCGGGGGAGATAGACTGCTTACCGCTGTGTTGAGTAGCAGCCGAGAGGATGCGGACCGCGGAATAAGGGGGGAGAACGGACAGCAGAGCCATGCAGACGTAATAGGAGACTTCTGACCGCCGTGGCCGTAGAGAGCGAGAGGTTGCGGACCGCGGAATAAAAGGAATTTTCGGAGACTGATTGGCCTTCGGAACCTCGGCAAGACTTCGGAGCGAATTCATGGTAGGTAGCTTTAGAATTTTATCAAAAAATATCCAAGAAACCTCCTATTTCGGCGGCACGAATTCTGAACCGAGCTAAGCATACCGCATACTCTCCAAAAATTCCCTTTATTCCGCGGTCATCATCCCCTCAGGTTCTCATACCACGGCAGTGTGAAGTCTGCACCGAGCTCGGCACGATACTACCTCTTCCAAAATTCCTTTTATTCCGTGGTCAGCCGATTCTCGGCTTCTTTGGCCACGGCGATGAGAAGTCTCGTCTTTCTTTCGCATAGCTCTGCTCCCGTTCCTTCCTGTGCCGAACCCGATGTTTGCGGCACGTCTTTTGGCGATTTGATGCACTTTTTGCTGCCTTTTGCATAAAAAATTGCCCTTTTTTGCAAAAAAAGGCTTGACGAACTCACCCGGGGTGTGAGATAATACTCCTCACGCACGTGAAACCGGGGGTAACCGGGAGGGCGTGCCGAAGAAACCCTATAACCCAACACTGTTATGAAGAAGAAATACGAGATTACGGACGAGGATTTTAAGATGTTCATGGAGACTATTTCCTACGCGGATCAGTTGACGGGCGAAATGAAGATCAAGCGGCAGCTGGTCCAGGCCAGGATGAACATGTATCCCGTGCGGGAGCGCCTGAAGGCAGCCAAACGCTTGGTAAGCATCGGCGAGGAGGGCGAGGGGTGTACCTATAAGGCACTGGCGGTGATTTCTAATCTCACTTCACATATTTCGGAAGACCGCATGTTCTGTGTCGCGGATAGAGTTCAGGACATCCTAGAACGCTGTAATGAAGCGGAGGACCCGGACATCGAGTACATCAGCAGACTTTCGGAGATTGTGCTTCTGATGATGCATCCTCCGCGCGGAACTGAGGATGCTTTTTATAACATATTGGAGGCGTTGGCGGCCATCGAGAATGCGGAGGAAAACAGGGAGAAGCTGGAGGAAGAGTTCGGCGATCCCTACAAGGACGAGGAATCGGACGACGAGGATAAGGGCAGCGACAAATAACCCGGTGCCCCGGAAGGCCGGACGCCGGAGAAAGGCCCACTGCCGGGGCAGGGCGGCAGTGGGCGCAGGGGAGGGGTTACTCTCCGAGGACGGAGGCGAGGGTAGAGGCGATGCCTCGGAATGCGGCGGAGACGCGGCTCTGCCCGGGGTCATCGAGAGCAACGGGGTGGCCTTCGTCACCGCAGGCGCGCGTCCGAATGTCCAAGGGAACCTTGCCGAGCAGAGGCACGCCGAGTTTAGCAGCCTCGCGCTCGCCGCCGCCTTCGCCGAAGATGTTGTAGACCAACCCATCGCTCGGGCAGACAAAGTAGCTCATGTTCTCGATGATACCCAGGATGGGGGTGTTGACGCGGTTGAAGAGCCCCACCGCCTTGCGGGCATCGATGAGGGCCACCTCCTGCGGGGTGGTCACGATAACGGCACCCGACAAGTCCACAGTCTGCACGATGGTAAGCTGAATGTCACCTGTGCCCGGGGGCATGTCCAGAATCAGGAAGTCCAGACCACCCCAATCGACATCCCGCAGGAACTGCTGCACATAGCGTGTGGCCAGGGGGCCGCGAACGGCCACGGGGGCCGCCTCATCCACCAGCAGTCCCATGGAGAGCAGCTTGATGCCCTGTGTCTCCACCGGCAGGAACTGCTCCTTATCCGAACAGCCGGGGCGCTCCTTGGTATTAAACATCAGCGCCATGGACGGCCCGTAGATGTCCAGATCCAACAGACCGGTGCGATAGCCCAGTTGAGCAAGCGCCACGGCTAGGTTGGCGGAAACGGTGCTTTTGCCCACGCCGCCCTTGCCGGAGGCTACGGCGATGACGTGCTTGACCCCGGGAACAGAGGACTTCCAGTCTGCGGGGTCGTCACTCTTGGCTGCGGCCTTGGGCTGCGGCGCGTGGTGCTCGATGTCCACATCCAGCTTCTTAACGCCGGGCAGCTCTTTGATCACGCCCATCACATTCTCGTAGATGTAGCGGGGCACATCGGCATTCTTGCTTTCCACGAGGAGCTTCACCGTAACGGCGCCCTCGGGGCTGACATCGATATTCTTAACCAGACCGAAGGAAACGATGTCGCGGCTGAACCCCGGGTATTTCACCGTGGTGAGGGCCGCGCGCACCAGCTCCGGACTCAATGCAGGATCACTCATACTGATTGTTTGGGATAAAACGTTGGGGGATTATAGCAGAGCCGCGCGCAAAAAGCAAGCCCCGTGCGACTCAGACGCGCCGTCGCGCCCATCCCATGCCGCTCACCAAGCGGCGCAGCACCCAAAACTCCACCGCCATATCCACCGCAAAAAGCAGCCAAATGCCGTGCAGGGTCAGCGTATTCGGCCACAGGTGCGCCCACACCAGCAGGCATACCACGCGGAAAAAGCCCATGCCGCCGTACGACACCCACATCACCCGCCGCGTGTCCCCCGCGCCGCGCAGGCACATCTTGAGCAGCAGCATGCCCGCATACACCGGCTCCATCACCACAAAGAGCCGCACCACGGGCTCCGCTACCGCATGCACCGCAGCGGCATTCGAGGCGAAGATATCGACAAAGAAACCGGCGAAAAAGTAGAACACCAGCCCCATGCAGCCCATGAAAATAACGGCATAGAGCGTGCAGCGGTGGATGGTTTGCAGCGCCATGCGCACACTGCCCGCACCCAGGTACTGCCCCACCAGGGCCGCCCCCGCCATACCGATGGCAAAGCCGGGCAGGAAGCTGATGGACTCGATGCGGATGGCGATGTTCTGAGCACCGACATACGCATCTCCCATGTCCGCAATCACCGCCAGAACGATGATTTGGATGACCCAGATGCCGCCGATTTCGACGGACTGGGGCAGGCCGATGGAGAGGATGCGCCGGATGGCCGTCCGGCAGGGCCGCAGGGCAGGGGCCTCCAAGTAGAGCGGCGGGCGGTAATCCTCCCCGCGGGAGGCCGCGTACGCATCCAACAACTGCCCGTTCAGCAGCCGGTGCATCTGCGCCGAGCGCCGCCCCAGCACCCACATCAGCAGCAATACCGCCGAGACCGTGCCGCAGATCAGCCCCCAGGCCAGCCCCGGCACCCCCAGACCGAATACCTGCGTGAAGATAAGGCTGAAGACGATGTTGAGCCCATCCATCACCAGCATCACATAAAACGGTGTGCGGGTGTCCCCGGACCCGCGCAGGGCCGCATTCACGGCAAAGATGATACCCGAGAACACGGCCACCCAGGAGGCGATGTTCATGTACTCATCCGCCACGGCCGCCGCCGCCGCCTGCAGCCCCAGCACCTGCCGCACCAGCGGGCCCGTGGTGCACCACATCAGCACCGCCGCCACCAGGCCGGAGAGGAGGCCCAGCGAGAAAGCTTGGTTGGTATAATAGTTGGCCTCCCCGAACTTGCGGGCCCCCGTCATGCGGCTCACGAGGGCCGTGGCTCCCATGCCCACGCCGCTTTGAATCAAAAAGCCCAGCCACAGCACATAACCGGTCACGCCGATGCCGGCGGTGATGGCCGTCGTCTCCTCCGGCGGGGTATTCAGGTGGGTCGCCAGGAAGAGGGAGGTGGAGGTGCAGATGAAGCTGAGCACCTGCTCCAGCAGCGGCCAGGCGGCGATGGTCATTATCTGTTGCGGCAGGCTCTTGCCGGCCAAATTGCCCCCCAGCCGGGCCTTGGCCAGCCCGGCGCGTACCTTGCCTTCTCTTCCGTCCCCGGCGCTCATGGTCGTTTGCTAAATCTGTAGTTCCTCGCGCACGATTCTGCGGATGCGTGCCTGCACCTCCTGCACGCTGTCATCGGCATCCACGCGGTGCCACCAGGGCATCTCCAGACTGCCGTAGATGTCGGCACAGGCGGCCAGAAAGGCCTCGTTCTCAAAGGCATCCCGCCCCAAACCGCGGTCCGCCACCCGGTGCAGCGCCACCTCCGGCGGCAGGTCCAGCCACAGCGCCAGATCCGGTACCGTGGCGAACTCTTCGTTCATCTCCCGTATCTCCTCCACATTTGCCCCGCCCGCGCCCTGGTAAGCCATCATGGACATATAGTAGCGGTCCAGCAACACCCACTTGCCCGCGGCCAGCGCCGGCTCGATCACGTTGCGCACGTGCTCCCGACGGTCCATCAGCAGGCACTCAATCTCCTCGTCGATGCCGAGGCGCTCCCCGGCCCGGGCCGCGCGCCGCACCCGCATGCCCCAAGGGCCGTGCGTCGGCTCGCAATCTGTGATGACGTCAACCCCGCAGGCGCGCAAATGTTTGGCCAGCAAGGCAATCTGGGTTGACTTCCCCGTGCCGTCGATTCCCTCGAAGACGACGAGGCAGCCCCTTAGGTGAGGTGATTCCGGTTCCATAGCAAGGGAAAGCCTAGCACACCGCCCGCCGCCCCGCAAGCCTAAAATGCAGAACAGGCACAAAAAGACGGCTCGAGCTTCGTTCCCTCGCTCCATCCCGCAGGGGGGAGGCACCGTATGCGGTCAGTATCTTGTAGGTATTTCGGCTGAGGTGGAAAATGGTGGAACACCATACCGGCCACGTGGACTCGGGATCCATTTTGTTGCTGTCATCCATGGCAGAAGAAACTCCGGGCAGCAGAAGGTGCTCCGGGCTTATTGATGTGCGGGCATCGATGTCGGCATTCAGGGCTGCGTAGCAGAATAAGGCGTGTCCCGAGGTCTGAACACGCCTTAAGAATGTGTGGGTTGTTTTCGCGATTCTGCCGATCATGACGAAGACGGAGCGCCGTATATTCATTCCGCATGAGCAGATGAGCATTCTCGGTGTCCCCTCGGGGTTTCGGGTAATTTCTCCTCCGAACTAATCTCTTGCTGAGTCAGCAACTTTTCTATTAAGGCGTCCGTCTCGTATCCGTATATAAGGTCCCCGATACCTCGGAGCGAAACCCTCACTCTGCCGTCTGCGTCTACCTCTTTTCCGTTTGCTCCGTTTTCCAACAAAAGCCAGTATTTGCCCTCATAGGAGCTCCGCCCTTCATATTGATCGGAAGATTTCCAGGTTACATAACACGCAGTGGCATTTGCCGGAAATAAGCCTTTCCTTACATTCTTTATATGAAATTCGTATTCAGTGATCCTTTCCTTTGTCTCCGGAATGAACTTCTCTGTGAAAACGATTCGATCCACCTCGATAATAGCCTTTGAGTTTGAAATATGATTGCGTAAACCGGGGATATCATCATTGAAATAATAACAAGCGCAGGGATTCACGAGGAGATTCGGATAAGTCCATATCAATTTTTCCTCCTCGTTGTCATCCTGTGTGCCTATTTTCTCGCCTCCCATATTTCCGTTATCTGCTTCCGTATTACTCTCGGAAGGAGCGTTCGGCTTGTCCGCTTCAGTGCCGTCCGGTGGCAAGAGTTGATCAATCAATCGGTCCACGTCATGACCGTAAGCAAAATTAAACTCCTCATAAATCCAATCCGGCAGGATCCGCAATCGCCCCTTGCTGTCTACTTCCCCGGACAATTGGTTGTGCTTCACCCGGAGCCAACCTCTTCCATCGAAGGAAGCTCTTCCCTCGCAGTGTTTCTCTTGCGGAGACAACGATAAGCAAAAGGCAGTTACCCCGGGTGGCAGAGTACCTTTTCTCAGATTTTTGATATGATAGGTCCACTCCATTCGATCGGCCTCCCCGTTCGGTAGATGCTGTTGGGAAACATCGACCCGATCAATCTCAGCAACAATATCAGCCTCCGTTATGTACTTGACGGCCCTTTTCCGGTAGACGGGAATAGGGGCTTCCATTCCCCCCGGCAATGGGCACAGGTAAACCCTCATTTCCTCCACCGGCTCCTTCTCTCCGCCCTTCGGCTTCTCTTGCTGCGGTTGCTCAGCAGATGCAGCTCGTACGTCCGTTTCTCTCACCCCTGTGAGTATAAATATCACGAGGATGGAAATCAGTACGGCAATCAATCCTATCCGGAAATTTTTGACGAATTTTAATTTCATAACAAAATTGGCATGCGTGAAATAATTACAATTACTCGACTTATGATGTGTGGTGTGTCCGAAAAAGCGAGCACACCATACCCCGGAGCGGTCGTTCAATTCAGACAACGCCCGTTATTAGGACGCCACTTGAGGGGGGCAAGGAGGGACTTTAACCTCTTGCCGTATGCAAACCTATCCAGACGCTGTTCCCTGATTACCCTCTTGATAACAGCACAATAGTCAGCTTCCTCGCACGCCACAGAAGAGAAATACCACAGAAAATCCCAACCGTCTCTTTCTTCGGGATGAACCTGAATGTAATATCTCGCAACAAAGTCAAAAATTCCACTCTTCTTCAACAGCGCCCCCCCCTTGCCCTTTGCAAAAGCAACGATTTCGGGGTCTGCACAGACCCTGACAATATAAGGGATCCAGACTCTCTCTACGAAGGAGTCATCTGAATCCCACAGAGCTGGGTAGGGCATTAGATCATATACTTCATGGAGATCATTTTTGAGCATATAACCCTCCGCCTTAGTCACTTTCCTCCAGCTTACGGAGTGCACAATGCATTCTGCGAGTTCCTCCCTCTGCTCTTCCGAAAGAGTCAACTCGAGCGGCTCATAACATCCGGCCATAACTGCCCTGACCGCAGCATCGTGCATCTGCATCTCTTTCATCATCTCTGTAGTTGACTCTTGAAAATTCGACCCATTTTCCCAAGAGCATGACAAGAGAAGGAAAGTGATCGGAATGATTGAAATAGATACTTTCATCAGAACACAAAGACAGTGCATATAATCACGAAACATAGTAAGTTACTCCCTTAAAAATCTGTCATAATCTATGCCTGATTCCCTTATATACGATGAAGGGATTAAAACCAATGCTTGTCTGCCATAGCTGCGAGCAATTCCTGGGGTATAGACAGACTTCTCTGCCAAATCTCTCCTGCGGGTACTAAGCTCCGATGGCACAGGCTCTTCGGAATTTTCTATCATTAGATAGAATCCACCGCAATCCTTATGGAAATTCATAACTTTCTCAATATAACCCTCCCCTGTTTTAGGATCGACTAACGGAATGCGCCTTTTTGTCGAATTGTCATATAATTCGCTCCCGATAGTAATGCATCCTCTTGAGAGTCCCATTTGATGAATTCTAATACTAGTCCGTGATTTATCTTTATCGGATGGAGACCCACACAAACTCCCGGGCAGACTTTTATTTAACGCCGTTGGAGAAGGTGTTCCCTTGTGATAAATAGTATCTCCTTTCTCATTTCTTATGTCTACATCACCTCCCGATGGCTTAGGTAAGACTCTATAAATGGAGTAATCTGTCGGAATCATGCTGTCTTCCGCCTGCTTTCCAAAATTAGTATAAATAGGCCCTATCGTTTCCTGGGTTATACTATTGGGATTCTCTTGATTGGCGAAGGCGCAGAATACAAGTTTCCGCACACTCATGCTTAATTCCTTCTTCGTTTTAGCATTACGAAGATTTCCTGCTTTCTTCCTGCATTTTTCACAGGAACACAAGCCATCATATAGATACAGGAAACAAGACATTGAATCATCAGCGTAATGCGTACAGTGCATAATCGCCAGGAGCCCCAAATAGTCGATTCTACCTACGATGTCATTCCATACAATATTATAATCCCCGACCTCACCCATGGGATCCCGTCTCAGCCATCTTCCATCTGCCGGGTTATAGTGCCGGTAGTTGTAGTAGACGAGGTCGAGCTCCGTATCATGGTACTCACTGCTCCATTGGATGGGCTGGGTGACGTTGCAGCTTGCGCTTACAGCACCGTAGGGGGTGTAGGTGTATGCCGTGCCGATGTAGCCGGTGGTGGTGAATACCTCCGTCACGTTCTTGGTGAGGTCGAAGCCGTAGGTGTACCACGTGCCGTCCTTCTGGATGGCCAGCGGGCGGGTGGCGATGGGCTGCGTCGGGTCCCAGGTGATGAGCCAGAGGCAGGGGTGTGCCGTGCGGGTAAGGTCGCAACAAGCGATTTGCAAGTAGCCCCGGTAGATGTAGCGCTGATGCAGGGTCACCGTGCCGTTCACCGTTACCTTCTTCGTGGCGCGGCGGCCGGAGGAGTCGTAGCTGCATTCCACGACCGTACCCGTGGCCTCGTATACGAAGACGACGGGGCGGTTCGCGGCGTTGTAGGTCACCGTCCAAATGCCCGTGGAGGTCTTCACCTGGGTCTGATTGCCGTCGGCGTCGTAGCTCGGAACGAAGGCCTCTGCCGCCCCCTCCTGAATCGCAGTGTACTGGTTCAGGTTGTTAGCCGTGTAGGCTGTCTGTTCCTCCGCTTCCTGTGCCGTGAGGCGGTTGCCGATGTTATCGTAC
>SFDX01000009.1 GCA_004557455.1 Akkermansia muciniphila | reverse complement strand
AGGGATTTCCCACGGGCATCCGGCACAGTATATCTTGGCTAATAGAAGGTCTGCTTTTCGGCAGCCTCCCAGATTAGCCATGTGGGCCAGTTCAAGCATACGCTTCGCATTGAACGGCTTCACGTGGCCGTTCCGGTATCCGATGGCGAGCGCGTAGGCGGCCTGCGGATCGCCCTCTTTCACTCTGCTCTCCAGGGACGGAATCAACTCCGGAGGAACAGACATATAGTCAACGTCTGCACGGGCAGAAAAAGAGCTTCCCATCAGCAGACAGACGATACACAGGACGCGAAGGAATAGACAAGGCTTTTTCATGGGAGAATTATGGAACGTTAAAACAGTTACGTCAAGTGAATTCGTATTTTATGACAATAATTTCGCAATGTAAAATGAAGCAGGAAACGACAGATGCCGAGTAAGGTTCCGTTTATCTGTGCCATCCGTGGCCTGAGGGCCGGACTGCTGTACTCTCGGGGGGCTCGATTTGCATGGTGCGCACGCACAAAACACTTGCTATACGGCCCGGCGGCTGTTACTCTTGGGGGAGATGAACGTCTTTTCCACCTGTTGGAACAGCTCCCGCCACAAGGACGGCGGGGCTATTTGCGATGAAATCCGCGAGCTGGGCTTCGAGTGTATCGAGGCCTCGCACGGTTTGCCGCTCAGCAAGCTGCCCGGAATCATCCGCGCGGTGGAGGAAAAGCGCATCCGCGTGGCGGGTGTTCACAACTTTTGTCCCGCGCCCATGGATGTGGAGGGCGATGTGCCGGATGCCTACCGCTTCACCTCGCACCGGCCGGAGGAGCGGGACCGCGCCATGCGCCTGACGCGCGAGACCCTGCAGGTAGCGGCGCGTTTGGAGGCCCGCTATGTGGTGCTGCACATGGGCAGCGTGGAGCTCTTCCGCGGCTTTAAGGGCACCAAGGAGCTGGAGCGCATGGCGCGGCACGGTTTGTTGGGCACGCGCGAGTATGCCCGCGCCAAGGGCGAGCTGGTGCGCCGTCGCCGTCGCCTGGCTCCCATCTACGAAGAGCGCGCCCTCGCGGCTCTGCATACCCTGGCGGAGGAAGCCCGCAAGCTGAACCTGGTGCTGGCCGTGGAGGGGCGCAGTCACTTGGAGCAGGTGCCCGGGGAGGAGGAATTCCCTGCGCTGCTGGAGGAGTTCCGCGATGACCCGCATGTGCGCTACTGGCACGACTTCGGGCACATCCAACGCAAGCACAACCTGCTGCTGCTGGACCACGGGCAGTATCTGCGCCGCATGCAGCCTTTCCTTTACGGCGCACACATCAACGATGTGCAGTGGCCCGCGCGCGATCACCGGGCCCCCGGCGGCGGGGATTGCATGGACCTCTTCGGCCTCATCTGCCGCCACATGAGCCCGGAGATGCCCATGAGCTGGGAGCTCTCCCGCTCCGTGAGTCGCGAGGCCATTCTGGCTGCCAAGCAGATTTGGGACGCCCGAATGCAGGAAATGCAGGCCGCGACCTCACCGCAGCATTGACACCGCCCCCGTTCTTTGCTATCATACGCAGCGATGAAACTCGTCAGCTGGAATGTGAACGGAATCCGCGCCACCCTCGGCAAGGGGCTGGCGGAGAAGATGGATGCCCTGGCGCCGGATGTGCTCTGCCTGCAGGAGATCAAGGCCCGCCCGGAGCAGGTGAAGGACGCTTGGCTGGATGCCTGGCCCCACGCGCTCTGGAACCCTGCGCAGCGTCCCGGGTACTCCGGCGTGCTGCTGCTTTCCCGCGTGCAGCCGCTCTCGACCTCACTGGGTATCGGCATTCCGGAGCATGACACGGAGGGGCGCGTCGCAACCATGGAGTTCGAGCAGTTTTATGTGGTGGGGTGTTACACCCCGAACTCGCAGAATGAGCTGGCCCGCCTGCCGTATCGGCAGCAGTGGGATGCCGCCTTCCGCGACTATGTGGCCTCCCTGGCCGCCGTCAAGCCGGTGGTGTTCTGCGGGGACCTCAATGTGGCGCATCAGGAGATCGACCTCGCGCGACCGGATGCCAACCACTTCAGCGCCGGCTTCTCGGATGAGGAGCGCGCGGGCTTCTCCGCCCTGTTGGATGCAGGCTTCTGTGATACCTTCCGCAGCCTGCATCCGGAGGCTCGGGATGCCTACACCTGGTGGAGCTTCCGCGGCGGTGCACGCGCTCGGAACGTCGGGTGGCGCATTGATTACTTCTGCGTGTCGCCCTCCCTCATGCCGCAGGTGCAGGCGGCTTCCATCCACGCGGATATTACGGGGTCCGACCACTGCCCGATTTCTCTGGAATTGAGTATATGATGAAGTACCGCCACGCCCTGATGATGGCTGCCGCAGTTTCACTGGCTGCGGTGGGCGGACTCGCAGCGTGGGCCGGCAGCGGTTTGTATGACCTGCGGCTGACCAAGCAGAGCGTGCGCTTGTCCCCGGCGGGGGAGGCTGCTTCGCCCGTGCGGTTGGGCCTTCTGGCAGACTTGCACGCCGGGGCGTGGGAGGGTGAGTATTTGGACAAAGCGGTGCGCCTGCTGACCGAGCAGAAGCCGGATGCCATTCTGCTGCTGGGGGATTACCGCTACTGCCTGAACTACGAGGCCTCTATGTCCCCGGAGGAGGTGGCGCGGCACCTGGAGCCGCTCATGCAGGTGGCGCCCGTGTATTTTGTTTGCGGTAACCACGACGGGGATGCGTGGGGAGCGGACATGCGCCGCTGCCTGCGGGAGGCCGGGGCGCATGGGTTGGAGAACCACACCGTGCGCATTTGGAACGCCGAGGGGCGGGCGATCGACCTCTGTGGGCTTCCCTATGTGGGCATTTTCGGTCCGGGCTTGGGGAAGCGACTGGAGGGCAAGCGAAACCCGGATGCGCCGCTCGTGGCCGTGGCGCATGATACCTATGAGTTCCGTCTGTACCCGGCGGATGCGGATCTCATTATCGGCGGGCACACCCATGGCGGGCAAATCTGCGCGCCGAACGGTCGTCCGCTCTTCCCGAATCTGGGGCGTCCGGCGGAGGTGCAGCGTAAGGGCATGGCGCGCAGCGCCTCCGGCAAGCCGATGTATACCTCTGCCGGTATCGGGGTGAGTACCCTGCCGGCGCGCATCTGCTGTCCGCCGCAGGTGGATGTGCTGGAGCTGCGTTAGGCGCGCTTGCCCAAGTAGTCGGCGAGCTGCTGCAGGGCCTTCGCGCGGTGCGAGATGGCATTCTTGGCCTCCGGTTTCATCTCGGCAAAGGTCACGTCATGCCCGAGAGGCACAAAGAGAGGATCGTACCCGAAACCGGTGAGACCGCGCGGATGCAGGGTGATGTGCCCCTCCGCCGTGCCGTAAAAGGCGGCGACCTCATGCCCGCCCTCCGCCAGACTCAGGGCGCAGGCAAAACGGGCGGTGTAGGGCGCGCAGGCGGGAAGCGCAGCCAACTCTTTCAGCAGCTTGGCGTTGTTAGCGGCATCGTTGCCGTGCTCGCCGGCGAAGCGAGCAGAGAGAATGCCCGGGGCCCCGCAGAGGGCATCCACGCACAGGCCGGAGTCGTCTGCGAGCACCAAGCCGGGCAGGGCACGGGAGACGGCTTCCGCCTTTTGCCGTGCGTTTTCGGCAAAGCTGCGGCCGGTTTCCTCGACGTCGGCAGGGGCTGCCGGATATTCGTCGAGGGTGTGCACGCTGTAGCAGGGCGGCAGAATGGCGGCGATTTCCTCGGCCTTGTGTCGGTTGCGGGTGGCAATGATCAGGGGGACGGTGTTCATGTTATTTGGTGCTGAAAACAGATTTGCTCAGGTGGTTGTGGCGCAGGAAGAAGTAGAGAGCCAGGAAGCAGATGGCTGCGGAGAGGGCATCCGCACAGGTCTGGGAGAGCCATATGCCATCCGCTCCCCACAGATCCGGCAGCACGCAGAGCAGGGGCACCAGGATGATGAGCTGGCGCGTGAGGTTCAGGAAGATGCTCATGGCGGGGCGCCCGATGGCTTGGAAGAAGTGTCCGATGACAATCTGCGGACCGACGATGGGGAAGGCGATGGAGATCAGCCGAATGCCGTGCTCGGCTGCGTCGATGATGCGGGCCGCGTTCGGGTCGGCGTCGTTCATGGCAAACAAGTACACCGCAGGGTGGGGGAAGAGTTGCACCAAGATGAAGCCGGTGAGGGTGACGCAGCCGGCCACCATCATGGCCAAGTACAGCACGCGGCGCACGCGGCCGTATTCGCCCAGTCCCAGGTTATAACCGGCAATCGGCTGCATGCCCTGGGTGATGCCCAGCACCACCATCACGAACATGAACATGATGCGGTTCACCACACCGTAGGCCCCCACACCGGCGGGGCCGATGTGCTGCATGAAGAGCATGTTGAAGAAGACCACCACTCCGCACGCCACGAGGTTCAGCAGGCTGGGGGGCAGGCCGACCGTCAGGATGCGGCGCACGATGCTGCCGTTCAGTTTCCACATGTCGCCCCGGCAGAAGTGCAGCACGTGCTGTCGGTTGCGGAAGTGGATGAGCACCCACACCAAACCCACGGTCTGCGCCGTGATGGTGGCGGCAGCGGCTCCCGCCATGCCCCAGCCGAGTATCTTCATGTAGATGGGGGCCACGGCCACATTCACCGCCATGGAGATGAGCAGGCTCACCATGGCCTTGTGCGGGTACCCGCTCGCGCGCATCAGGTGGTTCAGGTTCAGGAAGGTGCAGAATATCGGGTAGCCCAGCGCCATCACGAGCATGAAGTCACGGCTCGGGCCCAGGGTGTCGGCATCTGCGCCGAAGGCAAGCAGAATTTCATCCAGCCAAAAGAGGGGGAACCAGCAGCAGAGTACGCTCAGCCCCACCCCCAGCAGCACACAGTGCCCTAACACACGCCGCGCTTTGTCGTACTCCTGCAGGCCCAGCGTAATCGAGGCGGTCGCTGCGCCGCCCAAGCCCACCAGCGTCCCGATAGCCGCCGTCAGGTTCATCAGGGGGAAAATCAGGGCCATCGCCGTAATGCACGCCGCACTGCACCAAGCGCCCACATACACGCTGTCCACCGCGTTGTACAGCGACATCGCGACCATCCCCACCACCGCCGGTAGCGAATACTCGAAAAGAAGCCGCCGCACCGGCTTCTTCTCCAACTCCAGCAAGGTTTCCTCTTTTGCCTTCATCTCGCCCCCATTTTACTCCTCCCCTCTCCCCTTGTCAAGACCCGCCCGCACCCCAAATCGCAGTGGTAACAGAAAGCGAGAACTTCCTGACCGCGGAATGAAGAGAGGCGAGGAAAAAAGGCTTGCCGAGGCGATGTGCTGTGTGATAGAATAGCGGGCATGGAGAAGACACAACAGGAATACCCCACGCAGTATCACCGCGCTATCTGTTGGACGGCGGTGAGTCTGCTGGCCTTGGTGTTTATAGCTGCATTTGTGGTGATGGTGATTTGGGGGATGGGTGCCCTCTTTGTGTGGTTGGAGCCCGTTTTGCTGCCCGTGGTGGTGGCTGCGGCGCTGGCTTATATTCTGTACCCGCTGGTGAGGCTAATGCGCAAGCGCACCGGTAATCGCCTGCTTTCCGTGCTCAGCGTCATGTTCATCTCGCTGGGGGGCTTGGTCGGATTGGGGTGGGCCATCATCCCCCCGATTGTCGAGAGCACGGGGGATCTCTTTGCGGACCGCCACCGCATCGCGTCCGGGGTGATGGCCACCTGCACGGATGTGCTCAATAACAACAGCATGGTACAGCAGGGGGTGGATATGCTCTACCGCAAGGTGGTCACGGCCGAGGAAGCGGAGGGAGTCAAGCCCAAGAAACCGGAGGAGGCAGCGGAGTTGAGCTACCCGGAGAAAATGGCGGCTGTGTTGGATTATAACTCTGCCTATTTGGTTTCCAAGGGCCTCTCCTGGCTCACGGCGGGCAGCCGCGCCATTTTCGGCTTGGGTTTCTTTGTGGTAGGCGTCATCATGGTACCGGTGTTTCTCTTTTACTTTCTGCTGGAGGCCGACTCCATCAAGAAAAACTGGCACGATGTGCTGCCCATCCGTCGCAGCGAGTTCCGCACCGAGCTGGTCGAGACCCTGGAGGAGATCAACAGCTACATTGTTGCCTTCGTGCGCGGGCAAATGCTGGTGAGCCTCATCGATGCCGTCTTGCTGGCCATTGCGCTGAAAATCGTCGGCCTGCCCTATGCGCTCTCCATTGCGGGCGCGGCGGCCCTGTTGGGCATCATCCCCTACTTGGGCATGATCTCCTGCTGCGTACCGGCCCTGTTCGTGGCCTGGTTCACTTGGGGAGACCTGACGATGACCGTGGTGGTAGCGGGTATTTTCGTCATGGTCAGCCAGTTCGACAGCTGGATTATCCAACCCCGTGTGGTCGGCAATCGGGTCGGGATGCACGATTTAACCGTGATGTTCTCCGTCCTGTTCTGGAGCGTCGTGCTGGGCGGCATCGTGGGATGCTTGCTGGCCGTGCCCCTCACGGCTGCTCTCAAGGTGGTGTTCACTCGCTACATCTGGTCCTCCATGCGTGAAGACCTGCGGAGCGAGCCGGCCCCGGAAGCCGCAACCGTCCTCCCCGGCCCTGCGGCGAAGCCCTAAAGCGTGTCATGCCGGGGCACTTTGCGCCCTCTGTGGTCCGAAAATGCGTCAGCGAGCTTGACGCGGCGGCCTGCATCGCCTAGAATGTCTCATTGAAGCTATGGGTAAAACTCTGTACCGCAAGATATGGGATGCGCACACCGTCGGCACCTTGCCGGACGGTCGGACGCAGTTGTTCATCGACAGTCTCTACCTCCACGAGGTCACCTCTCCGCAGGCCTTTGCCATGCTGCGGGAGCTGGGGCTACCCGTACTGCACCCGGAGCGCTGCTACGCCACGCCGGACCACATCATCCCCACGGATGACAGGACGGAGCCCTACGCCGACAAACGTGCTGCGACCATGCTCAGCGAGTTGCGCCGCAACTGCCGGGAGCACGGCATCCGCCTGTTCGACATGCCGAGCGGGCAGCAGGGTATCGTGCACATGGTGATGCCGGAGCTGGGCATCACCCAGCCGGGGATGACCATCGTCTGCGGCGATTCTCACACCGCTACGCACGGCGCCGTCGGCTCCATTGCCATGGGCATCGGCACTACCCAAGTACGCGACGTCCTCGCCACCCAGACCCTCGCCATGAGTCCGCTGAAGGTCCGTGCCGTGCGCGTGACGGGCACCCTGCGTCCCGGCGTGACCGCGAAGGACGTGGCCCTGCACATCATCGGCCGCTTGGGGGCCAAGGGCGGGCTCGGCTATGCCTACGAGTTCTGCGGCAGCACCATCGAGGCCATGGACATGGACGCCCGCCTCACCCTCTGCAACCTTGCCATCGAGGGTGCTGCGCGTTGCGGGTACATCAACCCGGATGACAAGACCTTCGCTTACCTCAAGGGCCGCCCCTACGCCCCCACCGGGGCCGATTGGGATGCCGCCGTGGAGCGCTGGAAGAGCTTTGCCAGCGATGCGGATGCCGAGTACGATGACGTGGTCGAATTCCGCGCCGAGGACATCGAACCGACCGTCACCTGGGGTATCTCGCCGGACATGAACATCGGCATCGGGGATGTCATCCCATCCCCGGAGGATGCTCCGGATGCGGAGAGCCGCAAGGCACGCACCGCCGCGCTGGAGTACATGAAGCTGAGCCCCGGCACCCCCATCGAGGGCCTGCCCGTCAACGTGGTCTTCATCGGTTCCTGCACCAACGGTCACATCACGGACTTCCGCGCCGTGGCCCCGCTGCTGCGCGGGCACAAGGTAGCCCCGGGCGTGCGCGCCCTGGCCGTGCCCGGCTCACAGATGACGGACCGGCAGTGCCGTGAGGAGGGCATCGATGCCATCTTCCGCGAGGCCGGATTCGAGTGGCGCCTGCCCGGCTGCTCCATGTGCCTGGCCATGAATGCCGACAAGTTGGTGGGCGATGAGATCTGCGCCAGCACCAGCAACCGCAACTTCAAGGGCCGCCAGGGAAGCCCCACGGGCCGCACCCTGCTCATGAGCCCCGTGATGGCCGCTGCCGCTGCCGTCACCGGCTGTGTGGCCGATGCCCGTAAGGTCTTTCAATTGGGTGAATAACAGAAAGGAAACCGGATTATGCCTTTAAACAAAATTACAGAAGTTATCGGAAAAGCCGTTCCCGTACCGGGCGCGGATATGGATACGGACCGCATCATCCCGGCGCGCTTCCTCAAGTGCATTACCTTCGATGAGCTGGCCGGTACCATGTTCTACGATGAGCGTTTTAACGCCGACGGCAGCAGCAAGGGACACCCCATCGATGCTCCGCAGCACGCCGGGGCTGTCATCATTCTGGGCGGGGAAAACTTCGGCTGCGGCTCCTCTCGCGAGCACGCGCCGCAGGCTATCAAGCGCTCCGGCATCGCTGCCGTGGTGGCGGAGTCCTTCGCGGAGATCTTCTTCGGCAACTCCACGGGTATCGGCCTGCCCTGCGTCTGCGCCTCTCACGATGCACTGGTGCAGGCCATGCGCCTGACCGAGCAGGCTCCCGATACCGCTTGGACCCTCAGCCTGGCGGACATGACCCTGCGCGGCGGCGAACTCTGCCTGCCCGTTCGCATGCCGGAGGAGGCACGCGAAGCCCTGATGCAGGGGCGCTGGGATGCCGTGGTGGAGCTGATGAACGCTCCGGAGGCTGTGGAGGCCCTCGCCGCGCATATGCCGAACCCTCAACCTCATTGATCTCTGTACATGCTGGCCAGACTTTCCCCCTTAATTGAACACGGTGTGATTGATAACTCCATCAAGGAGCTGATCGATCTGCGCCTGTGGTGTGTCGATGAGCAGGAGCCTCTGCATCTGCGGATGCGCGGCAACTGCCTGGGGGACATCGCCGGCTGCCGAGTGGAGTTCAAGAACCACGCTGCGGGCCCCATGCATAGGGACGCGGCGCAGGTTATCCGTATGTTGCGTGAGTTGGCTGCCAGGCCCGGGTTCATGATAGCCGGGGATATAACCTGTTCCGAGCGTCGTCCCACGGAAGAGAAGCATCCCCGCCTCCGCAACATGATTTCCATCGAGTTCTTTGCCGGTGCAAAGAACCGCTGCCTTATCGAGTTGGATGATTTCTACTACACACTCTCGCTGCCGCAGTGGGAGGTAACCCGAGAGGAGTCCGCCGCTCAGGAGTTCATGAATGCCTGCGCCATGCGTGACCACATCGACCACGTTGTGCGGCATTTCCGCGGGCCTTCCCTGCTGTACTGTGAGCCCGATTTCCCCCTCGGGGAGTGGGATTCCGACCTCAATTACGCCGAGGCCTGCATGGCGGTTTACCCCTCTGTGCATGAAAAGTACCACCTCCGCCCCGGTGGTTTCATGACCGCGGCTTACGTCATGAACCGCGTCGATTTCCTCGGCCGACTTGCGGACCGGGATGAGCGTCGCCTGCCGCCCCGCCACCGGGATATTGCCCGCGAGTGGCGCGTACTCGATTTCCTCGAGCTCAGTCATGCCGAGGCCGTGAGCAAGGCGATGCACCACCCCTGTTTCCAACAAATTTCCTCCACCGCAGATTCGGTGCAGAGGGTTATCCGCAGCATGCGCCGGCCCCTCCGTCCCGAGGTGGACCGCTATGTGGGCATCTTCGCCGGTATCGTGGCCAATACCCTCGCCACCATCGTCATGACCCAGCAGCCCGATTTCTCCCACGAGACCGTCCTCAAACGACTCGCCTTCTTGGAGAAGCGCGCCGATTCTCTCTCTGCTCTCAGCGATAAACTTCCCCTCCCTACCGCGACTTCCTTCATCGAAGCCGCCGCTTCCCTCCACAAGGACCTCCACCGCTTCAGCGATGCCCTGCGGTCATGAGCCACATCGGCTAATATCGGCTAATTTGCGGCTACATTAGCCGATAAGGGTTGACTGGGCGTGCGGGTGTGGTAGCATGGGGACATGAAAAGGCGAGTCAGGGTGCCGGGGATAGAGGAATTGCCGGCGTTGCATGGAGCGCAGCTTTCGGAGTTGTTGTGTAAGGCGCAGCCGGAGGCGTTTTACTTCCCGCCTCGTCTCGCGTGAGTATATCTTCCGCCCTGCGGAGAACCTGGTCCGCCGTTTGCGAGAAATGGGCTTGACAACCGGGTAGGGAACGGGCTACAATGCGGGCGCATGTATATGGCAGATGAGAGACGCGCCTGCATCCTGCGCCTGTTGGCGGAGGCTGGTCAGGTGCGCTCCCGGGAGCTGGTGCGGGAGTTCGGAGTAACGGACGAAACCATCCGCACGGACCTGGAGCAAATGGCGCAGGCCGGATTGTTGCGGCGGGTGCGCGGCGGGGCTGTGTATACGCCACCGGGGGGTGGGGAGGACGATGCCGCGCGCCCGGATTGCCAACTGGCGGCCTTGGCGGCGGCGCATCTACCGCAGGGGGCGGTGGTGTATGCCGATGACTCCCCCTACCTGCCTGCGTTGGCAGCGGAGGCGGCGCGGCGGGATTGCGTGCTGCTGACGGCTGCGCCCGAGCGCCTGCCGCAATTGCTTACCACGTCCCCACCACCGCGTCTCTACTGCCCCGGCGGTTGTCCGGACCCGGAGTCCGGTCTGCTGGTGCCGGCGCATTGGCCGTCGGACGCCCCGCAGCCTCAGGTGGCTCTGCTCACCCCGCAGGGGGTCCGGCCCGATCTCATTTGCTACAGCACGGCTGCTGCCGCCCACCTTGCGGAGCTCGTACTGCCCCTGGTCTCCCGGGTTCTGCTCGTGGTGCCCGCAGGAGCTATGGGCAGCGATGCCCCGCACAGCCTGCCCTGCACGCCCGAGCGCCTTATAACCGAGGATGCTGTCCCCCCGGAGCTGGCGCACCTGCCCGCCGATCTCATTCCCCGACTGACCCCGGAGCAATTGCGAGCGGAAAACGCCTTCGATTACTGAATAAAAACCCCGCTCCCATGCCCGTTACAAGCAGAGGAGCGGGGCGTGTGCGGAAGTTTACTCCCCGCGCAGGATGCGCAGCCGCGCAGGATCTAAGGTCTCCCACGGCAGGTCTGCCTTGGTAAAGTGTCCGTAGTGCGTGGTGCGGCGGAAGATGGGCCGCTTGAGACCCAGTGCGCTCACCATGTCTGCCGGCTTAAAGGAAAAAGCCTTCTCGATGCGGCGGATGATGGTCTCCTCCGGCACTCGTTCCGAGCCGAAGCAATCCACATCCAGCATGATGGACGTAGGCTCTGCCTTGCCGATGGCGTAGGAAACCTGCAGTTCGCAGCGGTCCGCCAACCCGGCTGCCACCACGTGCTTGGCCACCCAGCGGCACATGTAGGCCCCGGAGCGGTCCACTTTGCTGCAATCTTTGCCGGAGAACGCGCCGCCGCCGTGCCGGCCCATGCCGCCGTATGTATCCACGATAATCTTGCGCCCGGTGAGGCCGGAGTCCCCGTGCGGCCCGCCGATGACAAAGCGGCCCGTGGGGTTGATGTAGAAAGCTGTCTCGGGCGTGATGAGGTGCTGCGGAATCACGCTGAGGATGACCTGCTTGCAGAAGCTGCGGATCTCCTCGTTGCTCACCGCATCGCTGTGCTGGGTGCTGAGCACCACATTGAGGATGCGCAGCGGCTTGCCGTCCGCGCCGTACTCCACGGCCACCTGGCTCTTGCTGTCCGGCTTCAGCCAGCTCACTGCCCCGGCGTGGCGCAGCTCGGCCAAGCGCATCATGATGCTGTGGGCAAACATGATGGGCGCGGGCATATACTCCGGCGTCTCGTTCGTCGCATATCCGAACATGATCCCCTGGTCCCCGGCCCCTTGCTCCTCTCCCTCCTTGCCCTCCGCGGCGCAGGCATCCACGCCCTGTGCAATGTCGGGGCTCTGCTCGGAAAGGTAGTTGGTGATGTCCACGCTCTCGGCGTTGAACACCTCGTCATCCTGAGCAGTGCGGTAACCAATCTCGCGGATGGCGTTGCGCACCAGTTGCTCATAGTCGAGGTGGGCCTTCGTGGTGATTTCGCCGGCAAGGACGACGTGGCTGTCCTTGACAAGCACTTCGCAGGCCACGCGGCTCTGCGGGTCCTCCGCCAAGCATGCGTCCAGCACGCTGTCGGAGATGTAGTCAGCGACCTTGTCCGGGTGCCCTTCGCCCACGGACTCAGAAGTGAAAATGCGAATGGTAGACATATAGCGGTGATTTTGTATACAGTTTGGTAACGGTATCTGCCGACGCCGGTGCGGGCCGGGTGCCACCGCCAGTATAGCGCAAGCGGCCCCTGTGTGCAAGCTCTTTTCCTCCACCCGGAGCAATTTTCTCAATCAGGCTCGCTCAATTCCACGCGCAGGGTCACACCGCCGATGGATAATTGAGCCCCGTCCTGCAGGGGGATGTGCGCAGCGTAGGGCGGCAGGGGCTTCCCGTCCAAGCGCAGCCCGTTGGTGGAGCCCAAGTCAGAGACGGTCAGTCCGCTCTCTGTCACGTCCAGCCGGGCATGGGCGCGGGAGACGCTGTCCTCCGGCAAGAAGACCTGCGCCTGCTCGGGGTCGCGGCCGATGGTGAGCCCCCCGCTCGCAGCGATGTCCGCACAGTCCGCGGAGAAGCTCCAGGGCACTCCGTCGCGCAGCAGACCGTAAAGGCGCAGGCGGCCGGGGGTGGGTAGGTGCCGCCGCTCGGCTTCCTGCAGGCGGTCGATTTCCTCCGGGCTCATCTGCTGCATATCCGGCAGCTCACCCAGCAACTGCCACTTGCGGCGCAGCGGGTCCTGCGGCGGCAGCGGCGGCAGCAGAATGGCGGGTAACCCCTCGCCGGCGGTCTCCTGTGCTTCCTCATCCATAGCTCTGCCCCCAGCCTAGCATATTTTCCCGCTTCAGGCAATCCAAAACCGCACTTGCGGAATGCCGCTGCCTGATTCCGAAAAATGCGCGTTCGAACAGGGGAATCCGTGGGCTGAGCTTCCTCACATGCTTGGTATGGACATAAAAAATACGATTTCTGCCGGGTGGGCGGATTATTTGCTTGCGGTGCGGGCCGGGATACGCTATAATGAACGCGAACCCGCGTGCCTGCGATTTGCCGGTGCGCCGGTGGCTGCGTATCTGCGGCCGACCAAGGGGAGCAACCGCCGTGCCCGGTTCCCTGCGGTGCAGTCCGGGCCGGCATTCAGAAGTAATCAGATCAGAAAATGAGTATTCATTCCGTTACCTGCGCCGTCGGCGCAAATCCCATCACCATTGAAACCGGTAAGATTGCGCGTCTTGCAGATGGTGCTGTTACCGTCCGTTGTGGTGATACTGTGGTGCTTGTCACCGTTGTGAGCGCCACGAAGATTAAGGAAGGGCAGACCTTCTTCCCCCTTTCCGTTGAGTACAAGGAGAAGGCGGCCGCGGCCGGCATGTTCCCGGGCGGCTACTTCAAGCGCGAGGGTCGTCCCACCGAGAAGGAGATCCTCACCTGCCGCATGACGGACCGCCCCCTGCGCCCCATGTTCCCCAAGGGGTATTTCTACGATACGCAGGTCATCTCCATCCTGCTGGCTGCCGATGGGCAGAATGAGCCGGACATCCTCAGCATCAACGGCGCCTCTGCCGCCTGCGTCATTTCCGACCTCCCCTTCGCGGAGCCCGTCGGTGCCGTGCGCGTGGGCCGCATCAACGGCGAGTTCATCATTAACCCCACCAATGCTCAGCGTGAGGAGTCCGAGCTGGACCTCGTCTACGCCGGCTCGAAGGACCAAGTCATCATGATTGAGGGCTCCGCCAAGGAGCTGCCGGAGGAGCTCTTCATCGAGGCTCTGCATGTGGCCCAAGAGAACGTGGCCAAGATCTGCGCCGCCCAGGAGGAGCTGCGCGGCATCTGCGGCAAGCCCAAGCGCGAGTACGAGCTTACCCTCGCCAAGCCGGAGCTGCTGGAGATCGGCTACCGCATCGCCGGTGACCGCATTGAGGAGGCTATCTACGCCCCCAACAAGATCCAGCGCCAGAAGCAGGTCGGTGCCCTGCGCGATGAGGTGGAGGCCGCCATCAAGGAGGCCCACCCGGAGGCCACGGACTTTGACGTGGAGCAGGTCTTCGAGTACATCCAGAAGAAGGCGTTCCGCATCTCCATCATGGAGCACGACAAGCGTGCGGACGGCCGCGCCATCAAGCAGCTGCGCCCGCTCTCTGCGGAGGTGAACGTGCTGCCGCCCGTGGTGCACGGCTCCTCCCTCTTCTCCCGCGGCGAGACCATGAGCATGTGCTTGGCCACCCTCGCTCCGTTGGAGGAGAAGCAGTTCATGGACAACTACACCGGCTCCGTGAATGAGAAGCGCTTCATCCTGCACTACAACTTCCCGCCCTTCACCGTGGGTGAGACGGGCCGCTTCGGTGGCCAGAACCGCCGCGAGATCGGCCACGGTGCCCTTGCGGAGCGTTCCATCGCCCCCGTTGTCCCCTCCGAGGAGGAGTTCCCCTACGCCATCCGCGTGTCCTCCGAGATCATGGAGTCCAACGGCTCCACCTCCATGGCGTCCGTCTGCGCCGGCACGCTTTCCCTGCTCGCCGCCGGTGTGCCGCTCAAGCGCCCCGTGTCCGGTATCTCCGTCGGCCTCGTCACGGAGTTCGAGAACCCCGGTGACCGCGAGCCGAAGCGTTACAAGACGCTGCTGGACATCATCGGCTCCGAGGACTTCTACGGCGATATGGACTTCAAGCTCTGCGGTTCTTCCGAGGGTGTGACGGGTTACCAGCTGGACCTCAAGCTGCCGGGCATTCCGCTCTACATTCTCGAGGACGCCATTCACTTGGCTCGCAAGGGTCGCTTGGAGGTGCTGGAGACCATGAACGCTGCCCTGGCCTCCCCGCAGGAGCTTAGCCCCAACGCTCCCCGCATCGAGACCACCACCATCCCGCAGGACCGTATCGGCGAGCTCATCGGGCCCGGTGGTAAGAACATCAAGGCCCTGCAGGCTGAGACCGGTACCGAGATCAACATCGAGGAGGAGGGTGATAAGGGCATCGTGCGCATCTACGGCAGCCGCAAGGAGGGTGTCGAGCGCGCTCTCTACCTCATCGACCGTATGTTCAAGGAGATTGAGGTCGGCGAGACCTACGAGGGTAAGATTGTCTCCACCAAGGAGTTCGGCGCCTTCATGGAGGTGCTGCCCGGTAAGGACGGCCTCATCCACATCTCCGAGCTCGCTGAGGGCCGCACCCACAAGACCGAGGATGTCGTCAAGGTCGGCGATATCGTCACGGCCAAGTGCATCGGTATTGATGACAAGGGCCGCGTGAAGATGTCCATGCGCGCCGCCGCTCGCGACAAGAAGGCCGCTGAGGCCGCCGCGAAGGCTGCGAAGCAGGACTGATCGGCCCCGCCGCTTCATTTCAAGCGCCCCTCCCTTTCCCCGGGAGCGGGCGCTTTCTTCTACCCACGATCAATCAAACCACAGAAAGCCGGCGGCAATGCGAGACTTTACACCGCCGGGACAATAGAATCCTCTCGGCCCCTTCCATCTTGGAGACATGAAGCCTTGAATCTTCCTCGCAGGCTCTGCTTCCTTCTGTCAAATCCGTGTAGGGGCTACAGCTACAGCGGTGCCGTAGAAGCGGCGGAGGAAGCCGGCGTTGCGCTCGGTGTAGAGTTGACCTGCCACGTCATCTGCTACGCTGATGAAGAGTTGCTCGGAGGCGCAAATGAGGGGTGAGATGCGGTCGAGGGCGCCGGTGGAGGCGTAGTTGGTACAGCCGCAGCCGTTGCGGCAGCGCGGGCGGAGCAGACAGCCGAGGCACTGCGGATTCCTGTTGCCGCGTGTGGCAATGAGCCATTCCTGCCGCGCTCGGTTGATGCCCTCCCGCACGTTGCCGAAGGTGATGGCCGGGTCGTCTCCCTCCCCTACCAAGCGGGAGCATGGGAAGAAGTTTCCGTCCACGGAGACGCAGATTTCTCGCTCCCCGATGCGGCACCGGTCACAGTCCCGGTAGCCGCCGTTCAGGTGGCTGCGTATCTTGTCGTCCAAGTTGGTCATCAGCAGGGGGCGCCCCTCCCGATAGCATTGCAGGGCCAGCTCCCCGCAGGCGCGGTACTGCTCCTCCAACACGGCGAATTGCTCATCACTCCAGCGGCTCCAGTAGTCGAGATTCAGGCCGAAATTGCCGTTGTAGTGCCGGTGCAGCCAAGCGACGCCCTCCGCCAGCATGTGCACATTATTCGGGGTGACCACACAAACGAGGTGCGAGCGCAGGTTCGGGCGGCGGTTAAGCTCCTCCAGGGCTGCCGACACGGCCTCGTGGCTGCCGCTCCCATCCGCATATCGGCGGTTGCGGTTGTGCATGGCCGTGTGACCATCCACGGAGAGCACGAGCAGGTAATCCCGCTCCTGCATCCAGTCTGCCTTATCGGGAGTCAGGAGGGTGCCGTTGGTTGTTAAACTGTTGCGCATGGGGGCGGCCAGACCCTGCGTCTTTTCCCTCGCGTAGGCATCGCAGGCCTTCAGCAGATCCCACTCCAGCAGAGGTTCGCCGCCGAAGAAGTTGACATCCAGCGCACCCCCGCGCCGCCGTGCTTCCTCCACCGCTAAATCGATGGCGCGGAAAGCCGTCTCGCGCGCCATGGCGTGCCGATACTTGCGCCCCGCATAACAGTAGCTGCAGCGCAGCGTGCAGTCATGCGTCAGGCACAGCGTCAGGGTCAGCGTATCGATCATGAATGGGACTCTGAATCCGCCGCTTGGCTCTCGGTATCGGTCTCGGAAGCGGCCGGGGGCGTCACAGCACCGCTCTCCTCAAGGGCCTCGCGCTCCCACTTCTCTGCCTGTTTCAGCAACTCTTCGGCTTTCTGTCTCATCGCTTTCGCTGCTCGCTGCCGCTTCTTCTTAGCCAGAATATTAGCCAGAGTACCTCCGAGGACCATCCCTAATAAGACTGTCCCTATAGAAGCGGCGCTTCCGCTTATCACCTGGCCACCACGGCTCAATTCATCTGCCATCTCAATCAGCACATGTGCCTCCTGTCGTGCTTCCTTGGCCAGCCGCATCTTGTCATCGTCGGAAAGAGGCTTGGCCTCGATGCAAGAAATGGGAGCACCCGCGAGGCTTTGCTCGGGCTGTTCGCTGCTGGGGTCACCTCTGAGAGCCTGTCTCGTCCGGTGGTAGTACAGCCCTGCGGCGGTTCTTGCGGCAACGGCGGCGGCCGGGTAGAAGATGCACTTTAGGACGGTAACGGGCCTAATCTTCATGGTATTTTACGTATTTTTCCGGGCATGCGCTGAGGAGGCTGTTGTTGGCGGGGGCCCTTGTCGGATGAATCGGAAGAATGCTCGGTGCAAGGGATAGGTGCCCCCAAAAGGATCTGTCCGGGCTGTTGCCCGCTGCAGGAGCAGAGTAGCCCTGTGGCAATGGCGGCGGCCGGGTAGACAACGGATTTTCGGATGGTAAAAGGCTTAATCTCCATGGCGTTTTCCTATTTTTGGGCGGGGAAGACGCCCCCCAGTGCCTGCGGCACTTGCTCCTGCTCACAGGAGCTGAGCAAAGCTGCGGCGATGATGACCGGGTAGACGATCGCCTTCCAATCTGTGACGGGTTTGATTTGCATAGCGGTATCGGGATAAAAGAGCCGCCCCGGGGGAAATGCGCCCGAGGCGGCTGTGAGGGTTAAAATTCAGCGAGGTCAGCGCAGGGAGCGCAGCTTGGTGACCATGTTCTCCATGGAAGTCGCGCCTACGATGGTATCCACGACCTGCCCGCCCTTGAAGAAGAGCAGGGTGGGGATGTTGCGGATGCCGTAGCGCTCCGCAAGGTCCGGGCATTCATCCACATCCGCCTTGCAGACCTTCGCCCACTCGGCTGTGTCCGTAGCCACTTTTTCCACCACGGGAGCGATCATGCGGCAGGGGCCGCACCAAGTCGCCCAAAAGTCCACCATCACGGGCACCGGGCTGGCCAGAACCTCGTGCTCGAAGTTGTCGCTTGTAATCTTGAGTGCCATATGCTGTATAGACAACACGAAGTGACAAACCGTTGAAAAACAGGCGGAATTACTCCTCTTCGGATTCCTCCTCGGCAGAACCCTCATCGGAGCCGCCGTCGGACTCACCGGAGTCTGCGGCCTCACCGCCACCGGTGGCAGCCGGGTCGCCGAAGATGCGCTCACTGTTGGTGATGCGGTCCGGCGTCTGGTCGGTTTCGTACTCGAACCAGCAGAAGCCGAGGGCCAGCAACAGGCCGATGATGGAGACCACCAGCACCACGAGGTTGGGCTTCTGCTCCTCCGCATCATCCACGGGGGGAGCCTGCTTGGAGAAGCCGGCCGGCTTGGTAAAGCCCTTCTTGCCGGCGGTACCGGTGGGCTTGGTGGTGGCCGTGGGCTTTGTGGCAGCACCGGGCTTGGTCGCGGCGGGGGCCTTTGAAGTCGTGGCACCGGGCTTGGCGGGTGCAGCGGGGGCGCCCAAGGGAGCCGTCGCTGCCGGCATGGCTACCGTCGGGGCCGTGGGACGCGTCGGCGGGGTGGGGCGGCCGGGCGGCGTCGGTGCGGTGGGAGCGGTCGGCGCAGCAGGAGCTGCGGGGGCACCCGGGCGTGCCGGCGGTCTGGGAGCACCCAAAGGCACGGTGGCCGCAGCGGGCCGGGAAGGGGGAACCGGTGCCGCCGGGCGAGCGGGCGCGCCGGGGGCAGTCGCAGCACCGGGGGGCATCGGTACGGCGGGACGGGAGGGAGGAGTCGGCATAGCCGGTGCCGCCGGGCGGCCCGGCACAGCAGGAACGCCGCGCGGAACAGCCGGCGGCACGGGTCTCGGTGCTGGAGGAGGAGGTGTACTCATACGTCAGTAAAATCTATGCCGCTCACGCGGTCTTTCTTGTATTTTGCATTTTTTCGGCTACATTGCAAGCGGAAAAACGCCCATTGTGTAATTTTCTGCCGGAAAAAGCTCTGTTTTTTGCGAAAAAGGGGTCATTTGCGGCGGGAAGCGGCCTCCTTGGCGCGTATAGCCTCACCATAGAGGGCGGGTTTACCCTGCGGCCCGGCGGGGGCCATCCAAGAGTCATCGGGGGTAATCCCCACATCGCGCATTACCTGCAGGTCCTGCATGCGGTATTGGGTCAGGGCACCGGCTTTTCTGTGATAATCCTTGGGCAGAGCGGTTGCCAAGTCACTGCGGTAGGCGCAGCCGTGGATGAGGCTGTAAACCTTCCCGAGCCGCTCGGCGTAAGAAAAGAGCGAAAGGGCACGGGAGTGCTCGCCGTGCTGCATGCAGTAGTCCCCCCAAGCCAGCAGCACCTGAGCGTAGGAGGCGGGCCAGTGATTCAGACAGCTCTGTGCCGGACCGTCGCCGGGGTAGGCATTGCGCAGGGCGGCCTCGGCTTCGGAGTACTTGGCTTGGCGGCAGAGCATCTCGGCAAACTGGGTCCAGGTATAGAGCTGGTGTGGGTTGTCCTGCAGGGCCAGGCGGGCGAGTTGCTCGGCCTCGGCCGGGTTCACCCTGTCACGGCCGGGCAGGGTAAGGTAGCGGTCATAAATGGCGGGGGAGGGGAACTGCTGCATAGCGCGGGCCAAGTGGCGGCGCTGTTCCTCCACCGGAGCGCGGCGCAGCACCATGGCGTTGTACTCCCAGTTGGCCAGCCAGGTGGGGGCCAAGCGGCAGGCCATGGATACGCTGCAAGCAGTGAGCACGGTAAGGCCGAGGACCAGCAAGACCCGCCCGCCCGCTCCCTCGGCGCGCACGGGCAGCAAGGCGCGCACGCTGCGCTCCGTCTTGCTGCGGGGGTGCGGGGCCGCCAGTACGCCGCAACAAAAGGCGTTCATGCAGGCCAGCATGGTGCTGTGCCAAGGGTAGTCGCAGATGGCGTAGGCGGCCGGGCCCACGGTCAGCAGAAGGCACAGTGCCGTCGAGAGACGCTGCTCGCGGGGTGTCGCCTCCCCCGCCAGGGCGCCGAAGCCGTGAACGAGGTGCGAGATGATGATGCCCACCGCCAGCAGCGCGCCGATGATGCCGTAGTCGGCCCACAGTTGCAGGTATTCGTTATGGGCGGCATTCGGCAGGTTCCATTCACTGTAGAAGGGGATGATGTCCCACTCGCAGGAGGACACACCGTTACCCCAAGCCGGGGCGTTGCGGATGATGTGGAGCACACCCTCCCAGATGGCGAAGCGTCCGTGCGTGTCAATCTTCAGCACGCGCTCGTACATATCCCCGCCCAGGAGCAAATCCACCACCGGTACCAGCATGGCAATGCCCAGCAGCACGGCGATGAGGAGCATCAGTCCGCCGATTTTTCGTCCTTCTCCGGCGCGTACTGCTATCCACAGCCACCAGCCGGCGGCTATACATACGGGGAGCAGAAGGAGCACGGCACGGGTGCCGCAGTTCAGGGAGAACCACAGGGAGGCGGTGCCCGTCAGAACGGCGGTCAGCACAAGACGCCGCGGCCCGCCCGACCAGACGGCCAGCCAGATGAGGGCCCAGCCGCCGAGGAAGAAGAAAGCACCGGCGTGATTTTTATAGACGAAGAGGGAGATACAGCGGGGCAACGCGCCGGCCAAGCCCACCTCCGGGCGTCCGCAGACGGCTTGTGGTAGGTCGGTGTAGTGCATCAGGCAAAAGCAGAGCATCGCCGCCCCCAGAGCGGCGGCCAGCCCCTTGCCGGCCCAGCGCGCCCAGCGTCCTTGCGCGGCGTTGGTTCCCAGCAGGTAGAAGACAAAGCAGCCGGCAATCGTGGCGGCCTCGCCCCAGGATTGGGTGACGGAGTAGCTCGTGCAGCAGCGTGCCATAAAATATCCGCCTGCGAGCAGCGAGACCCACGCCAAAGGTGTCAGGCGTACCGTCTTGAGCCCCGCGAGCAGACCCGCCCCGAGTAGGGCTGCCAGAACCGCCAGACCCGCCCAATACGGGGCGGTGGTGTAACTGTTCCGGTCAATGGTCGGGCCGGAGACAATCCACAGGACGACTGCCAAGGCGGCAATCACCCCGCCCAAGGCCGTCTCCGGCAATCTGGCTGTGCGTTTCTCTGCTTGCATGCCCCCAGTATACCGCATCCGCGCCCGCTCTGCAATGCTGTTTCCCGTCACCGCTGTAGCAGAGTGCCGGGGACTTCACACCGTTGCGGCCGCAGAAACCGAGAGGTAAAGGACGGAGGCGGGGAGTATTGTGCTTGACAAGAGGGGAGGGGACGCTGTATAATTGCCGCGTATGAAGTGGCTTCTCCGTCTGTTACTCGCGGCCTTTCTATTGCCGGCGGCCTGCACGAAACTCTACCAGCCCACGGGGCCGGGGGTAATACCGGATGTGCGGGCACTGCAGGAGGAGCTGCGGCGGGATGTGTATACCTTGGCGGAGGAGATCGGGGAGCGCAACCACTATCAGCCTGCGGCATATCAGCGGGCAGAGCAGTTCATTGTCCGCGAGTTCGAGAAGGCCGGTTATACCGTAAATCGACAATGCTACAGCATCCCGAATAAGGAGAAATACGGTCGCGCCGCCGGTCAGCAGGCCGTTAATATCGAGGTGCGCAAACCCGGCACGGATCCCGATGCGCCGTGGCTGGTGCTCGGCGCTCACTACGATACCCGCGTCGGCATGAAATCCTGGAGCTGCCATGGCCCGGTTATCGAGGGGAAGACGGGCACCCCCGGGGCCAATGACAACGGATCCGGCGTGGCGGCCCTGCTCAGCGTAGCACGCGCCCTGCGCAACGTCCCGACGCGCTGCGGTATCATTTTTGTGGCCTATGCCAACGAGGAGGCCCCCTTCTTCCAGACGGATGAGATGGGCTCCCGCCGCCACGCCCGGCTTCTGGTAGATGAGGTAGGGAAGGAGAAGGTTATGGGGATGATCTCGCTGGAGACCCTCGGGGTCTACTCCCCGCGGGTTAACAAGAAACGCCGCAGTGCCGTCGCCGGGGCCTTGGTCGGCCTGCTGGACCGCTGCGACTACGTTGCTTTCATGAGCACCCTCAGCGGGCGCGCCTACTCTCGCAGATGCGCCCGCACCTTCGCCTCCGTCAGCCGCTTCCCGGTCCGCTCGGTCTGCTTCGGCTACCTCACCCGCGGCATCGCGTGGTCCGATGATTGGGCCTACATGAAGGAGGGTGTCCCCTCCTTCGCCATCACGGATACCGCCTACATGCGCTGCGACGATTACCACGAAACCAGCGATACTGCAGACAAGTTGGACTACAAGGAATTCGCCGAGGTAGTGCTCGGCATCACCGATCTCGTCCGGAAACTGACCAACCCCTGACAAAGCAGAAGGGGGAAGACTTCGCATTGCCGTGGCCGTCACAATCGAGGGGTGCCGGCCGCGGAATAAGGGATTTTCCGGAAAGTTTACGGCGTGCTTGGCTTGCTACAGTCTGCATGCCGCCGTAGTAATAGGCCCCCCGATAGTTTGATGAAATTCCAAAGCTCTCTACGATCAAACTGCTTTGAAGTCTTGCCGAAGTTTTGAAGGCCAATCAGTTTACGAGAATTCCTTTCATCCCGCGGTCTGTTAATTCTCGCTTTCCGCTACCACGGTGGTGTGAGGTCTCGTGCCGCCTATGTATACTATAAACAGCCGTGCCGCAACCTGCGGGAGCGAGGCTGTGGCACGGAGGGGAGGGTACGGGGTGTCAGCGCTTGGAGCGGGCACCGAGGATGATGAAGATGAGCAGGAGAAGAGCACCGAGGCCCCAGCCGATCAGCGCGTTGTTATCGAGAGGGCTTTCGGCCGCTGCTTTTTCTTTTTTTTTCTTGCCGGTAGAGGGCGTCTTCGCCGCATCGACGGACTCCGGGGTAACGGTCTTGATCTCGCCGTTCACCTTCAGCTTCACCAGCTTGGGCTTGGAGGTGGTGGTGAGGCGGTACGAGGTAATGCGACCGTTGCGCCACTTCATATCCACAGTAATGTTACCGCGGGCGCGAATCCCCTTAATCTCGCCGTTGGCCCAAGCAGAGGGCAGAGTCGGGAGCAACTCGATGATACCCGCGTGGCTCTGTATAAGCATCTCCGCCATACCACCCGTGATGCCGTAGGTGCCATCCAACTGCATGGGCGGGTGATTGCCGAAGAGGTTATCCAGCATATTATACTTGAGATAGCCCTGCACCATCTCATAGGCTTTGGCCGTGTTGCCCATGCGAGACCAGAGGGCGGTGCGCCAGGGCCAGGTCCAACTGCGGCGGTTATCACCGCTCATTCCGCGCAGCTCTAGGCTCTTGGCAGCAGCTTTGCAGAATTCCGGCGTCTTCTCCATGGAGATGGAGGTACCGGGATACACACCGATGAGGTGCGAGGTGTGGCGGTGACCGGAGATCATGTTCGGGCGGTCGACGATCCACTCCTGCAGGTAGCCGTCTCGGCCGATGCGGTTGCCGACAAGGCGGTCACGCAAGCCGATGAGCTTCTCTGCATAGGCTTTATCGCCGACGATTTCAGCAGCCTTGGCGGTATTGTCAAAGAGCTCCCAGATGAGCTGCTGGTCATGCTTGCAGCCGTCCTCAATGGGACCCCATTCATGGCTCCAGCCGTCGGGCGCCACGAGCGAGCCGGCCTTGATCTCGCGTAACTCCGGGAACTGATCGGCACTGAGCGGTTTACCGGCGGACTTAAGACCCACCCCGTTTTCGCCCACCTCCTTCAGGTGGTCCTCCCAGAACTCGCAAATTGTCTTGAGGATGGGGTAACCGGTCTTCTTGAGGTATGCCTTATCCTGCGAGAAGTTGTAGTGATCCCACACATGCAGAGCGTACCAAGCATTGACGGGAGGATTCCATTTCACCCAACCGCCGCCGCCCCAGGGGTTCTGGGAGATGCGGGTCGTCCAGCCGCGGATGTTTTCCCCGAACTGCTTCTGCGTCATCTTGTGCAGCGGCTCCTCCATGGCTTTGATGTAGTCAATGAAGGTGGTATGGCATTCCGAGAGGTTGCCGACTTCTGCCCCCCAGTAGCACATCTGCAGGTTGATGTTGTTATGATAATCGCAGGCCCAGGCAGGGTGCACCTTGTTGTTCCAAATGCCTTGCAGCGTGAGCGGCAGCGTACCGGGCCGTGTTCCGGAGATGAGCATGTAGCGGCCGTACTGGAACACGGTGGACTCCAACTCCGGGTCCTTTCCGGTCTTGCGATACTGCTCAATGCGCTTATCCGTGGGTGCTTGTGAGGTAGAAACCGAGGACTTGCCGAGCTTGATTTTAAGTCGGTTGAACTGCTCTGCATAAGCGGCTTCGTGCTTCTTGCGGATGGTCGCATAGCCGGCAGACAGGGCATTCTTGAGGAGCTTAGTGTTCAGCTCAGCAGGGTCTTTTCCCTTCCAGTCCGACTTGTAGTCCTCCTTGTAATCCGTCGCTAAAGTAATGTAGAGCTCGCACTCCTCTGCCCCGGTCACTTCGAAATACGGGATACTCTTGACGGGGACCTGAGGCTGCATGCCATCCCCCTTACCTTGGTAGGTAACTTCCACCTTACCGGAGGCTCCCTGCACCTTCACGGACCCACCCTTGAGCTTCGCCGCAATGCGACCCTCAAACACCTCGCCGTTGGCCAAGGTGCCGCGCATGATGATGGTGTCCTTGCCCTGCACGGAATACTCCACCGTGTGGAAGGGAAGCAGCGCAATCTTGGCATTCAGCGCCCCCGCCTTGTCCACACGCGCGCGGTAAATCATCACATCGTAATCCTTGCTGGCAATGAGATCGCGCATGTGCTTGACGCCTTCGTTCTCGAACTCCACCCCCGCCACAGCCTTGGTGATATCTAGGGAGCGCTCGTAGTGGCTCGTCTTGCCCTTGGCATCATAATCCACAAAAAGGCTGCCGAAGGGTTGGAAGGAGCCGAAGGTATCCTTGCCCTCAAGCGGACCGTGCGCGTAGCTGGTGCCGTTATTGGGGAGGTTCGGGCCGCCTGACCAGAGGCTTACTTCGTTCAGGACGATGCAATCGCGCTTATCCCCACCGTAGATGGTACCACCGATGCGGCCGTTGCCCACGGGGAGGGTCTGGCACTCCCAGGTATTGCCTGCCCGCTTACCGGGCAGATTGGGCGCATCGACGGGCGCCTCATCCCAAGGCAGGGCCGTCTTGGCAACCCCGGCGGGTTGCTCATACCACAGGAAATTGCTTCCGGGGTGAACATCTGCCGCAGAGAGGCTGAAACAGCCCGCCGCCAAGGCAGCCGAAAAGAGGAGATGACGGAGTTTCATGTCTTTGGAGGAATGGAAAGAAATTGCCCCGTTAAGCGACGGCGGCTCCGTTCATACTAGCACAAAGAGGCGGAATGGCAAGCTATTTCCGCGCATGTAGGGCATTTTTTCTGCTCCGCAGATGGGAAAAAGTATTGCAGAACGGGGGGGGCGGTGGTAGAATACGCGCCCCGCCGCTAAGGGCGGAGAAAACGACGATGATGCAGGTACGAGCATTGGCAGCAGCCGTCTTCGGTGCGTTGCTCATGGGCTGCCTGGGGCTGTTGGTTCGGGAATCCGGCTGCAGTGCCCAAGGCTGTGCCTTCGCACGCTTTGCCCTAGGGCTGGTGCTGGTATCCTTCCTTGCCCTGCGCGGCATCGTTCGGCGGCGCAGTTTCAATCTGCAAGCCGTGCTGTCCGGCGTGGGGATTGCGCTGTGCATCCTCTTCTACTTCTTGGCCATTGAGCGCACCACCTTGGGTGTGGCGGCCTTGTTGCTACCTACCGGCCCCATCTTCGCCTCCATCGGGGAGGCCGTGGTGAAGCATCGCTGCCCCTCTCTGCAGGAGACGTTGCTGCTGCTGACAGCCGCCTGCGGCATTGCGCTGGTCTCCTGCGGCGGCGGAGGCCTGTCGGCAGACCCATGGGGGGTGGTGTTCGGCCTTTTGTCCGGCTTGTCTTTCGGGGTCTACATTCTGTTCAACCGACTTATTCCGGAGCACATTGATGTGCCGGAGCGCACCTTCTGGCAATCCGCCGCCGGCGTGGCCGTGTTGGTTGTTCCGATGTTGAGCACGGATGCCCCCTTCGCGGGCCTGCCGGAAGGACTCCCCTACCTGCTCAGCATCGGGTTGCTGCAGGGCTTTCTGGTGCTTATGCTCGTAGCCTTTGCCATGAAGCACCTGCCCGCCATTCAATACGGCGCGCTCTCCTACCTGGACCCCGCCACCGCTGTCGCCCTCGGCTGGGCCGTCTACGGCGAACAAATGCTCCCCCTGCAATGGGTGGGCGTGCTGCTGGTGCTTTCCTCGTCCTTGGCTCAGTCCCTCCTTACGCAACGCGAAGCCTCCGCCTCCGAAGTCTGCCGCACCCGCGCGTGAGTTGTTCCTTGCAAGTCTGAATGTGCTATACGGCATAATTCCTGACGGCGAGTGTGACATTCGGCTTGCCAAGGGGCGGGGGGGTGTGGTAGAATGAGGGTATGACCTCCAACATCATCAAAGGCGTGCTCGCATTGGGTATGCTGGCTGGCGGGTTCTGCACGGTGAACGGGGCAGCAGCGGCTGTGCCGGCGCCGGCAGGTACATTATTTAACCGGAATATGAACTCCATGACGCTCGAAAACGAATACATCACCGTGAATGTGGATGTGGTGAGCCGCAAGCTCGCCTCTGTGACCGTTCAGGATAAGATCAACGGCCGCACCTATGATCTGGGCAGCGACATCTTCAGCGTAACGACGCTGGATGAGAACACGGACGAGGCGTGCTCCAAGAAAGAGCAGGCGGAGACAACGCACGACATTACTGCGCGGGATATGCAGTGCTCTGCCCCCGTGTTGAAGGAGCTGGCCCCGGTGGCCGACAGCCGCCGCTTGGTGGAGCGCAAGAAGGGCCAGCGCTTGGAGGTGCCCTTCGTGGTGCCGACGGATGGTTACTACCTGACTTGGTGGCTGGAGCTGCGCGAGGGGCAGCCCTATGTGCGCGTGGGTTTGGACATCCGCCCGATGCAGTTCTCCATGCCCGTGCGCAAGGTGACGCTGCTGAACGTGAAGGCCCCGGAGGCCCGCGTGGAGGGCAGCGTGAAAGGCGCGCCCGTGGTGGCCGCAGGTAACCGCTTGTTTGCCGGTGTGGAGAGCCCGCTGAGCGCCGGCGAGACGGATACGGACGGCTTCCGCTGCTTCATCAAGCGTAGCACGGATATACCGATGCCGCGCACGAAGGACCGCGCAAAGGCCGCGCCCTGCACCTATTCCGCCGTGCTGGGCTTCTGCGCTGCGGGTCAGCTGCGCCGCACCTTCCAGCTGGACTATGTGGACAAGGAGCGCGCCCGCGCTTACGCCCCCTTCCTGAACTACAACACCTGGTATGACATCGGCTACTTTACTCCCTACGATGAGAAACAGGTGTTGGATGTGGTCAAGATCTTCGGCGAGGAGCTGGTGAAGAAGCGCGGCGTCGTGATGGACTCCTTCATGATGGATGACGGCTGGGACGACACGGAGACCATGTGGGAGTTCCACAAGGGCCTGCCGCAGGAGTTCCGTAACGTGCGCAAGCTGGCGGAGAGCTACGGCGCCGGCCCCGGTGTGTGGTTCTCCCCTTGGGGTGGCTACGGCCGGCCGAAGGAAAACCGCATCAAGGCCGCCGGTGATAAGTACGAGACGAACGAGTCCGGCTTTGCTCTGACCGGTCCGAAGTACTACGAGCGCTTCCGCGAGATGTGCCTGCACATGATTCGCGAGAACGGTATCAATCACTTCAAGCTGGATGGCACCTCCTCCGAGGCTCAGCCCATCAAGGGTTCCCGCTTCGGCTCGGACTTCGAGGCCATCATCTCGCTCATCGGCGAGCTGCGTGCCGAGCGTCCGGACATCTTCATCAACCTCACGACCGGTACTTGGGCCTCCCCGTTCTGGTTCGGCATTGCGGACTCCATCTGGCGCGGCAACTGGGACCACGACTTCTGCGGCGAGGGTTCCTCCCGCAATCAGTGGATCACCTTCCGCGACGCGATGATTTATCAGAATAACGCGAAGATCTCCCCGCTCTTCCCGATCAACTCGCTCATGACCCACGGCGTGATTTACAACAAGGGCGCCCGCGGCCTGACGACCACGGAGGGCGATGATCTGGCCAACGAGATTTGGAGTGGCTTCGGCCTCGGCACCCAGATGGAGGAGCTCTACATCACCCCCTCCATGCTCACGCAGGCGGAGTGGGACACCCTGGCAGCGGCAGCCAAGTGGGCCCGCAGCAACGGGGAAACCCTGGTGGATGCGCACTGGGTGGGCGGTGACCCCGCCGACTTGGCCGTGTACGGCTTCGGTGCTTGGTCCCCGGCCAAGGGCATCCTGACCCTGCGCAACCCTGCCGCCCAGGAGCAGACCTTCAGCTTTGACCCCGCTGCGGTGTTCGAGCTGCCCGTCGGTGCCCCGGTGAAGTACACGCTGACCTCGCCCAAGGGGGATGCGCTGCCTGCTCAGACCGTGCAGGCCGGCAAGCCCGTGCAGATCAAGCTGGCGCCCTTCCAGGTGCTGGTGCTGGAGGCTATCCCTGCCGAATAAGCGCGGGAAACAGTCGATTCTCAGGCCGTCGGGGGTGCCCCCCGGCGGCTTTTTCATCCCCTGCGGGTGGGGGCGGCGCAAGAAAGCCCGCATCGGGCAGATGTTTATTCTTTACAAGCGGGGGAAAAAGGAGTAGAATAGGCGCGCATGAACGTGGAAATTTTACAAAAGGCAGCCAATGAAGCGCGCGGCTTGGCCATCGATGCCATCTTCGATAAGGCCTCCGGCCACATGGGTCTGCCTGTTGGTTGTTCAGAGATCGGTGCTGTGTTGTACGGCGACATGCTGAAGGTGAACCCCTCCGAGCCCCGCTGGCTGAACCGCGACCGATTTATTCTGTCCGGCGGCCATGGTTCCATGTTCTTGTATGCTTGGCTGCATCTGGCTGGCTTCCCCCTCAGCATGGATGACCTCAAGGCCTTCCGCAGCAAGGGCTCCAAGACTCCCGGTCACCCGGAGTTCAACCCCGCCATCGGTGTGGAGTGCACCACGGGACCGCTGGGGCAGGGGATTGCCAATGCAGTCGGTTTTGCTATTTCTGCCAAGCATGCTGCGGCGCGCTTCAATACGCCGGAGCACGAAATCTTTAATCAGACCATCTACTGCCTAGCCGGCGACGGCTGTATCGAGGAGGGTATCTCCCGCGAGGCTGCGGCCATTGCCGGTACCCTCAAGCTGGATAACCTGGTGCTGATTTACGATGCAAACGGCATTACGCTGGATGCTCCCATCGAGGTGACTCAGATAGACGACATCGCGGCTTGCTTCACGGCCCAGGGCTGGGATGCCTTCACCATCGACGGCAATGACTTGGAGCAGGTGAGCGACGTTCTGAGCGTGTGCCGCTTGGAGAAGAACGGCCGTCCCAAGATTGTCATCGCCAAGACGGTGATCGCCAAGGGCGTGCCCGGGGTGGAGGGTACCACTAAGGGGCACGGTGAGGGCGGCGCCAAGGCGTGGGCGGAGGCTCATGCCAACTGGGGGCTTCCCACGGATACCCGTTACTATGTGTCCGACGAGGTGCGCGCCTACATGGCGGGGCTCAAGGCGGAGCGCGAGGCGAGCTACGCCGAGTGGCTGGCGGTGTACGAGGACTGGCGCCGGGCGTACCCGGAGAAGGCAGCGGAGCTGGACGGCGGTGTGGCCTTGGCTGCGGACGGCGTGGCTCCGGAGGTGTGCAGTGCGCTCATCCCGCCCTTTGCGGAGGGTACCAAGCTGGCGACCCGTGCTTCCGGTTCCGTGGCGGAGAACGCCATTGCGGATGCCTATGCGGGCTTCCTCTCCACGAGTGCGGATCTCTTCTCGTCCAACAAGAATTACCTGAACAACGGCGGGGATTTCTCCGCGGATAACTACAAGGGCCGCAACTTCTGGTTCGGCATCCGCGAGCACGCCATGGCAGCTATCTGCAACGGAATCGCCTACGATGGCCTCTTCCGTGTGTCTGCCGGCACGTTCTGCGTGTTCGTGGACTACATGCGCGCGGCCATTCGCGTGGCGGCCTTGGCGCATCTGCCTGTTACCTATGTGCTGACGCACGATTCCGTGGCCGTCGGCGAGGACGGGCCCACCCACCAGCCGGTGGAGACGGTGACCGGCCTGCGTATCATCCCGAATCTGGATGTGGTGCGCCCTGCGGACGAGGAGGAGACGGCAGGTGCTTGGATGTGCGCCATGGAGCGCCGCAACGGGCCGACCGCCCTCATCCTGACGCGCCAGAACGTGCCCAGCCTCACCTCGGTCACGCCGGAGCTGACGGCGGAGCAGCGCCGAAACGGCACGCTCAAGGGTGCCTACATTGCCCGCCGCGAGAAGACGGAGCAGCCCTCCCGCATCATCATCGCCTCCGGCTCGGAGCTTATCCTAGCTCTGCAGGCCGCCAACTTCCTGGGCGACGACGTGCGCGTGGTTTCCATGCCCTCCATGTGGCGCTTCAACAACCAGCCCGCCGAATACCGCGAGGAGGTGCTCCCCTCCTCCTGCCAACGCCGCGTGGCCATCGAGGCCGGCAAGAGCGACCTCTGGTATCGCTACGTCGGCCCGCAGGGTGCCATCGTTTCCATCGACGACTTCGGCTTCTCTGCCCCCGGCGCCCGCGTCCTCAGCGACCTCGGTATGAACGTTGATAACCTCATCAACGCCACCCGCAGCATCTGACGCCCATCTCTATTCCTTTCAAGCGGCCCCTCCTTCTACAGGTCGGGCCGCTTTTCTGTACTATGGAGGTATCAATTTTCAAGACATCCTAGATGAACAGCCTTGATTGAGTCAGTCACTGGGTGTATCACCGTTTTCAGCCCCATCTTTGTGCTTGAATTCATCTGTACGCCGTGATAGCATAGGGATGGGTGCTCGGTCTCATGCACGTTCACAAAGAGGTATTTCATTCAAACATCAGACATTTTACGGATATGCCGCAGGATAAAGAAGAAAACCATGGTATCGCCTTGCCCGAGGGATTCGAGCTGGGTAACTACACCATTCGACGCGTCATCGGACAGGGAGAATTCGGCATTACCTACCTCGCCTACGATTCTTCTCTGGATACTGAGGTCGTACTCAAGGAAAACATGCCCGTTACTTTTGCAGGCAGAAGTTCGGAAAGTCATCGAGTGTATTCTCTCTCGAAATCCTCTGATGACTTCGATTGGGCCAAAGAGCGCTTTATTCAAGGGGCTCGCACACTTTCCAAGCTCAACCATCGCCATATTGTGCGCGTCATGCGGGTGTTTGAGGCCTTGGGGACGGCCTACTTCGTGATGCCCTATGTGGGCGTGAGATCCTTGGATAAGATGTTACAGAAGGACGATTCATTTACGGAGGAAAAGCTGCTCCCCCTGCTTAAATCCCTGTTGAGTGCCTTGAGTTATCTGCACTCGAAGGAGATACTGCACCGCGATATCAAGCCGGCCAATATCCTCTTGGATGATGAGAATGAACCTGTCCTCATCGACTTCGGCACGGCCCGCCCCCTTAGCCAGCACTCGCAGACCGTTGTTGAATCCCCGGGCTATACTCCCCTCGAACAGATGAGAACCCACGGCAATGTCGGTCCGTGGACGGATCTCTATGCACTGGGCGGCACGATGTACAAGCTCATTACCGGGAAGCCCCCTGTGCGCTGTCTGGACCGTGTAGAGGAAGACTCCCAGCCTCGACTGTCCGACAACCCGGATTTACTCAAAAATTACTCGCGTCGACTCCGTGAAAGCATCGATAGAGCCCTAGCCCTCAAGGTGTGCAACCGTTGGCAGTCGGCCCGGGAATGGATGGAGTTGCTAACCGAATCAGAGCCCACGCCCGGGCAGCAACATGATGGCAATTCTGTAATCTCTTTCGCGGCTCCTGAAAGACAAGGGAAAGAGCCGATGAAGGACACCCTGAAGGGTATCTCGCGAAAAGGGAAAACAGTGCTGATATCTCTCCTCTTCGGTGGCCTTGTTGCCTTGTCCGTATGCTGCGCATATCTGCTGAACGGCAGCCTGCAGAATCAGGTGGGTGACATGTATCGAGATGGAAGGTATTTTACGCAGAATACCGCAAAAGCTGCAGACTGGTACAGAAGAGCTGCCGAATGCGGACACGCTGATGAACAGAACAAGCTCGGCGTGATGTACCGAGAAGGCCGAGGTGTTACGAAAGATGACGCACAGGCGGTTGCTTGGTTCAGGAAGGCCGCCGAGCAAGGTAATGCCGACGCTCAGAATAACCTTGGATGGATGTACGCGAAAGGCCGGGGCGTAGCGCAGGACGACGCGCAGGCCGTTGCTTGGTTCAGGAAAGCCGCCGCGCAGTTCGGCCTTGGCGTGATGTACCAAGAAGGCCGGGGCGTAGCACAGGACGACGCGCAGGCCGTTGCTTGGTACAGAAAAGCCGCTGAGCAAGGACTTGCCGAAGCGCAGAATAGCCTTGGCGACATGTACCAAGAAGGTCGGGGCGTAGCACAGGACGATGCGCAGGCCGTTGCTTGGTTCAGGAAAGCCGCTGAGCAAGGACTTGCCGAAGCGCAGAATAGCCTTGGCTGGATGTACCAAGAAGGTCGGGGCGTAGCACAGGACGACGCGCAGGCCGTTGCTTGGTTCAGGAAAGCCGCCGAGCAAGGACATGCCGACGCTCAGAATAACCTTGGCTGGATGTACAAAGAAGGTCGGGGCGTTGCGCAGGACGATGCGCAGGCCGTTGCTTGGTATCGGAAGGCCGCCGAGCAGGAATTTGCCGCAGCACAGAATAACCTCGGCTGGATGTACCAAGAAGGTCGGGGCGTAGCACAGGACGACGCGCAGGCCGTTGCTTGGTATCGGAAGGCCGCCGAGCAAGGACATGCCGACGCTCAGAATAACCTTGGCTGGATGTACCAAGAAGGTCGGGGCGCTGCGCAGGACGATGCGCAGGCCGTTGCTTGGTATCGGAAGGCCGCCGAGCAGGGATTTGCATCAGCGCAGAATTGGCTTGGCTTGATGTACCGAGAAGGTCGGGGCGTAGCACAGGACGACGCGCAGGCCGTTGCATGGTATCGGAAGGCCGCCGAGCAGGGATTTGCCAAAGCTCAGAATAACCTTGGCGTGATGTACGCGAAAGGTCGGGGCGTAGCGCAGGACGATGCGCAGGCCGTTGCATGGTATCGGAAGGCCGCCGAGCAGGGATTTGCCAAAGCTCAGAATAACCTTGGCGGGATGTACGCGAAAGGTCGGGGCGTAGCGCAGGACGACGCGCAGGCCGTTGCTTGGTTCAGGAAGGCCGCTGAGCAGGGATTGGCCGTCGCGCAGACTTGCCTTGGCTGGATGTACAAAGAAGGTCGGGGCGTTGCGCAGGACGATGCGCAGGCCGTTGCTTGGTTCAGGAAGGCCGCCGAGCAGGGATTTGCCGCAGCGCAGAATAACCTTGGCTGGATGTACCAAGACGGTCGGGGCGTTCCAAAAGACGACGCGCAGGCCGTTGCTTGGTATCGGAAGGCCGCTGAGCAGGGTCATGCCGACGCTCAGGATAACCTCGGCGACATGTACTATGCAGGTCGGGGCGTTCCTAAGAACAGATCTGAGGCCATCAAGTGGTATCGAAAGGCTGCAAAACAGGGGAATAAGTATGCCAAGGAATCACTCCGGCGTTTGGGGGTAAAGCCATAAGGTCTTACGCATGCTCACCCAAGCTCTCCCAAGTCCGATGCGCGAGGTTGATGGGTGCGTTGTGAATTAGTCCACGGATCGCATATATTTACACGGAAAGCGAAGCCATGCCTGTGTGGTTGACCGGGAATTGCTACGGCGAGGGGTGGGCGGGGTGCGATTGTATCCGGTTGACAACCATGCAATTCTGAGACAACCCGTAGCTACCCATTTGTGGGCCCCCTTCCCTTTTCGGGCAAAAGGGATGAGGCGCGCCGGGCGGGGTGGCCGGGGCGCGCCGCATGGGTGAGAAGTGGGGTGTTTACTCCTCGTCCGGGGCGTCGTCAACGCCGTTGTTGAGGAGGAGTGCGGAGAGGCCCTCGATGTCTGTGGTGACGGATTCGCGGGTGGCGAGGGTTTTGACGCTGAGGGAGGGGTATTCCGAGCCGATGACGACGGCGTAGGTGGCCCCGATTTTCTCGGCGCGCTTGAGCTGGTTGCCCATCTTGGCGGGCGAGAGCGGGAGGTCGACGCGAATACCCTCATCGCGGAGGGCGGAGGCGAGGGAGAGCATGGCGGGGCGCATCTCCGGCGCGGCCAGGATGAGGGCCACATCGCAGGCATCGGGCTTGGTGGCGGCATCGCGCAGGGCGCGGGCAGCGGGGCAGGACTCGATGAGGTGCGCAATCACTGCGTCGCCCATGGCAAAGCCCGTGGCAGGCATATCCACAGCACCCGCAGAGAGGGTGTTCACCAGACCATTGTAACGACCGCCGCCTGCCACGGCGCGGAGGGTGTGCCCCTTGTCGAAAATCTCGAACACCAAGCCGGTGTAGTAAGCCAAGCCGCGCACCACAGACAGGTCCAGCTTCACATAATCCTGCAAACCGCGGGCCGTCAGCTCGGCCAGCACGGCATCATAGCGCGGCGAGCAACCGGCAGGCGGGTTAGCGATAAACTCCACCAAATCCGCGCGCTGCATACCGAAGGCATCCAGCTTCTCCTGGCAGTACTCGGGACGGTCGCGCTCGAACTTATCAATGACGGCCAGGAAATCCCCCGTCTTCTCCTCCGGCACCCCGTGCTCGGCAGCATAGCGCAGCCACACCTCGCGGTCGCTGATGCGCACCTCGAAATCCTGCGGCGAGAACCCGAACTCGCGCATGCAATCCACGGCCAGCGCGATGAGCTCCGCATCCGACTCCGGCCCGGCCTCGCCGAGGATGTCCGCATTGAACTGCACGAACTCGCGGAGGCGGCCCTTCTGCGGCTTCTCGTAGCGGAAGCAGCTACCGATCTCGAACCACTTGAGCGGCTTCGTGTACTCCCGCTGGTAGGCGGCAGCGATGCGGCCCAGGGAAGCCGTCAGCTCCGGGCGCACGGTGATATCGCGCTCCCCTTGGTCCGTGAAGCGGAAGAGCTGGGTGGGCAGCTCACCGCCGGACTTCTTGAGGTAAAGCTCGGTGGACTCAATGGTAGGGGCCTCCCACTCCACGAAACCGTAGCGATGCGCCACGCGCCGCCACGTGTTGAAGAGGTAGGTGCGCAAAGCGTATTCCTGCGGCGCAAAGTCGCGGAAACCCGGCAGAGGGGAGAATCGTGCGTCCGGCATATATGATGAAAAATGAGGTTGGGGGTATTATACACGAGCAGCGGCAGATTTCAAGCCTGTATTTGCAACCTGCCGCCGCGTGGTGCGTCAGCGACCGACGGCACAGCGCAGGGCACGATCCATGGCCGCCACAGTGGCATCGATGTCCGCCTCCGTGTGCGCCGTGGAGATGAACCCGGTCTCGTAGGGCGAGGGTGCCACATACACCCCCTGCTCCAGCATGGCGAGGAAGTAACGGCGGAACATCTCGAAATCCCCCGTCTGCGCGGTATCCAGATCCACCACATCCTGCGTGGTGAAGAAGAGGCAGAACATGGACCCGCTGCGCTTGAAGGTGAGAGGCAGGTGCAGGTCGTGTAGGGTACGCCGCAGCCCCTCCTCCAGCCGCGCGCCGAGGGCCTCCAGCCGCGCGTAGGCATCCGTGCTCTCCAGCTCGCGCAGTTGGGCGAGCCCCGCGGCCATGGCCACAGGGTTGCCGCTGAGGGTGCCGGCTTGGTAGACCGGCCCGAGGGGCGACACGCAGTCCATGATGTCCCGCCGCCCGCCGAAGGCCCCGACAGGGAGACCGCCGCCGATGATCTTACCGAGGGTGGTGATGTCCGGGCAGATCCCCTCCTTCCCCTGCACCCCGGAAGGCGAGATGCGGAACCCGGTCATGACCTCATCGAAGATGAGCAATGCCCCCTCCCGCGCCGTGATGTCGCGCAGGTATTGCAGGAAACCGGGCTTGGGCAGGTAGAAACCGGCGTTACCGGGGTAAGGCTCCACGATGATACCCGCGATCTGCCCCGGGTGGCTTGCAAAGGCAGCCTGCACGGCGGCGGTGTCGTTGTAAGGCAGCACCAGCGTCAGCGCGGCATACTCCGCCGGCACCCCCGCGCTGTCCGGCTCGCCGTGGGTCAGGGCCCCGCTGCCGGCGCAGACCAGCAGGCTGTCCGCATGGCCGTGGTAACAGCCCGCGAACTTGATGATATAGGGGCGCCCGGTGAAACCGCGCGCCAGTCGCACGGCACTCATGGTGGCCTCCGTGCCGCTGTTGGTCATGCGCACCTTCTCGATGTTCGGGAAAAAGCGGTAGATGGTCTCCGCCATGTCAACCTCCACCCGCGTCGGGATGCCGTAGCCCAGCCCGCGCGGCACCGCCTCCTGCACGGCCTTCAGCACACACTGCGGCGCGTGGCCCAGAATGGCAGGACCCCAAGTGCCTACGTAATCGATGTACTCCCGCCCGTCCTCATCGCGGAGGTGGGCCCCGGCGGCTTCTGTTACGAAGAAAGGCGCACGCCCCAAGCGGCGGAAGGCACGCACGGGAGAATTGACCCCGCCCGGTATCACCCGGCAGGCCCGCTCAAACAGCTCATCGGAAATAGGCATGTGCCCAGTATACGGCATGCCCGCCCCGCTTGCAAGCCCGAATTGCGGACGCATCGGCCCACCCTTCTCAGCGGGGACGCAGCTCCATCTGCTGCCGGAGGGTTTCGCTGAAGCCCGGTGCGGAGAAGATATTGTTATGCCCGGCGGGGAAGGTGAAGACGGCCGGATTTTGTTCACGCACCTTCGTGATTCTCGACTTCGTGATTCTCTCGATCAGCCGATCCGTGTGCTTCGGGGCGATCACCTCATCGAACTGCGCACGCAGAATGCTGATGGGACAGTAGAGACGCGAGACAGCCCCAACGGAATCGTAGCTATCCGAGAGCAGGAGATACGGCAGTAGAGGCACAAAACCGGTGGCCACGGAGGTGAGCGAGTCGAAGGGACAGATCAGGATCAGCTTGGCCGGGTCATCTCTCCCTGCGGAGGCCACCTGGCAGGCCACCCCCGTACCGATGCTGTAGCCCACGATGATCACCGGCGGGTTGCCGAGCTCCTCCTGCTTGAGCTTCAGGGCATGCAAGGCATCCTGCACAATATCCTTCTGATTCGGGGTTCCCTTGCTGTTGCCGTAGCCTCGATAATTCAGCAGCAGGTACGAGCGGGCGGTGTCCGCCGCTGCAATGTCCGTGAAAGCCCCCACGTTCATATTGTTACCGCCGAACATCATCACAAGCGGCTTGCCCGCGCCCCGGTTGAAGAACCATCCCGCCAACGGCGTGCCGTCCGGCGCGGGCAGGGTGATGTGCTGCTGCTCGTGCCCGCAGGCCTCATCCGGCATGTCGTGAAGGCTGCCGGGATAAACCAAGCGATTGACGGGGGAGCAGCCCATGGCCGAGCAGACCAACCAAAAGGCCGTTACAAGCAACAGCAGGGAGAAGGGAACCGTCAGCAGCAGGTTCGTCACGATGGAGCACAGTTTCTTCATGCCCCCATTGTGGCACAGCCCGGGGGCCGTGTCAAGCTCCCCGGTCGGGTCACTTTGTCATTTTGGCGAGACTTTCCGACGGTATGCCGCAACGGGTGATTGACGCGAGGGCCCTTTGGGGGTATTATACGGCCATGAACGAAGACGAAATCAAGAAAGAGCAAGGGCAGGAGGACATTCCCGCCGACGAGACCGCGCAGTCCCCTGATGAAGCCGCACAGCAGCAGGCCCCCGCAGAGGAGACCCCCGAACAGCCCGTGGACGAGCTGACCAAGTGGCGCGAAACCGCCCTGCGCACCGCCGCCGAGTACGACAACTACCGCAAGCGCTGCACCAAGGAGCGCGCCGAGTTCGCCAAGTACGCCAATCAAGGCTTGCTGGAGGAGCTTCTGCCTGTTATCGACAACTTCGAGATGGGCATGCAGATGGCCGGTCAGGATACCTCCTCCATGATCTATGTGGGCATGAGCATGGTGCAGAAGCAGCTCCACGCCTTCCTCGAGGGGCAGGGCGTGCAGGCCATCCCCTGCGAGCCGGGGCAGATGTTCGACCACAACCTGCACGAGGCTATCATGAGCGAGCCCTCCGACCGCCCGGAGGGAACCATCCTGCGCATCCTGCGCCGCGGTTTCCGACTCAAGGACCGCCTGCTGCGCCCCGTGAACGTGGTGACGGCTGCCGCCCCGGAGCAGCAGAACGCCGAGGATAAAGCCTAACCCCTTACGCCGAATTTGCTATGGCACAGGATTATTACCAGATTCTCGGCGTAGACAAGAACGCCGACGATGCTACCATCAAAAAGGCCTACCGCAAGCTGGCCATGAAGTACCACCCGGACCGCAATCCGGATGACAAGGCCGCTGAGGAGAAATTCAAGGAGATTGGCGAGGCCTATGAGGTGCTCAGCGATGCCGACAAGCGTGCAGCCTACGACCGCATGGGCCACGAAGCCTTCAAGAACGGCGGCATGAACGGTGCCGGCGGGGGTGCCGGCGGTGGCTTTGCCGACCCCATGGACATTTTCGCCCAAATGTTCGGCGGCATGGGGGGCTTCGGCGGGTTCGGCGGCTTCGGCGGCGGACGCCGCAAGGCGGATCCCCGGCAGCCGGGCGGCGACCTGCGCTATGACTTGGACATCACGCTGGAGGAGGCTTATCACGGCTGCACCAAGACGCTTGAGATCGAGCGCTTGGTGCCCTGCGAAGCCTGCCACGCCACGGGCTCCAAGGACGGTACGGCGGGCTTCAAGACCTGCCCCACCTGCCACGGCACGGGTGTCGTGACGCGCCAGAGCGGCTTCTTTGTGCAGCAGAGCACCTGCCCCACCTGCCACGGCGCCGGGCAGACCATCAGCAACCCGTGCCCCAAGTGCCGCGGAGAGGGCCGTGTGCACAAGGATGTGCAGATTACCCTGAATGTACCGGCCGGCGTGAAGACGGGTACCCGCCTGCGCTCTACCTCCAACGGCGATGCTGGTGTGCACGGCGGCGAGACGGGGGACCTCTATGTGTTCCTGGAGGTGAAACCCAACGAGGTGTTCACCCGTGAGGGCAACGACCTGCTCTGCGTGATGCCTATTCCCTTGGCCCTGGCGCTTACGGGTGGCATTATTACCGTGCCTACGCCGGACGGCCCCGCCAAGCTGAAGCTGCCGGCCTCTACCAAGAACGGCACCACCTTCCGCCTGCGGGATAAGGGTATGCCCGCACTCAAGGGCGCCGGGCACGGTGACCTGCTGGTGGAGGTGCAGGTGGAGATCCCCTCCGACCTCAGCAGCTCCCAGAAGAAGGCGTTGGAGGCCTTCGCGGGGACGCTGAAGGATGACAACCAGCCGGAGTGCGCGGAGTTCGCAGCTCGCGCCCGGAAGTACCTCTCCTGAGCCACTCGACGATGCACCGTTGTTATACACCCGGGGCGGATTTCGAGGCTCCCTCCCTGCGCGTGGAGGGGGAGGAGGCGCGTCATGCCCTGCGCGTGATGCGCCTGCGCCCCGGGGATGAGCTGGAGGTGTTCGACGGTGCAGGGCGGGCTGCCGTGGCGCGCTTGGTGCAGGCGGAGGGGAGCTCTGCCATGCAGCTTCAGGTGTTGCGGCCGCTGCCGCCGCTGCCGCCCGTGGCGCAGATCACGCTGGCCATCGCCATCCCCAAGGGGGCGAATATGGACCTCATCGCGCAGAAGGCGGTGGAACTCGGGGCCTGCCGTATCATCCCGCTGGTAACGGAGCGCACCATTGCCCGTCCCGGGGCGGGGGATGCCGCAGCCAAGGCCGCTAAGTGGCAGCGTACCGTGCTGGAGGCCTGCAAGCAGTCCGGGGTGAACCTGCTCCCTGCGGTGGAACCTCCGCAGGCTTTTTCTCTTTTCTTGCAGCGGGCGGATTTGCCGTCGCTCAAGCTGCAATGCGCCATCACGCCCGAGGCACGTCCCATGCGCGAGACCCTGGAGGCCGCCCGCGCTGTCGGGCATCGCGCCGTTGTGCTTCTCATCGGGCCGGAGGGCGACTTTTCGCCCGCTGAATATGCGGCCTCCGCTGCGGCGGGCTACGCTCCCATTTCTCTGGGGCCCATCATCCTGCGTGTTGAGACGGCGGCGTTTATGGCGCTTTCCGCCGCGCGTTACGCCTTGGATTGAGGCGGCATGCTTTTCTCTCTTGTATAACAAAGCTCCCCCGGCGACCCGGGAAGGGTGCGGGGGGAGCCGGGTAGAGGACGAGACCGGGGCTCAGTTTTCAATGATCGTCTGAGACTCGTCGTCAGCCGTGGAGCCGGTGGGGGCAGCGGGCTGTTGAGTCGGTTCGACCGGGGCGGCAGGCGTCGCCGGCAGAGGAGCCGGGGTGGCAGGAGTCGCCGGGGTGGCCGGGGTAAGGGGAGTGGCCGGCAGAGCGGGTACCGCGGGGGCGGTGGGCTGCTGCGGGGCGGCAGGTGTTGCCGGGGCCGGGGCAGCGGGAGTCGCCGGGGCCGGGGTGGTGAGCGGCGCGTTCGTGGCGGGGTCGACCTCCACGCCGTTCACATATTTGCGGGTGACGGGCGGCTGGCCGGGGAGCTGGTCCGTGGTAGTGCGGATCTCAGTGCGTACGCCGTTGATGACGGTGACGGAGACGCTCTCCGAGTGCATGCTGCCGGCGGGCACATTCATCACACCGCCGATGCTCGGGGTGGGCGCCGGGGCGACGGCCTCCTTGCGCAGGGCAATGCGCGTGACGGGGCGCACGTTCGGGTCCTGTCCGGCGGCGGGGGCAAAGAGGAAAAGGTGGCGCACAATCATGGTGGCTTCCTCACCGGGCTGCATACCGGCAATCTTTTGCGCCACAACGGCGGGCTGGCCCGGCACGGGGGTAAGGGACACCTCGAAGCGGGCGTTTTTGGTGAGCTTCGGGTCGCCGTAGCGCACGGGGCGGTTGTAGGCTAGGTTTTCCAGTACCTCAAAGACGGCGGCCGTGTCGGTCTTGCTCACCAGAATGGCGCGGACGGTGTTCTCCGCCATCACATCGCAATCCTCCGCCGCCGAAAAGGCGCGGGGTGCGGGGGGAACAATAATATCGGCCACGGCCAACGGGGCGGCCGCGAGGGCTAATGCGAGAATCGTTGCTGTCTTCATATACAACATGAGACACCGCAGGCGGCTCGCCCGTTCAAATTATGTCAAAAAAAGATGCGGCGGGCAGAAGCGGAGGGGTGTCGGCAGGTCATCGGTAAAGAGTTGCCCGGTGCCGAGTCCCTGAATGGCTCCGGGGGCGCGGTGGGCGCACCATCGCAGCAGGGCCTGCAGGCCGATGTGGCTCTCCAGTGCCGAGTTGGCCCGCCATGCGATGCCTCGGGCTTCGGCGGCGGCAGCCCATTCTTCCGCGCCTGCCAATCCGCCGTGCAGCATGGGCTTGATGATAATCATGTCGGGCCTCAACTCGTCCAGGAGCTGTTCCCGAGCCGCTCGGGTGCAGTGGGGAGTCAGCTCTTCGTCCAGTGCAACGGGGAGGGGCAGGGCGGGCAGCAGGGCCGCTGAATCGGGGGAACCGGGGGGCAGTGGTTGCTCCAGCCAATGCAGCCCTGCCTCCGCCAGGGCCTCTGCGCGGGGGAGCAGTTCGGCGGGGAGAAAGGCTCCGTTAGCATCGCCGTGCAGGGTAAGGTGCGGAAAACGCCGCGCGGCTTCGCGCACCAGGTCGAGCTCTTCGGCAAAGGGTAGGGCGCCCAGCTTGAACTTGAGGACGCGGAAGCCCTGTTGCGCGCCTTGCTCCATGGCAGCGAGCATGTCCTCCGCCGTGCCGGGCCAGATGAGACGGTGCAGCTCGGCCCGTGCCGGTTCCTTCGGCCATAGGTCGAGGAGGTCCATCAGGGCACATTCGATGCCGAAGCGCGCGGAGGGGAAGTCCCGCAGGTCGTCCGGGGGCAGTTCCCCCTGCGCCTCGACTCGGCGGCAGGCGGCCTCCAGGGCTTCGGCGTAGCCCGCTTCCGGTTCGGGGGAGCGTCCCGGCATGCGGCAGCTCTCGCCGTACCCCACGCGTCCCTCGGCATTGCGGGCGGTGATGATGTAGGTTACCCGCTCTCGCAGGGTGTGCAGGGAGGTGCGCTTGGGTGCGCGGAAGTGCAGCACCCGCCGTTGCATATGCAGGCGCAGAGCGGGACAGCGGAGCCGGTGCCGCATCATGGCAGCTTGGGGTATTGCGAGAAGTCCGGCTTGCGTTTCTCCAAGAAGGCGCGGGATCCCTCGTGGGCTTCGTCACACATATAATACAGCATGGTGGCGTCGCCCGCCAGTTCCTGGATGCCGGCTTGGCCGTCCAGCTCGGCGTTGAGTCCGGCTTTGATGAGGCGCAGGGCAATGGGGGAGTGCTGCATCATCTCCTCCGCCCATTGCACATACTCGTCTTCCAGTTGCGCGAGGGGAACCACCTTGTTGACCAAGCCCATGTCGAGGGCTTCTTGTGCCGTATATTTGCGGCAGAGGAACCAGATTTCGCGGGTTTTCTTCTGGCCGATGCAGCGGGCCATGTATGAGGAGCCGAAGCCGGCATCGAAGCTGCCCACGCGCGGGCCTGTCTGGCCGAAGACGGCGTTCTCGGAGGCAATGGTGAGGTCGCAGACCACATGCAGCACATGCCCGCCGCCGATAGCAAAGCCGTTCACGGCGGCGATAACGGGCTTGGGCAGGCTGCGGATCTGTTTCTGTACATCTAACACGGAGAGGCGCGGCACGCCCGCTTCGTCCACATAGCCGCCGCGTCTCTTCACATTCATGTCGCCGCCCGCGCAGAAGGCCGTGTCGCCGGCGCCGGTGAGCACCACCACCGATATATTCGGCATCTCGCGGCACAGGTGCAGGGCATCGCTCATCTCGGCCGTGGTCAGCGGGGTAAAGGCGTTGCGGTAGCGTTCGCGGTTGATGGTGATTCGGGCGATGCCGTTGTATTGCTCGAAGAGGATTTCGCGGTATTCCTTGATGGGTGTCCAGTTGCGTTTCATTGTTGTCGGAGTATCCGGGCGTCTTGCTTGCTGTCGGTAAAGGCTTCCACCAGCACGGGTGCGGGGGAGTCGGGGGAAGTGAGTGCCGCCACGGCTGCGGGGAGGTCCCGTTCACCGCGCACGGGTAGATAGTGCCAGCCGCAGCAGCGGGCCCAAGCCTCGGCACTGCGCGGGTTCCTGCCGCGTATGGCGGGGGTGGGCTGCAGGCCGGGCAGGGCATCGAAGATGCCGCCGCCGCCGTTGTTGAGGAGCAGGATGCGCATGTTGCCACTCGGCTTCGCCTGCCACAGGGCGTTCATGTCGTAGAAGAAGCTCAGGTCGCCGATGATGAGCAGGTTCAGCCGCTCATCACCTTCCGCATAGCCCAGGGCGGCGGAGAGGCTGCCTTCGATGCCGTTCACGCCCCGGTTGCATTCCGTATGTGTTCCCGGCGACAGGGGGAAGAGTTGCGCATAGCGCACGGCGGAGCTGTTGGCCAAGTGCAGCACGCTGTTCGGCGGCAGAGCGGCCATGGCCGCGCCCACGATTGCGGGGCCGCAGTAGGGCAGTTGCGGCGGCGGTGTGCTGCGCTGCCAAGCGGCGGCGTAGGCGGTGTCCCCGGGCTCGGCGAAGGCTGCCAGCAGATCCCAAAGCTCCGTCGGGTCGCCTTCGATGCAGCGCGTCAGGCAGCCGAAGGTGTCGGGGCATGCGCCGTCTCGGCTCACATGCCAGTGCTCCTCCGGCGGGTTCTGCCGCAGCATGTTTTTCAGTCGCTTGGAGACCAAACACCCGCCCATCGTGATGAGAAGCTGCGGGCTCTCCGCTCCCGGCACGGCATCGGGGCGCGTCTGTGTGAGGGATGCTGCGTTGCTCAGGTGCTCGCCTGCCAAGGCAAATCCTTTCTCGATCAATTCCGGCGGCAGCGCGGGGGGCTCGGGGAGTTGGCCTAACAAAATCAGTCGGCGCGGCAGGCTAGCGACAATGTTCAGCAGCTCTTCTTCATCCTCACGGCGCATGGTGGCCGTCTCGGTGCGCCGTATCACCCGCTCCTGCGGCAGGGGGGCGGCATCCGTGCCGAATAAAGGTTCCCGCAGGGGTGCGTTGATGTGCACCGGGCCCCCGCCATGCCGCCGCAGCTCGAGCAGGGCTTCGTTGATCAGGCGGTTGCGGTGCAGGCGTTCTTCCCGGCCGTCGGCTACGGGTAGCTGACACGAATAGCGTACCAACCCGCCGTACACTCCCGGCTGCGGCAGCGTTTGCCCGTCCTGCTGGCCTATCCATTCCTCCGGGCGGTCGGCGGACACCACCAGGAGGGGCAGCTTGCGGTAGGCGGCCTCTGCCACGGCGGGGTGCGCATTCAGCAGGGCAGAGCCGGAGGTGACACAGAGCAGCACCGGCTCCCCGATCCGGCTGCTCCACCCGAGCGCCGCAAAGCCTGCGCTCCGTTCATCCGTTAGCTCCCGGCACTCCATCCCCTCCATGGCCTCCAGCGTGCGCACAATGGGGGAATTTCTGCTGCCCGGACACAGCACACAGCATCGAATGCCGTGCGCTGCCACCAACGCGCACAAACTGCGCACTGCCGGTATGTTGCTGTATTCCGCCACGCCCCGATTGTAGCACAGCTCGCCGGAAAAGGCAAGACCCGCCTTCCCCCGCGCCCGTTGTAAGTCATACACAAACCTGTTGGCGGAATAGCCTTGACATTTCTTCGGGGCGCGGCTAGAATGTTCCGGTTATGCGATTCTTCCTCTGCTTTCTCGCGTGTTTGTCTTTCCTCTGCAGCCCGCAGGGGATGGGCGAGGAGGTGGTGGAGATGAGGTATCGCGACCCCCAAGCCGCCTCGTACCTGCGGATGCGCCAACCTGTCAGCATTGAGCTGCTGCCGGAGTGGGGGCTCAGCCCGCAGCAGGCGGAGTTTGCGGCGCGTCCGCCCGTGCCCGGTCGCGGTGCCACTCAATCCTGTTTCCGTTACCCGGAGGATATCAAGCCTACGCCTGAGGATGCCGCCGCAGGCGCGGCTCTCACGGAGGCTCAGCGCAAGCTCATGCGTTCTGCGCGCAAAAAAGCCTTGGCCGCCGCCTGCTGGTTGGCGTACAGTGAGGCCAATGCTTTCAATAACATCTATGCCGATGAGATCCTGCAGGAGGAGCTCCGGGGGCGTCACATTGTCATCAGCTTGGCGGATCAACGCGGCGTCTTCAAGGACGGCGAGAAGGTGCTGCTGCGCTTCGAGGTTTGCACCGGTCGCGCTTCCAAACCCACCCCCACGGGCTATTTTCATATCATGGAGCGTGACCTGCACCACCGCTCGAATCTGTACAACTCGGCTCGCATGGAGTACTTCCAGCGCCTCACGAATGACGGCGTGGGCTTTCACCAAGGCGCCATGGTGGGCTACCCCGCCTCCCACGGCTGCATCCGCCTCAGTGCCAAGACGGCGGCCTTCCTCTGGAAGTATTGCTACATCGGCATGCCCGTGTTCGTAAACCCCCGCTGAGGGATGAGATGGGTGCCCCTCCGGGGAAAACGCGCGCGCTGACTGCTCGCAGCATGGCTCGGGCTTGCCTACAGCATTTCGCATGCTGTGTCAACTCCCAAGTTGTTGATTTGCCGAAATAAACAACAAAAAACGACTTCACATTAGAGTTTTCTAAACTCTCCGAGCAGCTCGTTTTCTTCATAACTCCTTGAGTATCAATGGGGTTTGTTGGGTGTGCATGCGAAATGCTGTATGCTGATCTTGTCAGCAGGGGGTAACTGCATGCTGCGGAGAATCCCTTGACGCTTCATCAACACACATTCACACAGCATTATGAAACGAACATTGTTCAACACCATGATGGGTTGCCTTGCGGCCCTGGCCCTTGCGGGCTGCGGCGGAAGCGGTTCATCTTCCTCCGGGCCCTCCGAGAGCTTGATCAGCGAGGGATTCGAGGGAGTTGTAATCGAACTTGGGGTTTCTACTTCCGGCGGCACGTTGTGGGACACAGCCGTATACGCACTCGTGCTTGATTCTTCGGGGCAAAGGTGCACGCTCATCCTTCCAAAAAAAGAAGGCGGTACAAAGAATCCTTACCACAAAGTCACAGGAACATGGAGCGCGAAATCCTTGGGGAATGGAAAATTTGAGATCTGGCTCGGTTATACCTCGGATCAATCGGAGTGTACGATCCATGGTGGAACGGTCGAGTTGACCATTGATAATGATTACATGGCAAAATACCGAGCCGGTGAATATGCATTGGCAACCCTCGATAAGATGCCTTTCACCCATGAAGGCAACTGCGACTACAATTGGAAAATCGAACAAGCTCAGAGAGTTATGATCAAGCAAAGCGACAGCCTCTCCCTATAATCTTCTTCTCGCCTTTTGAGAAGTCACGACGCCCCTGCCGCCTTTGGGTGACAGGGGTGCTCTTTTTTTGTGAGGGGGGGCAGCGAATTGTCTTGAAATGCGGGGGAGGGTGTGGTATAATAGAGAACACACGGGATATGAGAATACTGCACACATCGGATTGGCATTTGGGGAAAATGCTGTTGGACACGAGGCGCACGGAGGAATACGAGAAATTTCTGGCGTGGCTGTTGGGGGTCATCAAGGAGAAGTCGGTAGACGTCTTGTTGGTGAGCGGCGACATCTTCGACACCACGACGCCGTCGGCGACGGCAAAGAAACAGTACTGCGATTTTCTGGCGCAGGCGAGTGAGGCGGGGTGTCGACAGGTGGTGATCACCGCCGGTAACCACGACAGCATGGCGCAGCTGGAGGTGGAGCAAAGCCTGCTCCGCCGAATGAACGTGCGCGTGGTGAGCTCCCTGACCCGGGAGCGGGCAGCGGAGTGCCTGGTGCCGGTGGGAGAGGAGCTGCTCGTGTGCGCCGTGCCCTTCCTGCGTCCCGAGGTGGCGCGAGCGGTGTCCGCAGACGACGAAGCGGCGCGGCAGACGGCGTACACGGACGGCGTGGCCGATGTGTTGGCCGAGGTGGCGCGCTTGGCCGAGGAATGGAAGCAGGCACACCCCGCCGGGCGTGTGATTTGTATGGCCCACCAAGCCGTGGTGGGAGCCGTCCCGACAAGCAGCACTCGCTCGCTCATCGGCACCCTGGATGTGCTGCCCGCAGCGGCCTTCCCCGCCGTGTTCGACTATGTGGCCTTGGGTCACATTCACAAATGCTATGCTCTGCAGGCCGGGCGCATGCACTACAGCGGCAGCCCGCTGCCCATGGCCACGGACGAGGGCGACATCGAGCACTGTATGCTGATGACGGAGCCTGCGGCAGACGGCGGTTTTAGTGTGGAGACGCTGACCGTCCCCGCCTTCACCAAGATGGTGAACCGCCGGATTGCCACGCGAGAGGAAGCGGACGCCCTGGCCCGGGAATGCCGCCGCCGGGTCGCCGAGCATCCCGAGGTCCCCCTGTGGCTGAACCTGGAGTATACCGGGGCAGACCTGACCCAGGCGGAGCTGCGTGCCTGCCTGCGCGAGCAGTTGGAAGAAACGGCGGTGCCGGTGATCGTGGTTCGAAAGGCAGCCAAGACCCCTCTTTTCTCCGGCGGAGGCAGTGAGCATGCGGTAACGGAGACATTGGCGGATTACAGCCCGGAGCGCGTTTTTAAGATGAGATTGAATCAGTACGAAGAGCAGAACGGAGCTTTCTCCCCCGAGAAGCGCGAGCTGTTAATCAAGATGTTTGAAGAAGTCTGCCACCTTGCAACCCCCGTAGAACATGAAAATTGAGACCGTAAGCTTTGAGAATCTGAACTCCTTGGCCGGTAAGTTCAGCATCGACCTGACCCACCCCTCGCTGACGGATACGGGTATCTTTGTCATCACCGGACCGACGGGAGCGGGCAAGACCACCATTCTGGATGCCGTGTGCTTTGCCCTGTACCGCCGCACCTCGCGACTGAGTTCCATATCGTCCAACTCCAATGAGCTGATGACGCACGGCATGCCGGATTGCTGCGCCGAGGTTCGCTTCGAGAGCCGGGGTGAGCACTACTGTGTTCGCACGGCGCAGCGCCGCGCCCGCGGCCAAAATCCCTATTCCACTGCGGAATCCGAGCTCTGTCGTGTGAAGCCGGACGGGACGATGGAGCTGCTGGAGAACAGGGCAAGGTCGGTCGCCGCCGCCGTGGAGCGCATCACGGGGCTGAGCTACGAGAGTTTTCAACGCTGTATGATGCTGGCACAGGGCGACTTCGCCGCCTTTCTGAAGGCCGGGGAGACCGAGCGCGCGGATGTATTGGAGATGCTCACCGGTACGGAAATTTACGAGCGCATCGGCGAACTGGTGCTGCAGCAGTGCTCGGACGCGAAACAGAGGCTGGACACCCGGCAGGCTCGCGAGACCTTGGGTGAGGAGGAACGCAGGCGGATGGAAACGCGCCGGGACGAGACCCGGCAGCGCATCGAAACCCTGCGCGCCGAAAAGGAGCAGTTGAAGAAAAAGATGGACTGGCTGGACGCTGTGCAAAAGGCGCGGGAGAATCTGGCGCAACAGCAGCGGAAGCTCGCGGAGGCCGAGCAGCGGCAGCAGGAATTCGCCGGGGAGTCGGCGGGGCGTCTGCGCTTGTTGAAGGCTTGGGAGAAGGTCAAACCCGCCGTCCTGCTGGCGGAGGAGCGCGAGAAAGTTTGGGCCGGGGCGCGGCAACGTCTGGCCGATTTGGAGCAGGAGCTGGAGCTGCTCTCCGACCGCCGGCATGAGCTGCGGCCGGAGGATGCGGAGAAGTATCTGACCCGCCTCCGGGAGGAGCTGGTGCCCATGGAAAAGGCGGTGGAAACGGCTCGGCAGGACTACACTCACAAGGCCGCGCAGAAAAAAACGGCTGAGGAGTCGCTGCGCGCCACCGAGAAGGAATGCGCCGATGCCCGGCAGGCCGCCGCCGATGCCGAGGCTCAACTGGCTGACGCCGAGAAGGAGCTCCTGCAGTTGCAGGATGCCCGCGAGTTGCCCGAGGTGCTGGTCCGCGCGCGTACCCTGCTTGCCGATTGGGAGGGGGATGCTCATGCCGCTGAGACCCTGCCCACAGCGAAGCTCTTGCAGCAGCGGAAGAACGTGCACGGGGATGAGATGTCGACCCGGTTGGCGGGCGGCACAGAGGCCGACGTGCAGGAGCGTCTCAGGCTCTCGGAGGAGTTAGTCCAGGCGCACAAGAACTTCGGGGAAGCCCGCGACCGGCGCGCGGGGGCCGAGGTGGCCAAGGGAAGTGCCGAGTTTCAGCTTCAGTCCCTACCCTCTGTGGAGAAGGCCGAGAAAGAGCTGGACGACCTGAGGGAGGCCCTGGAGCGGGAGCGAAGCCTGGCAGACCTCGAGAAGAAGCTGAGCGACCTGCGCCTGAACCTGCAGAGGGGGAAATTCGAGAGCTGTCCCCTCTGCGGCGGACGGGATTTCAGCCACCTGCCGCAGGTGCCGCCCACGGATATTGACAAGGCGAGGAAAGCAGTGAACCGTGCTGCGAAAGAGCTGGAGGATTTGAGAGCCAAGCATGCTGCCGCCTCAGAGGCGCTCACGGAGCGCAAGACGGAGTGGAAGAATGCCGTTGACCATGAGCGGGATTGCCTGCAGGAGCTGCAACAACGCGCCCGAGCCTGCGGGTATGACAAGGTGCCGGAGAATCCGGAGATGGAGCTGGCGACCGCGAAGGTCCGGTGGGAGCGGGTGCAGGAGCTAGGTAAACTGTTGCAGGAGGACGAAGGCCTGCTGGTCTGCCGTGCCAAACAGGATGCCTTCCTGCAGGCCCTCGGCAGCCGTTGTCCGCAGCCGCCGCAGTCCCCGCAGGGGGGGCAGGCTGCTTTGAAGGCCCTGAGTGACCGCTTGCAGCGTTATCAGACAGCAGTGAAGCAGGCAAATGAGGCGCGGGAAGCCTTGGCAGCCGTTAAAGCCACGCTGAAGTCCAAGAGCGAGCAGGTCTCGCGGCAGACCGAGGCCCTCAAGGCGGCCGCGCTCGAGGAAAAGCAGGCGAGCGAGCAGCTCCTGACCGCGCAGGATAAGTTGAAGGAGCAATGGGGCGACACCCGTTCGGGGGAGGCCATCGAGCAGACGAACCGCCTGATTTACCTGCTGAAGGAGCGCGCAAAACAGGCGGAGGCCACCGAGCGAGCTGAGCGGGAAGCATCGGACGCCCTCGCCGCAGAGTATACCGCCCAGCAGGAGAATGGCTTTGAGCATCGAGAGGCATTCCGTGCCGTGCAGCCCGCAGCGGGCGAACGCGAGGCCCTCGAGAAACAGGACCGAGAGCTGTCAGAGGCCGTCGTGGGTGCCGGAGGGGCGGTGGGGCAGGCGCAGGAACATCTGGATACCCTGCTGGCAACCCCGATGACGGAGGAGCCCCGCGAGACCCTGCAAGAGCAGAGCGACACCAAGGCGCAGGAGCAGAATGAGCTGGATAAGGAGCGAACCGAGCTGATTGCTCTGCTGCGTGTTGACGCTGACGCCCGCGCCTATAACGCAGAGTTGGAAGCCAAGCGCCGGGAGCTGCAGACGGAGTATGATAATTGGAAACTCCTCTATGAGTTGTTGGGTAACAGTAAGAATGGCTTCAAGAAATATGCCCAGCAGATCACCTTCCGCATGTTGCTGGATAACGCCAACGCTCAACTGCGGAAGCTGAACAATCGTTACACCCTGCTTCCGGGGCCGAATTACCTCAGTATCTATGTGCGGGATTGCTATCTGGATGATGAAGCCGGACGCGACAGCGCCAATCTCTCCGGCGGTGAGAGCTTCATCGTGAGCTTGGCCCTGGCACTGGGGCTCTCGCACATGGTCGGCAGCACCGGCTTTGATACCCTCTTCTTGGATGAGGGGTTCGGTACCTTGGATGCCGAGTCCCTGGATCAGGTGCTCAACTGCTTGGAGAGCCTGCGCTCGGGCGGTAAGCTCATTGGTATCATTTCCCATGTGGAACGATTGCGGGAGCGTATCTCGCAGAATATCGAGGTCTGCCGCCGCAGCGATGCCCCGGGCTTTTCTCGCTTGGCGCCGCATCCTGCGGTGAGCTGCGAGCCTGCCGTTATCCGTGTGCCGCAGCCGGAGGTGGATTTGCCCGGACTCATCTCGGCATTCGTTGCCTCTCGACAGGGAGGGGTGCAGGAGAATGTCATCCGTGAGCATGTGGCTGCCTACCTCGGGCGTGTTCGGCTGAGAAACGTGCTTGCCGACATGGTGAAGCAGGGGATTTTGCGAAAGGAGGGGCGCATTTACACGGGCTGGACGGAGGAGGCGTGGGCCTCCCCCGATGCTGTTTCCGCTTGCCAAGAGGGCGAGGAGGGTGTAGAATAGACCGCAGATATGAAGAAAAAACGCGTCGTCATTCTGGGTTCCACCGGTAGTATCGGCACCAGTGCTCTGAAGGTAGCCCGGGATATACCGGAGCGCATGCAGCCCGTGGCCTTGGCGGCGCACAGCAATGTGGAATCCTTGGCCGCACAGGCGCGTGAGTTCGGGGTGCGGGATGTGTGCATCTACGATGCATCGAAGGCGGCGGAGCTGCAACGTCTGCTGCCGAGTGGCTGCCGGGTGTATACGGGGGAGGAGGGGCTGTGCCGCTTGGCAACGCTGGCGGAGGCGGATATGGTGCTGGTGAGCATCATCGGCACCGCCGGGCTGCGTCCCACGCTCGCGGCCATCGAGGCGGGGAAGGATTTGGCGATCGCCTCTAAGGAGATTCTGGTGATGGCCGGCGAAGTGGTGATGCAGCGGGCCGCCGAGAAGGGGATCAACGTGTTACCCGTGGACAGCGAGCACAACGCGATTTTCCAATGCCTGCAAGGGAACCGGGGTGGGGCGGAGCAGGTTAAGCGTCTCATTCTGACGGCCAGCGGCGGTCCTTTCCGTACCCTGCCGGCGGATCAATTGGAGGGGGTGACTCTGGAGCGGGCCTTGCAGCATCCCACTTGGAAGATGGGGCGCAAGATTACCATCGATTCGGCTACCCTGTTTAACAAGGGGCTGGAGATGATTGAAGCGCGCTGGCTGTTCGGCATACCCATGGAGCGGGTGGATGTGATTGTGCATCCGCAGAGTATCGTGCATTCTTTGGTGGAGTACCGGGACGGCTCGATCTTGGCGCAGTTGAGCAGCAGTGATATGTGTTTCCCGATTCAGTACGCCGTCACTTGGCCGGATCGCATCCCCAACAGCCTGCCGCAGCTGGATCTGGCGCGCTTGGCCAGCCTGCATTTCGAGGCCCCGCGCGTGCAGGATTTCCCCGCGCTGAGCCTGGCCCGCCAAGCCGGTATCACGGGCGGCACCATGCCGGCTATGTTCAACGCTGCCAACGAGGTGGCCGTGCAGGCCTTTGTGGAGGGGCGTCTCTCTTTCCCCGGGATCTGGCGCACGGTGGAGACCGTGCTTTCCCACGCTGCGCCGCGTGACTACCGGGGGCAGCTCGATATCATCCTAGAGGATGATGCCTGGGCCCGCGAGGAGGCTCTGCGTGTGCTCGGCTGACACAGTGCGAGCTTGCCACGGGGCTCGGCCGCGGGGTATGATGTGGGCGTTATGCTTCGCAATCGCTACATTCTTTCCGTCTTGGCCGCTGCGTCCCTCGCGGCGCCGCTTCAGGCCGGTCCTACGGAGGCCTTCGCCACCGAGTCCGGCGTGCCCGCTTCCGTCAAGGGGTTCCGCATCACGTTCTTCGCCGAGGGTGCTCGCCGGGTGCTGCCGGACGGCACTCATCAGCAGGTTGACAGCTTGCCCGGTAAGGGGGTGAACTTCCGCTACGGGAACACCAGCACCGGCGCGCAGGGCGGTAAGATGACCTATATCCCCGTCGGGCGTGTGACGGCTACCCTGCATGATGAGGGGTACTGCGGTACCGCCTACCGCGTCGGGCAAAAGGGCAGCACCGATCACGGTGTGTGGACCCTGACCTTTGACTTCGATAAGCGGGGCTCGGCGGAGTACCACGGCTCGGTGAACGGGGAGTATGTGCACCTGCAGGACGTGGCTTTCGCGGTTACGGCTCTGTCCGACCCGGAGCCGCAGGCGGATCCCGACCTCAGTCGCGTGCCGTACACCCTGCCCGCGCCCTCGGCCGGTTGTGCGCCCTTATCCCTGGCCGGCAAGGCTCTGGTGCTGTTCGATGAGCGCTTGCGCCAACAGGATTGGGCTCGGCAGCAGATCATCTTCGGGCGGGATTATATGCGCGGGGGGCGTATTTATAACCACATTGTTGCTTCTCGCAGCGATTTTTCCTCTCCCTGGACCGGCCCCAACTGGGTGAATGCCTTCCAGGGGGAGAGTGAGCCCTGCCTGTACCCCGGTTACCTCCAATATACCGCCGGTCCCGGTGCTACGGGGCGCGTGCAGTTGAGCGGTGAGAGCTCGCAGGATGCTTTCTATACGCTGAATTTCGAGACGCCCACCTCCGGTAAGGCATCGTATAACTGCTCGGATCCCTCGGAGGAGAATGACCGTCCCGTTATCCTCAGTAATATTCCCTTCCGCATCATTTCCTTGGAGGAGATGCGGGATATCGACAGCGGTCGTCGGCCCGTTCCCAAGGGGTGAGGCACCCTTCACCGGACAAAACAGACCCCCGTTCCGAATTGCTGCGGAGCGGGGGGCTGTGTGTCGGGGGTCTGTTAAATCGTGTAGGGAATGCCGGGCTCCGGGATGATGATGCGGGCGCTCGGCAGCCTGTCGCTCAGCATGCGGCGCATGCTTTCCATGGCTCCCGGGTCGCCGTGCACCAGGAGGATGGTACCGGGGTTCAGGCGGCAGGCGTAGTCTACCAAGGCGTCGCGCGTGGCGTGGCCGGAGAAGTCGAAGCACTCGATGCGGCTGCGCAGGGTGTAGAGCTGGCCGCCGCCTTTCTCGCGCAGGCTCACGGGCTCACCCGTGTTGGCAGCCTTGATGCGTCCCGCAGGGGACTCCGGGTCGCTGTAGCCGACAAAGAGGATAGCATCGTTCGGGTGCGTCATGACGGTGCGGGCCAGGGCGTTGGAGATGGTGTGCTCGCTCATCATGCCGCTGGAGACTAGGTAGATATTCCCCGGGGAGGGCACGAGGGGGCCCGCCGCCTGCTTGGGCAGGCCGTGGATTTCCACCGTCTCGCGCAGGCGGTAGCCGGGGTCGCGGCGCGGTGTTCTGTCGGCCAGTTTGTCGTAGATTTGGGTGATTTTGGTGCTCAGTCCGCCGAAGAAGACCGGTACATCGGGGATGAGTCCCTGCTCCTTGAAGCGGCCGATCTCGCAGAGCAGCTCCTGGCTCTTACCGAGGGCGAACACGGGGATGAGCACCGCGCCGTCGTTCTCTAGGGTGCTGCGGATGGCTTCCGCAAAGCGCAGCATCTCCTTGCGGCGGTTGTATTCGGGGTCGCGCTGCGTGTCGCCGTGGGTGCATTCCATGATGAGCACGTCGATGCCGCTCGTCGGGAAGCTCGCGCCGCCGATGAGGGTCTGGTCCTCAAACTGGACGTCGCCTGTGTAAAAGATGGTCTTGCCCTCGGCCGTCTCCAGCTCCACACCGCAGGAGCCGAGAATGTGCCCCGCATCGTGCAGGGTAGCCAGTACATCGCCGTTGTGCCCCGTGCGGAAGGGGGCATTGTAGGGGCGGTGCATCCAACTGCGCGCCGCCGTCTCCACGTCCTTGTGGCTGAAGAGCGGGTACTCCACGATGCCCTCCTGCGTGCGCTTGGAGGTCATCACGTTCACTGAGTTGTGCAACATGGCATCCGCAATCAGGGCAGTCCCCTCCGTCATGTTCACCTCCGCCCCGGGGTAGGCATCCTGCAGCATGGGCAAAGTCCCCAAGTGGTCCAAGTGCGCATGGGTCACAAAAATGGTATCCGGGTCCGCCCCGCCGATGAGCTTATAATTCGGCGTAGCCTCCACGCCCTCCCGCTTCGGGTGCATCCCCGCATCCAGCACTACCCGCGTCCCGTCTAAATCCAGTAAATACGAGTTGGAACCGATCTCCGCCCCGCGTGTCAAATTCGTAAACGTTGTCATTCTCTCGCCCCATTCTACCCCATTTCCCCCTCCGGGTCAAGCGTAATATCACCCCCGCCGCTCCCGGGCCACGATGGTGCCTCTTGCCATGATAGATAGTACGCCCAAGCCCGGACTATCGGGAGAGAGTTCAGGGCTGAGTTGTTTCATTGCCATCGCGATGCAGCGTCTGAATCACATTCTCTCGACTAATCGTGCGATAGGCTTGCATCGGATGGTGGATGTTGTCCTTATACTGCATCTCCAGGTGATAGGTCATCGTCAATTCGTCGCAGTAGCGACTTATGCTTCTGCGCTCACGTTTGAGGATACATGCCAAACCGGCAATTGTACACCAGTTGTCCCGGCAAAGGATCATAATAGCCCTTTGCATGTCCTTCTTGCTAATTCTGCTTCGGGATCTCGCACGCTCTACTTCCGGAGGATAGGTTGTGCTGAGGTCGGACATAAGGCCATTTGAGGTTGAATTAGGCTTAATTGAGGTCGGACATTGGGTGCCGAGGTCGGATATAACGCTCTCTTGAGGTTGGACATTAGGCTTCCGAAGGTCGGACATAAGGCCATTTGAGGTTGAATTAGGCTTAATTGAGGTCGGACATTGGGCGTCGAGGTTGGACATAACGCTCTCTTGAGGTTGGACATTAGTCTCTTCCTTGAGGTAAGCCATTTCATCCTCCGAGATGGGGTGGGGCAGCTCTGCGGGTACGTATGTTGCACCCCGCCCGTGACCTTGAATACGGAGCAAGCCCGCCGCAACCAGACGCGACAAGCGTTTGGAAAGCTCGGCGGAATGGATGGAAAGGAGAGGCGCGAGGTCCTTGTGGGCCACGGGGGTATCACCGCTTGGTCCCCGATACCGAGTGTCTGAAACATCAGTTGCAACGATTTATTGCGGCAGATGCCGGGGTGAATCGAACCATCCGGCAGGCGTGCGCGAGGAATAAGGAGACTGCCGGGGCTCGTAAGGGGGGAGAAAACATGTGTTGAGGGAAGATTGGGCTTGCCAAGGGGACGGGGGTGGGGTATGGTAGTGGTCGTATGGAACAGAGATTGGTAATCGACTTGGAGGAGATGCCTGAGGAGGGTGTGCGGATGGAGGGTGAGTTGGATGGGGGTATCTTCGGGATAGATTGTGACGATGTGCGGAGCGCGGGGCCGGTGCATTATGAGCTGACGGCGGAGCCGTGTGATACGGAGCTGCTGGTTCGGGTGACGGTGCGTGCGCCCTTTGTGATGCGCTGTGTGCGCTGCCTGCGGGAATTTGAGTATGTGGCGGAGACGGAGGTGCCGGAGCTGAGCGTTGACATGCGCGGGCGGAGTAGTGTGGATGTAACGGATGAAGTGCGCGAGGAGGTGCTTTTGGACCTGCCGAACTACCCGAAATGCGAGCTTTTGGGCGAAAAATGCGAAATAAATGACGTTGTGGCACAATTTAGGCTGGACAAGGACCCCCATTCGGGTGTAGACTCTTCCACCGCGAGTGGCGAAAGCGTCTGGGATGCACTGGATGAGTTTCCCGAGAAGTAGGCGCAGCGGCTTCACTCAGGTTCCAAAGCAATCTTAACATAAAACACTAGAGAAATATGGCAGCTCCTAAACGCAGAACATCGAAGATGAAGCAGCGCTCCCGCCTGGCCGCCCAGGCTTGGAAGGCCCCGAAGCTCGGCAAGTGCCCGAAGTGCGGCGCAGCGGTTCCCGGCCACACGGCTTGCCCGCAGTGCGGTACCTACAAGACGCAGAGCGGTGCCGAGGTGGTGGTGAAGCTGGTGGACTGATTCCGCCGCTCACATCGCGAAGGGATTCCCCGCCGGGGAGAAAGACTTTGCAAGACCGTCCGTTGAACGCGGGCGGTTTTTTGTTGGCTGCGTGCGGGGCGAATTTTACTCGAAGTGGCGGGTGGCCGTGGTGACGGTGCGCTCGCGGAGGAAGGTGAGCATACCGATGCGGGCATTCGCCGGGACGGGGGCGGTGCAGAGGGGAAGCTGAAGGGCCGCGGCTGCTTGCAGGGACGAGGCGGGGGCGGCGGGGTCCAGCAGGAAGAGGTGCTCCGCCGCGAACTCCGGGAAGCGAGCCTCGTACTCACTGCGCGACTCGGCGGTGATGGTGATGTCGAAGGGACGCAGGGCGGTGGGCATCCAAGGGCGGGTGGCATGGGTGCTCAGGCGGATGCGGCACCCGGCGCGCAGTGCCGTCATGAGGGCGATGCAGAGGTCCGAATCCGTGGTGCTTTCCTCCACTCGCAGACAGACGGGGCGGGGGAGATACTCCCGGGTGACCTCCTGACCGGGTGCAGGGGAGGTGGTATGGCGCAGGCTGAATTCCTCCTGCCACCAGTAAGAGATGGAATCCGCCGCCGCGGTGAGGCGCGTTAGCTCATCCGGCGAGGGCTTGGGGGAGAGGATCTCCCAAGGGGCAAAGGACGTAGTGCGCAGTTTGCCGCGGTGCTGGGGGCGGGCGGTCTCCTTCCACCGGGCGAGGGCCGTCAGGTAATTGGGCCCGAAGGCCTGCGGGGTCAGTGCGCCCGCCCCGGTGCCTTGTCCGCCGAAGGGTTGCACGGCGGGGAAGGGGGCAGGGCAGCAGTTGACGAAGAGATTACCGGCGCCGATGGCTTGGCTCCAGCGGCGGATTTCCTCCTCGCTGTTGCTGTAGATGGCGGCTGCCGGGCCATCGGAGAGCTCAGTTTGCAGCGCGATGGCCTGCTCGAGGGATTGTACCCGCATGAGACCGAAGAGCGGCAGGCCGCCGGCGTGTTGCAGGAAGAGGCTACCCGGCTTGACACCGCAGCGGATGCCGGGGGTCCATATTTGCGAACCCAGCTCCCCGGTGTGGGGCTGCAGCAGCCAAGTCTCGTCATCCTGCACCGTGGTGAGCTGTGCCACTTGCTCCGGCGTGAGGGGGTGCGGAATGGGGCCGATGCCGGGGCTCTCCCTGTGTCCGGCGTGGGCCACGACGGCACTGAAGGCATCCTTGAGGGCGTGGAAGAAGAGATCGTTGGTGTAGACGGCCTCGTGCACCAAGAGGATGCCGGGGAAGGTGGGGGCGGCGCCGCTGCGGGCGAGCGCACTGCGGCTGAGATCGCGCACGGCGTGGTGCCAGTCCCCGCGGTCGCTGATGTAAAGAGTGGTGCGCCCGGTGGGGGAGCAGAGGTGGCGGGTAAAGAGGTTGCGCTGCTGCAGGGCCGGGGTGGGGGCGGCATCGCTGCCGTGGATGGCAGCGGCGGTGCGTGCGTGGCTCATCGCTTTGTTCGCCCATTGCTTGTCTAAACAGGGAAGAAGCTGCAGTGCGGGCTCCTTCATACCGGCGGCCTGCAGAACCTCGTGCAGGCGGTGGCCCAGCAGCTCATTGCAGTCGGCGGGCTTGTAGACCACCGCGTTACCCATGACCCATGCGGCGGCAATGCCCGCCACGGCATCCGCAACGGGGTGGGTGGAGCCGGGGTTGACGGTTACCACGCCCAAGGGCTGCGCCTCCGTGCCGTCGCACAGGCCATCCGCGCGGGAGTGCAATTCATACAGGCGGCAGGCATCAATGGCGTCCCGCATCTCAGCGTCCGCATCGGCAGCGGTAAAGCCAGCGTCGCGAATCATGGCAGCAATGAGCGGGAGGCGCTGTTTCTCCAGCTCCCGTGCCAAGCGCAGCAGATCCTTGCGCCGCTCCTCGGGGGAAGCTGACGGCAGCTCGGCTGACTCCATCACGCGATCGATGGCAGGAAAGTCCGCAGCAACGAAGCGGTAGTCCTCCACCCCGGGGGCCGAGGGCGAGCGGGAGATGCAGGTGAGGGGGGAGTCGCAGGGCTGCCCGTTGATGACGAGGGGCAGGGGAGACTGCGTGCGCTCAACCTCCTGAGCGGCTGCGGTGTATAGGTCTGCAACATAGGCGCGATCGAGCGCCCCGGGAAGTGCCGAGGAGGAGAGAGCCTCCCCGCCGTTCGGCTCCTCGCGGCGCGTGGTAGCGGCAAGGAAGATTTGGCGCAGACGGTTCCAGCCCAAGTCATTGCTCGCCGAGGTGAAGCTGTCCGGACGCGCTAATTCCTCGGAAACGGTGGCGAGGTAGTGCTCGAAGGCGTCCTGCTCCCCGTCGCCGCTCACTCCGTAGACCAAGGAAACCGGAGCCCCCGCATTGGCCAGCAAACGGCCGACGTGGTTGGCCATGCCGGCCAAGAAGACGAAGGGCGGCAGACCCTTGCGCCCGCTGCTTCCCCATGCCGGGAGGGTGTAGGCGATGTTGTATAAATTGTGCGTGCCGAACACCGGGGTAATGGCCTTGGGAGAAGCCGAGACAGCGGCTTGGGTCAGCCGCAGGTAGCGGGCCTCTGTCTCTGCCTTGCTGCTGCTGACGGCATGCGGCATGCCGTAGGTGGCGGCGCAGACTTTTTCGGCCTCCAGGTGGCTGCCTTTCACCAGCAGCACCTTCAACGGGGAGCCGCCTTTGGCCGCACGGGCGCCGGCCCACTCTTCCAGGTCGCGGAGCAGGGCGGGGCTTTCCGTAAGGTAGGCCGGCAGCTCCACCATCACATCGGCATGGTAAAATTCTTTCTCGGCCAGTACCTGCTTGAGCGCTTGGGTGATGATACTGCGCGTGGCCATGGTGCCGAACTCGACAGAGACCGGGCGGGTGCCGTCACCGGCCTTGGCGGCTTGCAGGATTGTGCGGATTTCCTCGGCGAGCTGCTTGGCGGAGACCTCCGGGGCATAACAATCGGGGCGCGCGTTCAGACGCTCCGGCTGCAGCACGATGCCCACCCCGGCTTGCTTGCTGAGAATTCCCTCCAGGTTTGCCCGGTAGCGTGCCGCGCTTTTGGGACCGTATACCACCGGCACCAGCGGGTTGAGGAGCAGGGAGAGACCTTGCTTGCCGAAGTCGCGCACGCGCTGGTTCACCTTCTCCACCCGGGTGGGCAGGGTCAGCTCGGCAAAGGTGCGGCGGAAGACGCGCTGGGCCTCGGCAATGGCGGCCGCCTGCATGCTGCGCGCTGCCAGCCCCGCGGCTTTCAGACGCAGTTTGGCCATGGTTCCGAAGATGGCCGGTACACCGCCGAAGTCGGCCAACAGTCGGTGCAGGTTCTCCGCCTGCACCCCCATGTCCTGCGGCCCCAGCACCTGGGTGCAGAAGTCCTCCACAAAACGGCGGTTCTTTTCGTCCTCTACCATTCGCGTCAGTGCCGTCAGCAGAGCACGTTCATCCGCCGTTAAAAGCTTTTGGCTGTGGTCCAGCAGCTCCTGCGCCAAATCGTCCGCATGCTGGGTCAGATCGCGATCTGCCCATTTGCGTTTTCTCGATTCCTGTACCAGTGCTGCTATATCCGGGTGAGCCATACCGCCCCTATTCTACCTGCTCCTGCCCCATCTGGCAAGCGTAAAATCTGTTCCGCTCCCGGCTGAATCGCTTTTTGCCGCGCACTCGCCTGCGTGAGACGAGTGCCTCGGCGTGATCCCTATCTTCGACCGGGGTAGGTTCTATTTCTGTGCTTCCCCCGCGCGCATATGTCGGTGTGTCCACCCCGACGGGGAGAAAAAGGGGGATGTGACGCATTTCCGGCTTGACGAAGAATTAAAAATCTGGAATAATTCTAACGCTTTAAGGCCGCCGAGGTGTTCGGGGGCAGGGGCAAAACATCAAGACAGGAAAAGCGATATGGACAAGAAAGCATTGTTCAAACTCTCATACGGGTTGTTTGTGCTGACGGCGAAGGACGGCGGCAAGGACAACGGGTGCATCGTGAACACGGTGCAGCAGGTGGCAGATTCTCCGCTGCGCATCAGTGTGGCGGTCAACAAGGCCAACCTCACACACGACATGATTTTGAAGACGGGTGAGTTCAACGTCTCCGTGCTCTCCGAGAAGTCGCAGTTCAGCACCTTCAGGCACTGGGGCTTCCAGACGGGGCGGAAGGTGGACAAGAGCGTGGGCATCACCTATGAGCGCTCCGAGAACGGGCTGATCTACATTGCGGAAGGGGCGAACGCCTACCTGTCCGCCAAGGTGCTCAACACGGTGGATTTGGGTTCGCACACCATGTTCATTGCGGAGGTGACGGACGCTGCCGTGCTGGATGAGGCTGCGGATTCTGCCACCTATGCTTTCTATCATCGCCACATCAAGCCCGCGCCGCCCAAGCCCGCCGGGGAGAAGAAGAAGGGGTGGATCTGCACCATTTGCGGCTACATCTACGAGGGTGAGGTGTTGCCGCCGGATTTTGTGTGCCCGATCTGCAAGCACCCCGCCTCCGACTTCAAGCCGTTGGAGACCGAGGTGAAGCAGGCCGCCGAGGGCGTGAATCGCTATGCGGGTACGCAGACGGAGAAGAACCTGCACGAGGCCTTCGCCGGTGAGTCCCAAGCTCGCAACAAGTACAGCTACTTTGCCGCCGTGGCGCAGAAGCAGGGCTTTGAGCAGATTGCCGACCTCTTCCTGAAAACGGCGGAGAACGAGAAGTCCCACGCCCGCATGTGGTTCGAGGAGCTCGGCGGCATCGGCGATACCGCTGTCAACTTGGGTGCTGCGGCGGATGGTGAGAACTACGAGTGGACGGATATGTACGCCGGGTTCGCCAAGACGGCCGAGGAGGAGGGCTTCCCGGACCTGGCCGCTAAGTTCCGCTTGGTGGCCGAGATCGAGAAACGACACGAACAGCGTTACCGCGACCTGCTGAAGAACGTGGAGACTGCTCAGGTGTTCGCCAAGAGCGAGGTGAAGGTGTGGGAGTGCCGCAACTGCGGACACATTGTGGTGGGTACGGCTGCGCCGGACACCTGTCCCGCCTGCCTCTATCCCAAGGCCTTCTTTGAGCTGCACGCGGATAACTACTGATTCCGTTTGCGCCGAGAACGCTTATACCCGCCCTGCCTCCTTTCCTCGGGGGGCAGGGCACTTAATGTTGCGGTGCCATGAGTTTTTCGAAACGGAAGAAACCGCAGTCATCATCCGGGTCCTCATCCTCTCCCTCCGGCATCTCGGGTGCCGGGTGGTATTTGTTGTAGAACTCAACAATACGGAACCCGCATTTGTTCACGTAGAAGTGGATATTCCGCTCCTCGAAATAGGGCGTGCCCGTTTCCCACACCGGTGTGTCCGGATAACGTTGCTCAATAGCCTGCCAAGCTTCCGGCCCCCACCCGTGCCCGCACTGTTGCGGGGAGAGGAAGAAGATCTCCGGCTCATTGTAACGGGTTTGCCGATTGGTAGAGAGAATGACGCCTCCGATGCGTTACCCTTCCCGCACCAAGTGATATGTCTCCGCAGCGGGGGCGCTGTAACTCCGCCGGATGGTTGCAGCTGAGGGAATGGGGGAATCTGTCCCGATTTTTTCCCGAACGGCCACGCTGAATGACTCCTGCACGCGCAGGATGAAATCGGGCAGTTCCTCTGCGAGAACGGGCTCGAAGGTGATGGGGGAGGGGCTTTGCATGCCTGCCACGATAGCATAATGCACGGGGGCGTCAAGCACTAAAAAAGCAGCCCACCCGCAAAGGTGAGCTGCCCGGAGTTACGTTATGAAGAAGAAGGGGGTCAGAAGGCGAGGATGACGGCGCCTGCGAGGACGAAGAAGGAGATGATGATCCAGAGGATAACGATACCCTTGTCATCGGCGGGGCGGCCGGTGCCCTGAAGGTGAGCATACTTGCCGCGGATGCGGCCTTTCTTCATGAAGCCTTCGTAGTTCTTTTGCAGCAGTGTGGCCTCCACCTGGCGCATCATGTCCAAGAGCACACCTACGAGAATGAGCAGCGAGGTGCCGCCGAAGAATTGCGTGACGATGTAGGGCATACTACCGAAGACAGTGAGCAGGTTCGGCAGGAAGTACAGCAGCGTCAGGAAGAGAGAGCCGGAGAAGGTCAGGCGGCTCATCGTCTGGTCCAGATAAGCAGCGGTAGCAGGACCGGGACGTACGCCGGGGATATAGCCGCCGTTGCGCTTGAGATCCTCGGAGATCTGCTGCGGGTGGAACATGGTAGCCACCCAGAAGTAGGAGAAGAAGTAGATCATCACCGAGCAGAAGACATAGTACCAGATGCTGCTGGGGGAGACCATGAGCGAGATGGCGCGGCCCAACCAGCTATCCCCGGAGACCATGTACTGCAGCAGCATACCCGGCAGAGCCAAGATGGCCGTGGCGAAGATGACGGGCATCACGCCGGAGTAGTTGAGCTTGAGGGGCAGGTACTGCGTGCCGCCCTGCGCAATCTTGTTGTGGCCCACGACGCGTTTGGCGTACTGCACCGGTACGCGGCGCTGCGCTTGGCAGAGGATGACCACGAAAGCCACCACCAGCACCATGAAAGCCAGCAGAGCCACCATGACGAGGGCCCCGAGCGGGTTCACCTCCGTACCGCGCATCACACAGGTCTTCCATGCAATGGCCAAGGCACCCGGCAGGGCGTGGATGATGTTCACGGAAATGATGAGCGAGATACCGTTGCCCACGCCGCGTTCCGTAATCTGATCACCGATCCACATCAGGAACATGGTGCCGGTAACAATGATGAAGATGGTGGTGATGTTGAACATGACCCCCGGAGCCATCACGATGTCCGGGCAACCCTGCATGCCCGGCAGGTTGGAGGGGTTCATAAGCAGGCTGGTGAGCATGTAGCCCTGAATGATCGCGATGATGATGGCCAGAATACGCGTGTACTTGGTCATCTTCTGGCGACCGCCCTCCTCCCGCATCATCTTCTGCAGGCTGGGAACCACGGCACCCAGCAGCTGCGTCATAATGGAGGCCGAGATGTAGGGCATGATACCCAATGCAAAGATACCGCACTGCTGCAGACCACCGCCGGAGAAGATGGTGAGGATGGCACCGAAGGCCCCGAGCGGGTCACCGTTCTCCTTGGCACTCGTCTCCAAGAAATGAGTGAGCGTCGGCACATCCACCCCGGGCAGGGGAATGTGAACACCCAAGCGCACGATCACAATCATGGCCAAGGTGAAGAGGATTCGGCTCCTGAGCTCCGGAACCTTCATGCTGTTGGCAAATGCGGATATCATCTTTCTTCCGAGAATGGTTTGATGTTGAGAAAACTGATGTGCAGCGCGACTCTTCGGTTTTGAACCCGGGCGGCCGAAGCCCGTTCGGGGCGGAGGCCCCGCACAGATGCCGGACAGCGCTGCGCTGCCCGGCTCTGTGTTGAATGGTTGGTTACCCCGCCGGGGAGGTAACGCTCGCAGGTGTTCAGGCCTGCGCCGCAGAAAGCAGCGTCAGCGTGCCGCCGGCAGCTGCAATCTTCTCCGCAGCAGCCTTGCTGGCGAAGTCAACGGTCACGTTGAGAGCCTTGGACAGGTTGCCGTTGGCCAAGAGCTTGACGGCATCGCAGGTGCCCTTGATGAGGCCCGCAGCGCGCAGTTCATTCTCCGTTACCACAGCACCGGCCTCAAAGAAGGCCTCAAGCTGGCAAATGTTGATCGCCTGGATGCAGGAGCGGAAGCGAGCGTTGTTAAAGCCCTTCTTGGGCAGACGACGATGCAGGGGCATCTGGCCGCCTTCGAAGCCCGGGCGGATGCTGCCGCCGGAGCGAGCCTTCTGGCCCTTGTTGCCCTTGCCGCAGGTCTTACCCAGACCGGAGCTCTCGCCGCAGCCAAGACGCTTCTTGCGATGCTTGGCACCCGGGTTCGGCTGAAGTGTGTGAAGTGTCAACATGATGGTATATCAGTGTTAGGGGTTCCTTACAGAGTGGTCTCCTTCTTCTTCTTGCCGCGGGCAGACAGAATCTCGTCCGCCGTGCGCATGGAAAGCAGGGCCTTCAGCGTGGCCTTAGCCACGTTTGCACCGTTCGAGGAGCCGAGGGACTTCGCGATGACGTTGTTCACGCCGGCGGCCTCGAGAACGGCACGCACCTTCGCGCTGGCCACAAGACCCGTACCGGAGGCAGCAGGCTTGAGGACAATCTTGGCACCGCCGAACTCCGTGTAGATCTCGTGCGGAATCGTCTCGTTGACCACCGTCACCGGCTTCATCGAGCGCTTAGCAGCCTCCGAGGCCTTGCGAATCGCGTCTGCAACCTCGTTGGCCTTGCCCATGCCGATGCCGACCTTGCCCTTCTGATCGCCGACAACGACGAGGACCGAGAAGGAGAAGCGGCGGCCACCCTTAACAACCTTGGCGCAGCGGTTGACCACAACGGTCTTCTCCATGAGCTGCGGACCTTCCTCCGCGGGAGCTTCAGCCCCACGGCGGTTGTCGCGGCGCGGGCCACGGCCCGGGCGGTTGCTGTCGCGGCGCGGGCCGCGTCCACCGCGGCGCATCGGAGCGGCCGGGGCGGCGTTCTCTGTTGCAGCAGCAGGTGCCTGTGTTTCTTCAGTGTTCATTCTTTACGTCTTTCTTTTAGAATTTCAAACCGGCCTCGCGCGCAGCGTCAGCCAGCGCCTTCACCTTCCCGTGGTACAGGAAGCCGCCGCGGTCAAAGACCACCTCGGTAATGCCCGCTGCCAAGGCGCGCTCGGCAATCAGGGCCCCAACCTTTGCGGCCGTCTCGGCGTTCGCCTTCTTCAGCTCCAGATTGTGCGTGCTCGCGCTGCACAGCGTGACGCCCTTCGTGTCGTCGATCACCTGGGTGTACACGTGCTGGTTGGAGAAGTTCACAGCCAGACGCGGACGCTCGGGCGTGCCCGACAGCTTCTTGCGGATGCGCGCATGAACGCGGCTGCGGATGGCTTTGCGATTGATCGTGCTCATATTATTAAAACTGATTACTTGTTTGTTAATGATTACTTGCCAACGCTCTTGCCTTCCTTACGGCGGATGTGCTCGCCCACATAGTGGACACCCTTGCCCTTATAGGGCTCCGGCGGGTAGTACCCGCGCACCTCTGCGGCAAACTGACCGACAACCTGCTTGTCCGCGCCCTCGACCTTCACCTTCGTGTTGTCCGTAACGGTGACGGTGAGACCGGCGGGGATGGGGTGCAGGATGGGGTGAGACTTGCCCAGCGACAGATCCAGAGCCTTGCCCTTAACGGCGGCCTTGAAACCCACGCCGACAATCTCCAGCTCCTTCACGAAGCCCTTGGAAACACCCTCCACCATGTTGGAGAGGAGGGAACGGTTGGTGCCGTGCAGAGCGCGGAGACGACGATCGGTCTCCGATGCGCGGCAAACGTTGAGCGTGCTGCCCTCCACTGCGGCGGAGATACCCTCCGGCAGAGTCCAGCAGAGCTCGCCCTTGCTGCCCTTTACGGTGACTTTTGCACCATCGATGGTGACGGTGACACCGGCGGGAATGTTGATGGCTTTCTTACCTACTCGTGACATTGTAATGCAGTGTGGTTAGGGGTTACCAGACGAGAGCGAGGAGCTCACCGCCCACCTGCTTCTTGCGAGCCTGTGCGCCCGTCATGATGCCGGAGGAGGTGGATACGATGGAGATACCCAAGCCGTTCATCACGGTCGGAATATCGGCGGAATGAACGTACTGACGGCGGCCCGGCTTGGAGCAGCGCTTGACGTTCGTGATGATGGACTTGCCTTGCTTGGTGAACTTAACCTTCACCTTGATGACCTTGTCCTTACCCTCACCGGAGACCTCGTAGGACCAGATGTAGCCCTCCTCTGCGAGGATGCGGGCGATCTCGGCCTTGATGCCGGAGTAGGGGGCCGTGAAGCTTTCTTTGCGGGCGGTGCCGGCGTTCTTCACGCGGGTCAGGAAATCAGCAATAGGATCACTTAAAACTGCCATGGTCGTGTAGGGGTTAGGCGTTAGCTTCTGTCTTCTTGGTCGGCTTGCGGAACGGAATGCCCAGCTCGGCAAGCAGGTCGCGACCTTCCTCATCGGTCGGGGCAGACGTCACAAAGATGATGTCGAAGCCGATCGTACGCTTAATCTGGTCAAGCTCCACCTCCGGGAAGATGGACTGGTCCGAGATGCCGATGGCGTAGTTGCCGCGCCCGTCGAAAGACTTGGTGGGCAGACCGCGGAAGTCGCGGATGTTCGGGGCCGTGATGTTGATGAAACGGTCCAGGAACTCCCACATGCGGTCGGAACGCAGGGTGACGCGAGCGCCGAGAACCTCGCCCTCGCGGAGTTTGAAGTTAGCCACGCTCTTGCGGGCATAGGTGACGGACGGCTTTTGGCCGGTGATCTTGGCGATTTCGGCAACGGCATCCTCGACCGCCTGCTTGCGGTCGGCCTGCTTGCCCATGCAAGTGGTCACCACGATCTTCTCCAAACGGGGGATCTGGTGAACATTGGCATAATTGTGCTTCGCCCGGAGGGCCGGAACGACCTTCTCCTTGTAGTGTGTAAGCAATGTAGGTGTGCTCATGGTTTTAGCGGGTCAGCTCTTTATGATGGTTAATGTTGTTTACGGCTTAAGCGCGGAGTTGAAGCCTTGCGGCGTCAGCTCACTTTCTTCACATTCGAGATGTGGATGGCGCCGTCGATCTCCTTGATGCCGCCCTCGGGGTCACCCTCGGTGGGCTTCACGGCCTTCTTGAGGATGCGGGCACCCTCAACAATGACCGTCTGCTTAACAGCATTCACGGAAACGACAACACCACGCTTGCCCTTGTTCTTGCCGGCGATGACTTCGACGTTATCGCCTTTCTTCACGTGGGTCTTCATCGTGTGTGTTTATGGTTAATGTTCCGGGCCGCGATGCACCTGCAACGCGGGGCCCCTACTATACCCTTCGCGGGGCGCTGCGTCAAGCCAAATTTCTTAAAAAGTGCAAAAAATGCTTACCGCTGCCGCAAAAAGATGCGTTTTCGGGTGCGGATGAAGCGTGCGGCGTAGAGAACGGCCGCGATAGTGAGGGCAACGATGAAGCTGATCCAAGCACCGGCGGGGCCAGCCTTCGGGATGATCCAATCCGTTCGGATGAGGATGCAGGCAAGGGGGAAGCCGATGAGCCAGTAAGTGATCATGCAGATCCAAGTGATGGGAGCCGTGTCCTGGCAGCCGCGCAGCAGGCAGGAGAAGAGGCTCTGGACGGAATCGGAGAGCTGGTAAACGACGCAATAGGCGATGAGGGTGGACGCCAGACAGGCTACGGCGGCGTCATCCGTGTAGCTGGCGGCAATGGCGTGGCGGCATGTATAGCAGAAGATCATGTTGATTGCGACCAAGAGCAGAGAGAGGGCACCTGCCGTGAAGACCAGGGAGTCGAAAGCGCGCAGGTCTCGTTTGCCGACGTAGTAGGCAGCGCGGATGGAGGCGGCAATGCCGATGCTGAGGGGGAGCATGAAGACGATGCCGGAGAGGTTGATGGCCACCTGCTGAGCGCCCACTGCCACCGTGCCCAGGGGGGCAATGACGAGCATGAGCAGGCGAAAGAAGGCAATCTCGAAGAAGACGGCCAGCCCCAGCGGCAACCCAAGACGCAGCAGGCGTATGCAGAGTTGCGTGTTCGGTTTGCGCCGCGCGAGCATGCAGGCCAGGTTGTGGCGCTGCACCGGCGAGACTTGCATGATGATGATCATGCAGGCAAGCATCAGCCACATCACTACGGAGGTAGCCAGCCCGCATCCCGCGCCGCCCAGGGCCGGTATGGGGCCCCAGCCGAAGACAAAGGCGTAGTTGGCCGGTATGTTGGCCAGCAGGCCCAGCAGGGAGACGAGCATGCCCGGCCGGGTTTGCCCGTAGCCTTCAAAGGTGGAGAGCAGCAGCCGCAACAGTATGTGCGCCGGTACGCAGGGGAGAAGGTAGTAGAGGTATCGCTCCGCAACGTGTATCATGTCCGCATCATCCGACACCAAGGGGAAGACCCATACGCAGGCTAGGATGCAGAGGAACTCCGGTATGATGAGGAGGCCGGCTGCCCACTTGGCGCTGTTGAGCAGCAGCCCGCATTTGTCTGCTTCTCCCGCGCCGCAGTACTTGGCAATGGTGGGGGAGATGATGGAGATAACCGTTCCGAAGAGCACCAGGAAGGAGGAACTGAGAGAGCCCGCCAGTCCGACGCCGGCCAAGTCCGTCGCGCCGGCTTTCCCCGCCACTACCGTGTCGATCACACCCATGCCGAGCTGCATCACGTTGGCGGCAAACAGCGGCAGCATGATGAGGAGGAGTCGCTTGGCCTCTGCCGTGCTCCACCGGGCGGTGTGCTCTGGTCTCTCTCTCTCCATGGTCTCGTGAAAAAAAAGCCTGCTCCTTGCGGAGCAGGTTCTGTGACATCTGGAACGGGAATCGAACCCGTGTTGCAGGAATGAAAATCCTGAGTCCTAACCCCTAGACGATCCAGACATTCGGCTTTGCACTCTCGTGCGGAGATAATCTAGCCTATTCGCGGCGGTTTGTCAAGCCTGAAATTGCATTTTTTGCCGAAAAAAGGCACAAAAAAGCCTCGGCAGAGGGCCTTGACCCGTCCGCCGAGGTAAAAAACGGGGTAAACCGGCTTAACCCTCGTAACCCTTGGGGTTGTTCTTCTGCCAGTTCCAACTGTCGCGGCACATGTCCTCGATGCCGTGTTTAGCCTCCCAGCCCAACTCGGCTTTCGCCTTGGCGGGGTTGCAATAGCAGGTGGCAATGTCGCCGGGGCGGCGCGGCTTAATGACATAGGGAACGTTGACTCCGTTCACCTTCATGAAAGCCTTGACCACATCCAGCACGCTGTAGCCGTGGCCCGTGCCGAGGTTGTAGATGGCCAGACCGCACTTGCGGTTGATAGCGCTGAGGGCTGCCACATGGCCGGCTGCCAAATCGCAGACGTGGATGTAGTCGCGCACGCCGGTGCCGTCCGGGGTATCGTAGTCATCGCCGAAGACACCGAGCTCCTTGCGGATGCCCACGGCTGTCTGGGTGATGTAGGGCATCAGGTTGTTCGGGATGCCGTTGGGGTTCTCACCCATGGTGCCGGATTCGTGCGCACCGATGGGGTTGAAGTAGCGCAGCAGCACGATGTTCCACTCCGGATCCGCCTTCTGCACATCCATCAGCACCTCCTCCAGCATGGACTTTGTTTGGCCGTAGGGGTTCGTGCAGTGGCCCTTGGGGCACTCCTCGGTGATGGGGATGATGGCCGGGTTGCCGTACACCGTGGCGGAGGACGAGAAGATGAGGTTCTTGCAGCCGTGGCTACGCATCACCTCCAGCAACACGAAGGTCGCGTTCATGTTGTTCTCGTAGTACTCCAGCGGCTTCGCCACGGACTCACCGACGGCCTTGAGCCCGGCAAAGTGGATGACGGCGTCGATCTTGTTCTCGCTGAAGATGGCTTCCATCGCAGCGCGGTCGCGTACATCCGCTTTCACGAAGGGTACCTCTTTGCCGATGATCTTCGCGACGCGGCGCAGAGCCTCCGGGTTAGAGTTCACCAAATTGTCCACAACCAACACATCGTGCCCGGCTTTGTCCAGCTCGATGATGGTGTGGGAGCCGATGTAGCCGGCCCCGCCTGTAAGTAGTATCGTCATAATCGTCTGTCGCTCTGTTGTCGAGGCGGGAAGTTCGGCTCCCCGCTCTCTTTTGCACCTTGATTTTAGCCCCGCCCCCCCCTTTTGTCAATACTTTTTTCTCCCCCGTCCCTGCGTATTTCACCTTGAGTGGAATCCTGCCGCACCCCAGTTGGCATTGCCGGCCGTGAGAACGGTGTGGGAGTAGTGCTTGACACGCAGGAAAAACAGGGTATAATCAAGGCAAAGGGGCCGGAAGTGCCGAGTAGGGAGACCGTGAGGGGGGCGCCGAGAGTTCTGCATCCCCGTTTCCGGCTTTCCCTGTATTTTCTTGCGAGGGCTACTTAGAGGAGTCGCTGTCGAGTTTCAGCTTGTTCAGCTCATCCATGTAGGCGGGGCGGCGCATGTAGGCAAGGCGCAGACAGAGAACCATCTCTTTTGCCAAAGGTTTTGCGCCGGGAAGTGAGGCAAATTCCTGAATGAGCGAGGCAACGAGTGCGTAGGCCGGTCGTTTGTCTGCTTCATGCGCTTCGGTATCAATGCGTTTATATGCATTTTGTAACAGGTTTCGGTGATATTCCTCCGGCATCTGCGGCATATGGAGATGTAACAATTTCAGAATGTTATAGCGCGCCTTCATCAGCGTTTGATAAAGCCTCGGAAAGTCCTTTTCCTCCGCATAAATGTGAGCCATTAACTCCGCGTTATCGGAATGAGCGCCCTCCTCCGTAATCAGCCTGTATTGTTCCGGCCACTCTGATTCGCCGGCCAGCTCTTTCAGCTTGGTATAGTATTCATAATCATCCCAACTATGCAACAGGATATAGCGGTAAGCATTGAGGAGCCCCTGTGTATTGCCCGAGCGGGTCAGAAATCGGATTTTGCGCTTCTCTATATCGGTGCGATTACGATACAACGGGGCTGCTGCCTCAAGCAGCTCTAACGCCGCAGAATCGTTTTGCTGCTCGTAGAGCCTGTTCAGTTCTGCATCCAGCACAGAGGGATAATTAAGATTGCGTCGGATCACCTCCGACGCTTCATCCTCTCGACCGGATTGACGCAGTAGGTCAATATACCTGTGAACAACATCTTCCGGCAATCTCCCCTCTGCCGCTCGCTTCTCAATACTTGCCAACGCCTCCTCCGGAGTCTGTATAAAGGTGAGGTAATTGATGAATATTCTCTTAGTCCATGGGGCCATTGTATCATAACGCTGAGAGGCCGTAAGCGCGGAGTTCCGAAAAAAAGTGCATCGCTGGGAAAAGAAGCCCACGGATTACACGGATCGGACGGATGGAAGCGGAGCAAGTCAGACGCGGTAGGAGACATCACTCTACTTTGGCAAGAGGCAGCGAGGGGCGGCTGCCCGCGGAATGATAGGAATTTTCGGAATCCGGTTGGCTTTCGAGGCTTTGGCAGGACTTCGGGTTGCATTTCATAGTAGGTGGCTTCGGTTTTGCCGGAGGGCCTCGGGCTGAAAATCGTCCGCGCTAAGGGCGGCAGCGAATGGCTGGCCATCGACACCTTCAGCCGCGGTTTCCGTGAAATCTTCAGGGATTGCGACATCTCCGCGAAATCCGTGCGCTCTGCCCTGAAAAATGACCCGGACGGTATCGCGGTGATGCAAAACGTGAAGTTCAGAGGGAAGGTATCGAAGGAAGCCCCCAGCCTGCCGCTGAAATACATCCCGGGGACGGATGAGAACATGTAAGCCATTCCGCAGGGCGTAGACCGGAGAGGGCGCAGGTGAACATACCTGCGCCTTCTTGGTGCCGGTTCTCGGCATACCCGACAGGGAATTTGACATACCGAACGGGCGATTTCACATACCGAAC
>SFDX01000034.1 GCA_004557455.1 Akkermansia muciniphila | reverse complement strand
GCGGTACCTATATCTGAAGCTACGGGAATCCACCTGCAGGAGCTTTCACGAAGCGCTGGCTCCCGTGGGGTGGTCATAAAAACTGACGGAGTGCCGATAGTTGGTAACGCCTGCAACGTAGCGGTTGGCAGGCAGCATATCCCCCGCCAGCGCGGCGCGACAAACGGCAGAGCCGCCCAGCACCACGACGGGTTGCGGCCCGAAACGGCGCGCGACCTGCGCTGCTGCCTCGGCCTCGGGTGCCCCCACCCACAGGTTGTGCCGCTGCACGCGAAGCAGATAAATGCCCAGACACAGGGGCCCCACCGCCATGGCCGCGACCGCCGCCCGCAGTGGCCACCCCCTCAGCACACCGCTGTGCCACAGCCCTAGGGCCGTCATGAAACCCGGCAACACCGCCGGCACCAGGTAGTGCGGGTAAAAGGAATCCGCCGTCGATGTAGCAGCTACCTCCACTGCAAACCACAGAGCCGCCGCACGGGTGGGCACGGAGACACGGCGCAGGCTCCGCAACAGCAAGGGCAGCAGGCACAGCACCGGCAGGGTGAGCCAGGGCAGAGTGCGGTACAAATGCTGCACCAGGCAAAGGAAATAGGGTGTGCCGCGGTTATACTTCAGAGAAGTGTAACGGAAACAAGCATCCAGATAATCCGCAAAAGCCCCCTGCCCCGCGATGACGGCGAGCGGAACTCCCACCCCGAGCAGAAAACCGCCGGCAGCAGCCACCACCCGACGCAGACCGAACTCCCCCTGCATCCACCAGCACGCCGCCAGCCACACCCCGGAGCCGATGTAATTGCCCTTCAACATCAGCAGGCAACCCACCGACAGCCCCTGCGCCGCCGCTACCCACAGTCCCCGTGCAGAAATACTCTGTAAGCACAGCACACCGGCCGCAACGGCCAAGGCATAGGCCTCCGCCATGTTACCCCGTGTGCCCCCATCGGCATACGCCGCATAAACGGCCACCGCAGGCAGAACCCAAGCCGCTGCCGTCGCCCCATACCATCGCCCCCAGGCCCGCAACAGACACAGCAGCATTACCCAAGCCACCGCCACGCCCAACAGCGTGTGCCCGACCCGGCCGCCCAGCATGCCGAGCGCATTCAACCAGAATTGCAGAGGGCCTTTCGTATCCCACAACTCCAGGTAGGGCACCGCGCCCTCCCCCACACAATGGCCCAGGTAGGCAAAGATGGCGTTATCCGCCGGCCCCGCCTCGCCTACCAAGTTCAGCAGGGCGAGCACGGCGGGCATCAAAAAGGCGCAACCCGCTGCATAGTGCCGGTTGCGCTGCAAGAGTGAAGCGATTCGCTCCATCTGATAAACGGCCCGACGCAGCGGGCACTTCGTCAGCCGATGCGGAAGACGATGCGCGCCTTCTCCAAATCGTACGGCGAGACCTCGATGCGTACGCGGTCCCCCACCACCAAGCGGATGAAGCGCTTGCGCATCTTGCCCGAGATGTGCGCCAAGAACTCGTGGCCGCTCGCTACGCGTACACGGAACTGAGTGCCCACATACACGCCGGTAATGACGCCCTCCATCTCGATGGCGCCCTCCCCGCTGTCATCATCCGACGCCTTAGGCTTGGGTTGCGGCGCCGCCGCGCCTACCGGGCGCGACCCTCTGTTGTTGCTGCGGGGGGCGTTGTTCTTCTTCTGCGGCCTGCCGCCGCGGTTACCATTGGGGTTTGCCATGCTTTCTTTTCTTTATACTGAATTGCAGCCCCCGCCTTACCATGCGCGAGCGCGCGCCTAGTTTAATGCCACAACGCCCACTTTGCAAGCGTTTTTTGCCTACAGACACAAAAAAAGTGCAAAAAAGTGCCCCGGAGGCGAAATTTGAATTGACAAAGCGCCCCGACAGGCGTATCCTTGGGGCCCCGGACCAGAGGTTCGACGGCGAAAGCCTAAATCGGAATAATAAGATACAACATATGAAAACCTTCTCTGCCAAAGCTCAGGACATCGAGCGCCAGTGGTATGTGATCGATGCTGCCGACAAGGTGCTCGGTCAGGTTGCAGTGGAAGCAGCCAACCTGCTTCGCGGTAAGTGCAAGACGATCTTCACCCCCCATGTGGACTGCGGTGACTACGTCATCATCATCAACGCCGACAAGGTGGCCCTGACGGGCAACAAGGAGAACGCCAAGATTTACACCCGCTACACGGGCTATGTGGGCAACCAGGTGGTAACCACCCCCTCCAAACTGCGCCGCAAGCACCCGGAGGTGATCGTGGAGCATGCGGTGCTCGGCATGGTGCCGCACACCCGCCAGGGGCGCGCCCAGGCCTCTCGTCTCAAGGTCTACGCCGACGCGGAGCACCCGCACGCCGCCCAGACGCCCACCGCCGTCACCATCGCCTAATCTTCATTCGCTATGTCTACCACTCCGTATAATGCTACAGGGCGCCGCAAGGAGGCTGTTGCCCACGCTTGGCTCACCCCCGTCGAGGAGGGCAAGTCCGGCAAGATCATCATCAACCGTCGCAGCATGGAAGAGTATCTGCCCACGGATGCCCTCCAGAATGTGATTCTCCAGCCTTTCTACACCACCAACACCATCAAGAAGTTCGATGTCCTCATCGTTTCCAAGGGTGGTGGTATCCACGGCCAGACCGGGGCTATGAGCCTCGCGATTGCCCGCGCCCTGGTGATGCAGAACGAGGAATACCGCGCCGCTCTGCGCGAGCAGGGTCTGCTGACGCGCGATTCCCGTATGAAGGAGCGCAAGAAGGCCGGTCGGCCGGGTGCGCGCAAGCGTTTCCAGTTCAGCAAGCGCTGATCCCCCCCTGCGCTCATTTCGAGCCTCTTCTTCCGGCACCGCCGCACCCCACCCCGGGGCTTGCGGCGGTACCTTTTTTGCCCGGTGGCGCGTTTTGACCTATACACCGGGCGGCGTATGGTGTAGAATGGTGGGGCAACACGGGACCATGGGCTTTACACACTTACACGTACACACGGAATATTCGCTGCTGGATGGGATGATCCACACCAAGGATCTCATCAAGAAATGTGCGGCGATGGGGATGAACTCGGTTGCGGTGACGGATCACGGCAATGTGTTTGCCGCCATTGAGTTCATGGTGAACGTGAAGAAGCACAACAAGGATATACAGAAGTGGAACAAGGAGCACCCGGAGGAGGAGAAGCCGCTGTTCAAACCGATTCTGGGTTGCGAGGTCTACCTCTCCCCCACACCTGTCTCAGAGAAGAAGCAGATACCGGGGCGTCACAAGTATACGCACCTGATTCTCCTCTGCGAGAACAACATCGGCTGGGCGAACCTCATCAAGATCGTCTCCGTGGGGCACCTGGACGGCTTCTACTACAAACCACGGGTGGATATGGAGACGCTGCGCCGCTTCAGCAAGGGGCTCATCTGCCTGACGGCCTGTGTCTCCGGCCCGTTGCAGGAGTGGATATTGCAGGACCAGCCGGAGAAGGCAGAGGAAGTACTGCTGGAGCTGGAGGACGTCTTCGGGCACGACAATCTGTTTGTAGAGCTGCAGGACCACGGCTTGGCAGAGGAGCGCAAGTGCACACCGGAGCTGGTGCGGCTGGCACGCAAGCACAATCTGCCTCTGGTGGTGACAAACGATGCGCACTTTCTGAACAAAGAGGACCACGACGCGCACGACATCCTCATCTGCGTCGGCACGGGCAACAAACGCAACGACCCCAAGCGTATGCGCTACCCGGAGAGCGTCTACCTGAAAAGCGAGGAAGAGATGCGCGAGCTCTTCCCGGAATACCCGGAGGCGTACGACAACACCATGCTGATTGCCGAGCGCTGCAACACCTCCATCAAATTGGACTCCACCTCCACGGAGCGCTACCCGGAGTTCGCCACGCCGGATGGCTCCCCGCGCGAGGAATATCTGCGCAACATCTGCTTCAAGGGCCTCAAAGAGCGCTACCCGGATGCCTCGCCGGAGCGCTGGAAGGAGCTCAGCGAACGCCTAGATTACGAGCTGCGCATCATCAACATGCTGCGCTTCCCCAGCTACTTCCTCATCACCGCAGACTTCATCAACTGGGCGAAAGACCACGACATCCCCGTGGGCCCGGGACGTGGCTCCGCCGCCGGCTCGCTGGTGGCGTATTGCATGAAGATTACCAACATCGACCCCTTCAAGTTCAGCCTCATCTTCGAGCGATTCCTGAACCCGGAACGCGTCAGCCCCCCGGATATCGACATTGACTTCTGCCAGAGCCGCCGCCCGGAGGTCATCGAGTACGTGCGGCAGAAATACGGCGAGCGCGCCGTCACGCATATCATCACCTACGGCACCATGGGCGCCAAATCCGTCATCAAGGATGTGGCGCGTGTGCTCGACCTGAGCTTTGCGGACAGCGACCGCATCGCCAAACTCATTCCCTCCGGGCCCGGTGTCTCCCTGGCCTCCGCCTACAAGGACAGCGAAGACCTGCGGCAGCTGCTGGAAACAGACAGAACCTACCGCGAGATATGGGACTACGGCCTGAAGCTGGAGGGCACGGTGCGCAACGTGGGCATGCACGCTGCCGGCGTGGTGATCGGTGACCGCCCGCTGGATGATTACGTGGCTCTGACGCGCGATGACCTCTCCAACCCCAAGGGCGAAGTGGTGGCCCAGTGCGACATGGGTGCCATTTACAACGCCGGTTTGCTGAAGATGGACTTCCTGGGGCTCAAGACCCTGACCGTGATGAAAGATGCCGAGCGCTATGTGCGCTGGCGCGTGCCGGACTTCCGCTACGATGAAGTGGACATCACGGACAAGGAAACCTTTGCCCTGCTGAACAACGGCGAGACCATGGGCGTGTTCCAGTTGGAATCCGGCGGCATGGTGGAAACCTGCAAGCGTTACGGCATTGATAACATCGAAGACATCATCGCCCTGCTGGCTCTCTACCGACCGGGTGCCATGCAGTTCATGGACGACATGATTGCGGTGAAGAAGGGTCTGAAGAAAGCGGAATACGAACACCCGCTGCTGGAGAAGGTATCCGGCATTACCTTCGGCGTAATGATCTACCAAGAGCAGGTGCAGGCCGCTGCCAAGATGTTAGCCGGTTATACCCTGGGTGGTGCCGACCTGCTGCGCCGAGCCATGGGTCACAAGGACATGAATGAAATGATGGAGCAGCGCAAGCGCTTCGTCAAGGGCTGTGCTGATGTCAATAACATTGACGAGAAAACGGCCAACGCCATCTTCGATAAGATCCAGAAGTTCGCCGGTTACGGCTTCAACAAATCGCACTCCGCCTGCTATGGGCACATCTCGTACTGGACGGCGTACCTCAAGGCGCATTACCCGGTGGAATTCTTCTGCGGTATCATGTCCAACGAGTCCACCAATGAGAAAATCGGCGTGTATATCCAAGAAGTGAACCGACTCGGCATCGAGGTACTGGGTCCCTGCGTGAACCACAGCGATGTGAAGTTCCGGCCGGAGACGATGCCGAACGGAAAGCTGGCCGTCCGCTTCGGCTTGGCCTCCGTCAAGAGCATGAGCGCGGAAACCGTCCGGGTCATCGTGGAAGAACGCGAAAAGAACGGCCCCTTCAAGAGTCTGGAGGACTTCTGCTACCGCATCCCGCCGCAGAGCGTTCGCCGCAACCAACTGGAGGTGTTGGTGCAGTGCGGGGCCTTCGACTGGATGCATGTGTGCCGGGCACAGATTTTCGCCTCGATCGAACAGTGCTTGGGCGGCGCAGCCGGTGTGCACAAGGATGCCGAGGCCGGTCAGATGGCGCTCTTCAACATGATGGATACCGCGGCGGTCTCCGCCAAGACCCCCGTCATGCTGGAAGAGTGGCCCAAAAACAAGCGCTTGGAGTACGAGAAGTTCCTGACGGGTGCCTACTTCACCGGACACCCACTCTACAGCATGTTGGGGGTCATCGACCACCCGCGCTATGTCAAAATCGGTACGCTGCCGGACCTGACGGCAGAGGAGATCCGCAGCCCGAGGGACATGGCGGGCATGCTGCGCAGCATCGTCACCAAGGTCAGCAAGAGCAACGGCAAGAAATTCGCCATCATCACCGTGGAGGACTTTACGGGCACGACCGAGGCCCTGCTGTGGGGGGATTCCTACGACAAAGCCGCGCAGGTGGAGGGTCTGTTGCAGGAGGGCAGCTTTGTGCGCTTTCGCGCCCGGATCTCGGAGGACGAAAAGACGGGCGGCAAGAAGGTATCTGCCAACGGGCTGGAGCTCCTCGGCGGTGGCAGCCGACGCAAGGGCAAGCCGCGTTTTTATGAGGTGGTGCTCAACACAGCCCGGCACGATACGGGGGACTTGGAACTCATCCGCGATACCCTGCTGAAGCACCCGGGCAAGACTCCCGTGCGCCTCACCTTCCGCAATTCACTGGGCAACAGCGCCTCCATCGAGCTGGGCGCCAAGTACTGTGTAACCCCCGATCAGAACCTCGATGAAGCTCTCTCTCTTTATAGCTGATGCGCGGGTGCGCGCGGGCTTGCTCTGTGTGGTGTGCGGCTTGGCGGCGGCCCTGCTGCTGCCCACCCTGCGCCGGGCGGCAGCCCCTGCGGCGGTCAGGGATCCGGCGGCGGCCCTGCCCCTCCCGGAGGGCGGGGTGCAGAGCGATGGGTTCTCCCTGCGTCTGCTGCAGGCAGAGCTGGCCGGGGCCTCGGGCAACGTGCTTACCGCCCCCCTAGCCACGGCAGCGCTGCTGCACCACTTGGCCGATTTGGCGGCACCGGGGGCGGGGAAAGATCTGGCGCTTCCGGAGCATCTGCCGAACACCAACCCGCTCCCCAAGGTCTTCTGCGGTTTGTTCGCGGAGGCCTCGTTGCCCTTCTCCATGCCGCCCACGCAGGCAGGCATCATGGCGGTGGATTTCTCGGGCACTGCTTCGGAGGCCATGCACATCATGGCTCAATCCGTGCAGGAGTCCACGGGTATCTCCCCGGAGCTGAGCATCGGGCCGGACTCCGTTCTCGGGGCGTCGCCGCAGTTGGTGGCTTTTCTCGCCACAGCCATCCCCGGCCCGGCGACGGCATTTCCCGTTGAGCTTGTGAAGGAGCAGCCTTTCGACAATGCCAACGGCCTGCAGCCCAAGGTTCCGACCCTGCGGGGGAGCATTCCGGCCCGGCTGGCCCACGCAGAGGATGAATCCTGGCTGGCCCTTGCACTGCCGCTGCTTCCGCAGGAGGGAGCAGAGGGAGAGCCGCTTTTCTTCTGCGCCATCCTGCCCCGTACCCCGGCGCGGGAGTTCGCGCAGCAGCTCACCCCGCAGCAGCTCAGCGACATTCGTGCCGCCTTGGCCCGCACGCCGCAGGCGCTCACCTCCATCTCGCTGCCGGCGGTGCACACCAACCCCTCACCGCGTGCCGTCACTCCCCTGCCCCCGCTGCCGGGCCTCTCCGCGCTCACGGCACCGGGTGCCCTCCGCCGGCTTTCCCCCGCGAACATTCCCCTCTCCTCCCTGCTCGTCTGCAATGCTTTCTCCCTCGCCGCCCCTGCGCCCCGACAGGCTACCGCCCTCCCCCCAGCCCAGGATGCGCCGGCCGCTTCTTTCTCCCGTCCCTTCATCTGGTTTGTCGGCGATCTTACCTCCCCGGCACCCCCTTTCCTCTTCGGAATTATCGAGGAGCTCTGAAAAAAAACGAAAAAAATCGTCTTTTTCTTTAAAAAAATCTTGACATTGCCCCGATTTGCTGCTAGAATCCCCTCGTCCGCATGCAGGGACGTTAAATAACTGCAATTTCATAGGGTAGTTGGACTCCCCGGCAACTTCGGTTGCCGGGGAGGTTTCTTTTTACACCTTTCTCTCCACTAATATGCCCGCAAGCTGAACGTACACCCATGGGCGGCATTTTGTACACCCATCGGTGTACACCCGGACTATACCACCGTACGCAGTACCTCGCAAGCCAAATCCCTTAATAATAAAGGCCCCACGGCGTTTATGCCGTGGGGCGCAAATGTTATTTTTATAGCCCCGGTAGGAATCGAACCTACATTTAAGGTACCGGAAACCTTCGTCCTATCCATTGAACGACGGAGCCATGAGGAGGTACGGGCGGATTATGGCACAGGCGAGAGAGGGAGTCAAGAAAAAAGGGTGACATGGTGATTTTTTTGCAGAAGAGATGAAATTTGGATTGACTGAAAGGGCAGGATGGGGTAAACTTGGGGCGCCTTGCCGGACCGGGTGGTTTGGCGTGGTAAGCAAACTTAACGATACACATCATTCACTATGGCTAAATACGCTATTAACGGTTTCGGACGCATTGGCCGCAACGTGCTGCGCGCGATGTCCCAGACCGAGCTTGAGAAGGTTGTTGCCATTCACGACCTTACCCCGATTGAGACCACCGCTCACCTGCTGAAGTTCGACTCCACGCAGGGCAAGTTCAAGGGCACGGTTGAGGTGAAGGGCGAGGACATTCTGGTGGTGAACGGCCACGAGATCAAGATCCTCGGCGGCATGCTGGGCCCGGACCAGCTGCCTTGGAAGGAGCTGGGCGTGGACGTGGTTCTGGAGTCCACGGGTCTGTTCACGGCTCGCGAGAAGGCTGAGGGTCACCTGAAGGCCGGTGCCAAGAAGGTGCTCATCTCCGCTCCCGCCAAGAACCCGGACCTGACGTTCTGCATCGGCATCAACGACAACGAGTACGATCCTGCCAAGCACAACATCGTGTCCAACGCTTCCTGCACGACGAACTGCCTTTCCCCGATGGTGAAGGTGCTCAACGACAAGTGGGGCATCGAGAAGGGCATGATGAGCACGATTCACTCCTACACGAACGACCAGCGCATTCTGGATCTGCCGCACAAGGACGCTCGCCGCATGCGCTCCGCCGCCATCAACATCATCCCCACCACCACCGGTGCTGCCAAGGCTATCGGTGAGGTGATTCCCCAGCTCAAGGGCCTGCTCAACGGTGCTTCCTTCCGCGTGCCGACCCCGACGGGCTCCCTGACCGACTTCGTCGCCATCCTCAAGAGCGACGTGACGGTGGAGGAGGTGAACGCTGCCATGAAGGAGGCTGCCGAGGGCCCGCTCAAGGGCATCCTCGAGTACTCCGAGGACGCTCTCGTGCTCCAGGACATCGTTTCCAACCCGCACTCCTGCATCTTCGACTCCGGCTTCACCTACGTGGTCGGTGGCAACATGGTCAAGGTTTGCGGCTGGTACGACAACGAGTGGGGTTACTCCAACCGCGCTGCCGAGGCGATGAAGAAGCTGGGCGACTCCCTGCCCTGCTGCTGCTGCAAGTAAGCACACCGCCGCGGTACTACCGCATTTCCGCACGGGGTCGCATGCCGGCCCCGTGCTTTTTTTGCCCTGTGATGCCGCAAAACGAAACGGGCGCGCGCTTTCTCTCGCATGGGTAGGAAAAGCCGCCGCAGGATATTCTCCCACGACGGCTCCAACTTACTACCTATGAAACTCGGTTCTCCCCTTTGGCTTGGCCGGCAGCGCTCTCTCCTTCACCACCTGCCGGGGGAACCTACATAGGGTAGGACACCGCAGCGGGCGGGTTTGTTCAAAGTTTTTTCATTTTTTTCCATCAGGTGCGAGACTTCCTGCCTTCATGGTAGTAGGTAGCTGTTTTTTGGGGGGGGAACGCGGAATTTCAGGAAATTTCGGAAATATGAATTTCATGCTGATTCTTGATAAGACCTCAAGACGAATTCTTAGCAGGTAGCTACAGATATTCATCAAGATAAACAGGAACGGACCTACGGCCCCGGCGACAGGCTATCTGCACGACGCCATGCACACCAATCGGTTTCCGCTCCTTCCGAAAATTCTGCGTTCGGCTTTTCTCGCCTTCCGCTGCCTCCTGTGAAGTGCTTGGAAGGATCGGAGGAAAAACCTTGTGGAGGGGGATGTGAGGGATACAGCATTCCCTATGAGCACCCCATGTAAACTATTGATAATCAAAAAGTTGCGACAGATTCAGGGCGCAGGAGGGTGAAGGTAGCAAAGTGGATCACATTGAAGGAATGAAATTTTCCAAGGGAAAAGCCTGTTTTCTGCTTGACTCCTCATAGAGAATGCTGTACGCTATCCGGTGCAAACGGGTGAAGGGGAACGCTTTTATCTTTTATGTGTGTCCGGATTTAACCGTTTGCGCCTCGTGGATTGTCAGAGTCAGGGGTATGCTACTCCCTGATGTGACAATTTAATATCAACACATACAACACTATGTCATCAATGATTGAAATCGGTAAAAATATCTATAAAACGCTACTGGTGTCCATCGATGCCTTGGCTAACAAGAGCATTGAGTGCCCGGGGGAGGGTAGGAAGAGCTTGGACATCCCCGAGTTCCAGCGGGGGCTTGTTTGGAGCCCCGCGCAGGTTGAACTGCTGTGGGACTCCGTGATGCGGGGAATTCCCATCGGGTGCATCACCTTGATGCCGTATGAGGGAAACGGTGCAACATATGGTATCTTTGACGGGCAGCAACGGTACAATGCCCTGAGGCTCGGGTGTCCCGGGATTGAGGAGAATGATACCATCCTTTGGCTGGATCTTGCACCGAGCGAGAAGGTGAAGGAGAGATGCCCGGACCGCAAGTTCTTCTTCTATGTCACAACCAAGGGTCAGCCGTGGGGATATCACCTCGGTAATCCGACGGACAGCCGGTTGAGTACAGCAGAGCGCTGTCATGCGCTGCGGCGTGCGGGGGTTGAGGACAAAATCACCTGCCAAAAGCCGAAGCCCTCGAAGATGTACCCTTTTGAGGCCCGTTGCCCCATCCCGTTCCGGGAACTGCGGAGGATCGGTTCATCCGTGAGCCGTGAGGCGTTGATGGAGCTGATCGGGGACAAGAAATATGCCGAGGGAATGGCAGATCTTGTTACAGATGAGGCGGTGGAGGAATTGCGCCGTGCTCTGGCCTTGGTAGAAACATATCGGGTTATTGCGGTGGTGTCGCCGGTGAAATTCGATAGGGAACAAGGCACTTCCGGTACCGGGTCCGATGTTGCTACTTACTTTGCCCGCTTGAATAAAGGCGGCACGGAGCCCTCGCAGGAGGACGTGCGCTATTCCATCCTCAAATCCATTTTGCCGGTAGTGAGCGGGATTGATTCTCTGGATTCTCTGGCTGTCGATAGGATGAACCCTGCTCGTTTGGCAGATATTGCGATCAGGTTATATTTTGTAAAACGAGATGGGAAATGGAAGGCAAATGTTACTCAAAAAGATGTTTATCAGCTAGCGGCTGAAAGAGAGAGATTCTATGCATTCATCAAGGAACTGAAGAACCTTCTGGAGCAGTTCGATAAGCAGCTACTCTACAGCGACTCAAACCAAGATGGTATGCCGCGCTTTGTCTTGGCAAGTATTGCCCGCAGCCGACCGGACATCTATCTTCTCCTCCTTTGGCTGGAATATCGTTCGACGACCCTTCCGAATCAGAAAAAAATATCCCTCCTTCTTTTGCTGGGATTGTACGGACAATCACTGAACTTTGCGAATTTGGATTTGGCAGATGAGGAAAAAGGGCTGAAGAAGTGGCTGCATCGGGAGTCGCTCGATGGCCGTTTCCTTCTGCCTCCCCCGCCGAGCTTGTATGAAAGCATAGAGAAGGAGCTGGCAGCCGAAAATGAGCCGGGATTGCATACAGCATGGAATAATCCCCTGTATGTGAACGCCATCAATCGCCTTTGGGCTTGGAACAAAACAGAATCCCGCCTGTTCTTGCTGTATTGCTGCCGCGAATATATGCAGAAATATTTCGCCGACTATGATTCTGCTGCCGCTGCGTGGCTGGAGGATAACCGCCCCTGGGATTACGATCACATCTACCCCTCCTGCTGGATCACCTCGGGCAGGGGGAGGAAAAAGAAGACGTATACCTATACCTTGTCGGAGCTGATATCCTCGATCGGCAATATCGCGCCGCTTCCCTTCAGCTTCAACCGCTCCAAGCAGGATGCGCCTCCCTTTATCAACGGGTCTTACATGAAGGGGCGGGATGAGGAGGATGAAGATGAATCGTTGTTTGTTTCCGGGATGAAGGATGGCAGTGATACGGACTCGCCACATTTCAATGACGGGAACCTTGATATTTCCTCCCTCGAGGAGAAAAAAGAGTTGGCCTTTGCCTTGGGAAGACGTATTGCCGCACGCCTGAAGACTCTGTACACCTCTTGCTATCAAGGACTCTGCTGGAATGATTGGCTGAACTTCGCCGACGTGGATTGGCGTCCGAAGGTCATCGAGAATTTCTGTCAAAAATTTGAATGCGAACCGAAATATTGGGTTTATGTCCCGGATGGTACCCAACGGCTGTGTGATCAACCTTGGGGGCACTCATGGATTGCTGTCGGCGAGGAGGTGAAAATCGGCCGGGAGAAGGCCCTTCTTTGCATCTGCTGCGGGCCGGTCGAGGTCGAATGGGGAGTGCGGCGACATCCCGAAGCAAACGCTGTCAACAATGACCGCAACACATGGTGGCATTCCCGTCAGACTGACGATGGCAAATCCGAAGTTCTGTGCCACAATATAGTCGGCAAAGCGTGGGAGACAGTGGACCTTGATCAGGTAGTCAGAGACCTCCGGGAGTATCGCCGGAAGTATTGCCGGTAGTACCTTACCCTACTTGATAACGCCGCGGTAGTAGGCAGCAACAGGATTTTAACCGAAATCACCAACGCACCTACTGCCACGGCGGCATGCCGTCTGCTCCCGGTCCGGCACACCAATCGGTTTCCGCTCCTTCCGAAAATTCTGCGTTCCCAATTGATTCTCCTCCCTGCTACCCCGGTGGACGGAAGTCTCTCACACCGCGCGTCCAATCGGACGGGTGCCGGATTTTTCCGCAGGACACGCGCAACGCAGGCTTGACAAAGGGGGGCGAATATGCCATTATGCGGGCAGCAAAGGAGTTTTTATGATGCACACAACGCTGAAGACTTGGGCACTGGCTCTCTGCGCATGGGCCGTGCTGCCCTGCGCGGCACCGGCGGAGGAGGAGTCGGAGACGGACACCCCCACGGAGGAGCAGGCCCCCGAGCAGGGAAAAAAGGACAAGAAAGACAAGCAGGAGAAGCAGAAGCAGGGTCCGGCTTACAAGATTTGTAAAACAGAGAAAGAAGCCTTTGCCTTGGCCAAGAAGCATGACATGCTGGTGTGGGTGGTGTACAGCGACCCCGCGACCTGCCCGTACTGCGTGGCCTTCGAGAAGAAGATCCTGCGCTCTGCCGTACTCAAGAAGGTGAAGGGCTGCGTGGTCTGCTGGATCTCCCGCAAGCCGCTGCCGCAGTACAAGTGCATCGGCAAGCCCAGCGGCGCCCTCATCAAGCCGGACGGCACTTACTACCTGCCCATGTTCTATGTGAGCAGCAAGTCCGTGCGCGAATACGCCAAGGACCTGGAGAATTACACCAAGGCCTATCGGAACCTGAAGAACGACGGCCCGGACACGACGGACAGCGGGCTCATCATCCCCCGGGGCAGCAAGACCGGCACCCCGGTGCAGACCATCACCCCCAACTGATTATCACCGACCATGAAAAAAGGAATCATCGCGATGCTCGTGGCCGCGCTGGCCTTCGCCGTGTTCCCGGCGGACGCTGCGCCCAAGAAGACCAAAAAGTCCAAGAAGGCCAAGACAGAGCAGGTGAGCAAGAAAGAGAAGCAGGAGGAGACCCCGGCTGAGGAGGCCAAGGACGAGAAGGCGAAGGTGCCCTTCAAGGTCTGCAAGAGCCGCAGAGAGGCCGAGGCTTTGGCCAAGAAGCACAACCTGCTGATGTGGGGTATCTTCAGCGTACCGAATGCCTGCCCCGCCTGCAAGCAGTTTGAGCGCGACGTTCTGGCCAGCAAGGAGCTTAAGGAGGGCCTCGCCGGCATGGTGGTGGCCTACATCAGCACCTCCCCCATCCCCGGCAGTGCCTGCCCCACCATGCGCCCGCACAGCGTGCTCATGAAGCCGAACGGCGAGAAAGTCATCGACTTCAACCTGCGCGGCTTCGGGCCGGATGAGCACATCTCCCAGGCCACGCGCTACTACCGCCGCGCTTTCGGCGGCATCCCGAATACGCAGCCGATGCGGCCGGAGGACAAGCCCAATCCCTTCACGGAGCGGGAGAAGTACCGCCCCATGACCCCGGAGGAAATGGAGCGGCTGAGCCCGCGCGGCTGACGGAGTAACACGCGCCTGCCGTTTTCCTGCCATGCAGATGGCACGGCAGGCGCCCGGAGTATCGTTCCTCGCATGCCGCACCCCTTCCCTTCCGTTGACTTTTCCGAGCGTCCCTTCATCCTTTTTTGGGAGGTGACGCGAGCCTGCGCCTTGGCCTGCCGCCACTGTCGCGCCGTTGCCCAACCGCGTCGCCACCCCCTGGAGCTGACAGAAGACGAGGCCCTGCGCCTGGCGGATGAAATCGCCGAGCTGGCCCCGCCCATGGTCGTGCTGACCGGCGGCGACCCCATGATGCGCGCGGATCTGCTGCAGATCATCCGCCGCTTGGCCGGGAAAGGGGTGCGCGTAGCCCTGAGTCCTGCCGCTACCCCCAGGCTGCTGCACACGGACTTTGCCGCGCTGAAGGAGGCCGGTGTGGTGAGCATGAGCCTGAGCCTGGACGGCGCCACGGAGTCCACGCACGATGCCTTCCGCCGCGTGCCGCACACCTTCCGCCGCACCCTGCAGGCCGCTGCCATGGCGCGGGAGGCGGGGATTCAGCTGCAAATCAACACCACCATCTCCCGCACCACGCTGCCCGAGCTGGATGCCTTTGCCGACCTACTGCGCGAGCTGCAGCCGGACGTGTGGAGCGTGTTCGTGCTGGTCCCCACCGGGCGCGCCCAAGCGGAGGAATTGCCCACCGCCGAGCAGCTGGAGACCCTGTGGCAACGCCTGGCGGAGCTGCGGCCGTCCCTGCCCTTCCCCATCAAAACCACGGAGGGACACCACTACCGCCGCGCCTTGTTGCAGCATGCCCGCCGTGACGGCACCCCGCCGCCGCATCTCATCCCCACCCGGGACGGCAAGGGGGTGCTCTTCATCTCCCACATCGGGGAGATCCAGCCCAGCGGCTTCCTGCCCCTCACCGCCGGCAACGTGCGCAAGGACAGCGTGGCGGAGGTCTACCGGCAGCACCCCATCTTCACCACACTGCGGAACGACGACGCCCTGGGCGGCAAATGCGGCTGCTGCGGGTTCCGACATGTCTGCGGCGGCTCTCGCGCCCGCGCCTACGGTCTCACCGGCGATATGATGGCTGCGGAGCCCCTCTGCTCCTACATTCCCCCGACCCCCTCTTCTACATGATTAACATCACTAAGCTTTGGACGGGCGCAGAACAGCCCGCCGACCACATCCGCTACGGCATCGGCCACGGTTCGCAGAGTCCGCTGGCCAGCACCGCCGCCTGCGCCCCGACCTCGGCCCGCGCGCGCAAGCCCATCGTTGTCTGGAACATCACCCGCACCTGCAACCTGCGCTGTGTGCATTGCTACGCCGACTCCCATGCGGAGAAATACCCCGGCGAGCTGACGTGGGAGCAGTGTTGCAGCGTGATTGATGACCTCGCGGAGTACAAGGTGAACGCTCTCTTGCTCTCCGGCGGCGAGCCGCTGCTGCACCCGCGCCTGCCGGATCTGCTGCGCCGCGCTACCGAGAAGGGGCTGAAGGTGACCATCTCGACCAACGGCACGCGCATTACCCCCGACTTTGCCTCGTTGTTCAAAGAGCTGGGCGTGGCCTATGTGGGCATCTCGCTGGATGGTATCGGGGCCGTGCACGACCGCTTCCGGGGCGTTCCCGGAGCCTTCGAGGGAGCCATCCGTGGCTTCAAGCTCTGCGAGCAGGTGGGGCAGAAGACCGGCCTGCGGCTCACCCTTACGCGTAACAATGTGCAGTGCATGGAGCAGATTCTCGACTTCATCGAGCAGGAGGACATCCGCCGCGTGTGCTTCTACCACCTGGTGCCCACGGGGCGCGGGGTGGATGTAGCGGCCCTGCAGCCGCAGGAGGCCCGGCGCGCGCTGGATATGCTCATCGCCCGCGCGGAGGCGTGGCACAAGAGCGGCCGCACGCGCGAGCTGCTCACCGTCACCCAGCCCGCCGACGGTGTCTACCTCCTCCTCCGCCAGCTTCGGGAGGGGCACCCGCTGGCCCTGCAGACCCTCCGCCTGCTCACCTGGAACGGAGGCGGCGCGAACAGCTCCGGGCGGGGTATCGCGAACATCGACACGCAGGGCAATATCCACCCCGACCAGTTCTGGCAGGGGGTTACCCTCGGCAATGTCAAGCAGCAGAAGTTCTCCTCCGTGTGGGAGGCCGCTGCGGAGGACTCCGCGCCCACCCTGCGCGAGCTGCGCGGCAGCGATGACCCCGCAGAGCGACAGGCTCGCCTCTCCGGCCGCTGCGCCGAGTGTAAGCTCTTCTCCCTCTGCGGAGGCGGCTTCCGCACCCGCGCAGCCTTCGCCAACGGCCATTGGTACGGCTCGGACCCCGCTTGCTACCTCTCCGATGAGGAAATACAGACCGACTTGAGCGATTTTTTGAAAAAAATTGCCCCGGAAATGCCGGAAAAGTGAACTTTATGCTTGCAAGTCCCTGCCGAATGTGGTATTTATAGTCCTTGTTATGAAGCGCTTTCTCCTTACATCTCTTCTGCTGGCGATGACCGGTACAGTCTATGCAGACATCCAGGCCCCGCCCGCGTCTGAATACACAGCCACCCGCAAGCTCGGGCGTGCCTTGGGCAACATCATCTACGCGGTGGAGGAAATCCCCGTCACCATGATCCGCTGGAACTCTGCGGAGGGTGACTACGCAGGCTTCTCCGTCGGCATCGTGGATGGCATCGCACGTACCTTCACCCGCATGGGCTACGGTGTCTATGAGCTGGTTACTTTCTGGGCTCCCACCTACAAGTGCACCTACCGTCCCCCCTACCAGGGCAGCTGCGGTCGCAGCGGTCTCAAGGAGTACAACGTCTGGTCCGGCTTCTCTGAGTTCCCCGAGGAGCTCGGTTTCCAGAGCAAGTACAACTACTCCCGTCCCGGTCGGGACAATTGATCCCCTCTTTTGTTGTTTGTTTCGTGTTTTGGGCGCCTTCCCCTCCGGGAAGGCGCTTTTTTTCAAGACAGAGGAAAACGCCACGCCGGAGTGGCGGGAAAGATATTTCGGTTTTATTAAAGAAATGACTTGACAAAAAGGAGAGACAGGGGTATGCTGAGGAGCGATTACGCACCATGACATTTGGGAACGAAAATCAGGGTATGCCCTACCGACAGATGGAACTGAACCCCAACATAGCAGACGGGGAGCAGCACTCCCCTGCCCAAATGATGCGCAGGGCGGCAGATGCGCGCCAAGCGGCGGACTACTATGCCAAGCAACAACAGATTCTGGAGAACACCAACCGCGCCAAGGAAGGGTTGAGCCGCGCAGTGGATGAACTGGGCATGCTGCTGCGCACGGCGGTGGTGCGACTGGAGCAGGAGGAGCAGTCCATGTTGCGCGAGGTAAAGCATATCGATGCCACGTGCAACGCCTTCAAGCTGCACCTGCAGAAACTCACGGCCATGAAGCCCTATGAGTGGAGTCCGGAGGCGATGGATGACCGACTGAAAGAAGCCGAACACATTCTCTCCGTGGCCGCGAATGACTTCGAGGAAGCCTATCGCAAAAGCAACCACTTTTACCACACACAGATTTTCCGCTACAAACCCGGGGCGGAGGAGGAGACACGCACACTGAGCTGGCCTAAGTTCAAGCGCTTGATGCTCAAGGGCTTGGCGTTCCACTTGCCGCTCTTTGTTTTACTGTTGCTCTCTTGGGCCGTTTGGGCTATCATTTCTTCTTTCTGAGTTCCCTTACCTTTCTCCTCACCATGCCTAATATGCAAAACAGGGTTCGCGAGCATATGCAGAACGTCTATGCCGCCCGCAACGGGATGCCGACGGACCGCGCGGCCCGTGCCCCGCACCGCCACGCCGATCCTTCCGCCTATTGTTCCGGCAGCCCCCGCCAGGGGGAGAGACCGCATCACCGCAAACACGTCACCATGACATCTTCCGCACGCCGGAGCAGTGGACTGTGGGAGCCTTTTCTGTATCTTCTGCTCGTAGCGGCTTCCATCAGCATCCTCTATTGGGTCGTGCTACATGTTCTCTCCGAGCCCTGAACACCCCTTCCCCCCCCATCAAGATGAATACTCCCGGCATCAACGTTGCCTACATCGCCCGACTGGCGGAGCTTGAGCTTACGCCGGAGGAAACGGAGCGGTTCTCCCGCGACCTCAACCAAGTGTTGGCCCATGTGGCCGAGCTGGATAAATGGGACACCGTAAACGTACAGCCCATGTACCACCCCCTGCCGGTGTTCGATGCCGTGCGCTCCGATGAACCTGCCCCGAGTCTCCCCCGGGAGGCGGCATTGGCGAATGCCCCGCAGCAGCAGGAGGGCATGTTCCGCGTGCCGAAAGTTGTTGAATCTGCCCACTGATCGCCCCGCCATGCTCCACCATTCCATTTCCCATTGGCGCCGAGCCCTTACCGCCGGACAAATCTCCCCCACCGAATTGGTGCAAGAGCTGGATGCCGCCATGCGCAGCAAGAACCCCGCTATCAACGCCTTCATCTCCTGGGATACGGAGGCAGCGCTGGCCGAGGCGGCGGCGGCGGATCTCTCGCTGCCCCTCGGGGGCATCCCCATCGCAGTTAAGGATAACATCTGCATTCAGGGTCAGCCAACCCGCTGCGCCTCGCGCATGCTGGGGAACTTCACGGCGCCGTATGATGCCACGGCCGTGTGCCGTCTGCGAGCCGCCGGTGCCATTCCCTTCGGCCGAGCCAACATGGATGAATTCGCCATGGGGTCTGCCGGTGAAAACTCTGCCTTCGGGCCTACCCATAACCCCGCCAACACGCAGCACGTGCCGGGCGGGTCGTCCAGCGGTTCCGCAGCAGCCGTGGCGGCGGGAATGGCTATCGCGGCCTTGGGATCGGACACCGGTGGTTCCATCCGTCAACCGGCCTCTCACTGCGGTGTAGTCGGTATCAAGCCCACCTATGGCCGCATATCGCGTTACGGTCTCGTGGCCTTTGCCTCCTCCCTGGACCAAATCGGACCCGTCACACAGAATGTGGAGGATGCAGCCTTGCTGCTCAATGTGCTCTGCGGGCACGATGCGGCAGATTCGACCTCCTCGCTTCACCCGACGGAGGACTTCACGGCCGGTCTCAGTGGTGGTGTTCGCGGACTACGCATCGGACTTCCCGTGGAATATACCTCTGCCGGCAACGCTCCGGAGGTGGAGGCAGCGCTGCAAAAGGCCATTCGTACCCTCACGGAGGCAGGTGCAGAGGTAGTAGAGGTATCCCTTCCCCATGCCGAGGCGGTGGTGTCGGCCTACTACATCATCGCCTGCGCAGAGGCATCCTCCAATCTGGCCCGCTTCGACGGCATCCGCTACGGGTATCGCGTGCCGGATTCCGCCGGTTTATCAGATCTCTACTCCCGTTCGCGCGGGGCCGGCTTCGGCAGCGAAGTGAAGCGCCGCATTATTCTGGGGACCTATGTCCTCTCCGGCGGTTACTATGACGCCTACTACACCAAGGCGCAGAAGGTGCGTGCCTTGGTGGCTCAGGACTTCACAGAAGCATTCAAGAGCGTGGACCTCATCCTGGGGCCGGTCGCTCCCACACCTGCTCCGCGTCTGCACGACGACAGCCTGACCCCGCTGCAGGTCTACCTCTCGGATATTTACACTATTCCTGCTAACTTGGCGGGACTGCCCGCAATCTCGCTGCCTGTTCCGAGAGCCGGGGAGCTGCCTGTGGGTGTTCAGCTACTCGGCCCGCACTTTGCGGAAACTCGCTTGCTGGGGGCCGCAGCCGCACTGGAAGCCGCTTGGTCATGACTCCCGTTGTCCTCACCGTCGCGGGGTCGGATTCATCGGCCGGGGCCGGCATGCAAGCGGACATGAAGGCCGCCTGCGCGCTGGGGTGTTACCCGCTCACGGCGGTTACCTGTGTGGTGTGTGAGGTTCCGGGGTGCGTGGAGGGTATTGTACCCATGGACGCAGATTTTGTTGCGGCGCAGGTGCGGCTTTGCCTGCGTACCTTTCCCGTAGCGGCAGCCAAGTGCGGTATGCTCTACTCTCCGGAAATCGTGCAGGCTGTCGCGGCCGAGCTGCGGGGCACACACATTCCCTTGGTGGTTGACCCCGTCATGCTGGCCACTGCCGGCGAACCCCTCATGCTCCGCGAGGCCTTGGCTGCCTACCGGGAGCAGCTCTTCCCCCTTGCGACGGTGGTGACACCGAATTTGGACGAGCTCTGTTGCCTGCTGGGCTGCAATTCTCCCAACTCCCCCGGTGCGCTATCCGGCGCGGCGGCGGAACTCGCGCGCCGTCTCGGCTGTGCAGTCCTGGCCAAGGGGGGACACCTGCCGGGGCACGAATGCACGGATATTCTCGCAGACAAACACGGTGCCGAGCTTCTGCGTATCTCGCACCCCCGTACGGAGGGAATCTCGACCCACGGCACGGGTTGCACTCTTTCCGCGGCCCTGGCCTCCGGCTTGGCCCTCGGACTTCCGCTGTCGGAAGCCACCCGACGGGCCCTTCGCTACACGGCAGCCGCCATCGCACACTCCCACCGTTTTCCCTCTGTCTGCGCCCTCAACCACACCCCGCCGGAGGGTGTCTAAGGAGCCGGCTCATTGTCGGGGGCGGAAGGCGCCGTTCGGGTGGGAGTAGCCAATCCGAGGGCGGTGGCATATTGGGCCGCAATGCGCGCAGCGACCTCACGGAGGGCCTCGGAGGAGGCAGAAGACGCCTTGGCAGACAAGTGCGGGCGCAACATTTTACCGAGGGCCGCGGCGGCGGCATCATCGGCGGCATGATTGCTGTCGTAGTACAGCAGCAGCTTTTCCATGACCTTGGGGGAGGGCTCACCCAGGGCCTCCAGCTCACGATCCCGCGCCAGTCGGGCATCAAACCATTGCTGCAGCACCGGCGCCGCGGCATCCGCATCCGCCGCGCTTTTGACGCCGCGGAGAACAGCCGCCATTTGTTGGAAGGCCGTACGCTGCTTTTCCAGCAGGGCCACATACTGCTCGTAGGGAACGGGATTGGTGATGGGCTCGCTCTTCTCCATGGCAGCCGGCGGCGGGGCTATATCTGCTATCTTAGCCAAGGCCGCCGCCAGTTTGGCAGATTTTTTCGCATGGGGAGCAGCCGCGGCATAGGCACGGTAGAGGGCTTCCATCGCCTTGTCCTCCTCCCTGCTGCGCTCATCATAATAATCCATCACCCGGTCCACCACGGCCAAGGAGCCGAAACTCATGTTACCCTCAGCCTGCTGCAGCGCCGTCCGCTGCGCCAATAAGGGCTTGAGCCTCGCCGCAACAGCCTCCGCCGTCGCCGCATCCTTCACCTCACCCAGCACAGCCGCCAACGCCGCTGTATTGGACAAAATGGCATCGTGCAACGACATAAACTGCTCCGCCGGAGCAACCGCCCCCTCCGCAGAAGACGCCTGCTTCGCATACGCCCCCTCGGCCGCCGTCGCCGCCATGAGTATTGCTGGTATGATGGCCTTCATAAGCACCCTTCATTGTACACACCCCACGGCGGATTGCAAGAAAAAAAGACAGAAAAAATCTGCCCGGAAATGCGGCGGCGTCAAAAGACGGAGGGGGCGTAGACGCACCGCCTCTGCCCTGCGTCACTCACCGAGACCGCCGGGCAGGTAATACTTGCTCGCATCAAATGGCAGCCGAATTCCCTTTTTCGCGGCTCGATAGCACGTCACAAACTCATTGCTGCGAAGTTGCTGATATTACTTCGGCAATGAATGATTGTCGTCAGCGGCATACGCCACCTTCGGATGCTGGAATAGTTTGGCCATCGTTGTCGGATCCTTGCTTCTCTTTTCCATATGCGCAACAACCTGCTCCTTCTGTTTGCTGCTGCCTCGTGCGGGAGCTCCCCGGTTGAGGGCTGTCTTCAGGTCATTGTTCAGATTACTCATCCGGATTCAACTCCGGTGAGTACGAGGGTAGATAGTGCAACTCCAGCTCTTTCGCATGTGCCTTCAGCCACGATTGGAGGCAGTTGGCATGATGCACTTTTAGGTTATCAACAATGAAGTAAACCTTACGCCCTCCGCTTTCTCGTATCAGACACTCCATGAAGCTGATAAATATGTCGACATTCATGGCCTTTTCATAAATCATATAGTGGATTTTGCCTTGATTATTGATAGCTGAAACCATGTTCAGTTTGATGCCTCGATTGGCTACTATACGAGCCTCAGGTGTTACG
>SFDX01000062.1 GCA_004557455.1 Akkermansia muciniphila | reverse complement strand
ATAGCAACCTTTGTGTATATTCGTTCACTTCGTTGATAAAATTAGGCCCTTTCGTGGGATCAGGTTGTTTTTCGGAGACTTATTGGAAGTCCCCATATGAAGAAAGCATACATCGTAATGATTTTGAGTTATAAAAATTATTATTTTTAAATCTAATATATTCTTTCTTCAATGCTTTATAAGAGAGATGATTCCACAACATCACTTCCCTAGTCCATATAGAATGCAAAATATCTACAGCTCGCCTATCTGTAACAAGGCGAACATCTAATTGATTATAGGCATCGATATTTTTATCGGCTATTTCTGCCAGCTGAAAAACAGCAGAATCAGCAGTCTCACGAGAATCTATCGAGGATAAAACATGAGTGATTTTAACTACGTTATCATTTATCTTTTCAAAATAACCATCAATTGCAACATCAGTGGGCATATCGATAACTTTATTTTCTCTATATGTAAATAAATAAGCAAACCATACTATTAAACACAGCAGTACGACTTTGAAGGCGGCGATGCAAGTTTTTTTCTGTAAAATCTCTGTCATTGTGGCAAAAAACGTTTGCAAGTTGTGGTACCCCCTTCTCGACACCAAGTAAGCCTTTCTTGGTCAGACTAACGGGGCTGAAGGTATTGTTGCATTTTCTATCGTCTGTGTCAAGCCTTTTTTCGGCATTCCTCTCCGAGAGGCTCCGAGCGGAGCGAGGGGGCTCTCGGAGAGGGAGGTACCTCGCCCCGCTCCTCTCCCTCCGATCCTGCCGAGAACGCTGTTTCCCTACAATCCCAGCTCCTTGCATTTTTTTGACAACCAAGAAAGCTCAAGATCGCGTTGTACGAGCTGCTGCTGTAGGTGAGCAATGGTATCCTCATAGCGTTTCCGCTCGCTCTTGGATGACGGCTTAAAGCCGTCATCGAGCAACTTGAGACCCTGAGCCTTCCACTTGCTCACCGGATCCGGATGGATCTCGTACTCAGCGGCAATCTGCTGAATGCTCTTCTCTCCCTTGAAGGTTGCCGGGACAACCTCCTTCTTGCATGTGGTCGTAAGGTTGCAGCGTTTATGTATCTTACTCACGATGGTAACTTCGGTGTATTTTCGCCCATCAGACTGAATCAATCAAGACTGTTTACTCGGAATGTCTTGAAAATTGGCACCACCATACCCCGCTCTGGCGGACGGCGGCCGGCAGGCGGCGGATGATCAGGGCGTCCAGCGCAGAGAAAACGCTCGGAGGCAGGGCGAAGAGATTCGGATATTTCCCCTCGATCGGCGGGTAAAAGTCTATCCAGTCCAGTCGGCAGACCGGGCGCCCCGCTGCATCGTAGAAAATCAGCTCCGGGTATTGGTCGGTACAACCATCATCGCAGTAATAGTCATCATCCTTATCCACCGGGATAAGGCGTCCGTAGGACACAGGGTGATACACAGCATGGCGCAGGAGCGAGTCGATGAAGAATCGGGCTTCGCTGCCCTCCAGGCAGACGCAGGCGGACGGCAGCGGGATCAAGGTGTCCTCGCGGCTCCATTGCCAGCAGACTCTCACGGTTACTGCCTGTTTCAGGTGCGCATAGCTGTCCGTCCCATACAACTCCTTGGCCCCCGGATACGCTTCGAGCACGTCGCCGGCATCCTCCGGTCCTACCCACTTCCCCACTTCCGGCGCCGTGTCGGCGCAGGCCTCCTCCTGAGCTGCGCCGGGCATGCCCGCACCTTTGTCCTGCGCCACCTTTGCTGCGGCGGATGTCTCCTTGGCACCGCGAGCCCGAAGCAGGGCCGCTGTATCCGTGGCGCCGGCTCTCTCTGCGAGACTCAGCGGAGTGTCGCCTTCCTCGTTGCGGGCATTCACATCGGCCCCCGCGGCGAGCAGAATCTCGGCAAGCTCGGTGTCCCTGTAAGCGGCGGCGAGGTGCAGCGGGGTGTCGTGCACATCATCTCGCACGTTCGGGTCCGCCCCGTGCTCCAGCAGCAGGCGAACGCGATCCGGACGATGGAGGTAGACAGCATCGTGCAGAGTCCCGCCGCCGAACTCACCGCGCGCCCGGACCTTGGCTCCGTGTTCGATGAGCAGGCGCATGGTCTCCGACGAGCGGCTCCAACAGAGCAGCATGCCGGATTCCGCAGGGTTGACGCGGGCTCCGTGCTCCAACAGCAGACGCACCAGCTCGGGGCTTCCCGGAGCAGGATCTCCCGCTTTGCCCAGCACCGCCATCAGCAACAGAGAATCCCGCTTCGGCTCGCTTTCAGCCGCATCCGCCCCGTGCTCCAGCAGCAGGCGCACGAGCTCGGTCCGGCCGCCGAGCACGGCGCATTCCAGAGCTGTGCGGCCCGGGTCCCGATACTTCGCGCGGGCGTTCACATCTGCGCCATACTCCAGCAGCAACGCCGCAAGTCGGCAGCTTTCGGCTCCGCAGGCATTCTCCGCCGCACAGTGAAGAGGCGTCTGCCCGTAGTCATCCTTCTGATTCACCTTCGCACCGCGCTCGATGAGCACGTGCGCCAGCTCGGGGAGACCGGCGCTGGCGGCTTGGTGCAGCGGCGTGGCGCCTTTGGCGGAGCGCAGCGTAGGATTGGCGCCGTGCGCCAGCAGCAGGCGGGCTGTCTCCTCATCCCGCACCCTAAGCAGCGGCGTCTCCCCGGCCCGATTGCGGGCGTTCACCGCAGCGCCGTGCGCCAGCAGCAGCGCAGCAGTGGCCGGGGAGCGAAACTCGGCTGCGAGGTGCAGCGGGGTGTTGCCTGCGGAATTGTCGGCATTCGGATCCGCCCCGTGTTCCAGCAGCAGGCGGGCAGTTTCCGCCTGCCCCATGCGGGCCGCCGTGTGCAGGGGTGTCTCTCCCCCTGTCACCCGGGCCTTCACACTTGCTCCGGCGGCCAGCAGGAGCTTGGCGGCCTCCGCCGCTCCCCCCTCCGCAGCTCGGTGAAGCGGCGTGCCGCGGCTGCTGTCGGCCATGGGATCCGCCCCCTCGTCGAGCAGCAGGCGAACGACGTCGGCCCGCCCGGCCAGCGCCGCCAGATGGAGCGGCGTCTCGCCCGTGAAACTCCGGGCATTGGGGTCGGCCCCGGACTCCTGCAAGCGCCGAACCTCATCGCCCCGGCCTTGAAAAGCAGCCTCGTGCAGCGGGGTTTCGCAGGCGTCGCCTGCCGCGGGTTCGCCGGCACTACCGGAACCGGACCCGGCTGTTGCGCGATACGTGATGTCGCCGGTGCCGCATCTGCTCAGGATGTGCCCCACGCTCAAGCACCACACACCGGCCGAGGCGCGGGGATCGGGTGCAGCGGCTTTACCGCTGCCTGTCCCCTGCGCCGGTCCAGAAGAAACGTCTGCCTGAGCCGCAGGGGGCGCGTTGGAATGGGCGGGCTGCGAGCTCTCTGCTGCTGCCCCCGCTTGGAGAAGCAGCGCAGATGAGATGCTCGTCAAGTAGTAGAATGCAGCTTTCATGCGGGAAGAATAATCACATTAGAATGCAGGGCTTCAGTGCAAGATACCGAAGTACATCGCCGAGCGTGCACTTGTTGTTGACCGGCTCCTACGAATGATGATTTAGTAGTTTATGTAATAGCCAGATTTACATTTATCGTACATTAAATCGATTTTATTTCTTAGTTCTCCCATTTCCTTTGGGTTCTTTCTATTTTTCTTACACGCCTTAGCCGCAGAATATGAAGCCTTCCTGACGATACACTGTCTTACGCTTTCTCCTTGTTCTCGATTGGAAGGGATTTGACAGAAGCCGGAATCGCGATTAGCACCCAATTCTCTGCAGATAGAGCCATCACATGATTTCACCCTTTCTATAAAGCAATTCTGTCGAGCATGGATGAGCTCATGCTGGATAGTTGCTATCATCCGGGCAGAAGAATCGAACTTTCCGGCGTTGATCGAAATCCGTCCGGTATTGGAATTATATGCCCCAAATCTTGTGTCCCCCTCGTTGCAATAGCACTTAAACTTGGGCATGCAACGTTTTTCCCTAGGTTTGTCTTTAATACTCTTGTCGTGCTGTTCTAATTCTTTAAGGATGAGGCGAATGGTTTTTGAAAGTTTTCCAGGTTTCTCTTGTACCTGTTTAAGGACGGTCTCACATGCCGATATCGACATCATTCCAAGAGAGTCGTATACACTCTCCGTTCTGTTGCCACTGTAATCATAACGATTAAAAGCGCTTTCAGTCTCTTCCACACGCTCCCTCCCCGTCCATCTCCCATCCGCCGGGTTGTAATGGCGGTAATTGTAGTAGACAAGGCCGAGTTCGGTGTCGTTGTACTCGCTGCTCCATTGGATAGGCTGGACAACACTACCGCTTGCGGTCACGGCACCATAGGGCGTGTAGGTGTAAGCCGTCTTGATGTAACCGTCCGAGCCGAAGACCTCGCAGATGTTTTTCGTGAGATCCCGGCCGTAGGTGTACCACGTGCCGTCCTTCTGGATGGCCAGGGGACGCGTGGCGACTTCCTCCGTCGGGTCCCAGGTGATGAGCCAGAGGCAGGGGTGTGCCGTGCGGGTGAGGTCGCAGCAGGCGATCTGCAGGTAGCCCCGGTAGATGTAGCGCTGATG
>SFDX01000008.1 GCA_004557455.1 Akkermansia muciniphila | reverse complement strand
AAGGCTTGACACAGACGATAGAAAATGCAACAATACATTCAGCCCCGTTAGTCTGACCAAGAAAGGACTACTCGGTGTCGAGAAGGGGATACCACCTTAAGGATGAAGACTCCAACCGCGAAACATACCGTCGCGATGAAGGACATGATGTTGTCCACGAGCTTGGCTGAATTCGTGCGTTCGGCACTTTCCTCCTTGTTTTTACTTGGTTTCTGGTCCATTGTTTTTTATTGTTTGTTTTTGCCTGTCGCGACTGTGGACAAAGTAGTCCACCAATCGTGGCAGAAGAAAGTCATGCCCCTTTTCCGTGAAGCAAGGGCGAAGTTCAATGATGGTGCGCCCGCCCGCCAGGTTGCGGTAGCTGCGTTCCTGCACCATCAGGCCGAGGTAAACGCACGGCTCTGTCGGGTAGTTGTATTCCGGCCCGGGTTGAGCCAGCAGATACCCTTTCAGGCGCAGCCAGCACAATACTTCTTCGTCATTCACCGCTTGTCCCCAGTTGGAGACTTCGGATGCCATGTCCTCAACCGAATAGATCGCGCACTTCGGCTGTCTGTCTTTGTTTTCTTGTTTCATTACTTTCCGTAAACTTGTTCTACACTCGCCGGAATAAATCCGGGATAATCCACCAGTCCGGGAGCATAGATGCAGGGTTGCAATATGTGCTTCCCTTCGAACATCACATAGCCCCACACCAAGTGGAAGCTCGCCACCAGCCGTCCAAGCGGTGTGTCAGGGAGCCGAAACTCCTCGATGTTCCCCCGAACGGAGAGTTGCTCCTTCGGGAATACTGTCTGTTTCTTTTGCTTTCTCATGTTTCCTCTTGGGTTGCGGATTATACCCATTTATAATCCGTATGGTCGTGAACCGGTCGCGCCGACCCGCACTCAAGCATCCGCATCGCTTTCGCCTGCTCTGCTTCTGCCTTGTAGCGTTCGGAATTTTCGCGGGCTTCTCGCAGAGCTCGCGCCATCGACTGAAAGGGCGTCTCTCGCAGCCACTTGTAGACTCGCTCGCCCCGGTATGCCAGCCCGTCCTTTCTTCTTCGTTGTCTGTCGATCATGGTCAAAAAAATCGCCTCTCTCTTATAGCCCCGCCATTTCCCGAAACTTACCATCGTTCCCGAGCACCTGCCGACATAGTTTCGCGAGCACTACGGCTCGTTCGTCATGCTCCGCAATGCAGCGGCGCAGGTGTTCGCAACTGCTCCGCTGTTGCATAATGCTCGCGGCTCCGAGCTCAAAGAGCATCCGCATTGCTCGCTGCATCAGCTCGCATGCTTCAACAGCATAGGCGTGTATCAGGTCCTCCTCCGTGCTCCTCCGCTCGGAGTATAGCCCCACAACGAGTTTCCAGCCTTCCAGCTGTTTTCGGTGTTCACTGAGCTGCCCGATGATCTCCGCAGTCGTTCGCGTGCTCATCGGTCCTGTCTTGGTGGTGGTCATGTTGTCCTTCATAATAAAGGGAATAAGGTAAACGGTTGTGCCTTCATCATGTAACTGCTTGCGTCAAAATTGAAAATCCGCCCAAAAAACTCTTTTTTCCTTTCTATTGTGAAGAAAAAGTGATAGCATAGGCTCAAGAGGACAAAAGTCAAAATTTCATGGGGAAAGATTTATCAACGTTTATTTGCAGGAAATTGACTCAGAATGTTGACTCAACTTACCTGGCAGCTCTCGAGGATTACCTTCGGAAGATGGTAACTCGAATGCCGGTGACTCCAAGGGAGCCAAGAGAGACCTACACAAATCGATTTAAAGTTAATATGACAAAGGTCTTTCTCCAGAATGAGTGTGGAACAGCCGAACTGTCAGAAGCCATCGACTGTCTGCAAACCTTACGAACGTGCTGCGATACAAAGGCAGAGGATTATTTGAGATCCTACGCCGCCGAGCAGCATCTCACGGTAGACAGTCCGGTGAAGAGTGTGGTTGAATTAGCAATCCTCCATTTAGTGGCGGGGCACATTTTATTGTTAAAACAGGTATGCAAAGTAGTCGATCTGGAGGAAGATAAGACCTACCAAGTCTTCACTCCGGACAAGAACGCCCTGACATTTCCCCTTCTTACTCAAGAGGAAAGAGACAAGAATCTTCAGGAGCTGAAGACAAAATTATCTCTGCTGTTTGAAGGCAAGGAAATGACTAATATGTGTCAGATTGAAAGCGAGCACATAGGGGATGATTTCTGGTTTACTATCGATAGAGGAGCCTACCGAGAGACGGAAAGTGAGGTGGATGAGGAAAAACAAGCCATGGTCCCCCACACGGCATACAAAGGCAAGAGGGACATCGTTGTATACCTCAATAGGAATAAGTGCTTATACATCAATTTGGATTCAACCAATAAAATGAAGTGGCTTAGCCGAAACTATGCTGCTTATTTCGGCGAGGCTCTGTTTGGTGTCAGTCCATGGAAAATGGGGAATAGGTATACTCTCGAGCCGTTCAAGAGGCACTCTATAGAGGATTTAGAGTCATGCGATGATATCCCGGGAATAGAAAAAGTTACCATATACAAACTTGCATTACAGGCTCCTCGTCCAAACCGGGTCAAACGCGCCAAAGAGGTAATTACTATTGGCTTCACAGGGGATCTTAAAATCAGTGTCTCCGAATCCGAGTATATCAAAGTCAATGGCGGGATTCCTCCGAGGTTTCAAGTTCTGCGCGCCTTTTTCTCTTTTGAATTCGAGGACAAGCCTTCAACACATGTGAGTGTAGCATCCGACACGTCATCATTGAGTTTGAATGACGAGAGATATGAATTGATCGACGATTATCTTGCAAAGCGAGGATTTGACATGCTGTTTAGCCCGAAAATCTAGCAGAGGATGAGTACTAATTACAGCAAAATCAAGGATATTCTGCTCAATTTTGAGAGCCTGGAAATTCCGGATTGGGCGTGTGCTTGCATAGGTGAGAACTTCAACATGGGTTCATGGCTGCCCGCAGGAAGAAGGACAGGTCTCTCATGGGAATATCCCGTCGACCCTTCTGATCTCTCATTAGGCATGATGGAGGTTATGGCCATGCCGCCGGAAGATGATCCCGGGTATCGCTATGATGGCTCCCCCGGCCAACCTGACAAAAGGCGTTTTTTTCTCGTATCCCAGAATGAACCGGCTCCTAGGGAAATCTCCCGGGACAATTTGCAGTGCCACACCATCAACTTCCGAGAACTGGCAAAGGCTGTAGCCCGCGCAGTAGGCATAGATAATAGAAAACTAGCCAACAACCCTCTCATTGCTGACAAGCTGATAAAACTTACACCCCTTCCTCTACCGATTTTCTTTGCTTTTGTCTTTACCTGGCTAGAGGTAAAAGATTGTATTGAAGCCATAAGAAAAGAAGTTCCCAGCGGCAGGGTAATCATGATAATTATTGGAGAAAGGTGGGCCAGTCAGGCTAACTTGGAAACCCTTATAAATTATGATTGTAAAGCGTTTGCTTTATTTACCATCATGAGTCCTTCTACTAATGGCTTTGTCCTCAATAAAGGCTATTCTTTGGAAAGACTGGTAGAACAGCAGATGCCATCTAAACTATGTCCGAGCCTTTCACAGGATGTCTCTTGGGAGGATATCGAGATTATTATCTCACAGCAATATATAAGCTATTATCAGCGAACACCATTAAATAGGCTTACTCTTCTTAGAAAGGAATTCTATCAAGATGTTAAGGAATTTTGGTATGCTAAGGAAGGTCGCGAATTACCAGCTCTGAAATACCTGCGTCTTATGGCACGATACCCGGATTCTTCATGTCTCCCGGAAGACGAGTTGAAACGAAATCCTTATGTTAAGGATGCGCGTAAAAAACTTACGAAACATCTAAAATCATTGTTCCCGAACCTAGAAGGGAAGTGCCTTTTTAAGACTTCGAGAAAAGGAAACAAGTCCGTCCAAGTGCATCGGCTATTTCATATTCGCAACGATGAGCCGGAATTTACTAGACGAGATCCGAAACTATTTTGAGGCTTTCCTATCACAGCATAAATTAATTCAAGGAAGCAGCCGTTTTTTGGCAATTTAGGGAGTAGCAGTGTCTGCGGGTGGGTCTTTAAGTTTCGTTGCGTTACAGGGCGCATCGTTACGCTTCTTTTTGTTAACAAAGAGGGTCGTATATTCATAATCCCTTTTGCTCGCAAAGAAGCTCTCATCGTTAAATTCCTTTTGCAGCAAAAGGGATCGAGTTTACAATCCCCTTTGCTCCTAAGTCGTTGATACTCAATGCTTTATGGGTTGAGATAAAAACACAAAAGGGAAAAACAGGGGAGTAAGGGTGATATGTGTACCTATCATCCTTGCAATCCTCAAGTCGTCACCATCATTACGAATCGAGCCACCAAACTTGTAAATGCTCTCAAACACAAAGCTTTTTCCATTGGATTCTCTCTGGAGGCCTCCGAGCAAGAAGAAGCCAACGAGCATTTTACTTACCTCTGTACCCGAATCGTCTCCAGATACAAGCCTCGTGAAGGTGGGTGGAACGTGGAGCGTTTTCTCTACAAGGAAACGGAACACTCCGTAGATGAATACCTACGACGTCGCAAATGCTCTCGAGAGATGGTCTCCCGCAAATCCGTCGAACTCGATACATCCGGACTTCACGAGATGGATAACGAGAATGGGTATGACTCAATCTTCTATGCGGATGTTCTCGGTGAGATCTTGAGCCTTCGGAACACTCTCGATTCGTTGACCGCAGCTTTCCTAGATCAGCTGATAGCAACAGAAGGTAATCTGGTGAAGAGTGCTCGAGAGGTCGGTATCAGTGAGAAAAAAGGACGATCTCTGCGAGAGCAGATAAAAAAAATTCTCTCACCGCTGAGAAAAGAGGGCGGATTTTGAATTTTGACTCAAGCAGTATAGGTGAAGGGGCGAATAAGTCCCGCAAACAAATCAGAAACGAAACGTCATGTCTAATCAACTGAAGTTATTACCATTCCAGCAGGTTCACGCACAGAGCATCGAACGCGCTCTCAAGAAGCACCGTGTAGCCTTGGACGCCAGCGAGCCGGGCTGCGGTAAAACCTATGTGGCCTGCGCCGTGGCAAAAGCCATTGGAGCTCCGGTCGTTGTTGTCACCACGAAAGCCACTATCCCGAGTTGGAAACAAGTCGCGGAGGGCTTCGGGGTGAACCTTCTTCTTGTTACCAACTACGAGCTCATCCGCAAAGGTAGCTTGAGCGAATGCCGCAAACTCTCCAACAACCCCACCTTCCCCTACTTCTGGAATGTACCGGGGGACACACTCATCATCTTCGATGAATGCCAAAAGTGCAAGAGCCTGAAGAGTCTCAACTCTGCCCTCCTGATTTCAGCCCGCCGGCGCAACCTGCGCCTTCTGTTATGCTCCGCAACGGCTGCTACGAACCCTTTGGAGATGAAAGCCTTGGGATATGCCCTCGGACTCCACTACCTGAGCAACTTCTACTCCTGGGCCTACGCTAACGGAGTAACGCAGGGCTATTATGGACCGGAGTTCCGAGGAGGCAGCCGCTACCTGCGCCGCATCCACTCCCAAATCTTCCCAAAGCTCGGCAGTCGGCTTCGAGTAGCAGACATTCACGATTTTCCCGTGGCTCTCATCAGTGCCGCTGTCATTGAAACCGGAAAGGCTGTGGAAATCCAAAAGGAGTACGACCGAATGGCCCGAGAGCTCAAGGTAGCGGAAGCCACGGAGGACCACGAAAGCCTCCGCCGACTCGCCCACGAGATGCAAGCCAAGCGTGCCAACAAGCTCACCCTTCTCACCCGCTCGCGCCAAGCAATCGAGATGTACAAGGTGGATGCCATGGCGGACATGGCCCGGAGTGCTCTGGAAGAGGGTATGAGCGTGGTGCTGCTGGTCAACTTCACGGAGACGATATGTGCCCTATCCAAAGCACTGGACTGTCCGAACATCATTTGTGGCGGCCAAGACCCGCAAGACCGCGAAAAGATCATCAAGCGTTTTCAGAGGAACGAGATCACGACCGTGATCTGTAACATCAGTGCCGGCGGGGTGGGAGTCAGCCTGCATGATCCGATGGGCAAACGTCCGCGCCTCTCCATCATCTCTCCCACTTATTCGGCTTCGGATCTCCGACAGGCCTTGGGGCGTGTCCATCGAGCAGGCGGAGCAGCCTGCGTACAGAAAATCTGTTTCGCTGCCGGCACGGTGGAGGAGCATACGGCGGAGCTCTGTGCAGCCAAACTAGCTAACCTTGACCTCCTCAATGATGGGGATGTGCAACCGACTTTCCTCTGCAACCGATGACACCACAATAGCTCACCATGAATCAAAACAACGCAACGACAGGAAAGCGAGCGCACGCCAAGCACTCCCCATCCTCCTTGGGGTACAAGGAGCAATGCCCGGCCTTCTCCGGGAGACCCGGAAGCAATGCCGCAGCAGATGAAGGGACCATGCTTCACGAAGCCCTAGAGACCGACATCTACGATGGACTTACCGAAGAGCAATCCTTCATCTGCGGCTTGTGCAGGGATTTCCGAGACGGAGAGTTGGAGAGACTCTCAACCCTGACTACCAAGGTACATCAATACCGAGAGCTCCCTCTGACCATCTGCAATGGGCTCACTCGAGGCACAGCGGACTTCGTGGCCATCGCGGGTGACGAGGGTATCCTCATCGACTACAAATTCGGGCGAGGTCACGTTGAACCCGCAGCTACCAACGCTCAAGGCTGCGCCTACTGCCTCGGAACCTTTGAAAGATTCCCGGAGCTGCGCCGCCTCACCCTGCACTTTGTTCAGCCTCGTGCCGAACTCATCTCCACCCACACCTATGTGAGGGAACAGGACATGCCCGCCATGCAACTCCGAGTGGAGACCATCATTCGCAGAGCCAACGCCCGCAACAAGGAGGAGCACCCGAGTCTTGCCTGCTGCTACTGCCGCAAACAAGCCACCTGCACGGCTCTGCGCCGAATTGCCCTGCCAATCGCCGCCCGCTACGCTGAGGATACGTCTCTGGCCCTCACTCCGGAGGATGAGCTCCACCCTTCTCGCATCACATCACCGGAGCTAATGTCGCGGTGCCTGACCTGCGCCAAGGTGCTCAAGGAGTGGGTAGAAAGCGTTACCTACCACGCCCTGCTCATGGCGAAGGAAGGTACGGATGTCCCGGGCTATAAACTTATGACCCGTGCCGGAAGACGCTCCGTCACGGATGCCGCAGCTGCCTACGCCGCTTCCGGTCTGGATGCCGCAACCTTTATCCGCTGCTGCGGAACCGTGAGCCTTGATGCGCTCACCGAAGCCGCTTCTGCCAAAGCCCCGAAAGGGCAGAAGGCGAAGATCAAGGATGAACTCCTTTCGCGCCTTGCGGAAGAGGGCATCCTCACCACTGGTGCTCCGAGTCAATACTTGAAGCGCCTCCAAACCAAAACCCAAACCAAGAAAGGAGAATAAATGGAATGAGAATCAAGCCATATTCAATCAACAACGTGCAGATCGAGGACACCATCGCGACTGCCCCTGCCGCCCCGACCAACGCTACAGCCCTGAGCAGCGGCTCGGGGGGAACCGGCATCGTGGGTGAAGTCGACACCGAGGACATCATCATCCCGCGCCTCAACATTGTTCAGAACGTGGGTCAGATGGCCGAAATGTTCAACGCCGGTGCCGTCGTGCTGAACAAGGAGGTGGAGCTGCCCACACCGCTGGAGTTGACCATCCTCACGGCCCGAAAACAGTTCGTGGAGAACCTGCCATTCGACTCCGAGGAGAAGCCCCGTGTCTTCGACACCCTTGCCGAGGTTAAGCAGGCGGGAGGAACCATTGAATGGGAGGGCAACGTCCGCCCCTCATACAATCCCGTGCTGCATGTGCAGGTGATCTTTGCTGCACCCGAGGGATTCGCGGACTACGCTCTGCCTCTGGACTACAATGGGCATGCCTACGGGCTGGCTATCTGGACCCTGCGAGGAGTGGCATACAACCGCGCCGGCAAGAACATTCTGACCGCTGCCCGGTTCAGCCTGCGGGATGGTCTCGTGTTCGGGAAATGGGAGCTCACCACCAAGAAGGAAAAATTCGGTCGCAATTCGGTGGTCGTCCCCGTGCTCCGTAACGCCGGTCGAAACACACCGGACTTCGTCAACTGGGTGAAATCCATAGGCGGCTGAAGAGGTTGAGAAAAGCGGGGCGGGTTTCAAAAGGACCCGTCCCGCCGAAACGAGAGGTTCCGGGAAGGGTGACAGTCATGACGACAAATTATATAAACAAATCGGTTACGGAGAAGAAGCGCGGACGCGGTAGACCTCGCAAGGTTGCACTCCCCTCCGTGACCTCCGGAAAGGAGCCGTGGGAAAATGCTGTCATCGACATGCTAGCGATTGCCGTTGACAGGATTCTTGCTCTGCAGGAGAAGGAGCTGAACGGCTGAAAATAAAGAGCAAAAAAAACATTGATTATTGTTGGATTTATGGTATACTGTTAAAAGGAACGAATGAGACCTGATTATATACCATGAAAACAATGAAAAAAACATGGCCGATACCGAACTCAAACGAAGATGTAACATTGGGTGTCGCTCGGTACGGACGCTACTGGGCAATCATGGCCGGTGATATTCTACTGGCCGTGACTGTCTACCTCAAGGGAGCGAAGTCCGTCATCGGCTATATCAACGATCTTCGCCGCAGGAAAGATATACAACAAAAAGCCTCCGGAAGAGGCAAAGAAAAAGCAAAAAAAACATTGAAAATCCTCACAAGTTATGGTATACTTGAAAAGGGACAAAACACCCCATCTATAACCAACATGAGCAAGAAGAACAGCAAATACGAATTCAGTACCGAGAACCCCGATCACACTCACATCCTTCTCCGGCGATTCAGCGAGGAGGAAATCAACGAGCTGGAGCTGGCACACCCCGTCAGCCCGGCCTACGAGGAGTGCAAGGCTGAGGTCTACCAGAGCTTCCGGCGACTCGATGAACGCCTCGACAAACTTCAGACACGCATCGACAAGACGAAGCACACCGTCGCAACCTCCAAGAACAAGACAACCATTCGGCGCGCAAGGCAACGCTTGGAGGAGGAGGAAAGAGAGCTGGGCCGACTCAGAGACGAGGACAAGGAGTGCCGGATCGAGGCCTTCACATACCTAAGCGATAAACTGAAGAAGTGCCGCGCAAAACAGGAGCCCAAACAGGAGCCCGAACAGGAGCCCATGAGGGAGCCAACAACACCTAAACTCCGGGACACCAAGAAGGAAGCAGTTTGCCAAATCATTCCTAAGGGCGAGACAGAGCCTCGCGCAATCCTTGAGACTGACCGAGCCGAACCCGGCACCTACCTCCTTCGCAAGTACAACAAAGAGGAGCACCAAGTGTACGTTGAAAGAGACGGCACCTACAGTTATCGGGGGGTTACATACCCGACACTCACACACATTAGCTGGATCATCTGCCCCTACAAGATTTCCGGCAACACCTTCTTCGGACTGCCGGTCAAGAAGAGAAAGGGATGAACGGACCCACCGGGCTCGACTCCCCGGACCGAGAACAGTATTCCGGGGAGGAGCCTACAAGGCAAGCGCACATAATTCTTCATACTAACAAACATGAGCGACGGTTACCCCATCCCCGAAGCTATTATCCGCAAGCACATTTTCGTCAGCGACGATACTCGGCGGCCTACGCGACAGGTGGAGGAAATACCGAAAATAGAATGCAAAAAAAAGCAAAAAAAACATTGATTTAATCTACAAGTTATGTTATACTGTAAAAGGCGAAACAAGCCCATATAACGACCATGATCAGTAACTACATTGACAACGCACGCATGAAAGCAGACGCCAACAACCGCAGCATCCTCAACCGCTTTTTCAGCCAACAGGAACAGGTCGAATTACACCTGCTGACCTTCGTGAGCCCGGCCTACGAGAAGTGCAAGGCAGAGGTCATCCGGTGGTCCCTAACCCAATACAAAAGGAGGAGAAAAAACTGGAGCGGAATCAGAAAGCTCCGGAGTCTTGCCGAGAACAGCAAGAACGAGGAGGCTCAACAGGCAGCCCGGACACGGCTGGAGGCCTTAAAAGAGGAAGGTGAGCGCATGTATGACGCAGAGAAGATCGAGAGAGCGAGAAAGATAGATATGTTGCGAATGGAGCTGAACAAGCACTTTCAGAAGCGGTGGGCGGCTCGCAACGAAGCCGCCGAATATGCAGATGCTGCCGAACTCATCCAGCCTCAAATATGGCGATACTTCACCGCCGACGAGATTAAGGAGTTATGCCTGAACAGCTTCGTGAATGAAGCATACGAGAAGCAGAAGAACGAGGTATTCAAGGAATGCCGGGCCATATTTGAAGAGTTGGACCGTAAGGAGAATGTGCTGGACAAGCTCTACGAATACACCATGAAGGATAATATATCGGTTTCGGAAAGGGCTAGGACGCTGAAGCGGCAGCACGAAAGTATCAGAGACTGGATGTTGATTGAGTGGCGGCAGACGAATTACGAGATGGTTAGTTACCTTCGCGAGGAGCTCAAGAGACACCGAGCGCGGCAGAAGGAGTCAGCCACTGAAGAAGGACTGTAAATAGCTCCCGCGCCCCCTGAACCAAACAAGCTAATAGAAAAGCAAATGAAGGCGACACCCACTCACAAAGAAGATCATACCCCCGGAAATGGCCCCCTTCCCGAATTGACACGAGAGGAAGCTGACGAGAAAATCCGGGAGCTCTACACCATGGACACGCAACAGCTCACCAGACTGTGGGCAGCCCTCTTCGGAGGGTATTGCTACACCCGCCGCAAGGACTTTATCCGCAGACGGCTGGAGTGGCGCATCAATACGCTGGTAAGCGGCGGTATCTCGGAGCGAGCGATGAAACGAGCCGAGGAACTGGCGGACGATACACTTCTCCGGGTCAAGAGCCGCGCATTCAAGGAACGCGAGGCCCCGACACCCCCTACTGCGCGCAAGGCCCCCCGCATCATCAGCAAGCTCTACAAGGGGATCACCTACACGGTTTACCAGACAGAGCGGGGCTTCGAATACGCCGGGCAGAGATACGCTACACTCTCTGAAGTCAGCACAAAGATAGCTGGGTATTACATCTCCGGCAACAAATTCTTCGGCCTCACCTCGGCCCAACTCAAAAACTTTTAACCCCTCGAAACGATAATCAACATGGCGCAAAGCATTTCCGGTACAACTTCCCATCAACCGATGATCGGGACACCGATTCCGATCATCCGCTGCGCAATTTACACCCGCAAATCCGTTTTCCGAGCCAACGACTTCGCCCAGCCCTTTTCAAGTCTCGAGGCTCAGGAGGACACCTGCAAGAAGTTTATCGAAAGCCGCAGTTTCAGCGGCTTTACCTATCTGCGCACTTTTACAGATGCCGGCATCAGCGGTGGTACTATGAACCGTCCGGCATTGCAGGAGCTGCTGGCCGCAGCAGGCCGCAAAGAAGTCGATATGGTGGTTGTCTACAAGCTCGACCGCCTCGCTCGAAATCAGAGGGACTTCCTCAACATGCTGGATCTGCTCGATCGTAATGGTGTTCAGGTAGCCAGCGTCAGCGAGCAGTTTGATACCTCAACCCCGGTCGGACGAGCCATGCGCAACTTGCTCGGGGTGTTTGCACAAATGGAACGCGAGGTCATCTCTGAGCGTACAAAGGCCAAGATTGAGGCGGCGCGGGCGCGCGGCTATGTACCGGGTGGTTCTACACCTTTCGGCTACATGCGATCGAAACTCGATCTGTTGGTGGACAAGGAGACCGCCCCAATCGTTCAACGCATCTTCCGAGAATACGCCGAGGAGGGCGGAACCTGCATAGGTATCGCACGCAGCCTCAACGAGGATGGCCTCACAAAACGGGGAAGATCCGGCTCGCCCGTCCCTTGGAATACACAGGCCGTGGGACGTATCCTGCGCAATGTCATCTACATAGGACTTGTGCCTAACCCGGCCTCCCCGGAGAACCCGATCCCCGGACAGCACCACGGCATCATCGGAGAGGAGCTTTGGCAGCAGGTGCAGCGCAAGCTCAACGACAACAAGCTCCACCTCGACCATCGCTTCCATAGGGATCGCCCCAAAGGAAGACCTAGAAAAGAGGCAGCTACTGAAACGGGCTGGCTCCTTCCTCCGGGCCTCGCTGTATGCGCCGCGTGCGGTAGCCCGCTCATTCGCAGCGATACGAAGAAGCGCGGAAGACTGTACAGCTACTACTCGTGCCGAGGGCGCAAGCAGTCCATGAAGTCCGGCAGTCTCACCCCCTGTGGATGCCCGAACATCTCCGCACCCGTGCTCGATCTGTTTGTGATGCAGCAGATTGTCGGCCATCTCGGCATGGATTACCTGGCAAAGCGCCTTCAGGAACGCCTGCCGCATCGCCGCGAGGGAGATATTCTGAACTCTCTGCAAAGTGCAGAGGAGCTCATACGCTGCGGGGAACCTGCCATGATCCGCAGGGTATTTGAACAGTCCATCGAGCGGGTGAGCTTTGATTGGCAAAACAGCAAAATTGACATCGCATTCAAGAAACAATGATGAAAGCAACAGAGAAGCAATGTAGTAGCAGATCCATCGCCCCTGAGGAAATGCGGGAGCTACGTCTCCGCCTCCTGCGTCAAAACCGCCCCATCGTCCTTAAACCCTCTCCGGGGTTCGATGTTTCCGTCCCATTCCTCATGAGCACCGCCTCTTCTGGCAGCCGACGTGAACTGAGGGTCCGGACCGCTCTGGATGACGAGGCTGCTCGGCAACTCGCCCCAATTCCTACGACCTGTGCCATCCGCATGGCCAATGCGCTCATGATTGACCGCATCCTGCGTTCGGGAGCATTCAAGAATGTCTCACAGTTCGCCCAAGCCGTCGGTGTCAGTAAGAGCATGGTCGGTGATCTCCTGACTCTGCTGGATCAGCCCCCAACAGAAATAGAGCGTCAGCTCTTCGAGGTGAAGTAATGGCCCCTGATCACTACAGAATGTGCCATAAAGGCGTTTTATGCTTTCCTTTCGAGAAGTGTTGTGCTATAATACGCACATACAGCGCGGGGGACACTTCTCTGCTCACGACTTTACACATCATCACTCGCAACAAGCAAAATTACATGACAGACAAGGAGTTAAAGAAACTTAAAGACGACCTTTGGCATTCGGTTGCCAACAAATACGGGCAGCCCGTTCTTGACCTGGATTTTCCTACGCTATGCAGATATTCGCTATAAGCAACACAAGGCCGAGATCTAGAATCGTTATAATAAACTCAAAGGTACTCGCATGGGGAAGTCACTCAAAAATATTTCCATCGAGGTCTGCAATTTCTATCTGCCGCCGGAGGCGAATTTCGACACCATCAACGATGCCCCAGATGATGCCGACAAGGCTACTCTGGCAAAGCATAGCCACTGCCTAAGTAAACCTCAGATACTAAACAGAAGTGTTTTATATAAAATGATGGCAAAAAAATCTAGACTATAATGCATGTCTATGCTATACTAATGAACGCTATACAAATCCATGAATACAAAACAAGCAACGGGCAAATACAGCACGGCCAACAATCGCGTTGGATGCATGTGCAAGCATGTCAGGCTTCGGAGTTAAAAAAAATAAAGATTACGTTAGACTAATTAAGAATGAAAAGTGAACAGATGCAGTTGTTCGATGCTTGCAAAAAAGATAAAATAGCTTCTACAGAAGCAGCAGAAATACTCGGCATTTCTGCTCTCGAATTGCGCAAACTTTCTAAACAGGGTAAAATTACTGCACACAAAGCAGATAATGGTAGGTTGTTATATTCTCTTGTCGAAATCGAAGCACTAAAAAGGTGCGTTGAGGATTCTGCTTCAGAAGACGGCATCAATGGTTTAGTAGAGTCTAAAACTGTTAATCCTCGTAACGCATTAAACGACCTAACGGGAGGTGAATGGCTACTGGAAACGAAAAGTTTCTTCTATCAAAAAGGATTGGGATCAAAACACCCGCACGCTCAAATTGAGAGGCAACACCCTGCACCATTTTCCTTTCAGGATGTTTCTCACCTGATCACGTTCTTCACCAAGAAAGGAATGCATGTGCTTGATCCTTTCGGAGGTGTTGGCTCTACTGCAAAGGCATGTGCACTAGAGGGTCGTGTGTGTACTAGCATAGAATTGCAAGATAAATGGCATAGTCTTGCACAAGAAAGGCTAGATGTGGAAATCGCCCAAGGTACATCAAGGAAACACAATTTTATTCAGGGGGATACAAGAATTGTTTTACGAGGATTGGAAACAGAATCCGTAGATTTTGTTATCACTAGTCCTCCGTATTGGTCAATTTTAAACAAGAAGGCGGATCATAAAGTCAAGAAAGAACGTATTGCTAATGACTTAGCAACAAATTATTCTGATAATGACGCATCAGATTTAGCCAGTATATCTTCATATTCGGACTTCTTAGATATCCTTGTCTCTGATGTATTCTTGCAATGTGCAAGAGTTTTGAAGAAGAAGAAATACATGGCATTAGTCGTTTCGGACTTTAGACACAAATCTGACTTTATTAGTTTCCATAGTGATTTAATCCAGAGATTAAACAACGCAGAAACTCCAGACAAGCTCCATTTGCATTTGCAGGGTGTAAAGATTCTGCTACAAAATCACAAGACTCTTTTGCCCTACGGATACCCATTTGCATACGTGGAGAATATTCATCATCAATATGTGCTGATATTCAGAAAGGACAAATGATAGACTCATTACATTATAGAGGGGTAATTTGTGGAGATTCTGATGAGATTTTATCAGAATTGTATGAGCAAGGTGTAAGGGTAGATTTGATTTTAACAGATCCTCCATATAATCTTAAGAAGGACTTTGGGAATAACAGCGACTCTTTGGAGTTGCCTGAGTTTTTTAAGATATCTCGTCAGCGGATATCTATGTGCCGTGATTTGCTTAACAATGATGGTAGTATCATCTGGTTTGGAATTCATCATTACATAGGCTTCATTCAAACAATAATGTATGAAGTTGGCCTTTTCTACAAGCGTCTAAATATTTGGCATTATGAAAATGGTTTTTGCCGTTCTCGCAAAACACCAATGACCCAATATGAGCCTTTCCTATGGTTCTCAAAATCTCCGAACAAGTGGACATACAATGTAGATGATGTGAGAGTTCCGTATAAAAGCCAGAAAAGGCTTAAATCACCTGTTTACTACACTGCATCTGATGGAACAAGAAAAAAATGGGAGCCCAATCCATTAGGAGCAATGAGAGGTGACGTCTGGAGTTTTCCGACGCTAGCAGGAAGCTTGTACAAAAACGAGAGAACTGAGCACCCTACGCAAAAGCCTGAATCTTTGATTACAGAGCTTATAAAAGCATTTTGCCCTAAAAACAAAGATGGAATGTACGAGGGAACTATACTGGATCCCTTTCACGGCTCCGGCACGTTAGGAGTTTGTTGTGAGAAATTAAACGCCCAAGGGCATAAAATTTCTTGGATTGGTATTGAACTTGAAAAAAGGTGGTGCGAAGTAGCGCTACACAGGCTTGAGAAGATAAACACAGAACGAGGTCTCATTTGACGGGTGCGAAAATTCCAGCTTCGTCAATTTTGCATACCAGACTTCGTGCCAATGACTTTTCAATGTATTGCTTAAGGTCTTGATTTGAGCAATTAAGATAATATTGAGTATAAGTATCAACGAGATTCTTCCGATTCCACATAAGTAACAATAGAGAAATAAGGGTCATTGTGTATACTTTGATTCCGGTTACTGTATAGACGTCTTGGCATACTTGCCAATACCCTTGGCGAACATTAGGCATGTGATGGAAAATTACAAAAGGAGTTAGATTTTTTGCCTGCAGCCCGTGACGAGAATGGAGAACGCATATATCATCCAGAATGAGTCTTATTGCACTCAAACAATCGTCACCAAACTCGACTTCCAAAGGTCCACCCACAGTTCCTAATTTAAAGGATAAAAGTCCATCCATACGAAACGAATTGTCACCAGTTCTTCTTATTAAGCCATACCCACCAATTTCATTAAGTACATTTTTTACAAAAAGATTCTGAGATAATGGTGGCAATTCACGCAAATTAGTTTGCAATTGTAATAAAATGTCGTCGTTTTCCGTCAGTATTCGACCTAATGTTTTGATTTTCCTCAATTCTGCGATCTGATGGAGTTGCCTGGATCCATTTTCTTTATTATTCTCCACTTTTAGTGCCACAGCATCCAATTTGCTAACCAAATAGGTGATTTCATTATTTTTCTTATATATTGCTTTCATCGGGCAGCGTGACGCACATAATCCGCACCCTATGCACGTTGTGCTATCTATATGCACAGCTTCCTTCTTCTCATCCCAATGTATAGCATCAACAGGACAAAGCGTTGTTGAGTTATCCGTAGAAAAATCAATCCCCAGCATTGTAGCCGAAATTACATCAGCCTTAATGCAAGGTTGCGATTCACATCTGAGGCAAAAGGATTCTTCCTCTTTACCATTGATTACAAGTACTGAAGGATATCCCTCATTTATCCGGATTTCGTCCGGTAAATTTTCTAGCACAAATAAAAAGCCTCTTTTACTTTTTCTATCAAATATTTGCATACATGAAACCTTTCAGGTTGTATATTTCCTCTGCAGCAATGCTCTTACCTTTTATAATTGTGCATAATGCAGCCTTAATTAAACTTTCTACTTCTATAACTCCTATTCTAAAACCGAAGGTCTCGTATATATCCTCAATTAGTCTTTGGGCTTCTGCTGTTTCATAAGGTAAATTATAACAAACGGCTAATGATGTAGTTTCAGTCGATGTCGCGAATGATTTTCTTGAAAGTAGAATAATTTTGTTCTCTAATGCTTGACGGATGGCCTTTAATGTTAAAACTTCACTTTCACGAGGAGACTTGATTTCAATCGGAATACTACGATTTGAGTCTATTATCATTGCATCCCATCTATTTCCATTATCGCCAGCTCTTGATAACTCACAATTAAAACCTATGATGCGAAAAAGCATAGAAACATATGGATAAAAATTCGCTTGATCATATAATTTGATATCATGCATTAAATCGTGTACTAAACTCAATGCACAAGTATTTTTCGCGCGATCTCTGATAGCCTCAATGAAGAGAGCATCCTCTCTTTTGAGAAATGGCGAACTAGAAAATATACAATTTACTTGTACGAAAGTCGAGGCAATCTCTTCCTTCTTCTCAAATTTCTTTATATTAGCCGATGCTGTTTCACTTACATTTTTTGTCACGCCAAGCGCTATATCTACTTCTCTCCGTTGCAACATCTGATATGGAGAAAAGAGAAGTTCCTTACCCATTAAAATATCTCTACACAGCTTCTTATCTTTAGCTATAACGGTCTCAACGGAAGAAATATCATATCCAGCTCTATCAAGCATGGAATAAAATCCGATCCTAATCAAGGCTTTTTGTATATCCTTCTGATATGTGCGATATTCATCAAGCCGCAAATCCTTCATCATTTTATATTCGGATAATAATGCCTTGCCTTTTTCCGTTAGTCGGAAACAATTGTGAGATGAATTTCCTTCTTTTTTCGTTGCTTTTTTGATAAGATCTAAGGTCTTTAATGCAGCTATAGGGAATCGTGTGCAATTAATCACAGAGTTGCTCTGTATACCTAATTTTTTCGCAAAGGAGTCAAAACGTTCATTCATCCGTTTTTTATCCCAACGATCCTGCCGCAGTTTTATACAAGAGTTTTCTAAGCAATTTTCTTCATAGTCATTATGACTCATCGGCCCCATGCATATTTCTTGTTTAGTGATAAAGCTATCCAATGCTTCTGCGTACAATAAAATAGCATACAAAACACGTGATTTTTCAGTATATATAACGTTAGCGGTCAAATCAGTTGGTGTAACAATCCCCATTATGCATTGTTCATACAAGGGAGCCCAATCAGACTGGGTTTTAGCTATGTGTGCTCCCAAATAGGATAGTACAACAGGATATGAATTATCGGCTGTACTCGGAACGAGCCAACCCATCATTCTAAATATCTCTGCGTACAGTTTACTCGCCATAAGCGGAGAGTTTTTACTTGAATTATCGCTATAACCAGCTACTACTGCCTGACTTCCAGTATATCCATTTGACGAAAGCAAATGCCCTTTCGCTAATGTGTTTGCCATATCTCGCAAATTAAACGCCTTATTGTCTTGATAATCATTGTACAAGAGCTTTAAGACTCCTACTTGAGTCTCGGGGTTTGAACCAGAATTTCGAAATCTAATCATAATCAAACACTGTTCCCTTCGTAAAAAAAAAACGACTCAACAAATCTTGGACGCAGTAGAACGAGCGAAGCAGCACGCGGAAGCTTAAACAGAGCGAACTTTATTGTAATAGAATCAACTCAACAATACACTAGCGACCTTGATTGCTCCTGTCTTGATGGTCTGTTTTACAACTCTTTCGCCGCCTTCCTCTACAACCTTTCGGCCAAAAGTTTTGAGTATGCTAGTCCACAGCCCAGCCTCGGCATTCGAAGAGCCGACTATAATTCCCAATGCCAAGGCGGCACATGTCTTACTGATAGCTAATGTTTTCATGATTATGCTATGGGGAGTTTCATTAGTCAAAGCCTCCTTGTAATACATTTTCCGCAGAAATGCAAGGAGAAAAATGGTGATGACAATCTTTTTCCTTGAAGAAAACAGCTCTTTCGCCAATTTCTTCCTCTACTCGCCGTATCCCTCTCTCTCTTGGCGAATCTGTTGTAAGTCCTTGAGTATCAATGGTTGATTCGGGGTGTGCATTAAGAATGCTGTAGTCCCAGCCCCGGAATAAGGCCTTCTTCTCGGGTTTCGTCATGTTCCGCAGGAATTGGCGGTGAGGCTCGAACTTGCACCATGGGGAACGACAAACGCAAAAAAGAGGCGGGAAGGGTAAAAATGAGAGAATTTTTGCCGGAAAACGAGCTTGCGGCTCCTATTCGGCATTCATTGGAGCCTTGAACACACCCTGTGAACCCCACCGAAAAGGTCTTGGTGGGGTTCGGAAAAGTGCGAGTGGAAGCGAGTGGCAGGGGACTAAAACCGGCTCAAAATCGATGTTATCCGTAATTTTGCAGCCGCTTATCGCACTAACACGGACAATCTGTTTGAGGCTCCGTAAAGCCGATGGTCATGGGGATTGCGGGCACTAAAGAAGCGGCGTCCGCATTAAAACGAACGCCGCCGCTTAGAGGGTGACCGGTGGGGATCGAACCCACGACAACCGGAACCACAATCCGGGGCTCTACCACTGAGCTACGATCACCATGTGATGTGATCCTCTGTAAGGAGGTGCGGGGGAAGTATAGCGCAAAAAAGACGGGATTGCAAGCCTAAAATGCAAAAAAAGTGAGTTTTGGCATAAAAAAGTTCAGAGAAGAGGCTTTATGCGGACTTTTGAACATCAGGAAAGTGATTTTCGGCTGTTTTTGCTTGACATAGGAGGAAGAAAGGCGTATAAGGGGGCTGTTGCTATGCTTCAGGAATACTTTTCAGCACTCATTCAGTTGCTTGCAGGCTTCGGTTTTGCCGGCATGATCATTGTCCTCAGCCTCATTTTCGGCCGCCGAGCCAAGCTGCGGAAGCCCACGGAGGTACCGTATGAGTGCGGTAATGTGCCGGAGGGCGACGGTGCTCCGGCGTTCTTCTCCATTAAGTTCTACATGGTGGCCATCCTCTTCCTGGTGTTTGACTTGGAGGTGGTGTTCCTGTATCCGTGGGCCTTGGGCTTCAAGGACTTTGTGCTGGGCAATGCCGCAGCCTTCGGTGCGATGGCGGCGTTCATCGGTGTGTTGGTGGTGGCGTACCTGTATGCCGTCGGCAAGGGTGTAATCACTTGGCACCGCAATCCGAAGCCGCGCGCCTGATGCGCATTCCCCGCGACAAGACATTTTCTCTTCCTGACCCTGCTGCGGGATTTTTCCCCGGCAGGGTCCTTTTCTTCCCCCTGACTATTGACGACGATGAGCACCCCCGCAGAGCGGCTGGCTTACTTGCAGCAAGAGATGAAACGACGCATCATCCTGTTGGATGGTGCCATGGGCACGGTGGTGCAGCAGCACCATTTGGGCGAGGATGACTACCGAGGCACCCTGTTCTCAGACCGCGAGCGCTACCCGCAAGACCTGAAGAACAACAACGATGTGCTGGTCCTCACCCACCCGGAGATTCTCGCCAAAATCCACGCCGATTACCTGGCTGCCGGCTCGGATATCATCAGCACCTGCACCTTCTCCGCCACCTGCATCGGACAACACGAATTCTTCCACCGTGCGCCGGCAGACGTACGGCACGACCAAGCCTATTACGACGGTGTACTTGCGGACGAGGAGTTGGCAGCCCTCGTGCGGCGCGTGAACCTGGAGGCCTGCGCCCTTGCCCGCCGCGCGGCGGATGCCGCAGAGGCTCAGGACGGACGCCCCCGCTTGGTGGCAGGCTCCATCGGCCCCATGGCCGTCACCGCCTCCCTCTCCCCGGAGGTGACCGACCCCGGATTCCGTGCCGTCAACTTCGAGCAACTGCGCCGTGCCTACCGCGAACAAATCATCGCGCTGGCAGACGGAGGAGCAGACCTGCTGCTGCTGGAGACCATCTTCGACACCCTGAACGCCAAGGCATGTTTGTATGCTATGGCAGAACTGCGCGAGGAGCGCCCCCTGCCCCCGCACATCATCAGCTTTACCGTCACGGATCGCGCCGGGCGCACCCTCTCCGGGCAGACCGTGGAGGCCTTCTGGAACTCCGTACGCCACAGCGAGCCCCTGGCCGTGGGCCTGAACTGTGCGCTGGGCGCAGACCTGATGCTACCCTTCGCGCAGGAACTAGCACGAGTAGCAGATTGCGCCCTGAGCATGTACCCGAATGCAGGCCTGCCAACCCCGCTCTCGCCCTCCGGCTACGAGCACACGGCAGAGCATATGGCGGGCATTCTGCGCCGCTATGCCGAGGAGGGCCTGCTGAACTTCGTCGGCGGCTGCTGCGGCACAACACCGGAATATATCCGAGCCATTGCAGAAGCCGTCCGAGGCCTGCCGCCGCACACCGTGCAGCCCCACCCGCAGGATGGCGTGCTGCGCCTCTCCGGGCTGGAACCGATGAACCACGAACGCAGCGAAGGACTGCTCTTTGTCGGCGAACGCTGCAACGTGGCAGGCTCTCCCAAGTTTGCCAAACTCATCCGAGCAGGCGCCTACGAAGAGGCCGTTGAGATTGCGCGCGCTCAGGTGCAGAAAGGCGCACGGGTATTGGATGTTTGTTTTGATGACGGCATGATCGACGGCCCGGCGGCCATGACCCGCTTCCTGAACCTCTTGGCGGCGGAACCGGACATCGCCCGCGTGCCTGTGATGGTAGACTCCTCCGAGTGGAGCACCATTCTGGCCGGCCTACGATGCCTGCAAGGCAAGGCCATCGTCAACTCCATCTCCCTCAAAAACGGCGAACAGGAATTCATCGAGCATGCGCGTATGATACGCCGCTTCGGGGCTGCCGTCGTGGTGATGGGCTTCGATGAGCAGGGGCAAGCCCACGAACGCGAGGACAGAATAGCCATTGCTCACCGTGCTCACAAACTCCTCACGGAAGTCGTCGGCTTCCCGGAGGAGGATATCATCTTCGACCCGAACGTCCTCACCGTCGGCACGGGGTTCGCCGAGCATGCTAACCACGCGCTGCATTTCTTCCAAGCAGCGGAGCAAATCCACGCGGCGCACCCATTCTGCCATATCTCGGGCGGCATCTCGAATGTCTCCTTCTCCTTCCGAGGCATCAACGCCGTGCGAGAGGCCATGCACTCCGCCTTCCTGCACCACGCCTCCGCGGCGGGATTGGACCTCTGTATCGTCAACGCTGCCCTGATGGCGGACTACGCCACCCTGCCCGAACACCGTCGCAAATTGGTAGAAGATGTACTGCTGAACCGCTGCGAGGACGCAACGGAATGCCTCATCTCCTACTCCAAGGAACTGGCTGAACACAAGGCCCAACTCAAGGCAGCCGGAGCCGGTGGCCCGGCCCCGACCCAAGCTGCCCCGGCGGCAGACGCTTGGCGGAAAGCCCCGGTCGGCGAGCGGCTCGCCTACGCCCTCGTGCACGGCATCTCCACCCACATCGAGGCCGACACCCGCGAAGCCCTCACGGGAGCCCCCTCCCCGCTGTCCGTCATTGAAGGCCCGCTCATGGACGGCATGCGTCAGGTGGGCGAACTCTTCGGCAGCGGCAAAATGTTCCTGCCGCAGGTTGTTAAAAGCGCCCGCGTCATGAAACAGAGCGTGGCGGTTCTCACCCCCCTCATCGAAGCGGAGCAGCAGGGCGACAGCAGCGCCGGAACCGTGGTACTCGCAACCGTCAAAGGCGACGTGCACGACATCGGCAAGAACATCGTCGGCGTGGTGCTGGCCTGCAATGGCTTCCGCGTGATCGACCTCGGCGTCATGGTTCCCTGTGAACAGATACTGTCCGCCGCGCTGGAGCACCAAGCCGACATCGTAGCACTCTCCGGACTCATCACCCCCTCGCTGGAGGAGATGGCAGGTGTGGCACGGGCCATGCAGGAAGCAGGGCTGCACACACCGCTGCTGGTAGGAGGGGCCACCACGAGCGAGCTGCACACCGCTCTGAAACTCGCCCCGCTCTACCCGGACGGCGTTGTCGTGCGCACAGCGGACGCCTCAACCATCGTCCCCTGTGCCGCGGCCCTCTGCGGGAAAAATCGGGAGGCCTACATTACAGATATCAAAAAGCAGCAAGAAAAGGCCCGCAACGACTTCCAACAAAAGAAGGTCCCCCTCCTCTCCTTGGACGAAGCCCGAGCACGCGCCCCGAAGACGGATTGGGAGGCCCGGCCGAACCCCGCGCCGCAGCGCACCGGCGTCTTTACCATCGCGGTTCCCCCGGCGGAGCACACGGGCTGCACCTGCTGCAGTCGCCACGGCATGCCGGATTTCTCCGTCACTTGGGACGAACTACTCGCCCTCGCAGACCGCAGTATCGTTCTGCGAACCTTTGACATGCACGACGTCTGGAACCCCGCGCGGCAGGATTTCCACCCCGATGCCCCGCAGGACAAGGTGGCCCAGGCCCGCACCCTGCTCAGCGAGGCAGATGCCCTGCTGCAACGAGCCTTCGCGGAGCACCGCCTTCACGCCGCCGCCTGTTTCGGCATCTGGCCTGCTAACAGATCGGGAGACGACATACGCTTGGAAAACGGCGTGGTGCTGCACACCCTCCGCCAGCAAAAGGAAGCAAACACCCCGCGCCGCGCGCTGGCGGATTTCGTTGCCCCCGCCCCCTACCCCGGCTACGTCGGCGCGCTGCAGCTTTCCATCACCGGTGCCCGCGAGTGGGCGCAAGAACTCCGCGACAGGGACCTGGATTCCTACAACGCCATCCTCATTGAAGCCTGTGCCAACATGCTGGCGGAGGCTCTCGCCGAGCGATCTAACCAAATCATCAACACCGTATGGCCAACGGAAGGCAGTGCCTCCATACGCCCCGCCTGCGGCTACCCCAGCCAGCCTGACCATGCGGAGAAAACGATTGTATTCGATCTGTTACAAGCCACGGAGCATACCGGAGCCACACTCACCGATTCCTTCATGATGTCCCCGCCCTCCTCCGTGTGCGCGCTGCTCTTCAACCACCCGACGGCGGCATACTTCGCCGTAGGCCCCATCGGTGATGACCAGCGGGAGGACTACCGGGCCCGAACGGGGCGCACGCTGTCCTGAACTCGGGATAATCAGTAAATCCCGCGAATGCGGCGGCTCCGCTTGATCGTCAAAATCGGAATCAAGTTAAAGAGCTTAACCTTGGTGATGTGCAGGTCGGTCACAATGCCGAGAATTGTCAGACAACCGAACAGCTTTACCCGCGTAACCTGCGTGGCAATCGCTCGGTACTGACGCCGCGCGAGGGGGTCGACCGTCTGCGCCTTGGCACGAGCCAAAGCAGCGGAACGCCACATCCGCTGCCGCTGCGTCTTGGACGTGTTCTCCGAGTAGAGACGATAGCGCACGAGAGGCTCGGGTATATTGTAAAAACGCGTGTGCGGCAGCAGAGAGGAAAAGAGCGCGAAATCCTCCGCCGGAGAATAGGCGGGATCATATTTGACCCCGTACTTCGTCAGCAGACTGCGGCGCAGCATCGACCCCGTATGCGGAACGGAACAGTCATACATGAATGCCAGGCGTATATCCCCATTCATCTCGGGGTACCGGAACAATTTGCCGTCATTGGAACGCTCCATCAGACACCCAACGACTCCCACCTCAGGATGCGTTCGCAGGTAGTCAACCTGCTTGCGAAAACGCTCCGGGAAGGAGACATCATCGTGGTCCATGATGGCCACGAACTCCCCTCGCGCCTCCTCCAGCAAGCGATTCCGGGCGCCGGAGATGCCACGGTTCACACCATCATCGATGAAGCGGATACGAGGGTCCGTGTACGACTCCACGACCTCCCGCACCACCGGGTCGGAGGGCGAGTCATCGAAAAGCAACAGCTCGAAGTCCGACTCCGTCTGCGCCAGAATACTGTCGATGGCCTCGCGCAGAAAGGCGGGGTTCGGCTTGTAGGTCGGAATGAGAACCGAGATGAGCGGTGCGGCGGCAGACATGGCGAAGATCAATGGTTGAGATACCAATCAACGGTCTTGACAATGCCCGTGTTAAAATTCTCGTCAGCATGCCAGCCGAGCTCCTCCGTGAGCTTGGTCGCATCGATGGCGTAGCGCAGGTCATGCCCCGGGCGGTCCGCCACAAAGGTGATAAGGTCGGCATACTTCTTCCCGCCGGAACGCGGACGGCGTTCGTCGAGGAGATCACAGATACGATGCACAATCTGCATATTGTTACGCTCATTGTGGCCGCCGATGTTATAGGTTTCCCCACTGCGCCCGCGATGGAAAATGAGGTCGATTGCCTTGCAGTGATCCAGCACATAGAGCCAATCGCGAATGTTCGCCCCGGCACCGTAAACCGGCATAGGCTGCTCCGCCAAGGCGCGCTCAATCATGAGCGGAATGAGCTTCTCCCTGTGCTGCTTCGGCCCGTAGTTATTGGAGCAGTTAGACGTCGTCACATTCATCCCATAGGTGTGATGAAAAGCACGAACAATGAAATCCGAGCTCGCCTTACTGGCGGAATACGGGCTGTTCGGCGCATAGGGCGTCGTCTCACGGAAGAACCCTTCCGCCCCCAGCGTACCGTATACCTCATCCGTGGAAATGTGGTGGAAACGGCAGGACTCGTAACCCGGCTTCACCTGATTGGGGCCGGACATCCAGTGCCGGTAGGCCGTGTTAATCAAGGTAAACGTACCCTCGATGTTCGTACGGATGAACGCGAGCGGATTCTTGATTGAATTATCTACATGGCTCTCCGCCGCGAAATGAATAACACCGCGAATATCATACTCCTCGAAGAGGCGTGAGATCAACTCCGCATCGCAGATATCGCCCTGCACGAAAGTGTAATTCGGCATGGACTCACACTCCCGCAGGTTGTCCGGATTACCTGCGTAGGTGAGCAAATCCAAGTTAATAACACGATACTGCGGATACTTCTCGCAGAAATAGGGAACAAAATTGGAGCCGATGAAACCGGCCCCTCCGGTGACTAGAATTGATTGAGACATGTGATGAGACTTTCTTTCCAATGCGGAATGGTGAGATTGAAATCGTGCTTGATGCTCTCCTTGCTGAGAACACTGTAAAACGGACGCTGCGCCTTGGTGGGATAGGCCGAGGAAGGCACGGGATTCACACGGCAGGAAAGCCCGGAGAGCTCCATGATCTCCCGAGCAAAATCATACCAAGAAGCCACGCCCTCGTTTGTATAATGGTAAATACCCTTCTGACCGGACTGAATCTGCGGCAGAATAGCCGCGATGGCCGCAGCCAAGTCCCCGGCGAAGGTCGGCGTGCCGATCTGGTCGTTCACCACATTCAGTGACTCCCGCTCCGCACCGAGACGACGCATGGTCTTAACAAAATTATTGCCGTGAGCGGAATAGAGCCAAGCCGTGCGGATGATAATCGCGCTTTTCGCCAAGCGAAGCACCTCCTGCTCCCCCTTCAACTTGGTGCGCCCGTAAACAGAAACCGGGTTCGGCTCGTCCGTCGGCTCATAAGGACGATGCCCCTTGCCGTCAAATACATAATCCGTGGAGACGTGTACCACCGTAGCCCCCGTCGCAGCTAGGTTCGCGGGGCCCGCAGCATTCAGCAGCAGCGCCTTCTCCGCATCGTCCTCTGCCTTATCCACCGCTGTGTATGCCGCGCAGTTGATGATATGTGTCACCCCGTGCTCCGCCACAAAACGGCGCACCGCTGCGGCATCCGTGATGTCGAGCGTATCGTAATCCGTCAGAATGGCATCCGGGAGCAGGCGCCCCAGCTCCGTGCCCAGTTGTCCGTAACTACCGGTGATCAGGTACATCTTTGAGACTATTTGCAATTCTATCCTTCTCCGAAGTCAGAACGGCCTCGGCCGGAATCTTCCAATCTATACCGATTTCGGGGTCATCGTAACGAATGCCGAACTCGGATTCCTTGCAGTATAAATTATCCACCTTGTAGGCAAAGACCGCCGTCTCGCTCAACACAGAGAAACCATGGAGAAAATGACGGGGAATGAAGAGCTGGCGCTGATTTTCCGCGGAAAGCTCCACCGACACATGCTTACCGAAAGTAGGTGAGCCCGGGCGAATATCCACAGCCACATCCAGTACCCGCCCCTGCAGAACGCGAACGAGCTTGGCTTGGGAGTGCTCCCCGAGCTGACAATGCAACCCCCGGATGACGCCGTACGAGGATTGCGACTGGTTATCCTGCACAAAAACGGCGTTGATACCGTTGCGCGCAAACTCCTCCGCATTATAGCTCTCGAAGAAATACCCCCGAGCATCGCGGAAGATACGCGGCTCGATGATATACACGCCCTCGATTTCCGTTTTAATAAAGTTCATGCTTCTCCTGGTAAACTTTCTCCAAATAACTGCGATAATTACAGGGCTTGATGGAATGAATAATATCCAGCATCTGAGCATCGCCGATAAAGCCCAGGCGATACGCAATCTCCTCCACACAGGCAATCTTGAGCCCCTGGCGCTCCTCAATAATTTGCACAAAGTTGGAGGAATCCATCAAACTGCCCGGCGTGCCCGCATCCAGCCACGCATTGCCCCGCTTCATCGGCACCACGGACATGCGACCCTCACGGAGGTACATATTATTCAGATCCGTGATCTCATACTCACCTCGGGCAGAGGGCTTCAGGGTCCGTGCTCTCTGCACCACATCCGGCGGGTAAAAATAGAGCCCGACAGAAGCGTAATTCGACTTCGGCTTCTTCGGCTTCTCCTCAATGGAAAGAGCGATTCGGTTCTCATCGAACTCCACCACGCCGAAACGCTCGGGATCCGAGACATGGTAAGCAAAAATCGTCGCCCGCGTGCCTCTGTTGCGCTCCACCTCCTGCTTGAAGCTCTTGATTTGGTCCCCCATGTAGAAGATATTGTCACCGAGGATGAGTGCAACGTCATCATTCCCGATGAAATCCGCTCCGATGTGGAAAGCCTGGGCGATACCGTTCGGCTCCTCCTGCACAGCGTAGGAAATCGACAAACCCAAGCGGCCTCCGTCCCCGAAAAGGCGCTCGATGTTCGGTGTATCCTGCGGGGTGGAAATAATCAACAACTCGCGAATCCCGAACATCATCAACGTCGAGAGCGGGTAATAGATCATCGGCTTGTCATAGACAGGCAGGAGCTGCTTTGACGTTGTCTTCGTCAAAGGATACAGGCGGCTCCCGCTTCCGCCGGCTAAGATGATTCCTTTCATGGTGTGCCTCAAATTCTAGCCTATTTTTCACATACTGTCAAGTCCTTTGGGAACATAATACACACCAAACCCAAAAAAACATTTTTTCAACACTGCTTCTGCGTGATAGTGCTTGCCAAACAGGCGGATACTGTGATAGAATGATCTCAGACTCATCATGACAAGCACAGAAAAATCGGAGCATCAACCGGCGGCGCGCGGGAACGGCGTCATCGGGGTTGTCTTGGTTACCCTGTTTGCAGCACTTCTTGCCCGGGGTGTGATCCACATTCGCTACGATTGGCTGTGTTGGTTGCTGTGGGGGCTGATCCCCTTGTTGACGGCTTTCGGCATGTTTCGTTGGAGGCGGAGCGGGAAGGCCCCAAGGACACGGAGGGGACTTATCGCCGCTTCTGCTGCCGGGCTCGTCCTCATCGCCTTGGGGACTTGGGGCTATCTTGCAACAAATGATTACCGGGTTCCCGAGGTCGATCGAACGACCTTGTATGCTCGGGGTCGCATGCTGGTCATGGTTCCTCACCAAGACGATGACACCAACCTGATGGCAGGCCTGACGGAGGAGCTCATCCGCGCAGGCAGCGAGGTATACATCGTCTTTGCTACCAATGGGGACAGACGCGGGGTGAAAAATGCCCCCAAGCGCGTGCGGGAGGTGCTGAAAATGGCGGACTTCTACGGCATCCCGCATGACCATATTTATTACTTAGGCTACGCAGATGCTTGGCAACCGGAGACACGCGACCTGTACAACGCCGGGGAGGACGAGGCAATGGTCGGCTACAGCGGCGCAACGGAAACATGGGCCCCGGAGGGCGTAACCCTCCTGCGGCCCGGGCGAAGCTACACCAAGCGCCACTGGCGCGAGGACATGGCAGAAGTCATCCGCCGCATTCGTCCCGACATGATGGTGTGCGTGGACCATGACAGACATCCCGGGCACCGTTCCGTGAGCTGCCTGTTCGAGGAGGCACTGGCCGAGGTTCTTCGAACCGAACCGGACTACCGCCCCTTTGTGCTGAAGGGCTTTGCCTACCGCCCCTGCTGGCGCGCGCCCAAGGACTTTTATGAAAGCGAGAACCTCCGCAGCTCGCGCGTGGTGCAGGATGGTGACCTAAAGGCCCCGGGTGATTGCAATGGCAGAATGGACGAAGTGAGCTATTTTTCGTGGGAGCAACGCCTGCGCTGGCCGGTGTCCTCACGGGGGCTCACTCACTACATGTGCGGTAACAGCATGTACGAGGCCTTCCAATGCTACAAGTTCCAGCACCCGACTTATCCTTCCTTGCCTAACGGTGACAAGGTCATGTGGTGGCGGCCAACAGGTAACCTCCTGTTGCATGCCACGGCCAAGGCCGACAGCGGAAATGCCTCACAGGCCCACGACTTCAAGGTGGTGGACAGTGCCGATATCGTCGCCTCAATCCCTAGACCTTTTGATAACGGCTGGTGTCCAGACACTCGTGTGGGGTGCATCGAGTTCACCCTGGCCGAGCCCAAGCGCATTGAGGAAATTTGGCTCTATGACCACCCGGATCCCGCTAACCGGGTGCTGTCCGGTCGCATCTTCCTGAGCAGCGGCAAGGAAATACCGCTGCCACCCCTGCCCGCCGGTGGGGAACCGCTCGTCCTGCGCACGGACTGCTCGGAGCCCCAGAGCGGCTTCCGCATCGAGATCACGCAAAGCGCAGGCCCCCGGGCCGGGTTGGCGGAGGTGGAGGCCTACGAGTCCACCCCCATCTCCCCCGTCAGCCTAGTAAAAGCAGTCGATGAGAACGATGATTTCATGTACGACTACACCGTTCCGAAAGACGGCAAAGTCAAGTTCCGTCTGTATACCTATCCGATAGGTCGCCAAGCGGACTATCAGGTGGAAGGCCCGAACGGACCTCTGCGATCCGTCGACGGATGGTACACCCTGCATCTGAAAAAGGGGGAGGAATGCCACGTCACCGTGCGAGACCACGAGGGGCGCGTAGCCGACTGCGTCCGCCTGTACAACGCTCCCGGGTGGCTGCGCTGCCTGCGGAGTTTCTACCGAACCATCGATCCCCTCCTCTACTGATACTCTCACTCAACAACAATGGATAACATGAACGAACAGAAGGATCCGCTCGCCGATTTGGGCGTCATCCTCTACTACATCAACCTGGATCGCGACACCGCGAGACGGGACGACATGGAGCAGCAGGCCCGCGAACAGGGCGTGCTGCTGCACCGCATCCCCGGCGTCTTCGGCGCTGATCTCAAGCCGGAGGACCTCCGCAGCTACGATGACAAACGACGGAAGCGGCTCTCTACCGCATCCCTCGGCAAGGGAGAACTGGGCTGCCTGCTGAGCCACATTAAGGCATTCAGGACTTTCCTCGACTCGGATGCGAAATACGCAGTTATTTTCGAGGACGACGCCGTCATTCTCCCGGAATTTTCGGACAAACTGCGTTACATCATCGAACACACAAGCGGCTGGGGCTATGTTAAACTCTACAGCGACCCGACAAAGATGTACGAAACAAACATCAACCCGGAGGGCACTGAGGTAAAGCTGGCCTTTCACAAGAAACTACCCTGGAAGACAGTTGCCTACATGCTCACACGCGAGGCGGCGAAAAAACTGTTAAACCTTTTTACTGATCGCTACTGGCTCCCCGTTGATGCACAGCTTGCGTATTTCCTAATGCGCTACGACATTCCCGCTCCCGGTGTCATGGAGAACATTGTCTCTACCCGTTATCCCTTCAACGAGCAGAGCACCATCAATGAAATGGAGGATCGTCGAGCTCCGGAGCCGGGGAATTCACAGAAACATTGCATTTGCAGGAGCTTGGTACGCTACCTGAATTATAGGTGGCATACATGGACGATGTCCTACCTCAAGCTACGAGGCCGACATACTCTGCGAAAAAAATTGCAGTTCCGTTAAGTTCTGACAAGAGTTTTCAACAGTGAATGCAACAGAGAAAGTCAAGGATCCCCTAGCCGATTTGGGTGTCGTACTCTACTACCTGAATCTGGACCGTGACATCGTGCGGAGGGAGGACATGGAGCGGCAAGCGAAAGAGCATGGAATCGTGCTGCACCGCATACCCGGGGTTCTGGGATCCGATTTGAAGAGCGAGGATTTGACAAGCTATGATGCCAAGCGGCGCATGCGCATCATGACAACCCAAATCGGCGCTGGCGAACAGGGCTGCATCCTGAGTCATCTGAAAGCCATGAAGACCTTTTTGGCATCAGAGGCCGAATATGCAGTTATTTTCGAGGACGATGCTGACATTCTGCCGGGATTTGCAGAAAATCTTCGCTATATTATTAAGCACACAAGCGGCTGGGGCTACGTTAAACTATACAGCGAACCAACCAAAATGTTCGAATCACCGAAGAACCCGGAGGGAGCGAGGGTCAAGCTCGCTTTCCACAAGAAACTTCCTTGGGGGGCTGTCGGATATATGCTCACGAGAAATGCGGCACAGAAGCTGTTGAAGCTATTTGAAAAAGGTTATTGGCTTACCTACGATGTGCAGCTTTCGTACTTCTTGATGCGCTACGACATCCCCTCTCCGGGCGTCATGGGAAACATAGTTTCCACTCACTTCCCTTTCAGTGAGGAAAGTGCTATCGACAATGTAGAGGCACGCCGAGATGAAACACGAAGTGTGATGAATCCTAAGCTGCAGAAAAAGCGTGGTCCCATCGGGAAATTCCTTCGCTATCTGAACTATCGATGGCACACTTGGACCATGTCCTACCTCAAACAGAGAGGTCGACGCACGCTGGCCAAGGCACTGAAGTTCCGCTGATGTTCATCCCCTGCCCCGGGTTTCTGCGGCAGGGGATTTTTCACTCCTCGCGCCGCTGCTGAATGAGCACGCGGAAGTGGTCGCCTGCGCCGGGGACGGCTACAAGGTGGGCCTCTTCCGGCTTGGAGGTATCCGCCATGGGGAGGAGGAATTCGCGCTGGGTGAGCAGGGTTAGTTCATCCCCGCCGCAGCGGGCGGCCAGGTTCATCAGGTCGGTAAAGTTCACATCCGCCGTCACATCACAGTGGCCGGCCAGGGCGGGCAATTCGTCCACCGAAAGCAGAGTGTGGGATTTATAGCCGCGCAGGGTTCCCGAGGGACGGCGGTAATACAGGGTATCATTGGTCTCCCCATAGTCAATGGTAACACAGGCCCCGCACTTCCAGAGCGGCTGCCACGCGGCATACCAGCGGTGATAACTCTCCTGCACCTCCACCACCTGCCCCTCCTGCGCCCAGGTGGCGAACGCTGCGCTCTGCGGCAGAGATTCCACGAGAGAGGCCTGTCGGAAGATGCGACCGCCCTCGCAGGCCCAGCCCAGCTCCAGCCACTGCCCACCCTGAAACACGAACTGCCGCGCCGGGAAGGCATCCGGCAGCTCATTGGAGAAAATGAAAGCCCGCCCGCCGCAGACCTTCAGCGCACGCTGTATCGTATCATGCACCCGAACAAAACCACCACCCACCAAACGCTGCACCTGCCGCAGGCGCTCGGAGCGGTCCACCATCAGATACCTCGCCCGCAGACGCTCCCAAAATCCCAATGAGCGAGACACCGCCATAGCCATGTCCCCGTTGCCGCCCCCCACCTCAAGAAAAGGCAGAAAACGCCCGCAGGCGCGGCAGGTCTCCCGCCACAGAGCCACGATACGCCGTGCCGGCAGGTCGCTGAGGGTTGCGGAGGTAGAGAAATCCCCTCGCGCTCCCACATCCGCGATATGAGTAGCATAATAACCGGACTCCTCATCGTACAGCGCCAGCTCCATGAAATCGTCCATGGAGAGCCAGTTACCGTGCGCGAGAATATGCGGCGCAATCTTCACGGGAAAGCGGCGGGACTACTTAGAGAGTTCTAACATACGCTCCAGAGGCGCAGCAGCGCGCAGGCGCAGGTCCTCCGGCACACGCACCTCCGGTGCCATATCCCGCAGACAGTTGCGGATCTTCTCCAGCGTATTGAGCTTCATGAACTCACACTCCGCGCAGGAGCAGGTTCCCAGCTGCACGGGGATGAACTCCTTGTCCGGCACCAGCTTGCGAAGGCGGTGCAAAATACCCGTCTCCGTCACAATGATGAACTGCGTGGCCTCCGTCTCTCGGCAATAGGGGATCATCTTCTCCGTGGAGCAGATGTGGTCTGCCAACAAACGAATGGGCTCTGCACACTCGGGGTGGCATACAATCTTCGCATTCGGGTACTTCTCCTTCATGCCCAGCAACGTATCACGGGTGAAGAGCTGATGCACATGGCAGGCCCCGTTCCAGAGGGTCATGGGACGCCCGGTTTTGGCCGCTGTCCACGCGCCCAAGTTTTGGTCCGGCACGAACAGGATGGGCCGGTCCGCCGGGGCTGCACTGACAATACGCTCGGCGTTACCACTGGTCACGATGACATCCGCCAAGGCCTTCACGCCGATGGAACAGTTCACATAGGCCACCACAAAATAATTTTTCTCCTTCTCCCGCTCTAGGAACGCAGCCAGATCCTGCACCGGGCAGGAGGCCTCCAGCGAGCAAGCCGCATCGGCATCCGGCAGCAGCACCGTGCGAGTGGGGTTGAGAATGCAGGCGGTCTCCGCCATGAAGTGCACGCCGCAGAAGACAATCACGTCACACTGCGCGCTCTGCGCTGCTCGGGCCAAGGCGAGGGAGTCTCCCACAAAGTCCGCAATGTCCTGAATCTCCGGCCGCTGATAGCTGTGCGCCAGAATGATAGCGTTACGCTCCTGTTTAAGTCGGGCAATTTCTGCAATAAGGTCCCCGTTTGACATGCGGCGAATATAGCACTGCGGGTCGGACGTGTCAAGGGCGGAAAAAGACATGCGGCAGAAATACGCTTGCATCACGGGGCAAAATCTGCTACAATGCGCCGCATGATGACCCCACGGGAGGAAACGCCGGACGTGCAGGAGGTGCTGCAGGAGCACTTCGGCTTCGCGTCTTTGCGCAAGGGGCAGGACGAGGTGGTGGGAGCCATCATGGAGGGGCGGGATGCCTTGGCCATCATGCCCACGGGCGGCGGCAAATCCCTCTGCTACCAGCTCCCTGCCCTGTGCCGCCCCGGCCTCACGGTTGTCGTTTCGCCCCTCATCGCGCTGATGAAGGACCAGGTGGATGCCCTGCAGGAGCGCAACATCCCTGCTGCCGCGGTCAACTCCTCCCTGGGAGCGGACGAATACCGACAAGTGATGGGGGATCTGCGCGCCGGACGTCTGAAGATTATTTATGTTGCGCCGGAACGCTTTGCGCAGGAGGGCTTCATGAGCCTGCTGCGCGGCATGTCCATCTCCCTGCTGGCCATTGATGAGGCGCACTGCCTGAGCCAATGGGGGCACGATTTCCGCCCGGACTACCTGCGCCTGGGCCGCGCCCGCGCGGAGTTGGGCTACCCCCAAACCGTCGCCCTCACCGCCACGGCCACGGACACCGTGCGCGAGGACATCCTGCGCACCCTCGAGCTGCGCGACCCCGCCGTCATCATCTCCGGTTTCGGGCGGCAGAACCTGGACTTCTCCATCGTGCATTGCGAGAACCGCAAGGCCAAGTTCGAGCGCATTCGCAGCGTGATGGATAAGTGGGGGCAAGGTATCATCTACTGCTCCACCCGGAAAAATGTGATGGCCGTGTACGAGGAAATCTCCGGCTACGGGCGGCAGGTAGTCGCTTACCACGCAGGCATGACGGATGAGGAGCGCGAGTTCTCGCAGGAGGCTTTCATCTCCGGCCGGGCGGATGTGGTGGTGGCCACCAACGCCTTCGGCATGGGCATCGACCGCGCGGATGTGCGTTTCGTGGTCCACTTCGAGATTCCCGGCAGTGTGGAGGCCTATTATCAGGAGGCGGGCCGCGCGGGGCGAGATGGTCAGCCCTCTGTCTGCGAGCTGTTATTTAACCACGCGGATCTCAAGACGCAGGAGTTCTTTTTCGAGGGCAGCAACCCGCCCCTGCAGACCATCGGGGCAGTCTATAATCTGCTGCGGCGGGAGGCCTCGCCGGCCACGCACGAGCTCCAGATGACCGTGGATGCCATGGTGGAGAAACTGGGCAAGGATGTCAACCCCATGGCTGCAGGCACAGCGCTCTCCCTACTCATGCACGCGGGGGCCATCGAGCGCTTCGATGTCCCGGGGCGCAATGTGCGCGGCACCCGCTTGCTGCGCCCGGAGCTGCGCTTCGAGGACCTGCCGCTGAACATTGAGGCGTTGGAGGACAAGGCCACCCGCGATCATCGGAAGATCGATGCCATCACCCGCTATGCCTACTGCATCGGCTGCCGCCAGCAGTGGATTCTGCAATATTTCGGGGAGACGGACAGCGAGCCCTGCGGCCATTGCGATGCCTGCCGAGAGGCGGAGGGTAACAACTATCCCCCGCTCGCCGGCGAGGAGCTCATCATCGTGCGCAAGGCCCTTTCCGGGGTGGCTCGCGCCTGCCGCCACCCCGCCCCCGGCATCTGGGAGGGCATCTACGGCAGGGGGAAGATCATGGATATGCTGCGTGGGTCAAAAAGTGCTAACATGAACCGCCACCTCACCGGGTTGAGCACCTACGGTATTCTCTCACAGATGACAGACGCGCAGATGAAGGCTCTTTTCCGCGCCATGCAGGAGGGCGCCCTCCTGAGCACCACCGGCGGGGAGATGCCGCTCATCTCGCTTTCCGCCAAGGGGGAGGCTGTCATGATGGGCCGGGAGGAGGCGCGGATCTCTCGCCGAGGCTGGGCCGCTCGGGATAAAAAGGCCGCCCGTGAGCGCGCCGTACAGGCCCTCTCCGCCTTGGCAAATGCCAAGCAGGACAAGGAGTTATACGCGCGCCTGGCCGAGCTGCGCAATGACATCGCGGCGGAAACCCACATGCCGGCCTATCGCGTGCTGCGCAACGAAACCATGCGCGCCATGGCCGCCACAAAACCCACCACCATGGAGGCCGCCGAGCGTCTCAAAGGCGTCGGGCCTTGGCTCCGCACCCACTTCCTCCGCTCCTTCGTGGAGCTCATCCGGGACTATGTAGAATCTTGATATCCGTTATGAAATCATCAGAAACGATAACTTGTAGCGGCAGTGAATCAACGGCGGATTCGGCTCAGATGCTTGAGGTCGTGCAGCAGTATACCCGTGCGCTGGACCTGCTGGATGACTATGACCATCAGCGTCTGCAAAAACCCCGTGGGGACGCCCGGGCCTATGTGCTGACCTATGAGGAGTGTCGCAAGCTCATTGACTCCATGCGTTTCGGGGCAGAGAGCGATGTGTTCGGCAACGAGAAAGACGACTCTTTCAAGGGCAGTTTGGGAAATATCTACCAAAGTTTCGGCGGCAAAGACGTGTACCCCACCAATCAGGAAAAAGCAGCGAACCTGCTCTATCTTGTCACCAAAAATCACGCTTTCTCGGATGGCAATAAACGCATTGCTGCGGCGGTCTTTTTATATTTCCTTGAGAAAAACGGTCTACTGATGCGCAACGGCGAGAAAGTCATCGCCGATCACACCCTGGTTGCCATGGTGGTAATGATCGCAGAGTCCAAGCCGGAGGAGAAGGAGACCATGGTGAAGTTGGTGATGAATTTTTTGGCTTGACCTCCCGTTGTAGGGGGGGATCGTACAGGCAGGGGCGACGGCCCACCCACTCACCCCGGGGAGGAGGGTGAAGGGGGCGGATTGGTAGGACTTTTTGCGTCACGGGGCAAAAAACGGCTTGACGCGGCGGGCGGGAGGGCGTATAATGCGCGCGCTATGAAGAAACGTCTCCGCAAGAAGTACCGTGTGGGCGAGTTCCGTGAACTCTGCTTTGAATTTTCTTTTGAGTACAAGGGCGATGTAGGATCCCCCGAGTGCGAGCAGTTTCTGCATGCCTTTGTGAGCGAGTGCGTGGAGGCGAACGGGCTCTCCTGCGAGGGGAACCTGACGAACGATGCCTGCAACGTGATTGCGAAGGCAGAGGACCCGCGCACCACCAATGAGCAGCAGCGTCTGGCCGTCAAGACTTGGCTGGAGGGCCGCAGCGACGTGGAGGTCAAGTCCTTCGGCGAGCTGACGGACGCTTGGTACGACTAAACTTACTTGCTCTTTCCGCCATAATGGATGACAAACAGACCGCACCGCAGCCGGTGTTTGCCAAGGGACTCAAGGGCGTCATCGCCAACGAAACCGCGCTGAGCGATGTGCGCGGCGAGGAGGGGCGCCTGCTCTACTGCGGCTATGAGATCGAGGATTTGGTAGACCTCTGCACCTACACGGAGATCATCTTCCTGTTGCTCAACAAGCGCCTGCCGAACCGCGAGGAGCTGGAGGGCCTGCAGCAGCGCCTGCGCAACGACCGCGAGCTGCCGCAGCCCATTCTGGACTTCTTTAAGACGGCCACCAAGACAGCGCGCCCCATGAGCGCCCTGCGCACGGCCGTCTCCATGCTCGGCATGTATGACGACCGCACGAAGGACCCCAGCCAGATGAAGGAGATCGGGCTCTCCCTCATCGCGAAGCTGCCGGTGATGGCCGCCTACTACTACCGCATTTGCCAGGGGCTGGACCTGCCGCCCATCCGCACGGATTTGGACGAGGCCGCGCACTTCCTGTGGCTGCTGAAGGGTAAGGAGCCGGACCCCGGTGAGTCGCACATTCTCGATGTGGCCTACATTCTGCACGCGGACCACGGCATGAACGCGTCCACCTTCTCCGCACGCGTCACGGCCTCCACCCTGTCGGATATGTACTCCGCCATCACCTCCGCCATCGGTACCCTCAAGGGGCCGCTGCACGGCGGTGCTAACGAGGCCGTCATCGAGATGCTCAAGGAGATCGGCGACGAGGACAACGTGGAGGCTTACATCAACGACAAGCTGGCACGCAAGGAGAAAATCTTCGGCATGGGCCACCGTGTCTACAAGACGCTCGACCCGCGCGCCCCGCAGCTGCGCCGCATCGCCATCCGCCTCACCCAGACCATCGGCGAGCCCAAGTGGATCCGCATGAGCGACATGATCGCGAAGATGATTCGCTCCCGCAAGAACCTGAACGCGAACGTAGACTTCTATTCCGCCACGGTGTACTACAGCCTGGGCATCCCCACGCGCATGTTCACCACGGTGTTTGCCATCGCTCGCTGCGCGGGTTGGGTAGCGCAGATCTTGGAGCAGCTGGAGGACAACACGCTCTTCCGCCCGCTCTCCCGCTACACCGGCCCGGACGAACCGCTGCTGGTGCCGGTGCTGGATATGCGCTGATAAGGCACGAAAATCACTTAAACGGGGGCTGTCCGCAGAAGGCAGCCCCCTTTTTCGACGCAAAAAAGCCCCCCGAGGTTCCGGAGAACTGCGGGGGGATGAGGGAACGGGGCGATCAGCACCCGAGGGCCTTGAGAATGTTCGGCATGTTGGCCTGACCTGCGCCCACCAGCTTGCCCGCAAGCTCGCCGCCCTTGAGTACCACGACGGTCGGCAGGGCGGAGACGCCGTATTTCTTGGCAATCTCCAGAGCCTCCGGCTTGCCGGTGTCCGCCTCCAGCACGGTCACCTTATCCTTGACGGAGAGGGAGGCTTTCTCGATCATCGGCTTCACCATTTTGCACTGGCCGCAGTAGGGACCGCTGAAAAACAGTGCCACATTTCCCTGCGTGAGGTCCACGCTCGCTGTATAGGCTGCTAAACTCATAACGCGCCCATTATACCCCCTCCGGGTGGGCCGCGTCAATACAAAGCTGCGCCCGCTGCGTAAAAAGGCACCGCCGGGGCAAAAGCAAGGAGGAGAACCCTGTGCGGGTGCTCCTCCTCAAAAACTTTCCCGAACGGATGGGGATCAGGCCTCGGGGGCCGGGGTAACGGCAGAAGCAGGGATTTCCTCCTTGTTGGTGAAACGCCACTTTACCTTGTTGCGCTTGCTCGCGGAGCGAGCCTTGCGGCGCTTCTCATCCATGGGGTTCTCAAATGCGCGACGACGGCGCATCTCCTCGTAGACACCCTCGGTATCCAGCTTCGTCTTCAGGCGCTTCAGCGCGCGGTCAATCGGTTCACCCTTTCGTACTGTAACAGAACGCATATTTACTTCTTTCGTGGTTGATGTTGTCCGGGAACGGCGGCAGAGTTTACTCCATTTTTCCCGACAGGTCAAGCATTTTGTCAAGAAAAGTGAAAAAACACGTTGGGGGTATGACACAAGGGCGGGGTACAGGCTGCTGAACGGGGGCGAATGCAGGCATAGTTTAGGCTTGACAAGCGGCCCGGCGCGCGTATAGTAAGCGGAACCGGTTATGAAAGACAAGATAGCAAGTGTACAGCAGGCAGCACTGGCCCGGATAGCCGCCGTGGCGGACATGAAGGGGCTGGAGGACGCGCGCGTGGGCATTCTCGGCAAGAAAGGAAGCCTTACCCAAGTGCAACAGGGGATGCGCGATGTACCCAAGGAAGAGAAGCCGGCTGTGGGGGCCATGTTGAACGAGGCCCGCGCCGCCATCACCGCCGCGCTGGAGGCCCGCAAGGGTGAGCTGCAGGCAGCCTTGGACGCCGCGCTGGTGAGCGGCATCGACCTGACCATGCCCGGGGCGGAGCTGCCCGAGGGCGGCTTGCACCCCATCAGCCAGGTGCGCGATGAGGCGGTGCGCATCTTGCGCCGCATGGGCTTCACCCTTTCCGATGGTCCGGAGATTGAGGACGAGTGGCACTGCTTCGATGCCCTGAACACCCCGGCGGACCATCCCGCCCGCAATGAGAAAGACACCTTCTATTTTGACAGCGGCAAGCTGCTGCGCACGCAGACCAGCACTGTGCAGGCCCGCACCATGGAGAAGCAGGCCCCGCCCGTGCGTATCATCTGCCCCGGCTCCGCTTTCCGCCGCGATGCCATCGATGCCACCCACCTCTCCGCTTTCAATCAGATTGAGGGCCTGTATGTGGACAAGGCGGTGAGCGTCGGCGACCTCAAGGGCACGCTGGAGTACTTCCTGAAGGCCCTCTTCGGCAGCGAGACGGCGGTGCGCTTCCGCCCGCATTTCTTCCCCTTCACGGAGCCTAGCTTCGAGATTGACGTGCTGCTGCAGGCCACGGGTCAGGCCCCGCGCTGGATTGAGATTGCCGGCTGCGGCATGGTGAACCCCGCCGTGTTCGAGAACATTGACAAGGCCACGGGCAAGCAGCTCTACACCGGCTGCACGGGCTTCGCCTTCGGCATCGGCTTGGAGCGCTTGGCCATGATCCGCTGGGGCATCCGGGACATCCGCCTGCTTATTGAGAACGATGTGCGCTTCCTCTCCCAATTCCACTGAACCCACTTACATTATCACGCAATATGAATGTTTCCTTAAACTGGCTTTCTGCTTACATTGACCTGGAGGGACTCGGCACACGCGAGATGGCGGATATGCTCACCTTCGCGGGGATTGAGGTAGAGGGGATTCACGAGCGCGGCGTCTCGACGGATGCCGTGGTGGTGGCCCGAGTGGTGGAGAAAACCCCGGTGGAGGGCAGTGACCACCTGAACTGCTGTCAGGTGGACGCCGGTGAGGGTTCCCTGCGCCAGATCGTCTGCGGCGCGCAGAATTACAAGGTAGGGGATAAAGTGCCCTGCGCCCTGCCCGGGGCCGTGCTGCCCGGCGGCTGGGAGATCAAGGAGGGCAAGCTGCGCGGCGTGGCCAGCAACGGCATGCTCTGCTCGGCCTCGGAGCTCGGTCTGCCGGACAAAGAGCACGGGCTCTGGATTCTGCCGCAGGAGTACGAGATCGGCACCCCCGTGCGTAATTTCGTGCCCACGGATACCATTTTTGAGCTGGAGATTACCCCGAACCGCCCGGACCTGCTGAGCCACTGGGGTATGGCGCGGGAGCTGGCGGGCATCACGGGCCGCACATTGAAGGCGGATCCCGCAGAGGCCGCGACCGCTGCCGCCCGGACCAAACCGGCGGGGGATTTCATCACGCTCTCCGCCCCGGAGGTGTGCCCGCTGTACACGGCTACCAAGATCAGCGGCGTGAAGATCGGCCCCTCCCCAGAGTGGCTGGCGGACCGTCTGACGGCCATCGGTCTGCGTCCCATCAACAATGTGGTGGACATCACGAACTACTGCCTCTTTGAGCTGGGTCACCCGCTGCACGCTTTCGATGCGGCGAAGCTCACGGGCGGCCTGAACATCCGCCGCGCGGCAGAGGGGGAGGCCTTCACCAGCCTGATGAATGAGCAGTACACGCTCACGCCGCAGGACATCGTCATCTCCGATGCAAGCGGTGCGGCTTTGGCTTTGGGCGGTGTGATGGGCGGACTGGACTCCGGCGTAACGGAGGGCACCACGGACATCGTGCTGGAGAGTGCTTGGTTTGAGCGCAGCAGCATCCGCTACACGAGCCGCCGCTTGGGGTTGGGGTCGGATTCCTCGTACCGTTTCGAGCGCGGCACCTCGCCGTGGAATGTGCTGCGCGCCGCCGCCCGGGCCGTGCAGCTCATCCTGGAATGCGCCGGCGGCAAGGCGGAGCCCATCCTCGTGGGCGGTCAGGCCCCCTGCCACGTTCCGGAGGAGTGCGCGCCCACCGCTACCGTGCTGGAGCAGGGTACGGAGGCCAAGATCTACTACGCGCTTGATAACGTGAAGCTGGATTGGAAGGAGCTGGATGTGATGACTGCCGCTTCTGTGCCGCACATGGAGGCCTCTTCCATCCTCAAGAACCTCGGTCTGCGGGACACGGACGGCAAGGGGAGCTGGGATTGCCCGCCCTGGCGTCTGGATCTGAAACGCAGCTGCGACCTGCTGGAGGAGGTGGTGCGTGTGTGGGGTATTGATAACATCCCTGCCTCGAACACCTCGGTGTATGTGGAGGAGAGCCCGCAGGACCGCGCGCATGATTTCCGCATGGCACTGTCGCACAAGCTGGCCGGTGCCGGTTTCCAGGAGGTGCAGACCTTCAAGCTGATTGCGGCGGAGAGCATCGACCCGACCATCGCGTCCGTGGAGTATGCGCTGCCGATCAAGCCGCTCATGGCGGGGGATGTCATCCGCGTGGCACTCCCGATTTCCGAGGACCACAGCACGCTGCGTCCCTCGCTGGCCCCGGGCCTGCTGGCCGTGGCTGCCCGCAATGTCAACCAGGGGCAGGAGGTGCTGCGATTCTTCGAGTGCGGCCGCGTGTTCCGCAACACGGGTGGCGGCAAAGGCAAGGACATCGAGAACGAGGTGCTGGGCATCCTGATGTCCGGCAAGCTGCGCCCCGCAAGCTGGGCGGAGACCAAGCCGGCCCCCGTTTCCTTCGAGGATCTGCACGCCGTGGTGGACAAACTCATTCCGAAGGCGGAGATTGCTCTCGTGCCTGCTAAACAGGCCAGGGAGAATGCAGCAATCGGTGCGGATATTCAGGTGAACGGCCAAGCCTGTGGCTACTTTGCCCGCGTGGCCCCTGCCAAGTGCCGTGCCCTCAGCCTGCCCTTGGAGACCTATTATGCGGAGCTGGACCTGCGCAAGCTGCAACAGGTGGCAACGGCTCCCTTCAAGGTGGCAGATCTGCCGCAGTTCCCCGGCTCCTCCCGCGATGCCTCGCTGGAGCTCCCCGCCGCCACGCGCCACGCGGAGGTGCTCAAGGCCGTGCAGGCTGCCAAGCAGAAGCTGCTGGTGAGCTGCCGCCTCAAGGATATCTTCTGTGACCCGACCGGCACCAAACTCGCCGCCGACCGCAAGGCCGCGACCTACACCTTCCTCTACCGCGACCCGCGCAAGACCCTCACCGCCGCGGAGGTAGACGCCGCTCACAAGAGCATCTTGGATGCCCTGGCCTCCAAGCTCAAGGGAGTCTCCTTCCGCTGATCCCCCCTACTCCGCTGCCGCATCTCCCCCGGGACCCGCGGCAGCGGAGCCACCCTCCCACTACCCCCTGCCCTGCTTTTTCCTGTTTTTTCTGCTTGACGGAATGTGATCCGGGGAATATACGCGAGCATATGGCCATTAACGACACAGATGATATATCTCAGGCAGAGGCAGACAGGATTTGTGCACTGCTCAAGTCGGCCCTGAAGGACACGCACCGGCAATCGACCGGCTCACTCAGTATGGTTTACCTTACTGAGCCAAGCGGAGGAGTCCGGGGGGCGTCGGTGATTTCCATTATTCGACCCGAGGACAACACCGCCGAGGCAGAATCTATGGTGATGTAGAGACGCCTTTGTACGGAGCACAGACTACCGGCTCTCGGCTTGTTTACAAAAAGTTACCCTGCCCTCCCGGGGGAGGACAGGGATGTAGCGGAGTCACACCGTGGTCATGGGCGAGACGCTCTCCTACGCCACCTTGCGGTGCCCATGGGTGCCGATTTCGAAGTGGCTTTACTGTAGCACATCGGAGGGTACATTGCAAGTCTTTTTTGCAAAAAAAATCGAATCGGTTCCTATTTTTTACTTGCCGTCTCGTTATAAATCAGTCATAATAGGGGCATGGACGAAAACACATTTTGGAATCAGGCTGCGCTTCAGGCATGGCGCGATGATCCTTTCTTTGCGGAAGACAGCGTGGTGCTGGCGGTGGATGTCGGCATCGAGGGCATAGGCATCGCCGTGCGCCGCGGGAAAGAATGGCTTTTTTGTAAATCACTGCTGGTAAATCTGCCGGAGGCCAAGGCGCTGGCGAATCGCCGACAGTACCGCGCGGCTCGGCATGCCCGCAAGAATCGCCGCAAGCGCATGCGCCGGCTGAAGGAGCTCTTCCTGCAGCACGACCTCCCTTGGGTATCGGACGACATTCTGTCCCGCAGTGATCCCTTCCTGCTGCGCCACCGTGCCATCACCGGTACGCTGGCCTCCAAGGAAGCCCTCTCCATCTGTATTCGCTCCTGCGTGGAGCATCGCGGCTATGACTACTACGCGCTCACCGGCAAGGGGGCCGGCAGCATGCCTTGGGGTGACTCCACCAACTTGAAGGACGCCGAGAGTTGGCTGAAATCCAACATGGTCGATGCCACCATGTGCGCCAACCTCAAGGCCCTCACCACCGTGCTCACCAAGAAAGACAAGGAACTCACCCCGGCGGAGTGCGATGCTTGGTGCAAGCTGGTGGATGAGCGTCACGCCAAGGAAAAGCAGGAGGGCATCCCCGCCATCTTGGCAGCCTATGCTCGCAAACACCTCAATGAGCGCAAGGCTCGCGGCTTCAACTTCCCCCGCGCCCATGTGCGCAGTCACCTGCAGGAGATCATCGAGCGCCATCGCCACCTTATCAAGGACTGCGATGACTTCCTGCAAGCACTCTTCCTGCCCTGCACCGGGGAGAACAAAGAGCGAGCCATTTTCTACTACAACCGCAAAACAGCGGAGGAGAGTCAGAGCCACTTCGAGCGCAAGGTGAAGGATTGTCCCTATTGCGAGTGGCTGGAACTGCCGCGCCAAAAGTGTGGCAGCAACGGAGATACGGACATCATGCTGTGGAAGCTGCTGGATTTTGTCTCCAACCGCACCTTTAATCTTGCGGTCAAGAAGGGCCCAACCTCGCGTGAATTGCTTCCGGAGCATGCCGTCAAGGCCTTGGTGGAGGGTATCCGCAAGGGCTTTGCCCGCACCACCGAGGTGAAGTCCGTGCTGAAGAAAGCCCTGGCTCCGCTCTCAACGCCCACCACAGAACGCAACAAGGAACTACTGGATCAACTGTGCGACATCTGTGCCCCCCGCGCCACGGAGAGAGCCGGACGCGCCGGCATGTGCGCCGCTGCCGCCCGCGCCATGGTTGCAGCTGCCACCTCGGACGGAACATGCTTCCGCCCGCAGGCCATCGAGGAGTGGAAGACGGAGGCGAAGTTCTACGAACAGCGCAGCCTCATCCAAAACTACGGGGGTATTTATCCGCAGGTGCAGACGTTACTCGGTTCCCTTCGCAAAGATCACCGCACCTTCGCCACGGTCGGCCTGTTACAGAGAATCTTTGAGAAGGAGCTCAAGGACGTGCTCGGCGGCAAGACCGTCCCGGATTACGTCATCATTGAATGTGTGCGGGATGCCGCAGCCAACAAGGATCAAGCAGCCGAGATCACCAAGGAACACAAGAAGCGCCGCGACTCCATGGATAAACTCATCGAGGATTTCGGCGGCGACCCGAAACGAAAAGGGGACCGCCTGCGCCTGCAGCTGTTCCGCCAGCAGGGCGGCACCAAGACCACGCCTGCTCTCTGTCCCTTCACCGGGCAGGAACTGGGCACCAATCCCTTCGATCCGCAGCTCCAGCTCGCGCACCTTTATCCGGATTCTCGGGGTGGGCTCTACATGGCGGACAACTTGGTGCTCACCTCGGCCAAGGTCAACCAAGAGATGGGTGACCGCACCCCGGTAGAGGCCGCAGCCGCCGGACTCCCCGGCTGGCTCAGTCTCGATGCCATGGCTAAGTTGTCTGCCAAGTTCTTTTGGCCGCAGGAGAAACGCACTCTCTTCTTCTTCGCCCCCAAGGATGGTCAAACTTTCCCCGATTTCGCGAACATGACGCGTACCTCTCAGCTCGCTCGTGAGCTGCGCAATATGGTAGCTCTGTGGCTGGGTATCGAACGGGACGCCGAGGCCATCCGCCTCCGCATCGGTAACCCGCATGGTAAGCACACGGCCGCCGCGCGTTTCACCCTGTTACCTTGGGACTATCACAAGGACCGCGCTACGCACACCCATCACCGCTTCGATGCAGCGGTGATGACCTGCCTGCCCCCGACAGGGCTGAATGATGTACACTACAAGGGCTGCTTCACCACCGTACTGGTCCCCTCCACCGACCGCCCCGGTCGCACCAACCGCAGGCTCAAATTCATCGGGGGCTTGCCTGTGCCGGACTTCGAGGCGCTCATGCGAGATGGTTCCTATTGCCCCATCATCAAGCTGCGCAGCCGCAGCAAATACAGAAGCTTGGGCGACAGCACCTTCTGGAGCTGCGCAGAAGATGGTACCACCGGCCAACGAGCTCCCATACCCGACAAGGCTAAGTCATCGGATCTCGTCAAGAGCATGCAACGCATGAACCTGCGCCACGCTCCCTCGGAAAAAGAGGTGGAACGCTGGCTCGAAAAACGTCAACCCTCCACACAGGACGACGCACCTACCTCCGCACCGCTGACCCTGTCCAATGGTACGCCCGTGCGCAGTATTCATAAATTCGACAGTAAGGGCAATCTCTCCGGCTCCCCGCTGGGATGGAGCGGTATTATCACCCCCGCCGGCAAGTTCGACCAACTCCGTAAGTTGGATTCTGCCAATGACCGCATGGAAATTTGGCTCGGTTGGAATGCCAAGAAAGCCTGCTGGCAGTACTACAAGCGTATTATCCCTACGCGTGAAGCCCTCCTCGGCATCAAGCGGATGGGCTTACCCTGGCGTGGGACAGCTAACGCTCCGGAGTACCTGCTGAAACTGCTCGAGCGCACGGGTGAGAAGGATCTAATGCACCTCATCTGCGGAACCCTGCCGCCCCATGCGGTCAAAGTCGCCACCTTCCGTAAGGGGGATGTGTTCCTTCTGACTTTCTCTTTGGAATACAAGGAGGGAGGAAATGGAGTAACTCCTATTAAAACTTGGGGGGAAGTGACGGCTATCAAGCAAAAGAAAGAACTTGAATTCAAATCCATAACAAACAAGAATACGAAGGCATTAACCAAAGCTAATCCCGAGGATCTGGTTTCCCTTCTTGGGATTCCAAAAGCAGCAGAACAAGCAAGCACGCTGGGGCTCACTCCTCCTGTATGATTCACCATCTTATTCTTGCACGCGAGAATGTCAACCTGCGACTTGCGGACGGCATGCTCGTCTGCGGGGATAAACGCATTGCGCTGCAGGTACTGGGCTCCGTCCAGTGCCTGGCGGCGCGGGCAGATTGGAGCCAGCAGGCTCTGATTGCGGCGGCGCAGCAGTGTCCCGTGGTGATGGCACGCTGGAATAAGCGTACTGGCAAGTGGGATACCGCAGCCCTGCTGCCCCGCTGCCGCTATGTGAACCCGGATGCCACCTTCCGCCTCTGCAACCTGCAGGCCAAGGTGGGGACCAAGTATGCTTCCGCCATTCTCTTCACCAAGGTGGCCAACCAGCACACGCTCATTCGCTCGCTCAATCCCGCGCTGGCTCCCCTGCCCCGGCTGGCGGCAAATTCCTATAACCGAATCCTGAGGCTGGAGGCCAAGTGGGCCAAGTTCTTCTGGGCTATGTACTTCAAGGCAGCCTCGCAGGATCTCTTCACGAGGGAGCACCGCCAAGCATCTGCTCCCCTGAATGTTGCCCTCAACTATGGCTACGCTTTCCTCTACCATGCGCTGGAGTGGCAGTGCATCGCCTCCGGTCTGGAGCCCGGTATCGCCATTATCCACCGCCTGCGCCGCAGCCGCCCCAGCCTCGCCTGCGACCTCATCGAGCCTTTTCGATGCTGTGTGGAGCTGACAGTGATGCGAAACTTGGATGAAATGCACGATAAGGCCCTGATGGCGGGCCGTTTTGCGGAGATGATGGAGTCAACCTGGGCTTACGCCTCCGGCCGTTTCCGTCTCCGCTCCATCATCCGACTGGTGGTGGAGTCGTTCGCTCGCGCACTCCTCACCAATAAGCCGGATTCCTTCCGCCCTTTCTCCCTCCATGCTCGTGATGCTTGCCTATGATGTGCCGGAAACCAAGCACCAAACCCTCCTCCGTAAGGAGTTCGAGGCCATAGGCGGTATCCGTGTGCAGTACAGTCTCTACCTCTTCGAGGGCGAGGACCACGAGATTGAACGCGTCATCCGCTACATGCGTCGCGTTGCCGCCCGGATCCCGGATGGGGATGTTCGACTCATCCCCATCGACCGCTCCGCTTGGGAGCAACAGGTCGTCTTGCTCGGGGAATCTGTCATCCCCAAGCCTCGGCCTTTCCCTCCCTTTGTTTTATTTTGGTGAGCTTTCGCTCCCTTTTTCATCGATTCATGAAATCGGCAAGTATGTAAGTCGTTCACTATCAACAACTTACACACTTACCTTTCCATAATGCCCTTGTGAGGGCTGCTTCGAAATGTATGCCCTTATGGCTTTCTCCACTTCAGGCTTTCCATAATGCCCTTGTGAGGGCTGCTTCGAAATGACCAGCCCTCACCGCAGGCAGCGATGCGCCCTTTCCATAATGCCCTTGTGAGGGCTGCTTCGAAATCTCCTTTATGCAGTGATACTCGCCGACAATGCCTTTCCATAATGCCCTTGTGAGGGCTGCTTCGAAATCGGAGCTCTTCGCGGAAGTCTGCCCCCAGTTCCTTTCCATAATGCCCTTGTGAGGGCTGCTTCGAAATGAGGTGGCGCGGATGGAGTGGTCGGACATCCGCTTTCCATAATGCCCTTGTGAGGGCTGCTTCGAAATCACGGGCTCCCCCTTGTAGTCGGAGTACTGGAACTTTCCATAATGCCCTTGTGAGGGCTGCTTCGAAATGGTGGCATTACCGGGGATGAGCTCCTCCACCTCTTTCCATAATGCCCTTGTGAGGGCTGCTTCGAAATGCCGCGCAGTATGCCGCCGGGCAAGAGAAGACTTTCCATAATGCCCTTGTGAGGGCTGCTTCGAAATAAAGACAGAACATCAACCACACACGACAATGGCTTTCCATAATGCCCTTGTGAGGGCTGCTTCGAAATTGGTACTTGCTTTCTACCAAATACATCTTAGGCTTTCCATAATGCCCTTGTGAGGGCTGCTTCGAAATCAAAGACCTTCAAGCCCTGCTCAATCGGGTTGCTTTCCATAATGCCCTTGTGAGGGCTGCTTCGAAATATCAGCAAGAGCTCGCTGCACGAGTTTGCCGCTTTCCATAATGCCCTTGTGAGGGCTGCTTCGAAATTGATTCTCTCTTTAATCCCGGGGATAAGTTGCCTTTCCATAATGCCCTTGTGAGGGCTGCTTCGAAATACATCGTGGAAGGCATCATCAACGCCGAGCAGCTTTCCATAATGCCCTTGTGAGGGCTGCTTCGAAATTTAGCTCGCGTCACAGCTGTCTCGCGCGTGAACTTTCCATAATGCCCTTGTGAGGGCTGCTTCGAAATGGGTTGCATTCGTAATGAGTGAGCCTCCAGCCGCTTTCCATAATGCCCTTGTGAGGGCTGCTTCGAAATGGGGACAAACAGCGCGCGATTGCTGTGGCTGCCTTTCCATAATGCCCTTGTGGGGGCTACTTCGAAATCAAGCCACGCTCCCCCACCGCCCCCTACATGGCACCCATCCCCTCCCACGGGGGCGGGAATGGGAAAGACACCCCCGCCCCGAAGCGGCACAGCCAAAGCGGAAGCTGCGCCGCCCATCCTGAAGTTTCGCATTCTGTCAAGCTACCGAAAGGGGTGAAGCAAAGCGAGAAGAGAGCCTCGCCGAGCGACACCTCGCAACGTATCATTGCGAGAGGCAGTCTAGCACACCGGGAGGCAAATAGCAAGCCAAAAACGCGGAGGGGCGGGTTTTCGATGTACGGGGTGGGGCAAAAGGGCGAAAAGAAGCCGCAGAAACGGCTTGCAAGCGGGAGCGGGGTGGGGTAGAATAGGGTTATGAAGAGCATATGGTGTACGGCATTGGCCTTGGTAGCGGCGGGGTGCAGCAGCACGGCGTGGCATGAGATGACGAGTGAGCAGCGGATGACGGATGAGTTGGAGGTATTACGCGATGAGGAGCCGCGCATGCGCGAATATATTGATGCTCGATTGAAGAAGGATGCCGGGGCGACGAGAGAGGCGGCGCAGGCTATCGGGCTGTGGGAGGGGGAGAGGTTGCTGCATTTGGCCGCCATCAGCGGGGATCTGCCGACCGTGCAGCTTCTGTTGAAACAGCGAATCAACCCCAACACCAAGGATGCGCAGGGGGAAACACCCCTCTACCATGCCTGCCAAAATGAGCACGTCGAGGTGGTGCGCTGCCTGCTTAACGGCGGGGCCGATCCGAACTCCCGCGACATGGACGGCGAGACGGCTTTGTTTGATACCTGCGTGCTGGGTAACACGCAGATTGCCGCCATGCTGATCTCCCGCGGAGCCCGGGTGAACGCCACCGACGGAGAGAACGAGACCGCCCTCTTCCCCGCCGTACAAAGCGGCAACAAAGCCCTCGTGGACCTCCTCCTCAAGCACGGCGCCACCATACGCCCGAACGTCGAGAATCTCACCCCGCTCGACCTCACCGAGGACCCCGCCCTCCTCAACCTCCTCCGACAAGCCCCGAGGAGCCACTGAGCTGCGGGGCTCGGCACCGTCATTTACCGCGGTAGTCGATACGCACGGGCACCTGCTCCACACGGAGACCGGCGGAGGTAAGGCAATCGAGCACCTCCACAAAGCGCCCCATGGCAGCGGCCTCGGAGGCAGCGAATTGGATCGAGGCATCGGGATCGGCCTGATGCAGTCGCCGAACAGCCTCCGGAAGCTCTGCGGCACCGATGGCTTTCCCGTCAAACACGAGGGAACCATCCGGCCCTAGCTCGAGCAGCAACGACTCCGCCTTATCCTGCTGACCGGCCATGTGGTAGGTACGCGGCAGCTCCAGATTGATAACATTGACACGGTGTTTGAGCTCCGTGTGAACGATGAAAAAGATGAGCAGGATGGTGAGAATATCCAGCATCGGGACCAGGGGAATCCCCTCCTGCCGATGCTTGCGGGAATAAATCTTCATGGCTTACAGTTTATCACGATTGACAAGCAAATGAGCAAAGAAAGCCTCCACGAGAGCCGCGCGGTGCTCTAGGGCGCGCTCGAAACAAGCGGTAGCGATCACCCCCGGCACGGCAATGGCAAGCCCGAAGATGGTGGTATACAATGCCTGGGAGATACCCAGCGCGATCCCCTGCTGCGCGGCCTCGCTGCCGAAGACACCGAAGATGGTCACCAAACCGCGCGCCGTGCCCAGGATACCGAGCATGGGCGCCACATTCGTCATGGTACTGATGAGCGAGAGCCCCGAGCGCAGGGAATCCATGAACACCCGCAGGTGCGCCTCCACCTCCGCCTCCAGCCCCGGTGCATCCCGGTGCTCGCGAATGAAGACCACCTCCGCCTCCAGCGGGCCGCCGGAGGGCGAGCAGGCCGAGGCCAAGCCGGAAAGCGGCAGTGCCTGCAAGCGACGCAGGGCACGCAGGTTACCCCGGCTCATTAGGTGGTAAAACACTGCCGCCACCATGGTCAACGAGCACAGCAAAAGCAGGTAACCGAAGGGTCGGCAGACATCCAGGAAGTCAACGATTGATTGTAACATAAGCGAACGATGATTGATTACTGAAAAATGAAGGTAAAGAAAAGCTCCAACAGGTCCCCCACCATCTCCTGCTGCACCTCCTTGGGCATGGGCGGCGGCGTAGTCTGACGAATAGCCAGGAGGGTGAAATTCTGCTGCAGGATACCGGCCCCCCTGCGGCGCACGAGGTCCATATTCACGATGCGCCCCTTCCTGTTGATCCGAATGCTGACCGTAATAGACCCCGGGATGATATCCCCGCGATGCTCATCACACTGGGCGTACCAATTGGCCGCGATGAGCCGGTACAGATGCGCCTGGTAACTCCCCATCGGCGTACGAGACACATTCAACGACGCCCCGCGCCCCACGACAAAACTGCCCGTACTGCGCGACCGCCGCTCGAAGGTACGGAACCCCGGCTGCGCCTCCGGCGTAAGGCTCGGGTCATAATACACCTTCCGCGGCGACATCGAGAGGGCCGCCGACTCCCCCTTCTTCTCCTCCCGCTCTGCCTTCTCCTCCGCCGACTCCGCAGCCACCACGGTCTGCCCGGCCTGCTCCTTCTCCTGCGGCGCGGCCGGCTGCTGTTCGGCCGGCTGCTCCGGCGCACCGCTCGGCTCATCCGGTCTCCCCTGCTCCGCCGACTCTGCGGACTGCTGCGGCGGCGCGGGCTGATTCGGCGAGGGAGGCGCGGAAGCGGCCTCCGACCCGATGAAACCATCCTGTCGATTCTGCTCCACGGTATTCAGCTCCTGCCGCGCTGCATCCCCCTCCATGGCGGGGGCATTCTCCTCCGACCGATTGGCATAGGCATGCGGGTCACTTGCAGCCCGGGCATCGCGCGCGCCGATAAAATCCGGCTTCTCCGGAGACTCCTGCGGCCGGTCCGGGTCCGTTTTGGCAAAAGCGAGCGGCTTCTCCTGCTCGGCAGTCTGCACCCGCAACAGCCGCACCTTCGGCGGCTCCGCAGCGCGCCTCCCCGCCTCGGAGACCGATGGCACGGGCAACAGGTCCTGCAACACCACCACACCCACAGCCGCCCCGCCGTGCACCAGCAGAGACAGCACCGCGCAGACCAAGGCCAAGCCGGCCCGGCCCCTCCCGTTGCTTCTGCTCACACCGCCATGCACAGCCCCATGTTACCCCCACCGCGCAGCCGGCGCAAGCAGACACTCTGTCAGCATGCTCCGCAGCCGCCGGTATCATACGGCTTGCACTGCCCTCCCCCTTGTGGTATACTGGAGCCGATGGCGACAAGCAGCATACAACGGCACCACACGGCTCTGCAGATACCGGAGATTATCTCCGGCATGCTGATCCTGTTTGTCGTGCTCTGGCAGGCCTGTTTCATGAAAGCCGGTGTCTCCGAAGCGCAGCTGCTGAGCATGGAAAAAGCCAGCTTGGTACTGACCGCCGGCCTAGCTTTCTTCAACACCTTCTCCGTGCTCGTGCACCTCATCGCCACCTTTTTTCAGCGTACCGGCAGGCCGCCCATCCTCTGGATACAGCTATCGGTCGGCGCCGTGATGGCCCCCTGCATGGTGCAGGTGCTGCAGGACGAACGCAACGTGGCCCTGATGGCGACCACCCTGGCCTGCTGCCTCGTCATCGGCGGTCTCTCCGTGCTCAACCTCATCAGCTACATCCAGGCCCGAAAGCACGCCGACTTCCGCCCCGGGCACAAGAGCTGGTCCCCCGCCGTGGTCTTCTTCACGGGTATGGTCGCCTTCATCCTCATGAGCACCCTACTGCTCATGACCCCCGGGGCCACCTACAACGGCATCAAACTCGAGGACGCCTTCTTCATCTGCGCCTCGGCCTCCGCCATTACCGGGCTCACCGGCGTAGACGTCGGCAGCACCTTCACCCCCCTCGGCAAATGTGTGGTGCTGATGGACTTTCAGGTGGGCGCCATCGGGGTGATGACCTTCTCCTTCTTCCTCATCATGCTGCTGGGCAAGCGCCTGGGGATGCAGGACAGGCGGGTGCTCTCCGGCATCCTGGATCAAGAGGGCATGCGTATCATCCCCTCGCTCATCAAATCCGTTATCTGTATCACCTTCGGCGTCGAGGCCTTGGGAACCACAGCCCTGTACTACACCTGGCTGGGCGTCCCCGGGGTACCGCAGGATCACCTGTGGTTCTACGCCCTCTTCCATGCCGTCTCCGCCTTCTGCAACGCCGGTATCTCCCTGTTCCCGAACAGCATGGGCCAGGAGTGCATTCTGTATAACTACACGAGCCAGAGCATCATGATGCTCTGCACCTTTGCGGGCACCCTGGGCTTCGGCGTGTACCTAGAGGCCATGCAGCGCCTGCGGCATAAAATACTGCACAAGCCGAACCCCGCCCGCTGGAGCACGCATGCCTGGCTGGTGATGCGCGTTACCCTCATTGTCACGATGGTGGGCACGCTGATCCTCTTCCTGCTCGGCGCGTTGGAGCCCTCCGACCACGGCGGGGAAACGCACCGCATCTTCTGGGAGTCCCTCTGGATCACCGTGGGACGCTCCACGGGTTTCACGCTCAGCGACATCAACACCTACGGCCCCGCGCACAAAATGTTCGTGTGCCTCCTGATGTTTGTGGGCGGCAACCCCACCGGCACGGGCGGCGGCATCTATGCACCCGTCTTCGCCCTCTGCCTGCTGGAGGTCCTGCGCATTCTGCGGGGCGAGCAAGATGTGGTGCTGCACAAATGCCGCATCGCGCGCCGCACGGTGGGCCGCGCCATGGCCACCATCGTGCTGGCGGGCAGCTGGATCTGCCTTTGTACCATGGTGCTGCTGCTCCTAGAGCCGGAGACAGCCCGATCGGCGGGCGGGTTGCAGGCCCTGTTTTTTGAGGAGGTAAGCGCCTTCACCACCACGGGCTACTCCCTGGGCATCACCGCACAACTCTGCACGGCCTCCAAGCTGCTGATTGCCGTCAACATGATCTTCGGGCGCATCGGTATGTTCGCGTTCATGATGATCTTCATTCAGCAAAAGGACCCGAAACCCTTCCAATACCCGGAGGTGCAGTTGCCGCTCACCTGACGCAGCTCCGCCGACATGCGGCTTGCCACCCGGCCGCTTCTGTGCTATAATAGCCCGCCGATGAAAACCGGAGGTGCAAGACGACATCACACGACCTTGCAGATACCGGAGATTATCTCCGGCATCCTAATCTTGGTGATCGTGCTGTGGCAGGCCTGTTTCATGAACGCAGGCGTCTCGGAGGCTCAATTGCTGCACATGGAGAAAACATGCCTGCTCTTTATCGCAGGCCTCGTCTTTTTCAACAGTCTCTCCGTGCCGGTGCATTGGGTTGCCACCTATATTCAGAAGCACGACCGGCCGCCCATCCTGTGGATTCAACTGGCCGTTGCAGCCGTCGCAGTCCCCTGCCTGGTGCAGGTGCTGAAGGGCGTGCGCAACCCGGCGCTGATGACGGCTACCCTCGTCTGCTGCCTCGCCATCGGCACCCTCGCCGTGCTCAACCTCATCAGCTACATCCGGGCCCGCCGGCGGGCGGACTTTCACCCCGGGCACAAGAGTTGGTCCCCCGCCATCGTGTTCTTCACGGGCATGGTTGCCTTTAATCTGCTCAGCACCCTGCTGATCATGACCCCCGGGGCTACCCACAACGGCATAGCCCCGGAGGATGCCTTCTTCATGTGCGTCTCCGCCTCCTCCACCACGGGCCTGGCCTGCGTGGATGTGGCCGGCACCTTCACCCCATTCGGTAAATGCGTGCTGCTGTTGGATTTTCAGGTAGGCGCTATCGGGGTCATGACCTTCTCCTTCTTCCTCATCATGCTGCTGGGTAAGCGTCTGGGCATACAGAACCGCCGGGTGATCTCCGGCATTCTGGACCGGGAAGACTTGAGCATCATCCCCTCGCTCATCGGGTTCATCATCACGGTTACCTTTGTTGTGGAAGCCTTGGGCACCGCGGCGCTCTACTACGCCTGGCTGGGGGTGCCGGGTGTACCGCAGGAGCACCTGTGGTTCTACGCGCTGTTCCACGCTGTCTCCGCCTTCGGCAATACCGGCATCTCGCTCTTCCCCGATAACATGGCGCAGGAGTGCATTCTGTATAACTACACGAGCCAGAGCATCATCATGCTCACCACCGTCGTGGGCACCTTGGGCTTCGGGGTGTATATGGAGGCCGTGCAACGCCTGCGGAACCGGCTCCGGCGCAGGCCGAATCCCGCCCGCTGGAGCACGCACGCCTGGGTGGCGGTGCGCGTTACGCTCGTCGTGACGCTTGCGGGCACGCTGCTGCTTTTCCTGTTCGGCGCGCTGGAGCCCTCCGCGCACGGCGGAAGCACCCTCCGGACCCTCTGGGAGTCCCTATGGATCACCGTGGGACGCTCGGCCGGGTTCAACATCAGCGACATGAACACCTACGGGCCCGCGCACAAACTGTTCGTCTGCATCCTGATGTTCATCGGCGGCAACCCGGCCGGCACGGGCGGCGGGGTCTTTGCGCCCGTATTCATGCTGTGCGTGCTGGAGGTTCTGCGTGTTCTGCGGGGCGAGCAGGATGTGGTGCTGCACAAATGCCGCATTGCGCGCCGCACGGTGGGCCGCGCCATGGCCACGCTGGTGCTGGCGGGCAGCTGGGTGATCTTCTGCACCCTGGTGCTGCTGATGCTGGAACCGGAGACAGCTGCGGAGGCGGGCGGTACCCAAGCCCTGTTTTTTGAGGAGGTGAGCGCCTTTGCCACCACGGGGTTCTCCCTGGGGGTTACACCGCACCTGTGCTTGGCCTCTAAGCTGCTGATTACGGTCAACATGCTTTTCGGGCGTATCGGGGTGTTCTCCTTCATGATGGTGTTTATCCGGCCCAAGGAGCAGGAGCCCTACCGCTACCCGGAGGTGCAGTTGCCGCTCACCTAGAGGCCGGCATCGCTCTTCTCCTTGGCGGCTTGGCGCAGCCCCGCCTGCACCAGGCGCAGGGCCGTAATCCAAGCGGCCAGCCCCAGCAGGCCGTAGGAGACAATGCCGAAGTTCTGCACCCAATCGCAGTTCCACAGCGTGTGCAGCAGCACGGGCACGGCAAACAGGGCCAGCAGGCGTTTCTCGCTCAGGGCTTGCAGGGCACTGCAGGGTTTCCCTTCTTCTTTCAGGCGCCCCATCATCAGCCACAGACCACCCGCGGTGATGGCCGTCCACACCACATGGCAGAAGGGGGAGAGCACGGCGCGCATCTGCATCAGCGCTCCCGGGTCCACGGGGGCCTCGCCGTCCCGTTTCAGTTCCATGCAAACGGCGATGATACTCTCGAAGGTATAGCCCGCGCTCTCGAAAGCGGCAAACCCGGCGCCCACGGCAGAGCCCAGCAGCAGGCCGGTCAGGGCGCGTCCGTCCATCATCCTGCGGCCGATGAGCACGGCGGCGGCGAGCTTGGCGGGTTCCTCAATAATACCGGCGAGGGGTGCGGCAGAGAAGCCGGTCTGCCCGAAGAGAAAGAGTGCGATGAAGATTGCCAACAGGCCCCCGAGCATAAAGGCCTTCAACACCGCGTAAAAGGAGACGTGGCGGTACACGTTCAGCTCCATAAACAGCACCATGATGCAGAAGGGTATGCCGAAGTTACCCACAAAGATGCACCCCGGTACCAGCTTGAGGTTCCGGAACATGTCCACCCCCCAGTAAAAGCCCACGTACAGCACCACCGCCAGCAGCATCAGGCGCGTGAAAATCCACGGGGAGGGCCATTCCGTCTGCACCCGGCTGAGCGGTAGGCGGGTGTTCGAGCCGCCCATGCAGAAGAAGTCCGTCACCTCCTCCGGGGTGTGGCGGGCGAAGATGCCGGCGAAGAAGCGGCGAAGGGAGAAGCCCTCCAGGCGCTCCAGGCCGGTGATGTCGGCAAAGAACTCCTTGCCGCTCTCCGGGGGGGCGGTCGGCGGCGGCGGGGGCACGGGGGGCAGGTCGCCGAGGACATCGCGCAGGGGGAGCCACGTTGCCATGCCGCTGCGCCAGGCAAAGACGGAATCAGCTAACTCGCCCATGCGAATCTGCCTCCGCAGGTCCGCCGGGGAGTAGGGCCCCGTGCGTCTGCCGTTGAGGGCCAAGTATACCGTCTTCAAGTCGTCGTCGCTGCTGGTCATGTACGGCCTCCAACATAGCAAACTCTGCGCATTTTGCAAGCCCAAAATGGCCGCCGAGGTCGTACGGAGGGCGGAAAGTGCGTTCTACTCGCGTCATCATCCTTGCCAATCGGGGGCGGAGCGTGTAGAATACCGGGCGCATGCCACACGACATCCACCAGAGCCCGACTGCCGGCCGCAGTGTGCCGGGGGAGGGTACGCGCTTTCTCGTTGCCGCTGCTGCTGCCGTTGTTCTCGTTTTGGGGATGCGGCAGATGGGTCAGGTTGTCTCCATTGTCCTGATGGGTGCTTTCCTGGCCATTATCAGCTACCCCATCACCGCGACGGCGCGCGCTAGGCTGCGCTTTCCGCACTGGTTGGCCGTGGCTACTACGGTGTTCGTGGATCTGGGGGTCATTCTGGCTATTTATTATCTGCTGAATTTTCTGGCGGCGGACATCGTGGCCACGCTGCGGGGGGATGTGGCGCAGAAGTTCGTGGAGCGCTTTGAGCAGACGCGGGAGGCCCTGTTGGGTATAGCCCCGCAGTTGGCGGACTCTCCGCAGTTCCGGGCGCCGTCAGAGTTGCTGGGTACGGAGCGGATGATCGGCTTTGTTCAGGGGCTCTCCGTGAACATGGTGTCCGCGCTCTCGGCCATTACCTTGGTGCTGGTGCTCATGACCTTTATGCTGGGGGAGGCGCCTCTCTTTTACCGCAACCTACAGCGGCTGCCGAACAGCAGCCGGGGCAAGGAGAACGTCGTGCGCGCGTTGCAGGGTATTCAGCGCTATTTGCTCATCAAGTCCATTGCCAGCTTCTTTACGGGCCTGCTGGCCTGGGGGCTCTGCTCGGCGATGGGGGTGCCGTTCGCCTTCCTGTGGGGGGTACTGGCTTGGGTGCTCAATTATATTCCCACCATCGGTTCCATCGTGGCCGCCGTGCCGCCCATTCTGCTGGCCCTGCTCTTCAATGGCTGGGGAGATGCCACTGTGGTGGCGGTGGGTTTCCTGGGTATCAACATGGCTATCGGTAACGGTATCGAGCCGCTCTTCCTCGGTAAGCAATTCGGCATTGCGACCACCGTGGTGGTGCTTTCCGTTATCTTCTGGGGCTGGGTGCTCGGGCCCTGCGGTATGTTCCTGGCCGTGCCCATCTCCGTGCTCATCAAGCTCGCGCTCGAGAACTCCCGGGATCTCTCTTGGCTCGCGACCATGCTCGATGATAAGGGTGCGGCGGATAACAAGCCGGCCCCTTCTTCTCACCATTCTTCTTAACTTACACATATGCACTCGTTCTCATACAAAAACGGCTCGCTGCACTGCGAGGAGGTCAATCTGGCGGACATCGCAGCCGCTGTCGGCACCCCGGTTTTCGTCTACAGCAAGAAGACCATTCTCGAGGATCTGGAGGAGTTCCGCCGCGAGCTCGCGCCGCTGAATGCCCACATAGCCTACGCTGTCAAGGCTTGCTCGAACAAGGCCATCCTGCACCTCATGGCGCAGCAAGGGGTCGGCTTCGATATCGTCTCCGGCGGCGAGCTCTGGCGTATCATCAATGCCGGCGGGGACCCCGCTCTCTGCACTTATGCGGGTGTGGGCAAGACGGAGGCGGAGATCCGCTATGCGCTGCAGCAGGGTATCTACTGCTTTAACTGCGAGAGTGAGAACGAGCTGCGCACCATCGACCGCATCGCGGGCGAGCTCGGCTGCCAGGCTCCCGTGGCCGTCCGTGTCAACCCGAATGTGGATGCGCACACGCATAAGTATATCACCACCGGCACCAACGAGAACAAGTTCGGCGTTGACATCTCGCGCATTGAGTCCCTGTATGCTACCATTGCGGCAGAGATGCCCAACCTCTGCATCAAGGGTCTGCAAATGCACATCGGCAGCCAGCTGACGGAGGTGAAGCCCTTTGTGATGGCCATTGAAAAGGTGGCCCCCATCGCTGCTAAGTTCAAGGAGCTCTACGGCATCGAGTTCTGGTCCATCGGCGGCGGCATCGGTATCGTCTACGACGGTTGCCTGGCCTCCGGCAAGCCAGAGTGGTGGGCGGCCCACCCGGAGCAGATTACCATCCGCAGCTACGCTCAGGCCATCATCCCGCTCCTCAAGCCGCTCGAGCTCCGTATTTTGGTGGAGCCGGGCCGCCGCCTCGTGGGCAATGCCTGCGCCATGCTCACCACCTGTCTGTATGAGAAGAAGGGGGAGGCCAAGACCTTCAAGATGATTGACGCAGGCATGAATGACATCATCCGCCCCGCCCTCTACGAGGGCTACCACGAGATTTGGCCCGTCACGGAGCACAGCGGGGATGAGATCACGGCGGACATCGTCGGCCCGATTTGCGAGTCCGGTGACTTCCAGGCCCAGAACCGCCGCATTGCGGACGTGAAGCCCGGGGAGGTGCTGGCCGAGCTCAGCGCCGGTGCCTATGGCTTCAGCATGGCCTCCACCTACAACTCCCGCCCCCTGGCGGCCGAGGTGCTCGTGGACGGCACGCAGTGGTGCGTCATTCGCCGCCGCCAAACCCTCGAGCAAATGGTGGAGGACGAACTGCTGCCCGGCGAACAGGCCTAAGCCCCCACCCACCCTCACTCACATAGGGGACTCCTCCGGGAGCCCCCTTTTTTCATCCCCGGGAGAAATGAGACTTCCCACCGCCGTGGTAATCGAGAGCGAGAAGTTAAGGACCGCGGAATAAAGGGAATTTTTGGAAACTGTATATCATGCTGCTCTCAGGCAAGACGTCGGATCATGTTCATAGTAGGCAGCTTTAGATTTTTATCAAACAATCAAGGGAGCTACTATCCCGCCGGCATGCGGTCTGTACTGAGCTATGCTGGCCACCGACTCTCCAAAAATTCCTTTTATTCCGCGGTCAGTTCCTAATCGGTCTCTACCAAATCGTCGTCATGAAGTCTCCAACATACCTCCGCATAAAACTTCCTTTTCCCCCAAATTCCCTTTATTCCGCGGTCAGCCTCCCCTCGCCCTCTGCGATCTCGGCGGCATGAAGTCTCATACCCCCTCCGGTTTGTCACTTATCGTCGTCCGTTTTTTCCATGGAGAAGAGCAGGCCCAGGGCCATGATCACACCCACAAATGACAGCACCACGATGAGGGACAGGGGGTAGACCAGGCAGACCATGCTGTCGCGCACCTCTTCCTTGGCACCGACAGCATCTTCGTCACCGCTGACGGAGCAGTTATTGACGCGTTTGGAGTGAGGCACGGCAAGGGTAATGCCGTAAAGCACCGGGAAAATGAGCACCTCCTCCTCCGGGCAGATCAGCCACAGCACGGACAGGGACGCAAACGCGACAAGCGAACAGAGGATGCAGAAACGCGTCCCCTCCATCGCATTCGATGTCAGATACCCATAACAGGCGATAAGCGCCCAGGCCACGGCCGCGCCGCCCATCCCCGTCAGTAAATACTCCGCCGTCTCCGCCGGAAGGAGCCCCCCGAGCAGCAGCCCCGTCACCGCCGCCGGCACCGGCAAGGCCGCGCGCAAAGCCCCCGTCGTCAGGCGCTTGCACCCCCACAGGCAAACCACCACACACAGGCCGCCCGCTATATAGAGGAACAGGGAATTCCCCCGCACCCATTCGGCAAGTTCGGGGGCCTGCGCACACCACCCCGTCAGAGCGGCAGCCAGGGCCAACTGCACCGCCGTCCACAGGTGAACCCGGCACAAAAACGCGCGCTTCTGCTCGGCATCATCGGACATGCCTCCATTATATCAAACATCGACCGCCAGTCAATAAAAAACCCCGGTGTGAACAACACCGGGGCTGAAAAAAAGCGGGGTCTTCCCTTACTCGCGATCGCCGAGGAAGCGCAGGAGGTAGAGGAAGAGGTTGAGGAAGTCCAAGTAGAGGGACAAGGCGCCCAGGATGGCCCCCTTGCGGCGCATCTCCTCATCCGTACAGAAGCCTTGGTTGAGCAGCATCTGCGTGTCGTAGGCCGTGAAGAGGGAGAAGACCACCACACCGACGGCGCAGCAGATGAGGTCCAACATGCCGTTGCCCCAGAAAATGTTGACGATGCCTGCAATGATGAGGCCGAAGAGCATCATCATCAGCGTGCCGCCCATGCCGGAGAGGTCGCGCTTGGTGGTGCGGCCGTAAATGGACATGGCCAGGAACATGCCGCCCGTGCAGGCGAAGGTCGTGGCCAGGGACTGCGTGGTATACAGGGAAAGCACCGGGCCGAGCACAGCGCCCTCCGCGGCGGAGAAGACGAGGAAGAGCATCCCGAGACCGGACGCGGAAATGTGATTGCGCCCGAAGGCCATCGCCAGGATGCACACAAAGGTGGCAATGATGGGCAGGAAGGGATGCTCCCAACACCAGATCGTCATCGGCGCGTAGTTAATGGCACCGTAGGCAACACCGGCGGTGACAGCCATGGAAAGCGCCATCCAGTTGTACACCTTGTTCATGTACGAGCGGACCAACTCCGCGGGCACCTCTTGCGGAGTTGCATAGGTTACGTAGGAAGTCTCTGTTGACATGGCCCCATTATAGCAGTCCCCCCGCATGTGTCAATCCGAAAAATGCGGCATGCCCGCTTTTCTCTCTGTCAGCAGCCCGCCCGCATACACACTCCGGCTCTTGCGGAATGCCCCGCGCCGTGCTATAATACCCGCGCCGGCAAGGCAGATGAGATGGGGTCACAGGGAATGGAACAAGGCATGCGGCAGAGCATGGTGGCAACCGCTACCATGCAGCAGTTCATGCGCACTCTGTTGGCCACCAATATGGACCTGCGGCTGATGGCGGATGAGGCGCTGGAGAAAAATCCCGTGCTGGAGGAGTTGCCGCCCCCGCCGCAGGAGGACCCGCAGGACGCAGCGGGGGCGCCGGATTATGAGGCCACCCGCCGGCATGACCTGGTGATGGATAACCTGGTGAGCGAGGAGACCCTGCACGAGCACTTGGAGTCCCAGATACGCCGCAGTGCCCTGCCCCCGGATACGGAGTCCGCGGCGCTCTGCCTGCTGGAGCACCTGAATGACCGTGGCTTTTTTGAGGAGCCGCCCGAGCGCATCGCTGCGGAATATGCCCTGCCCGCCCGCGCGTATCGTGCGGCGCTGGCTGCTATCCGGGACCTGGAGCCGGCAGGGGTGGGGGCCGTGAACCTGCAGGACTGCCTGCTGCTGCAGCTCGAGCGCCTGGGGGAGGGTCGGTCCCTGACGGCGGAGCTGGTGCGCCGGCACTGGGATGCCCTGGCGGCGCACCGCTATGCGGAGGCCGCGGCGGCGCTGGGGCGTACGGAGGCGCAGGTGGCGGCGGCGGCGCGGCGGCTCACGCGGCTGACCCCGGACCCGGGGGCGGCGTTCTCTCCGGCGGAGCAGCATGTCATCGAGCCGGATCTCGTCGTGATTCGTGATGGTTCGGAGCTGCGGGTCGAGCTCACGAATGCGGGCATCCCGCGCTTGGGTATCGCAGAGCAGTACCGCGATATGCTGGCGGACTACGCGGACAGGCGGGAGGTGCACAGTTACCTGACGCGCTGTATTCGGGAGGGCAAGGAGTTTATCAAGGCCATCGGGGACCGCCAGCAGACCATTCTGCAGGTGGCGCAGGCTATCGTGGCGCGGCAGCGGCCTTTCTTCCTGCAGGGGCCGCAGGCGTTGCTGCCGATGCGGATGGAGGACATCGCGGAGGCGACGGGGGTGCATACGTCAACCATCTCTCGGGCGGTGAACGGTAAATACCTGCGCTGCGATTTCGGGGTCTTCGAGCTGCGCCGTTTCTTCTCGGCGGCTCTGCCGGCGGCGGCGGGTGGGGAGGCCGTTTCCGCAGATTCCGTGCAGGCGGCCATCCGTGCCCTCATCGCGGGGGAGAATCCCGCTAAGCCGCTCTCGGATGCCAAGCTGGAGGCCGCTCTGGCCGAGCAGGGAATCACCGTCGCGCGGCGTACCGTCGCCAAGTATCGCGAGAAGCTCAAGATTCTGCCGGCCGCTCTGCGGAAGAAAATCTAGCCACGCCCCGGCGCTGCCGCATTTTGGGCTTCCCTTCCCGTCCGCTTTGTGCTATACTCTCCGCGCGACCGCGCGCGGCGCTCCCATTTTCAGATATTATGAGCAATCCCTCCCAATTCCGCAATCTCGCCATCATTGCCCATGTGGACCATGGCAAAACGACTCTCGTTGACCAACTGCTGAAGGCCGGCGGAACCTACCGGGAAAACCAGGAGGTGCAGGAGCGCGCCATGGATTCCATGGACTTGGAGCGTGAGAAGGGTATCACCATCAAGGCCAAGAACACGTCCATCCACTGGAACGATTACACCATTAACATTGTGGACACCCCCGGACACGCCGATTTCGGCGCGGAGGTGGAGCGTGTGATGAAGATGGTGGACGGTGTTATTCTGGTGGTGGATGCCTACGAGGGCCCGCAGGCGCAGACCCGTTTCGTGCTGCGTAAGGCGCTTCAGGAGGGTCTGCTGCCCATCGTTGTCATTAACAAAATCGACCGCCCGCATGCCGACCCCCTCAAGGTGCGCGACCAGGTGCTGGAGCTGCTCATGGACCTGGATGCCACGGAGGAGCAGTTCGAGGCGCCTTTCGTATACGGTTCCGCGCGCGACGGCTATTTTATGGACAGCCCGGAGGGCGAGCCGCCCGTGGATTGCACCCCCCTGCTCCGCCGCATCGTGCAGCACATCCCTGCCCCGCGCGGTGCCGACCCGGAGCAGCCGTTCCGCATGCTGATCTCGAACATCGATTGGGATGACTACGTGGGCCGTGTCGCCGTGGGGCGCATCACGGAGGGGCGAGTGCAGAAGGGGGATACCCTCTACCTGCACCGCGCGGATGGTTCCGTTGTGCCCGGTAAGGTGACCAAGCTCTTCGAGTACAGCGGTTTGCAGAATACCGAGTCCGCCGTCGGGGAGGCCGGTAACATCGTGGGTCTGGCCGGGTTCGAGGGCGTGGACATCGGTGAGACCTTCACGGCGGAGGCGGAGGGGGAGCCGCTGCCTTTCGTGGATATCGAGCCGCCGACCGTGCAGATGGAGTTCAGTATTAACGATGGGCCCCTCGGCGGGCGGGACGGTAAGAATGTCACCAGCCGTGTGATTCGCGACCGTCTGAGGCGTGAGATGCGAACAAATATCTCTATCAAGGTGGAGGATACGGACCTGGCGGGCGTGTTCCGGGTGGCCGCGCGCGGTACCATGCAGATTGCTATTCTGGTGGAGCAGATGCGGCGTGAGAATTATGAGGTGCTGGTCTCGCGCCCCAAGGTCATCACCCGCAAGATAGACGGCGTGACCTGCGAGCCTTTCGAGACCGTGTACATCGAGGTGCCGGATGACTGCGTGAATGGTACGGTGCGCATCCTGGGCAATCGCCGGGGCCTGCTGGAGAGCATGGATGCCAACGGCAACGGGCGCACCTACATCCAAGCCACCATCCCCACCCGCGGGCTGATCGGCTTCGAGTTCGAGCTGGTGAACCTCACCAGCGGGCACGGTATTTTCTCCCACCTCTTCAAGGAGTACGCTCCTTACGCGGGCGAGATCGTGACGCGCCAAACCAGCACGCTGGTGTCCATGGAGAACGGGGTCGCGAGTCCTTACGCCCTGCAGGCCATGGAGGAGCGCGGGCCGCTCTTCATCTCGCCGGGCGATGAGGTCTATGTCGGCATGATTGTGGGCGAGAACCCCAAGCCCATCGACATCCCGGTCAATCCGACGCGCGAGAAACATCTCACCAACCACCGCTCGGCGAATAAGAATATCTCCATCGCGCTCACCCCGCCCCGCATTTTCTCCCTCGAGCGCGCTATCGAGTACATCGAGGCCGATGAGCTCGTGGAGGCTACACCCCACTTTATCCGCCTCCGAAAGCGTATTTTGGACGCGACTGAGCGAAAAAGAGCCGGTTATGCCCTCCAAAACGAGAAATAATCCGCCCCAACGTGAGATTTTTCTTGCCTTTTCAAAAATTCAGCGTATAATCCTCGCACCATGACCCGCAAAGGTGGTATCAACAAGACACGTAAGGCCGTGGCCAAGCGTTTCAAGGTGACCGGCTCGGGCAAGGTTCTGCGTCGCAAGCAGGGTAAGCGTCACATCCTCCAGAAGAAGTCCAGCAAGCGCAAGCGTCAGTTGGGCAAACCCGCTCTGGTGGACGCTACCCAGGTTTGGGCAGTCAAGCAGAACATGCCCTTCGCTTAAACCGAGGAACATGGCTACCAGCCAAGCACCCGCCCGCTGACCGGGCGGCCTTCATGCAGCCTTCCATTCATGCAATGGATCGAACGAGCGAGACTGCAAGGAGGTGAGGAAGAACAGTTCGTTCACCCGTTTATACTATACATCATCTATGGCACGTGCTACTAATGGGCCGGCTTCCCGCAGCCGCCGCAAGCGCATCCTGCTCCGCGCCAAGGGCTTCCGCGGTTTCCGCAGCAAGCTCTTCCGCTACGCTAAGGATGCCGTCTACAAGGCATGGCAGTATGAGTACCGCGACCGCAAGAGACGGAAGGGCCAGTTCCGCCGCCTCTGGACCGCGCGTATCTCCGCCGCTGTGCGTCCCCTGGGCTTGACCTACTCCCGCTTCATGGAGGGGCTCAAGGCTGCCGGTATCTGCTTGGACCGCAAGTCTCTCTCCGAGCTCGCTATCGCTAACCCGGAGGGCTTCAAGGCTGTGTTCGATCTCGCCAAGAAGGCGATCGACGCCAAGGCGGGCGCCGCTCTCAAGGGCTGACCCCGGCTCCATCACCATTAACTCCTACGCGGGCAACCGGTTCCCTCCGGTTGCCCGCTTCTTTCAGACTTCACTCCGCCGATTCGGGAGAGGCCGAGAATAAAATGACCGCGGAATTAAGGGAATTTTTGGAGAGGTAATGGCCTGCTTAGCTCAGTGCAGACTGCATACCGCTGTGGTGGTAGAACCCGAGAGAATTGATGACCGCGGAATAAAAGGAATTTTTGGAGAGTCAGAGGCATGCCGAGCTTGGTACAGACTTCATAGCGCTGTGGTAGTAGGTCTCTTTGTTATTTTAATTAAATTCCAAAGCCACCTACTGTGAACATGCTCCGACGTCTTGCCTGAGAGCAGCATGGCTTTCAGTCTCCGAAAATTCCTTTTATTCCGCGGTCCTTTCTCTCTCGCTCTCTCTTGGCTTGGCGGTGTGCAGTCTTGTCAGCGGGTCGCCTGCGTCCGGCGGCGGCGGGCACAGAGTGCCGTCAGGGCCAGCAGTGCCAGGGTCGATGTCGTCGGCTCCGGCAGCGCCATCGCGTCAAAGTAGACAACCACCCCGCTCGTGGAGTTCGCGTTGTAGTAGCCCGTCGACGTCGCTGTCGCCCCCTGCCCGTTGGTGATCGAGGACTTCACCTCCAAGGTCTCATACTGAAGCGTCGCCGCAGGGGAGGTTCCGCTATCCGCCACAAAATTCACTGCGATGTAGTCATAGGTCTTCCCCAACTCATAAAAGAGTTCAAAGCCCGTCAGCGTCCGGCCATTGACCTCACCCGAGTAAGCGTTGAAATCAAAGGTCAACGTTCCGGATGTAATATCTACATTCTGAATCCCCGTGAAGTCTATGGTATACACCTTTCCGGAAACATTTGTGAGCGCCCCCGCGGCAGACACTGCCGACCCGGTCTTCTGCAGAGTCACACCGCCCAAATCCCGACCTTCCGTTGTGTTCACCTTGGCATTATTGCTGCCGAGCTCCACAACATTATTCGTCGAGATCATCTTAGCGGAAGCATCGGTAATCTTCACCGTATCCGCCAGCACCATGTTGCTCAATTCCAGCGTGGTACCCGCCTTCAGGTCAATAAGCGTGTTCTCGATACGAGCCGAGCTCTGCAATTCAATTTTCGAAATAGTCACTTTCTTATTCGTTTCATCGTAGCGGAAGACAGCATTCGTGATGGTTCCGCAGACAGAATTCAGCGGCGTCACTCCGGCATCCTCTTCTGTCTGGGCAGAGGCAACTGTGGGTACATAGGTACGTATGGTCGTTTGCACTACCCCGGAAGTATCCGCTATATCGATGCCGGAGGAGCCATTCGCAGCGAAAGAGGCAGCTCCATTCCATACCATAAATGCATCATCTCTTACCTCGAGAATTGCGTTATTATCCGTCAACACAGCCGATGTCACTACACTGCCGCCCCCCTTCAGGATAATCCTTGTATTTCCATCACCTGCCGTCACCGTCAGCTTGTCACCCGAAACCACCTTATTAAAGGTTCGAGTCTCTGAACCATCTATCGATATATTCAAGATATCAGATGTTTCATCCTTATGAATCTCAGCATTCACCTCCCTCGCATCCCCCGTCAGCGTCAGGTTCACGGTGCCCTGCCCGGATTCAAAAGCCCCGGTCCAGTTGCTCATATCGCCGGTGAACGTAATATTTTGAACGGTTTGGGCCGTAGCTCCGCTCACCTTCATGGTGCTTCCTGCACCGGTTTCAGTGTTGGTAGCGGCGCCCGAAATCTCGCCGCTGAAGGTGATGTCGCTGCCGTTGTTTGCGGTGAATTCAAGCGCAAGCGCTCTTTCCTTGCCGTTCACTAGGACGACGCCGTTCACCAGGACGATGTCCATGGCGTAGATCTTCTCATCCGTCACGGTATCCTCCAGCGTGCCGCTCACCCCCGTCATCTGAACCGTCGAGCCTGCGTTGCCCATGTAGGAGAGCTTCATTTCCTCGGCCGCGCCGCTCACCTGCACCGTGCCCCTCCAAGCCGTATACGTAAAGCCCTCGGCAATGTCCGACAACCTCGTGCCGCCCACATCGTAGATTCCCTTCCCCTTCAGCGTAGCATTCGCCGTGCCGCTCAGGGAGCTTTGCTTCAGCGTCACGTTCTCGTTTACCGTAATACTCCCTGCCTTGTTCATGATGATGCCGTCGCTCACCTCATTCCCCTTATCCTCCCGCAGGTTCGTCGCCAGAATCAGCCTGCCGCCCTCCGCCTTCATCACAATGCCGGACGTAGCAAAGGCAGCTCTGGAGGTAGAGGTATCCCCCTCATACCCGTCATACATCGAGTTTTCGGCATTGGCACTGTACGTGTAGTTTGTGTCCTTCTGGGTACTGTTATTGATGTAATACTTGGTATCAACACCGGACGTGGAGAAATAGAGAGAGCCGTCAGACGCTTTCGACACCGTATGAGAGGCTGGCGCATTGTTCTCACCGGCCTCCCCGTACAAGACATTCATCCCGGAGACTGTTGCTTCTTCTGTCCCACTCATTCCGTCGGCATTCTTCACCAAGTAATACTGATCACCCAGGAAGAATCCGTTATATTCCTTTTTTGCGACTGTATCGGAACCGCCTTCCGACGTCTTGTACCGAGAATCTTGATACCCGGCCGTACCGTAGGTCTCGAAGCCGGACAGATCCGATACAGTAAAGCTCACCGCGCTCTCTGCCGTTCCGGTCAGCGCCACCGTGCCTGCATTCTGAATCGTGCTGCCCAAGGTAATCGCTGTCCCCTTGGTAAAGTTCAGCGTGGCCCCGGAGGACACCTTCGCGGCATCAAGTCGGGCATTGTTCAGCGTCACACTGCCCGCATTCACCGCCAAGCTGCTCAGGTGCTGGGTGCCCGCCCCAGCATCGGCTATCGTCACAGCCCCGCTGTTGTCCTGCGTGAAGGCTACGTTGTCCAACTTGGCGAATATGGTAGGCGAGTTGGTGTCAGCACTCGTATTGGCAGCCGTATTCGTCAGCTTGGTATCGGCAATCGTGATTCCTGACAAAGAGAGCAAGGAACCCGATGCTGTAGAAGAGGCCGTCACCGTCGCAACCTTGCTGCTGCCGTCCTTCATCTCATAGGTCCAGCCGCCGTAGGTAAACCGGCCGTCATCCACCACGGTGAAGCTCGAGTCCTTCGTCATGGAGAAATCCTCCAACGCCGACGCTGCCGCAAAGCTCAGATCCGTGCTGATGCGCACTTCTCCCTTCTCGATGCGCAGGTTGTAGAGCGTCGTCGCCGTCGGACTGTCCAGAATCAGCGTCCCCGCCCCTGCTTTACGGAAGATGGGTTTGTCGAACGCTCCGCCCAGCGTAAATTTGAGAATGCTGCCATTCAGCGACAACTCGCCATTTTCTTCTACCTCAAAGAGCGCATGGTGGCGCAGATAGAAGTCCGCATTGATTACATTACCCAAACCACGTGCCTTAACATAAGCAGTTTGTTGTTCGTCTGTATTATGAGTAGATGACCATGCATTCAGAAGGCGGCCATTAATCTGCGCATAGCCGTTCATGTAAACTTCTGTACTCAGCGTCACATGCTTCCCGGAGGCGATATTCAAGATAGCATAGGCGTTCTCTTTCCCACTCATCGTCAAAGTCTTCGTACAGGTGGGCGAATCGTTCATATCCCAAGTGCTATCTGAGTACCCCAAGGGGTCAATACCATTGGCCGTCACCGTACCCCCGGCGTTGATGGTTATTTTCCCGACGACTGTACCCTTTTCTTTACCTCCATCATTCGGCGTTACCAGCACAACTTCACCTCCCTCCACCGTCAAATCACCGTACATCGTTCCTCTGATATAATTGCCGGAAGAGTTAATAGCCCCCAGCGTCAGTGTGCCCTCGCCGGTCTTCGTGATGGAGGCCGCGGCGTTTTCTGCTCCGATGGAACTCGTAATGATAACAGCCTTCCCGGCATCAACCTCAATCTTGTTGGCAGTACCGCTAGCTGCCGAAACATTCTTCAACGTCATGTCCGCTGTAGCACGCAGCGTTCCGCCCTCCAATTTGATCTTGCGGCCAACATTCCCGTCCGTCTCAAAGGTAGACCCGGCCCCGATGGCTATCGTACCCGTGAAGGAGGAGAGGTAGTAGCCATCCTTCAGCTCACCGTCCAATTTCAAAGTTCCGCTGCCCTGCACCCCTGCCGCATTTGAAGCCCCGAAGCCTAAGGAGCCGATATTGTCTTTATTCACCCCCGTCAGAGTGCCGAGAACATTGATGTAGTCAACAGTAGAGCGCGTTGCGACATCTATGGTCGTCTCATCATTACTCGCGACATTGTAGAACGCAGCCGTAGTAATGGATACTGTCCCGTTCTCATCCACCTTTACATTCTTTCCGGAGAACGATGCGCCGTCTTTCACATAAAACACCGCATCGTCGATGTTAATGCTACCGTTAAACCCGGCATCCTTGGTATACAGCTTCCCCCCGGAGTACCCGGTCGTATACACTCCGGACACCTTCTCTGTAGTCGTCTCTGTAGTCGTCGCCGTCCACCCCTGCAGGGCCACGATCGCGCCGTCATTCAGCGTCAGGCTCGCCGATCCGCTTAGGGTCAGGCCATCCATCCCCAACGCCAGATACCCACCGTTCTTCACGGTCACATCCCCGGTCGCCGTTGCCGTGCCGTTCAGTGTCACACTGCCGCCGGCGCTCACGGTCAAGTCCGTCAGAGTCGCCGCACCGCCCACCGTCAGGCTGCCTTTCTCTCCCACCTCAAAGCTGCCATCCACCGCACCGCTCACCTTGCTGTTGCCGTTCAGGGTAATGGTGGAGTTCTCCCCCGCCGTCAGCGAGGTCACACTCATTCCGCCGTTGAATGTTACAGGCGTATTGTCCGCCGTCGTGACATTCAAGGCCCCGCTCTTGGCCGTGTGCTTCAGCGTGGCATTCACCGTCGTAGCCTCCCCGCCGAAGGTTAAATTCGTCGTCAGGGACACTTGGTTGTCGAAAACACCCGTCCACTCCGCGATATTGCCGGTAAACGCGAAGTTCTGGATTCCTCCGCGTTCCTCCGTATTGTTCCCCTCCATGCGATTCGTACGAGCTATCGTGCCGGTCCCGCTGATGCTGCCGGTGAAAGTACGCTCATCATTATCCGTTCCATAGTTGATCGCCAAGGCCGGAACCGCCCCGTCATTCATCAGCACCAGCTTCGTGCCTATCGTCCCGCTGTTGAGATACCCGGACACACCGTTCAGCGTCACCGTGGAGTTGCTTTCATTCGTCAGCCTGCTTAAATCCGTTCCGCTCAGGGTCGTCCCACTGCTCAACCATACCGTACCCGTAAAGGCCGCAGCCTCCGTGCTCCCCAGCACTACCCCCTCCGTCAACGCCGCCGACGCCCCGAAATCCGTCGCCGCCATGCGGTACGTTCCCGCACCCGTCAGCGTCAGGCTCCCGCGAGACATCGTCAGCACCTCCTCCGACAAAGTCCGCCCCGCCCCAATCGCCACCGTGCTGTCCCCCGTCACCAACAGACTCACCCCGGAGGCCAAATTCTCCCTCGCCAACGCCAGCGTTCCCCCCGTCAGGCACAGCTCCGTTACCTTCGGATTACCCGTACTGTTATCAGTTGCCCCGTACACAACATTTCCCGTGTTGACGAAATAGGTACTGTTAAGGAGATGCTTGGTTGCTTCATTCAGAGCCAGGTAGATATTACCTTCCTCATCATTCGCCAACGCGTAGCCTACACCATCGATCAACACCTTTCCGGTCTCGTATGTCAGTTTAGCAGTCTTATTCCCTTTTTTGATGATGTGTGCCGAACCGGATGTGATGAAACCGTTACCACTGTCCCCCACGGGGTCAGAATACTCCCCGTCCACAATTGCATGCGCCAAATTCCCGGTGAAAGTAAACGACGAGACATACAGTATCGTATTTCCATTATATGTCAAGACACCACCGAGGCTGACGGCGGCTCCGCGATCCGCCGCACCGATTGTCAACAATCCGTCATTAACAAAATCGGAGCACGTCACAAACTCCTCTTTCACCGTCAGGGAACCCGTGTTCGTCATGCTTCCGGTCCCCCTATAAGAACCCAAATTTGCCGTCCCTACATTCGAGAAATTCCCGCTTCCCAGATAGGAGCCCATCGTCAGCGTGCCGGCGTTCCCATTGGTAACAGCCCCACTCCCGGTATAGGTCGTCACCGTAAGCTCTCCGCCATTGTTATTGATATTCCCGCTGCCGGTGTGTAGTGCGACCGTCGCTGTACCGGAGTTCGTAAGAGTGGCAGCTCCGGAGAGAGTGGTTACCTCAAGAGAGCCACCCGAATAAACGGAAAGAGGATCCGAGGCACTGTATGTCGCAACCTCTAGTGAGCCCTTGTCGAAAACCTTCACCGTACTGTTGCCGTTATTTCCGGAAATGGCCCCGGTCACCGTTAGGGATGCAGGCGATGAGCCACCGCCGATCTCGATACCATTGTCGTAACTGGAAGGTTTGTTTAGTGAAACACTTGCGACTGTAGATTTTCCCCCGAGAAAACACAGAGTAATACCATGACCAACATTACCTCCGGAGAAGCCCGATGACGACGTATCCATATCCGAGGGGAATGCAGACACACCGATTTGACCGAACTCGACCCCGGATAAAAACTTCACCTTAGCCCCTGCTCCGTTATACCCTACAAAGGCCACGTTTTTCTCGCCGGCATTCACCTGCCGCTCGAAGGTCAGCGTCTTTCCTGTATAAACTGTAATTTTAGTATCAGCCACTACCTCCACATCACACGCTACAGTAGCAGATTCAGCTACTGAAAGAGTAGCATTAGTGTATGCTGCATCTGATATATTCGACTTTCCCCCCAGATAAAGCTTCCCCGGATTAAGGACTAAGGCATTCGAGCTAAGACGCAACTGGGCATCGGTCACATACAGGGCACCCAAGCTGTCAACATTAAAGCCACCAGTGGCCTTCAGTAGGCCGTTGTTCAGCCAGACAGAGCCCGCCGTCCACGTTCCTGAAGCCCCATAACCAGTAGAAGAAGCATCAGAGTTGATCTTTATGTCATAGGCCGTCGCAGACAAACCGGTGACAGCACCGGTCAGGGTGTAAAATACGTTAGACTCCGCACTTAATGCGCCGGATTGCTCTGTTGCATCGGATGCAACATACGCAATGGTCTCATTAGATTTTGAAGGGACACTGTTGGCCCACCCATAGACAGAGGTAATCACAATCACGCCTGTCTCTGCGTTGTAGACTGCCGTATGGCCGGTATGCATTCCGGCGAGAGTGATAGCACCGTCCTCGGAAAGAATACCTCCCGTAAGAGTGCCGACCCTATAGGTACCGGCACATCCCCCGCCCAACCTCAGGGAAGCCCCCGCTTCGAACGTAAGGATACCCTTATCATGGTACACATCGCCCACCCCCGTCAATGTAAGCGCCCCCGTCACCGTGGCCGAGCCGTCAATCTTCCCCACCGTGGCCGAGCCGCCTAAGGTCAGCGATCCGGTATTCGTCAGAGTCCCGGTTATGCTGGCCCCGCCGTTCAACAAAGCCGTACCCGCATTTGTAAAGCTCCCTGCCGTGGTCTTCCCCCCCACCGTCAATGTGACGTCTTTACCAATCTTGACTGACCGTTCACTTGCATTTAACGCTCTGGTGATGGTATCGACCGTAGCAACGCCGATTTCCTTCGCTTGGAGTGTCAAATCCGACGTCGCCGTCAACGACGAGATCTCCAGAGTATTTGCAAAAGTAGTTCCCCCGTCAGCGGACGCCGTAACATTCAGCGTACCGGCATCGGTCAGAATGGCCGCATTAACTTGAGAGGCAGCTCCGGAGAAGGTCAGGGCATTGCTCTGACCACTAGCTGTCCAATTCAGACGAAACGCCCCCGTCCATCCGGAAATATCGCCGGTGTATTTATAATTAAGTTTTCCGTCTGAGGATTTAGCTACAAAGGTTCCTTGTCCGCTCCAAGATCCGGAAAAAATGCTCGTATAAGTACCTTGGGTACTGAACGCATCATTCGTCCAAGCATATGTCGTTGTCCCGTTATCGCTGACAACATCGGTCAGCCTGATATTGGCGGCCTCGGTTCCACTCCAATTGGTCGACCACCCGTTCACGCCATACATCTCAATGGTGGACAATGAACCGTTTCGGAGTTGTTCCAAATTATGCCTCCCGCTGCCACCGCTCAACTTAACAGTTCCGGTCCAAGTACCATCTAAGCTTACACTATCCCCGAGAGAAAACCCCGAAACAGCATATGTGCCGGATCCCGTCAGGGTAATAGCACCGCTTCCGGTGATTGTGATTGTACCACTCGCCAAGGAGCCAACTTTCTCAATCTGTACAATAGACACAGAGTTCGCAGTGATAGTCGGGGGGTCCTGAACCTCCTCATCAATGACAAGAGTACCACCGGCAAGAGTAATGGAGGAGGCAGACATGCACTCAGAGTAATTCTTGGTCTCGCCTGTGGAGATCGTCACACCATTATCCGTACTCCCCAGCAGCTTAAAGGAGAAGGCTCGGGCGGCGGGGGAAGACGAAGAAGCCCCCGAGGAGGAAGCGGAGGCGGAGAGAGAGGAAGAGAGAGACGCGGAATCGGAGAGAGAGGAAGAGTCAGAGGAAGGGGAGGTATCGACGAGCTCGGAGTCGTCGGGGAGGGAGGGAGAAGGCTCGGAAGGCGTAAGGGTGACATCCTCGGGGGGGGGCGACGAGGTCGGAAGGGACGACGGAGCCGGAGGGAGAGACATCCGAGACCGGCGCGGAGGCCGAGAAAGAGGCAGAAGAGCCGCCGCCACCGCCGCCGGCCGCTCCGCCGCCGCAGGCAACAGCGCCCCCGGAGGAGGAAGAGGTGGCAGCCACCGCCGAGGAAGAGGAGGAAGTCTGCGAGACCTCCGCGACGGGAGAGGAAGCCATGACGACATCCTCCGACAGCGTGAGGGAGGACGACGCCTGCGGGAGGACGGCTACGGAGGCAGTTTTAACAGGGGTGGTGCTCGTTGCGAAATCGGCAGTTCCCTCTGCGCAGAGGGAAGGGGCGACAGCCCCCTCGGCGGCCGGCAGGGTAAGCGCGGGTGCATCCGGGACGGAGACGATGACAAAGGAATCGGCATGGCTGCCGCCGGCAGCCTGGGCGGGCGAAACCGCGGCATCCTGCGCCGCAATGGCGGCCTGCGACACGGCGGAGGACGTGGCATTGATCCCGAGCTCGGCGGCGTGCTCCTGCTCGGCCTCGGCCAGCGCCGCCGCCTGGGAGTCATCCAACGCAGCCTCGGCAACCCCCGCCCCGGCAAGGGCGGCATCGCTCGCCTCCTCATCAAGTAAAACGGCCGTTTCATCCTCGTCCTCCACCGCAACGGCGAGGGGGTCGTCCTCCGCCTGCGCAGAGAAGGAGAAGAACACCGCACCGACGGCCAGGAAACCGGAAGCAAGAGTGGCCTGCGCGACCGATCGCAGACCCGCCAAGACGGCGAGCTTAAGGCGAACCGGGAGACGTAATTTCATGACTTGAAGAATGACTGGTGAAAGGTGATAACGAGACGAAGTGACAGGGCACAGCGGTGCCTTTGATTTGTCCTTATTTTAGCGAACTGGTAGGATTTTGCAAGCAAAAAATTCGGTATTTTTAATGACGCGCCACCCCTTTCAAGCCCGAAAAGCCACGAATATATAAACCGCTCTTTCACCCGAAAACCGTCTTTCCCCGCACCGCCGCGAGGATTCCCGCCCCACCCCATCCACCACCCGTTACCCCACCCAGCCGAAAGAAAGTTAGATAGAAAAAACTTACGTCAACCGGAGGGTGTGCAGACCGCGGAATAGAGGGAACCATGGGAGAAGCAGTGGCGTGCTTGGCTTGGTTCAGACTTCATGCCGCCGGGGTGGGAGGACCCGAGAGGATTAATGACCGCGGAATAAAAGGAATTTTGGGAGAGTTGGTGGCGTGCTTGGCTTGGTACAGACTTCATGCCGCCGTGGTGGGAGAACCCGAGTGGAGGCTGACCGCGGAATGAAAGGAATTTTTGGAGAGGTGGTGGGCCTGATTGGCGCAGTTCAGACTTCATCCCGCCTGAGCGGGATGGGCGATAGAATATGTCCACAGATTAACACGGAGGAGGATTCTGTACGGAGATAGAATCAAAGGTCCCAAGCAGAAAACGCTTAGGGATAAGTTACAATATTAAAAACTAACCCAGAGCATTTAACAATCCGAGTACCGGACTTCTCGGAAGGCTTCAAAGCAAATTCAAGATTTTTTACAGTTCCTCGACGAAGGAGCTTCGGGGCTAGAGGCTGAAATTGCTCAACCGACAAATCTACCAGCAATGAGCCTCCTACGATAGATGTATCATCTGTAAAATCCAGTTGAATCTGCATATTCCCCCCTCCACCCGTAGTTCTACTCCAGATGTTGCCGGCCGACGATAAATCCATCTCGAAGTTAAATTCCTTGTCCTTCTCATCATCATTACCAAATCCCGATATAGCGAGTCCCTCCAACATCCCATACGCGGGGGAATTGGAGTCCCCGCTGATCAAGAATGCAAATCGAACGGAAATCGGTTGACCATCCTTGTCAGTTGAAAGCCCATCACACATAAAAACAGAGCTGGTGAATCCCTCCGGCAGAGGCTGCATCAAATTGATGGTGTCCGTTTGTTCATTCGAGGCAGCAGCGGAGCCGCCGCCACCGCCGCCGCAGGCGGGGAGGAGAAAGAGAGCGGAGGCGAGGAGAGACAGGCGCAGAGAGTGGCGAAGCATGGTCGGTGGTGAGGTTATGTTCCCCTACTCTACCCGATAGACGGCAGAAAGCAAGCAAAAAATGCAGTGCGGGGGATGTTCTGCGAAAATGGGGGGCGGGATTGAGCTTGCGCAGCGGGGGGGCCTGTGGTACAATGGAAAGCATGAACTTCTTGGTCAAGACAATGATGGTGCTGGCAAGCCTGGCGGGCATGGTCGGTGCCGAGGTACCGAGTCTCGGCTTGAGCGCCCTTTCCCCGGTGGGCGGGGCAGCCGAGTCCGCTCCGCAGATGAGTGTGCAGGCCGCCGCGAGCGTGAGCAGCTACCGTGCCGGTGAGCCCTTCTTGGTAGCCCTGCGCGGGCAGACCTCCGGAACGTGGCATGCCTATTACAAGAACCCCGGCCTGCCGGGCGAGGCACCGGAACCCACGTTGCAGGCCCCCGCCGGGTTCAAGGTGGAAGGGCCCTTCTGGGGCGTGCCGGAGCTGCACAAGGCCTTCGACAGCGTGGGCTTTGTCTACACCAACCCCCTGTTTATCTGGCGCGTCACCCCGCAGGAGGACGCCCCCGCACAGGCGGATTTCACCCTCGGCGTCACGGCGGGGCTCTGCAATGAGGAGGGCTGCGGCGAGCCCAAGCCCTACTCCGCCGCCCTGCATCTGGCGCAGGGAGACGGCGCGGCCGATCCCGCTTGGCAGCAGGAGGAGCAGCGCGCGGAGGTACTGGGGGACACACCCGTGAGCGTCTCCGCCACGCAGACACCGCAGGCGGTCATCCTCTCGTTCTCCACCCCGGAGGCGGTGGAGTCGGCCTACTTCATCACGGCGGACAACAGCATCGACCCCGCCGCAGAGCAGAAGCTCACCAAGACTGCCGACGGCTACAGCCTGGAGCTGAAGCGCAATGACGGCAGCAACTACATGGCCTCCATGCAGAACGAGGCCCTCAAAGGCAAGCTCCTGCCGGAGCTGAGCGGCCTGCTCACCTTCGGCGGCAAGCATGCCGTGGTGCAGCACCGTTTTGAGGGCGTGCCCGAGGTCGCCCCTGCCGATACCGCCGCTGACGAGGAGGAAGAAGAGGAAGGTGAAGAAGGCGAGGAAGAGGAAGACGAAGAGGAGCCTGCCGAGGCGGAGACACCCGCTGAGCCGTCCGTCTCCCCCCTGCCCGGCGGTTCGGGTTTCTCTCCCTTTGCTCCCGCCGCTGAGGCCGCTCCGCAGATGGAGGTGCAGGCCCTGGCCAATGTGAGCAGCTATGCCGCAGGCAAGCCCTTCCTGGTGGCCCTGCGCGGTCAGACCTCCGGGACGTGGCATGCCTATTACAAGAACCCCGGCCTGCCGGGCGAGGCACCGGAGCCCACGTTGCAAGCCCCCGCCGGCTTCAAGGTGGAGGGACCCTTCTGGGGCGTACCGGAGCTGCACAAGGCCTTCGACA